>NZ_JAIQUM010000108.1 GCF_020075705.1 Metabacillus rhizolycopersici | reverse complement strand
ATCTCGTTGAATAGAATTATGTTTCGAAAGCATCGTCATCACCTCAAGGTTTTTCTTACTTCTAGTTTAAAACAAAAAAGACCGTAGGCAAACTCAATTTTCATCGAGTTTGTCTACAGTCTGAAGCCTTTCCAAATGGAAAGGCTTTTCTCACTGTTGCATCTCCTATTATTCTTTTCTTACAAGTAGTGAACAGCACTCCACATGCGCCGTATCGAGTCAATTAATAATCGATAGTTATCATGCTTTAGATTCATTTTCAGGAAAATCTAAAGCATGATTGGAATTATCCCACTTGCTTTCCTTCACTCAAACTTACAACAATTCCCGTGCCAATAATCGATATACATCTAGGCGCTTCGCTTGTGAATGAGGAATACTGACAATCATTGCTTCATCAAATCCATACTGCTCCTGTTCTTCTCGTAACAACGTCGCAATTTCTTTCGCATCCCCAACTAAATGTACTTTTCGATTTTCTTTAATGGTCATATGATCGATTTCCGTCAATGGATAATCACGGGCCTCCTCAGGTGTCAAAAGCGGTGCGAGCCTACCCTTCATAAAGAGTAAACGCCAAATATCTTGAGGCTTTGCTTGGAATTCAGCTTCTTCTTTTGTTTCGGCTGTTGTCACCATATAGGTCACACTGATTTGCGGTTTCTCCATAAAAGCTGAAGATTGAAAGCTATTGCGATACGCATCTAAAATGTCAGTGGACATCTCTCCATTGAAAAACTGTGCAAAGGAATAGCCAATTCCCCTTCTCCCTGCCTGAATCGCGCTATTACCAGTCGAACCTAACAACCAAGCTTCTGGTAATTTAACTTGGGATGGTGTAGCAATTGTTTTATTATACAATCCATCTCTAGGTACTTCATCGTTGATCAATTGCAGGGCCGTATCAAATTTTTCATACATATTGTTAAACATCGGTTGGCGTCCTTCCGATAATGCATACATAGAATGGTTATCCCCTCCAGGAGCTCGCCCAACTCCAAAATCAATCCTACCCGGTGAAAATGCACTTAACGTTTTAAACACCTCAGCTAGTTTTAATGGAGAATAATGCATCATCATCACTCCCCCAGTGCCGATTCGAAGCTTTCTCGTTTTCGCAGCCAAATGAGCTGCCGTCACTTCAGGAGCTGAACTTGCAAAATCGTTTGTTCCATGATGCTCTGCCATCCACATTCGATGATAGCCTAATTCATCGCCTAAAATGGCCAATTCCTCCGCGTTTTTCAATGCATCCGTAGCCTTATTTCCCCTCGTAATAGGGGCTTGGTCCAAAATACTTAATCTCATTTTTTCACATTCCTCCAATCAGCTTATTCCATTAGCAAATCGAGTTTCTTTCGTCCATCTGAATGCTTAAATCCTATTCAATGCATCTGAAATCACCTCTTCACCAGACACAAGGTCAAATGAACGGTTAAAAGTATTTTCCATCGGTAAAGCCGTCACAATCGTTTGCGCTACATCTTCACGTGGAATCGAGGCTCTTTCTAAATCCTCCGCAATTGACACCTTTCCAGTACCCGGCTCATTCAATAAGCCACCAGGGCGGATAATTGTATAAGTTAAGCCACTTTGTTCAAGGATTTTGTCCGCGTGATGCTTGGCAACCATATAATGTTTGATACTGCTCCACTTTTCTCGTCTATGGGCATGAATCGCACTGACCATAACGAAACGCTTAATGCCGATTTTCTGAGCAGCTTCGATTGTTTTTGCCGCTCCGTCCAAATCGATTAAAAGTGTTTTGTCAGCACCCGTATGTCCGCCAGAGCCAGCAGTAAAGACAATAGCTTCACAGCCTTTTGCAGCTTCTACGATTTCATCCACACTTCCTTCTAAATCTGCTAGTCTTGTTTCTACTCCTACCTTTTCAAAAGCATCCGCTTGTTCTTTCTTTCTAACCATCGCTCTTACTGTATGTTCCTTACTATCTTTTAATAGATTTATAAGGTGTTTTCCAATCTGTCCATTTGCTCCAACAACGAAAACTTTCATGAATCATCAAGCTCCTTCATTTTTATATTTGAAATCTCTTTACGTCAGGACAAGTTGTGAACAAATCGTTTTCCACTTCTATTATCTAGAAAACAATTAGCATGCTAATGATTTTCGTAAAGTGAGACTTCCATCAGTGGGGGTTTTCTTCATCCCCCACTGATGGTTAGCGAGACTTATCACGCTCAAAACGCCACATCCTGTGGCTTCACCTGACTTGGACGTCCTGTCCTTCGTCGGATCTTTTACGGGCAGTTATTTCCCACTTATCCTCTTTGCTTCTCTCCAATCTTTCGTTAAGAGTTTTACTGCCCGTTAAGGTGGGATAAAAAGCCGAGCTTATGATAGATTCTCAGCCATTTTCTTTAAAAGCTTTTTTAAGACTAAAAGCTCCTCAGATGACATTCCATCCAATAATTTATCCTGCTGCTTTCTCCAAACCTTTTCAATCGGCTCTTTTAGGTCCTGACCCTTAGGTGTTAAATAGACTCTGTTGACTCTAGCATCTAATTGATCACGATGTCGGTAGATTAAACCGTAGTTTTCCAATGCCTTTACCATATTGGCAACAGTTGGAGGTTCACAAGTCAACCGTTCGCTTAACTGGCTCTGTGTAACACCATCCTCTTTCCACAATCGGCATAATAGCTGATCTTGACCTATATGAAGACCGAGCTCGCGCAACATTTCCGAATAATTCCTCCGCGTTTTTGCCGATAGTTCATCAAGAATTCCCCGAATTTCGTCCTCAATCAATAGACCACCTTCTTTCAGTAGTAACTAGTTAGTATGCTAACTATATCCATGAATTAGTTTGTTTTCAAGCGATTTGCTCTGGAGAGAAATTGTTTTGAACTATACTTATTCTACGTATACTCCAGTCTTCATATGACTTGTGTAGTGATTGTGAATTTTTCAAATATACTCCATTTCAGCCACTGTATATGAAGATGCGGCACCTAAACAGAAATTCTATCATTCGCCCATCCTTCAATGAAGTCCTTTAGAGAAGAAGCAATCCACTTTCTACTATCCGATTCATGATCCCAAACAAAAATATCCTCTGTCTGGATACTTCCGTTTAATATCCGATATCCAAATAAATCACCATTTCCAGCATCAGAAAAGAAGAGTAAATGATCAAATGGCATGAAAATGTCCTTATAATCAGCGAAATTTCTAAAGAACAAGTTGTCCTTGACGATCTGATCGATTGACCAAATTAGCGGACAATGGTACTCATCAAACACTCCATTCGTTTCATTAAATAACTCTCTTAATTCGGCTGGTAAATCAACTTGTAATTTCTCTTTTATTTGACCAATTTCTGATTTAGTTGCAGGTTCTTTAAATTGATAACCAGATGTGACCGATTGGATATAATTCCTCCACATAGATCGTAAATCCCCTTTCTTTGCTAATCATATGTATGATAGAAATAAGACTTGCATCGTTTTGATCCTTCACAATTATAGTAATTGGGTATATTTTTGACGAATTCTTTCTATATATATGCTCACTTTTTCATCATAATCAGGATATTTATAACCATATGTTTCTGCGATACAGTGAGAAGCTTCTCTAAATAATTCAATACTAGTATAAAGCGCTTCCCACATTTTTGGATATGATCCCATATCGTAAGTAGATAAAACTTTATTCCATATGTCTTCAGAAACATATTTTTTTAAGAACCTATCAGATTTTCCTATGCTTAAAGAAAAATCCGTTTCCATTCCAACCTTCCACCGCAACATCGTGTGCAAACTTGGACGAAATGCCCTATTCATAAGATCAATAGCAAAAAGAATTTCCCTTCTAGCAAGACCTTTTACAACATATGTAGATGTTAGCCAAAACTCATTACAACAGTCATCAAATGATTGTTCACTTGGCTTTTGAATGTGGTACATGCTATCTGTCGCCATAACTGTATTTTGAATAAGGTTATCTTTATCTAATAACACTTCAACTAGTCCATCACTATTTTTGAAATAGTCTTCATATTCATTAAGTGGAATAAGTGTAAGGTCAATTTTCGTACCATCTTCAAAAATCATCAGATACGAGTACCAATTCCCTAATTCAGGCGGATATAATTCCATTGCTTCTGGTTGTTGCATCATGATCCTGTCACCAAAATAACTTAACCAATCATCACTTTTTTTGAAATAATCCATATCCTTGACCACTCCCACAGCTAAAGCAATGGGATTCTTTTTCGCAAACATTTCACTTACAAACTCCCAAAAGAAGTAGCAGAGGCGAAACTTGGGCGAACAACTTTCGATAGAGAAAAACGGTCTATCAAAAGGGCAAGGTCTGTGCCTACTACGCCGTCCGTACGGCGATACTTTTTTCCTTTTTAGGTTTATCATTTGGATGTTTTGTTTTTTGTCTTTCCTCCATTGACAAAAATCTTTTATACCAAACAGGTTGTTTATATAGAACCGAAATAAGTGGTTTTATTTCCATGTGATATTTCTTACGCGCCATATTTTTCGCTCCATTAATATCACGATGGATTTCTGTTTTATGAACAGAACATTTGAAATTTCTTCCGCTTGCTTGATGTCGGCTACCGCAAAACGTACAATCCTGAGATGTATAACTTTCTTCTGTCTCTTCAACAGTTATACCCTTTAGTTGGGCTTTGTACTTTAATTTCTGCTTGATTTTACCCTGATTCCAAAGAGATAACTGTTGTCGTCTTTTTTTAGTGTTTTTTCGTTTCTTTTTTCCGTTTTTCTTTGTATTCTTTTCAATACCAGACACGTTCCCGATTACAAGGTTAGTCACATTTTCTTTTTCTAAAAAAGAAACAACTTCTTTTGTTGTTTTATGCTCTAACTCTTCGAGTGAATTTTTTGTCTTTTGACGAATTCTTACTCTTGCTTTTTTATATTTCTTCCATTGTCGAGAGCCCTTTTTACAACGAGACATTTTCTTACTCAAATCGGCTAATGCCTTTGCTCTGAATTGCGATATACTACGCATCGCTCGACCTGACAACAATAAAGCTTTGTCTTCAGTAGCTACCGTTATAGCGTGGATTTCACCTAAATCTCCACCTGCCACTTTAAATTTAAGAGAGGAAATATCTTTTTCTGGTTCGGAAACAGAATAACAAAACCAGTATGCTCCGTTTCGCCAAACAACCTCAGCATAGTTACAATTTTTTAAATTTTCTTTTGAAAGATTAGGAATCGAAATAGATTTGTTCTTCTTAGGGTACTTTTCATTCCAATTCTTCTTTTTCTTTTTAATTAATAATTCTGGAAGTGATAGTTCGTATTCGGATTTTTTAATTTTAATTGTTTCAATTGAAATATCCATTGAAGCTTTCTTTAATGGAATACAATAATAGTATTTTCTTTTCCATGGATATTTTGCCTTTTTATTAGTTTTTCTCAATTTACGTATCGTTTCACGATTCGCTTCATACTTATCTGCGATGGCTTGAACAGTTTGAGAATGAAGATTATACGTTTGCTTCCGTACTGTTTGTATTTCCGTTTTACTCAACCACTTTTTGAAAGCAAAATAATAAGATGTTGCTTCTCTGACAATATCATTCCAAACGGAAGCAGCTTCTCGTTGCATGAACCTTAATTCTGAATATAATTTTTCATCGTAAGGTATTTTGAATGAGTGAGTTACAAACATGTTTTTCCTCCTTTCCCATTTTTAAACTAAATTTATAGTTCAATTATATAAGAACATCAGTTTCCAATTCAAAGAATACGCTCGTTTAAAGAACAAAAAAGTTGAAACATTAACGTATCTAAAGATACGCCTGTTTCAACCTCACTATCATCCCACCTCTGAAGAAGTAGGCTTTCTCGTTCGGGAAAATCCGTAACAAAATAACTAAAATCATAATCTTGAAAATCGTCTTTCGGAATATTGGTATTTGTTCGTGACCCCTCCAGAGTAAAGAGTCTAATTTTTTCACAGTTAAGCGCAAACTTCATTCCTAATTCCATTATTTCTTCCCCGCTTCTCAACATCCTCACCTCAGTCTCTATCATTTTTTAAAGGCTTTTAATCACCGAATGCAAATATCAGTTCTGTCTCGCAGACTAATTCTCCATCAACGGTAGCGATACCTTTTCCTTTCCCAATAGGGCCTTTTAATCGAACGATTTCAACTTCAAGACGAATTTGATCTCCTGGCTTTACTTGCTTTTTAAAACGACATTTATCTATACCTGCTAAAAGCCCCAATCGCCCTTGATTTCCTTCTTTAGTTAGCATAATAACTGCACTTACTTGAGCTAATGCCTCAACAATTAATACACCTGGCATAACAGGATAATCAGGAAAATGTCCATTAAAAAAAGGCTCATTGGCTGTCACATTTTTTATCCCTATTGCTCTTTTTCCTTCGTCTAATTCCAAAATCCTATCTACTAAAAGAAATGGATAACGATGTCTAATAACATCTTTCATTTTTTGAGTATCCAAAATCAATGCACCTCCCATAACCAATATTTTGAAGATATCCATTAGTATTTTAGTCCTTAATGAAAAACTCATGTGCTTAGTTCAATAACGAATATGTCGTACAACTCCAGTGTTTAACACTTGATTTCCCTTTACCTTCCCAACCCATTTTCATTAGTTCTTCAGATATCAATCTATTAAAAAATCCATGTCCAACTAAAACAACTGAGTTATACTTCTCTGCATACTTCACTAATTGTTCAGCTGCTTGTTTTGCTCTCTGTTTTGCATTTACCAAAGACTCACATTGTCTTGAATATCCACTGAACCATAGACACCTTAAAATGACTGTCCAACTATTTGGACTCAATTTCAACCTCAATATTCTTGGGAAGGCAGGTAATTCTGTTTCCCTAAATAAAGCATCAGAAAAGACTTTTTGATTTGGATTCAATAAACTTGCTGATTCTATTGACCTTTTCAAATCGCTTGTCATCACAACATTTGCTGTTGCTATTTTTTCAAGTGTTACTGGTGGGTAACTACTTTCTTCAAAAACCCCACTGCTATCATACTTTTCAGCCCATTCTTGAAATTCTTTACAAGTTATTCGAGTATTTTCTATATGCTTAGATTTTCCATGTCTAATCAATGAAATTTCCATTCCAATCTCCTGTTAAAATAAGTAACTTTTCATATAAAAAGTGCTATTGTAACTCTCTTAGCTAAACACTTGTAGCTCTTCACTTCACGAATGACTCTTTAATTCCTGTACGTTGAACAATCCACTCGTCGTTCGTTTCGACCATTTTTTCTAAATCATCATTTGTTAATTTTATTTCAGGAACATATGAACCGCTTGCAGTAATATGAGCTTTCGATTTAAACATAACAGTTCACCTCATTTTATGACTTAACACAATTTTAACACTTGTTACTAGCACCTGGTACTAATTTTATTAAAATTTACCTTTTATGTATAATTTATAACTTATTTCAAAATGTAGAAAACAAAAAAAGAAGGCGTTACTCTAGGAGATTATTAGCTTCTATTGTTACTAGTAAAAATGAATGATACAAATAAGCCCATAACCGAAATGTTATGGGCTTATTCGTCATCACACCTGAATGTACTAAACTCCTCAATACATACTTGAACAGATTTACGTAACGGCTTATTCTTTTTGTACATCATTCCTACTTTTCTATAAAGTGAGACTTCCAGTTGCGTTTAAGTACAAATATTCATCATTTATAAGTTTGTTCCACAATCTAGTCCAATACACGAAAAGACGCATTCTTAAATAAACGCATCCGATAGTTGAAGAATGAAATGAAATCCTTTCCCTAGTTAATCCGCTCTCAAATTCAAATTTAGCCTTCTATGCAAAATTTAGACCCTTAACGAGCCACGGAACCCTCTGGCAGCATAGTAGGAGTCCGCACCATTGTGATACACGAATACATGCCCATAGCGATAGTCGCAAAAAAGGGCACCGCCGAGTTCTCTAATATCAGAGGGAGTTTGCACCCAACTCGAGGTTTTCCTATCGAAATTTTCAAGTTTCTGCAACGCTCGATATTGTTCTTCTGTTAAAAGTTCAATGCCCATGGCAGTTGTCATATCAATAACGTTATTTTCTGGTTTATGTTTTTTCCTTGACTCCAGCGCTTCACGGTCGTAACAAGCACTTCTGCGACCTTTAGGACTTTCCGCTGAACAATCATAAAAAATATATTCGTCCTTCTTTTTATCATATTCAACAACATCCGGTTCACCACCAGTTATCTCCATTTCATTAAGCGACCACAGTTTTTCAGGATTAGCATCCAGCTTTGCTTGGACTTTATCCCATTCAACACCTTCATGGCGGTGCATGTTTTTCTCAAAACGGGCCTTCAATGCTTCTAGTAATTCTTCACGCTGTTCTAGTGGCAACTCCATTTTATTTATCTTTGTCATGTTAGTTTCCTCCATATTATTTTTACTCATAATGGTTTAAGTATATATAAAATTTATTGTATAATAAATCCTTTAAATCGCTATGTGAATTCAGTTTACACTAAATTAGATGATTCAGAAAATCCATTCCTCTACAATCATAATCGGATTGCTGAAGACCGATTAATTTATTTCAACTGGTGTTTATTGCAGAACTTTTTAGAATCAGATGTTTAAAAACTTCTAATTTTTTAGTTAACATCATCACGCTTATCGGCAATGAAAAAGGGATCTTCGACTGGAGATCCCTTTTTCATTCAGTTAGTGAATTAATCATAAAAGATTAAATGCATATCACTGTCAGTCTTTGATTTCGCAAAAAATTCCGCTTCATTTCCTCCATCAACAAATTTACCAATACCCCAGAAATACCCACATTTGCCTCGTTCTATATATCTTGTTCCTACATAATCATTATAACTTTCAGGATCGTACTCCCATAATTCAACTTTTAACTTACCAGCTGGACCCACGTAAGGATCCCGACAAATCTTATAATCTCCACCAGTAGAGGCATACACATCACTTTCATCACCATTAGAAAAAAGAGATTCTTCTCCTAAGTAATCCCAGCCGCTTGCAAATGTAGAAGATGGGATCAACAACGCAACTACCAATGCCACGACACTCATTTTAAACTTTTTCATGCCCATTCCTTCTCTCCCGTTTTGACTTGAACGTTCCCTTTTAATATATATATATAAGGGAATATTTAACAGGTCCTTTTGTTTTGGTACAAAAG
The DNA here is from genome assembly GCF_020075705.1 of Metabacillus rhizolycopersici. Next base: position 2,709 of record NZ_JAIQUM010000108.1, on the reverse strand, counting down.
CTACAAAATACTTGCAACTAATCTCTAAAAGAGAAGAACAGTCAAAATGCTATAACCTTATGAGGATCTAGAAATGAATACTCTATACAAATCCAGTTAACATAGAGCTAATTATCGGTAACAAAAAGGATTGGGTATCCAAAAGGTACCTAATCCTTTTTGTTTTTCCTTTCTAACGATAGTTACACCCCTAAGAAGGCAGATACATAAAGTGTTGTATGTAAATAGACTGAATCAAAAATATTCAGAATATTATTTACTGGAGTATACTAATGCATTATAATCATATAAACATACTAGGATTTAATTGAATTGGAGGCAACAAGATGAGCGTCAGTATCGCGATTATGGGATTAGTGGTAGGAATTTTAGTAGGACTAACAGGAGTGGGAGGAGCAGCTCTTTTGACCCCTCTTTTAATAGTATTAGGTATAAATCCTTCCGTCGCAGTAGGAACAGACCTTGTTTATAATTCCATTACAAAACTATTCGGACTAGGTCAACACTGGAAACAAGGTACCATTAATTTCAAATTGGTAAAATATTTGGCGTTAGGTAGTATTCCTAGTGCTGTAATTGCGATTGGGACTCTTCATCTTTTTCCAGCATTTCACCAACATCAGGAGCAAATTATTAAACATGCACTTGGATATGTTTTGACTTTAGTAGCTATTTCTATTCTTATTCGAGTCTTTTTTGATAAGAAGATACGGCCTAATCGTTGGCAAATGCAACCTCTTGAAAAAAAGAAAACACAAACCATTCTCATAGGTGTTATCTTTGGTTTTATAGTGGGACTAACATCCATTGGATCTGGATCTTTATTTGCCATTGCTATGTTATACTTATACAGAATGAAAACTTCTGAGTTAGTAGGAACAGATATTGCACACGCCTTTTTTTTAGTAACCGCTGCAGGTATATTAAATGCTAGTTTTGGAAGTGTTGACTATACGTTGACAGCTAATTTGCTAATAGGATCAATCCCGGGAGTGTTAATAGGCAGCAGATTATCTGCCAAATTTCCTGCTAAGCCTCTCCAAACTGTAATGGCTACGATCATTTTAATAAGTGGATTAAAGCTTATTTAAATAGGTTAATGTTTGAGAGATGGTCATTCCTTAATACCTCACTTTTAACGTCATTAAATTTTAGTTAAAAAACAAATAAGTTTATGCATACTTCATACAAATCTAATTGACATCATCACGCTTATCGGCAATGAAAAAGGGATCTTCGACTGGAGATCCCTTTTTATACTGACTCTTAAAATGCTTTGAACTCCGTTCAATCAACGGATTGGTATAATTTGTAATTTAATGTTAATAATATGAACTAGTTTGTAAATAGGAGAAAATAAATGAACCTAATCCTTGTTATCCTAGTTATGTTATTTTCTTTATTGAAGGGTGATTGGAAAAACTGGGAAGAATATTACCCCACAATGCTATATATATCTTTATCAACTTTCCTTTACGAGTTTATTTCACATAGTCATTATCATTTGTGGGAACTTGAAGAAGATTCTATTTTTAATCTTATGAATGTTCATTTTATACACAATCTCATCATAAACCCTTTAATAGCTTTTGTTTTTTTGTCTAATTATCCTAGTAGAATTAAGAAACAAATTACTTACACATTAAAATGGATACTTAGTTTTATGTTATTAGAGTGGATAGGCGAATGGTTTGGGATATTATCCTATCACAATGGATGGCATTTGGGATGGTCATTTTTATTTGTCATAATAATGTTTCCAATGGTAAGACTTCATCATGTCCATACGCTTTGGGCATTAATACTATCTGTATTTTTTGCTGTGTTTTACTTGACTATTTTCGACTACATTTAGTTTAAACTCTAGTAACTCTACAACTGCTGTTCGGTTTAATCCATTGTATAACCAATACATTTCTAGTCTACATAAGGCTAATTATCGAAAAAAAAGAGGTTGGGTACATTTGCTTTATTATCCATGTATATTGAATACAAACCTAGTTAACATAAAACTTCTTAGAGGCAGCTACACCAAAATAACCCCTTTGGTGCCCAAGGGGTTTATTGTTTATCTATGATTTTATTCAACTAAAAAAGGATATTTTATCTAAGTCCTCTTCCGATATCGGCCCCACCTACGCCAGATACTATGACAGCCACACGTGCCATCCAACCCATTATTACCATAACAGAAAACGCTTACATTTTCAAATATTACTAGAAAACAAGTTTCGACATAAAAAGGGCACTCTTATTATAGGGTGGTCTGTTCATTCTGCTGTATATACTATTTTTCTTTGTAGCGTTAAATTGATAAGTCGTTATATGTAACACAAGCTATGTTACATTTAAACTCTTAAAGTCCTTATATATCAACATTTTTAAACTCCTTCTTTCTATATCTACTTATGTAGCAATTCGCCAATAGAATTGCAAGACTAAATTTATATATTTTTCGTGTTGCCTTAAAGGTAACCAAAACCAAATCTCTAAGAAGGTCTTTTATACACCTTATCTTTTCAAGAGAGTAGATTAGTTATTGTAAATTCTGATTTAATGGAATATTTTTTGACTATCATTTCAACTAGTTGGAATGATATATTAATAGGAATTCAACAATTATTACAGAAGATCCCTTTGCAAATAGTGCTTAGGGATCTTTTGATTTTAAGTAATCTATAATTGAATTTAAAAGTGTTTTTAGTGTCT
>NZ_JAIQUM010000107.1 GCF_020075705.1 Metabacillus rhizolycopersici | reverse complement strand
CATCATTTCCACCAAATCACGAAAACTTAAGTTGTACCGTAGGTACCATCTCACTGTTAATAAAATAATGTCAGGCTGATAATGTTTCCATTTGAATACATTTTGGTTTTCCATACTGATCATGCCCCTTTTTTTAGAGTAATAGTATCAGTATGTCCAAAATTTAGAGATTAGTTGCAATTGCCCTGAAGTTTTTGCACCAGAACCTTATATGCTGAGTTAAAAGTGGGGAATCCTACTAAAATAAGAACCTACTTTACACATTATATGACTAGTTAAAATAAGATACTGCCGTAACTAGTGAATATAATGTATATTGGACAAAACCGCTATCGCGGTGGTAAAACCAAAATATCCTCGATTCAGTACTAATTTTAGCTAATTTCTTTGTGTCCGTGAATATCTTAAAATTTGCTATGCAATACTGCTAGTAAAAAGTTTTAAGGAGTAATTATCATGGATAACAAAGGGTTCTGGTACAAAGACTTTAAGACACTTGCAAGTAATCTCTAAATCTTGGACATACTGATACTATCAATCTAGAAAAGGGATGGTATTCAGTATGGAAAAGCAAAATTTATTCAAGTGGAAACATTATCAACCCGATATTATTCTTCTTACTGTCAGATGGTACCTACAATACAACTTGAGCTTTCGTAATCTTGTGGAAATGATGGAGGAACGGGGATTATCGATGGCTCACACGACCATTATGCGTTGGGTTCATCAGTATAGTCCTGAATTAGACAAGCGACTTCGCCGTCATCTAAAACGTACAAATGATTCATGGAGAGTGGACGAAACGTATATCAAAGTAAAAGGGCAATGGATGTATCTGTATCGTGCAGTGGATTCTGAAGGAAACACCATTGACTTTTACCTAAGCAAAACAAGAGACCAAAAGGCTGCAAAGTGCTTCTTCAAGAAAGCTTTGCGTTTTTTTCATGTTTCTAAGCCTCGTGTCATCACTGTCGATAAAAATCCAGCGTATCCTGTAGCCATTCAACAGCTAAAAGACGAGCAAAAGGTGCCTGAAGGCATCCAAATGAGACAAGTGAAATATCTCAATAATATCGTAGAACAAGATCATCGTTTCATTAAGAAAAGAGTACGCTCCATGCTAGGATTCAAAACGTATGAAACTGCTACTTCAATAGTACGTGGCATTGAAGCCTTGCATATGATGAAAAAAGGACAGGTTCACCAACAGCAGGTGAAGTCTGTCCAAAATCGAAAAGAATTCATTGATAAACTGTTTGGCATCGCATCATAATCCGTAAGTTAGCAAGAAATTCATGTCCTATGTTTTTTTGAAATCATCTTTGCACCAGAACCCACAAAGCCACTCTTTATTAAATTGTCCATTCTTTTAATTCAAGCCTGCGCACTCTATGGATGACATGTGGATCATTTTCCGCTAACGAAAGAGCTTCTTCAAATGTATCTGCAATATATACAACTAAACCGCCTGATCCATCCGCAAAAGGCCCTCTTGCAAAAATTTTCCCTTTTTCATCAAGTTCATCTAAATACTCGATATGACGTGGTCGCACTTCTTTATTTTTTTCAGCATCAATCATATGTAAAATTGCTGCATAATAAGCCATGCTTTTCCACTCCCTAATTTCGATTCCAGACAACCAGCTTCATTTCTGTCATTTCTTCAACCGCATATTTTAAGCCTTCACGACCTGTTCCACTTTCCTTCACACCACCGTATGGCATATTATCGACACGGAATGTTGGAATGTCGTTGATCAGGACTCCACCAACGTGTAAATTTTCTGCTGCATCTAATGCTGTATGGACATTGTCTGTATAAATTCCAGCTTGCAGACCATAATTGGAGTCATTGACGAAATCAATTGCTTCTTCAATAGATTGAACCTTATTGATTAAAACAATTGGAGCAAATACTTCCTGGCAGGATACCTTTAAGCGAGTGTCAGCATTTAATATAACTGTTGGATGAAGAATATTGCCTTCTGCTTTTCCACCTGTAGCTATATTGGCTCCACCTTGTTTTGCCTCTTCAATCCAATTGAGAGTTCTTTCAACATCATTTGAAGAAATTAGAGCGGAAACATCCGTTTTTGGATCAAGTGGATCCCCTATTGTTAATCGTTTCGTTGCCTCGATAAACTTTTCAATGAAAGAATCATAGATTTCTTCATGAGCATAAATTCTTTGTAACGAAATACATACCTGCCCTTGGTTCGAAAACGCACCCGTCACACAGCGAGCAATAATCTTATCGATATCGACTCCTTTGTCAACAATAACAGCAGCATTAGATCCTAGCTCCAACGTCACACGCTTCAAACCTGCTTTATTACGGATCCCAATTCCAACCCCTGGACTTCCAGTAAAGGTAATCATGCTTACTCTAGGATCAGTAACCAACTTATCGCCGACTATTCGCCCTGATCCTGTGACCACATTCAATGCTCCTGCTGGTAATCCAGCTTCTTGCAAGAGCTCAGCAATGAAAAATGAGGATAGTGGTGTTTGACCTGCAGGCTTTAGTACAATTGTATTCCCTGCAGCAATAGCCGGACCAACTTTGTGAGAGACTAGATTCATAGGAAAATTGAAAGGGGTAATTGCCCCAATAATTCCAATTGGTTCACGCACAGTGTAACCAAGGCGATTTTCACCACCTTGAGCAGCGTCTAATGAAATTGTTTCTCCATGAATTCGTTTTGCTTCCTCTGCAGCAAACTTGTAGGTTTCAATGGTTCGAGCTACCTCTCCCTTCGCTGTTGTGATCGGCTTGGCTGATTCAATAGATATTATTTGAGCTGCTTCCTCTGCACGAACTTCAAGAAGTTGTGCCAATGTTTCCAAGATTTTTGCACGTTGATGGGCTGGCATTTTCGCCATCACTTTCTTAGCTTCGCGAGCCGCTTCAATAGCTTGGTCGACTTCAGCCTCTGTTGCCAGAGGGATTTCAGCTATGACTTCTCCTGAGTAAGGAGAGCGTAATATACTGTATTCCTTCGCTTCTATCCATTCTCCACCAATTAATAAATGTTTTCTAGTCACTTTATCTACAAAAGTCATTTGATCTACCATACCTTCCTTCATGAACTAGAGATTTCTCTAAAGATTAGAAACAATTTTTAAAACGTCATTCTTACCCAATGTAGAAAAATATTCTTGTAGTTTTAATGTTAAACCTCCACTTCCAAACTTTGGACGGAGATTTTTTGTTTCCGTTTTTTCATTAAGGGATTCGAGAAAAAATAAAATATTTCTACGACGTTCTAAAATATTTTCTATTCCTTTATTGTAAAACCAAGAATCAATAGTGTTATATATACCTCTATTCACGCCATATTTCTCATTACATAGTTGAATGAATGAAAAATCAGTTAAATGAATCATTTCATCGGCATTTGATATCATTTTGTTCCCCCTAACCGAAAAAACGTTTTAATTGACACATTCTAATTTAAATCTATTTTCTACAAGTTCAATATCCTTCTTGATTTGTAACACTAGCTGATTTATAGAGCCAAAGGATGTTTCCTCCCTTACGAAAAAGAAAACGTCTACCTTTAGTTCTTCACCATAAATAATTTGATTAAAATTAAAAATATGAACTTCATAATGAACTTGTAAATCTTCTTTATTAATAGTAGGACGAACCCCTACATTCATGATTCCATCATATTGGATGTTTTTATGCCAAATCTTAACTCCATATACACCCTTTGTTAAATACGGATCCTCTGTATCAATAAAAAGATTAGCTGTCGGAAATCCAATCGTACGACCAATCTGATTTCCCCTTATCACTTTACCCGCAATCACTGTCAATTTAATTCTCCTACTGTTTCCGATACTGCTTTTAGTGATTTTTGCATAAAAACAAGTTCTTTTGCTAAGTATGTCACACGTTCTATTACTTCTTCATCGACCAATTCGTCTTGGAAAAAATGGTCCTTATGGGCATAAACATAGCTTGGAGCTGTATAAGCACGTAAATACCCTGCGATTGGTTTTAATTGGTTTTCAATAACCAAATAATGTTGATATGTTCCTCCTGTCGCAACAAACCCCATCACTTTATTACGAAAAACTTTCGGATCGACTAAGTCAAACAAGTTTTTTAGAGCTCCTGTATATGAACCTTGGAAAATTGGTGTACCGACAATATAAAAATCTGCTGACGAAATAAGATTAATTACTTTTTTTGTATCCCCCGTATACGTTGATGGATCACGCCCATCGCAGAACTGAACATCATATTCTTTCAAATCAAGCAATTCTACTTGGATTTCAGGGTGATTTTTTTTTACTTCCTCTAAAACTTTTTCAACAACAATTTTGGTTTTTGATCCTGTAATAGTTCCTGAAATACCTAGTAATTTCATTATTCATTCCTCCTGACGATAACATCTTCTATAAAGAGTGCTTTACAGTACGACTGTTTTTACCTCATTATGAACGGATCTGGCATAGGTTCAGATGATGTATTGATCCAAACTGTTTTGTCCTGCATATATTCATTAATTGCTTCATATCCGCCTTCTCTGCCATACCCACTTAGTCCAGATCCTCCAATTGCAGCGATTGGGGAGATGCTTCGATATGTATTCACCCATACGATTCCTGCACGAATCGCCTTTGCTACTCGGTGAGCTCTTGCAATATCACTTGCCCAAATACCAGCAGCTAATCCATAATCAGTGCTGTTTGCTAGTTGAATAATTTCATCTTCATCTTTAAAAGGAATCACACTTAAAACAGGACCAAAAATTTCCTCTTTTGTAATGCGCGACTTATTATCGGTATGTTCAAAGATTGTCGGCTCAAAATACCAACCTTTTTCTAAATGTTCAGGTCTTTTTCCACCGTGTACAAGCTTGCCGCCTTCCTCTAAACCAATCGACACATATTGTTCCATACGTTCCAATTGAGCGTGAGTTGCTAGTGGTCCCATTTCTGTATCAGCTTGAAAAGGGTCACCAATTTTAATTTTTGATACACGATCAACAAGTTTCTCCATTACTTGATCGTAAATATCAACATGTAAAAATGCACGTGAACCAGCGACACAGCTTTGTCCTGAAGCACCGAATATACCAGCTATAATCCCCATTGCTGCATTATCTAGATTGGCATCTTCAAACACAATATTGGGTGATTTCCCACCAAGTTCAAGCGATAATTGTGCAAAGTTTTGAGCTGAATTCCGTACAATATGACGAGCAGATTCTGAACCTCCCGTAAAAGCAATTCGTCTTACAAGGGGATGTGAAGTCAGTGCATCACCTACAGGCATTCCAAAGCCGGTAACGACATTGACGACACCTGATGGAAAACCAGCCTTTTCAACTAGCTTGACTAGTTCTAAAAGAGACGCTGAAGTCATTTCTGAAGGTTTAATCACGATAGTGTTACCCGCAATAAGAGCAGGTGCAAGTTTCAACGTTGTTAAATAAAGTGGAGAATTCCAAGGAGTAATGGCTGCTACTACTCCTAATGGCTCTTTTGATGTAAAAGCAAACATATCTTTTTTATCGATTGGTAGAGTTTGACCATGAATTTTATCAGCAAGCCCTGCATAGTAATAAAAAAATTCCGGTAAATAATTTACTTGACCACGCATTTCTCTTATTAATTTCCCGTTATCTAATGTTTCTACTTCAGCTAGTGCATCGGCATGCTCAGCAATTAGCTCACCTAGCTTGCGAACGAGGCGGCCTCGTTCTGTAAATGTCATATTGGCCCATTCTGAATGTAAGAACGCATGGTGAGCAGCTTGAACAGCACGATCTACATCTTCAGTCGTCCCTTTTGCGACCTGACACCATGCTTCTTCGGTTGCAGGATTGTAGCTAGCGAAATATTCGCCACTTGATGAGTCAACCCACTCTCCATTAATATACATTTGGTACTTTCTCAGCTCTTTCACGTTCTGTCCCCCTCTACTTTACCGATATGATTTGTTTATCTATGAACATACGAATCACTTCATTCACAATTTCGTATCCCTCTACTGGTAGCATGTGCTTCATATTCGGTACAATCATTATTTCAGAATGTGCTATTTTTTCATGTATTTGTCTTGCCATCTCGGGATTTGAACCGACATCATGCTCACCAGTGATAATGAAAGTCGGCAAATCAATTTGATGGAGCTTTGACCATAATTGTGTATCTGCCGTTGCAAAAAGTGTATATGCCGCTAAATACGAATTGGGGTCATTTGTCTGCAGTCTTTTTCGAATCCTACTCACAGTTTCTTCCTGCATGTTTAGGAAATCTGGATTAAACCATCGTTGAATGGCTGGTTCAATTGTTGCCATAGGTCCTGTTTTTTCTACTTCTTCCACTCTTGTTAAAATGGCTTTTCGCTGTTCTTCCGTTCGATTGGCAACTGCATTCATAATTGTTAACGTTTTCAATTTTTCTTTGTATTTTAATGCGAATGCTTGTGCAACCATACCACCCATAGAAAATCCAGCGAGATGGGTTTTCTCGATATTTAAGTAGTTCATTAGTGCGGCTAACTGTTCGACAAATTGAGGAAGGAAATAAGGGCCGGGAGGATGCTCAGATCCTCCATGCCCGACCATGTCGTATACGATAACGCGGAAAGATTCCGACAGGTTTTCCAATTGCTGATTCCACATTGTATGATCTAAGCCGACACCATGAATAAGAATTAGCGGTTCACCATTTCCCTTTTCTTCATATCGAATACTTCCCTGATCATACTCTGCATATGGCATTAGACAAGCCCCATTTCAACCATATCTTGATGACGATTTCCTGTCCTAGGATGAGGGCGGGCTCCTGTAGAAACGGCTATTGCTACAACGATCTCATCTGCTCTTGGTGCATCAGGGATAGTTGCTTCAAATGTAATAAAATGAGAACGCTGTGACTCATCCGTCTTATGTACCATTGGAATAACCACTGCAGTTCCTGCTCCACCACGCTTATTTGTAAATGGTAAAATACTAGTTGCTTGTACCGCATCACGGAACTTATTACCAAATTTCAATGTGTGGATAAATGCTGATGCGTGCTCAATTTCTCCATCAACACCTACAACAGCAGCTTTTCCAAATGCTTCTACATCATCAGCTGAACCAATATGCTTAAATAGCTCAGAAACTAATAGCTCCCCAATTTGCGGTGCATATTCATTAATCTCCGGCATTAAATCTTCAACAAAACCTCTGCCAGCCCAAGGATTTTTGATCACCATCATAGTTGTGATCATTTTGATTGGATTCTCTACTTTCTTGCCACCTTCAATACGTGTTTCTTCAACAGCTGTATATACTTTTCGGATTTCTAACATTTACATTACCCCCACTTTAGTTTCTGTAAATTTTGGCATAACTTCTTCAGTAAACAATTTCAAACTTTTCATCATTTTGTCATGCGGCAAACCATTGTGGTTCACCCAAAGTAATAGTTCTTGTAAGTTTAATTCGTCTTTTAGCTCTTGAATTTTCTCTGCTACATAGTCAGGTGTACCAAACAATAAATTTCTTGGATGCAAGAATTCATAATTTAATTCTTGTCCTTCTTTTACTATTTCACCAGGATCCATAAGATTGCTAAGTCCTCTCCAATGACAAATCCAGCGATAGTTGTTTAATACTGCTTCTGCGGCATCTTGACGAGCTTGTTCCATCGTTTCGGCTACATAGACATCACGTACTAATGCAATACCTTCACCAAGTGGCACTTCATAACCACGCGATTTGGAAGCCCTTTCACGATACAATTCAAAACGCCCTTTCAATTCTTTAACAGTCGGCATCCAAAACATACCTTTTATATTGTTCTCAGCCGCTAATTCAATCGAACGTGGTGAATCAATTACTTGCCATAAAGGAAGTGACTCCTGATACGGTCTAGGCACAAGAGAAATTTTATTAATTTCGCTTTTTTCCATATCCATAAAGTCAGGAGTTGATGGGCTCATTGGGTGACTCCACTTTAATCCTTTTGGAGGGAATTGATAGATGTCACCTTCATGTGAAAAGAAACGATTGGACCATGCTTTCTTTAATACTTCTACAGTTTCTTCAAAAAGTGCACGGTTTTGCTCTTGGTTTTTCGGGTCAGCCAATGAGTTTAAATTAGCTGCCTCTCTTCCATATAGTCCACGTGCTAAACCAACTTCAACACGCCCTTTGCTTAGCTGATCAAGCATAGCAATGTCTTCCGCCAAACGAAGGGGATGCCAGAAGGTAGCGACATTTGCAGCCTGTCCAATTCGAATGTTCTTTGTACGGGCAGCAATATCAGCCCCCATTAAGATTGGATTTGAAATTAATTCATTTCCTTCATGACCAAAGTGATGCTCAGTATACCAAATGGAATCATAACCATTTTCGTCACAGTAAACAGCCTGTTCTCTCGCTTCATCTAAAACTTTATAATATTCATCGACTCTTCCTGGTCCTGCAAGGTTTGCAAAAATTCCAAATTTCATAGAAAACATCCTTTCGCATTTTAATTATTTTCGTAAAGTTTTTTGGCTATTCCCTTTTGAAGCTCTATTCCACTTGCCCTTACATGCTCTCGCATCGCTTTTTCTGCTCCTTCACAGTCTCCTTTTAATAAGGCCGTTAAGATCGCTTGGTGTTCCTGAAGTGATTTTTCAATCCGCTTAGGTACTTCTAAACTTAAGTAAACATACCTACTATAGCCAATTTGATTGAGGAGTAAATTAAGTAAAAAACGTAGTTTCGAATTATCAGATCCTTCGAGAATAGCAGTATGGAATAAGCTGTTAGCCTCTACATAAAGCTTGTGATCTGCTGTTTGCACCGCTTTTTCCATTGTAGCAACTGATTTCTGAACTTCTTCAATGGCCTTCGTATTACCGCTTTCTGCTAGTATTCCTGCTGCAAGACCTTCCAAAGCTTCTTTCACAGTAAACAACTCAATTAATTCTTTTTCTGTTGGTTTTGTCACACATGTTCCTACTCTAGGAATGATTTCTACTAAGCCTTCTCTCTCTAGTTGTTTTAATGCTTCTCTAATTGGTGTTCTGCTTATCTCGTAATAGTCTGATAAAGCAGCCTCTGATAATTTTTTGCCAGGTTCATAATCTCCAGTAACGATTGCTTCTCGAATGGCATTTGTAACCTGGGCGGTGATGCTAGTGGTAGTTAAAATGGACACAATGTGAAATCACCCTTTCTTTGCATGTACCATGGTAGATAATTTTAAACTCTCCACATTTGAAAACGGTAACAAAGTTAGGTTTCATAATTGAGTTAAATGAGTAGTGGGGTCTAAGATGAAAGTTGTTCTTACCATGTACCATGCAAGATCTTAGTTAAAGTGTAAATGGTAGGATAATAATTGTCAATATATTTTGAAAATTTAAATATTTTTTATCTTGGACGGTAAAAAACGCTTATATTCCTCTTTTCCCTCGATTACATCGGTATCTTCTTCAATGATCCCCTGTTCTTTTGCCATTTGTTTAGCAAAACGAGGTGCATACCATAAAGTAGGAAGCATAAGAATCGAGACTGGAACAGCTGCAATCACAACAAATGATTGTAAAGCACCGACTCCGCCTTCTCCCATCTTAATTAAAATGATAGCAATAACAGCCATTACGACTGCCCAGAAGACACGAATCAGCTTTGGAGGATCTCCTTCCCCTGTTACACTCATAGCTACGGAATATGCCATCGAATCAACTGTCGTTACAACGAACAGAACCGTCAGTATCAGGAAAATTAGGGGCATGACTGACCCAAAAGGCATTTGGCTAGCGATTGCGATAATAGCTGCAGGCAATCCATTGTCCAACAATGGTCCACTTACAGACCCGGCATTGTTTAATTCGTAAAAGATTCCTGAACCACCTAGCACCGTAAACCAAAAGTTTGTCGTGACAGAAGCGATGATCGAGACCAATAGGAAAACTTCTCTTATTTTTCGTCCTCTAGAAACCCTTGCGACAAGTAGTGCTACCAATGGACCAAAGCCAATAAACCAGCCAAAGAAAAACAGCATCCAATATGATAGCCATTCCTGGTCAGCACGGTAAGTACTAACATTAGCAAATTCACTCATATACGTTCCAAAAGAAGAAATGAATGAGTTGATAATAAACTCACCAGGGCCGAAAAGTAATAAAAAGATTGCGATACAAACAGCCATATTAACGTTTAATTTACTTAGCCATTGAATTCCTTTATCAATACCAGTAATCGTCGAAACTAATACAACCGCTGTGAGAGCTATAATGATGAGGACTTGTGTACTGAATGTGTCTGCCCATCCAAATATAGCATTTACACCATAACTTACTTGTAAGCCAAGAAATCCAATTGGACCTATTGTTCCAGCAACTGCACCAATAATACAAACGACATCAGCAAATGTTCCCCAGGCACTATGGCGGATTTTTTCACCCAAAATAGGATATAACAATGTTCTTGGCTTCAATGGCATTCCTTTATTGTAATGAGCGTACATAATGATAATCGTACTTATAGCTCCATAAATCGCCCAAGCTGTAAATCCCCATGACATGTAACTTTGAGCTAATGCAGGTCCTATTGCCTGTTCAGTCCCTGATTTAATCCCTTCAAACATCGGAGGAACGTCTATAAAGTAGTACATTGGCTCAGCAGCAGCCCAAAAAACTCCCCCTGCTCCTAATCCAGCTGTCACAACAATAGCGGCCCATTTAAAGAAGCTCATCTGTGGCTTGGCGAGATTCCCGAGCCGAACGTTTCCATACTTAGAAAACGATAAAACTAACCCTATCAAAAAGGTTGCAATCAGCAGTAGCTGCCAATAGGCTCCAAAATATTTAATAGATAAATTAAAGCCAGTATTGACAAATTTAGTTACTCCATCCACATTGAACATTGACATGAGGACAAAAATAACAAGGATTCCCCCACTGATGCTAAAAACGGGCCAATCGACCTTTTCTTTAAGAAATTTTAAATAGTTATTCTTCATAGTTTCCCTCCTTTTTCATTTTCCATCTACATTCATTATTAACAGGATTTAAAAATTATAAGAATTACAATCAACCGTAAGGAAAACGCTTACAAATAAAGAGTAAATAAATAGGTCGAATCCAAAAAATAAATGATAGTCCCCTCCAATCAAATGAATATGTTGCATGTACCATACAAGTAATAAGATAAACCAACACTCTATAAATGTCAATATATTCTGTGAATTCTGAACACTTTATCAATTAAAGTGACTTTGTTGTCTGTAATCTCTTCTAAACGGTTTCTCTATTCACTATATAATTCTATTTTTTAATGTTCTTTTGGAATTCAATGAAAAGAAACTTACCTCATTTTTTGGTAAGTTTAATGTAAGTAATAGAATTGAATTAAACAAATAGCGTAGCTGTCTATGGCTATAATAGTAACTCAAGAAATCCTATTTACTTACCTAGATTAATTGGATGACACCATAACTATACATTATGGACGGAACAGCGTTAGTTTTATTCCTTATTAACTTGGATGCAGAAATGACTTTTATGGAAATTTACGGTATTAAAACGCAAAACAAAAGGAGGATAATAATGACAAACAGTCCATCAGAAAAATCGCTAACCCATCGCACTACTTATATCAATGGTGTTTGTTGAAGAATACAAGATCTCGACTTCGACTAATATCTCCTATTATTTTTGGCGCTAAGTTATGACACCTTTTAACGCCTTTAAATTGCTAACTTATGAAGCTAATCCAAACAATTTATGGATGAATTCTTTTTGATTTTGGGCAGACTTCACTCCCTGATGAACCTGCTTCTTTTTCATCATATGCATGGCTTCTATGCCACTCAGTATGTAAGTAGCTGTACGAAATGATTTCAATCCTAACATCGAACGGACTCGCTTTTTTATAAAACGATGATCCTGTTCTACGATATTATTGAGATATTTCACTTGTCTCATTTGGATGCCTT
>NZ_JAIQUM010000106.1 GCF_020075705.1 Metabacillus rhizolycopersici | reverse complement strand
ACCTATTATATTTACGTTGTTTATCTAAAAGAGCAGAATTATAGGTTTGGCGACAATATTGCAGCCAACGATCCAACATTTCCTTCTGCTTTTCATTTGGATAAATTTCATATTTTTGATTCAACAACATTGTTATCACCACCCCTATATTCTACCTTCATTACAGAACGTTCGTTCTTAATGAACAACCATTCAGGCTTCCACCTGACCAAAATTCATCCCCTCCCTACCATTGGGCTACTCCCTTCACACACTTGAGGAAGGGGAATTCTTTTGGGATTTCGTTAAATTTTATAGTAGTTTTTTTCAATCTGTTCGGAACGGGATCAAACTTTCTTATCTGAGCATAGTAAAGGGACTGACAATTGTCAGTCCCTTTACTACTTTTTCTACTCGTTTAAATTTCCTCTTAATAAGCGCAATCCATTTAAAATAACAAGAATGGTGCTGCCCTCGTGTCCAATAACACCTAACGGAAGATCTAACACTTGAATAAAGTTCGAACAAATAAGTAACGCAATCACAGATAATGAAAAAACAACATTCTGTTTTATGATCCGATTCATCTTTTTCGATAACTTCACAGCTTTTGTAAGCTTGGATAATTCATTTTTCATTAAGACAATATCAGCAGTTTCGAGAGCTACATCGGTTCCCTCGCCCATCGCAATACCTACATCAGATGTTGCAAGCGCTGGAGCGTCATTGATCCCATCCCCAATCATCGTCACTGTGCCATATTTTTCTTTTAATGATTTTATTTCATTTGCTTTATCCTCTGGCAAGCACTCACCGAGAAATATGTCTATGTTTAATTCTTTTGCGATAGCTTCAGCCGTTGATTTACTATCACCTGTGAGCATGACTGTTTTAATTCCATTTTCCTGTAATGTTTTAATTGCTACTTTTGCTTCATCTCTTACAACATCTTTTAATGCTAACAACCCAACAATTTGATCTCGTCGCACGACATAAACAATTGTTTTTCCCTCTTGTGCAAGCTTCTCACTGACAGCATGGTTGTAGCTATCCGCTTCACTACGGCCAACAAAGTCTGCTTTCCCAATTTTCCATACTACTCCATTTAAAACAGCACTAACACCAAACCCTGACTTTTCATCGACAGAAATCATATTTGCACTATATTTTGGAAAATCATCTTGAATTTTATCTACAATTGCCCTTGCTAAAGGGTGTGTGGATTGATTTTCGATTGAAAGGACAGACTCATAAAAGGTTGCTGAATCAACTGTATCTGAAATGATAATATCTGTTACGGTTGGTTCTCCCTTCGTTAACGTACCTGTTTTATCAAATACAACAACTTTGGTTTTACTTAATTGTTCTAAATGAACCCCACCTTTAAACAATAGACCATTTCTTGCCCCATTTGATATCGCCGATAACGTTGCAGGCATGATTGAAGCTACGAGAGCACATGGTGATGCAACAACCATCAGGACGAGTGCACGATAAATGGTTTCATTCCAACTCCAACCGAGGGCAAAATGTGGTAGTACCATCATAATTGCTACAAGAGCGAGCACAGCTTTTACATACGTCCCTTCAAATCTTTCGATAAATTGTTGAGACGGTGATTTCTCGGATTGAGCAGATTGTACAAGCTCTAGTATTTTTTGAAACATTGTTTCCGTACTTTTTTTCGTTACAGAAAGTGTGATAGATCCATTACCATTAACCGTACCTGCAAATACCTCGCCATTTACCTCACGTTCAACAGGCATTGATTCTCCTGTTATAGCTGATTGATCAATAGTTGTTTTTCCCGTTAAAATTAGACCATCTGTAGGGATACGTTCCCCCGGCTTAACTAATATCGTATCACCAATCTGAAGGGAGGATACATGTACCTTTGTTTCCTTTCCATCTTCAAGCAACAACGCCTCTTCAGGTTGAAGACTCATTAATGCAGAAATTTCACGTTGACTTTTATTCATTGTATACGTTTCTAACGCTCCACTTAATGCAAAGATAAAAATAAGAATTGCCCCTTCAGTCCAATAGCCAATTATAGCTGAACCGACCGCGGCAAAAATCATTAGCAATTCAACATTTAGATTTTTCTCTGCAATTGTTTCAATAATCCCTTCTTTCGCCTTCGCATAGCCGCCGATCACAAACGCTAAAATAAACAACGGAATCGCAACTGATTCATTCCCCTGACTATTAAAGAACCAACCGAATCCAATAAATATCCCCGCAATAATTGCATTTATAAGTTCACTATGTTCGCTCCATTTGGAAGGTAAACCTTCATGATTTGAATGAATAGGGTTTGTCATTTGCCCAACACTGTTCAATTCCAATTTCTCCACTCCTTCTAATTGAGAATAATATTCATCATCACCAACTATTTATCCCCACAAAAACTTTGAAATTCCATCAATTAATCTAGTATATATAAGATTATAGCAAAGTTATCAATAATATCAAGTAATAATTATTATAATTATTAAATTAGAATAATTATTGATTATGAAATCCATTCTCAATTATTCTCTCAATTAAATAATTGGCAAGTAAGCGAAACTTGCCTTAGCTTTTAAGGTTCTTATTAGGCAATAAAACAATACCCTATAGTATAAACTCAAACCCAATAAAAGTTCGAAGTTCTACACAGTACAAAAGCGCAAGAGCCTTGATCAACCTCAAGCAAATAAGACAAGCAGGAATAGAAGGTGTTTTTACCTTCTATTCCCGGTAAACCACAAAAAAAAGCCGGTAGCATCAATTGAAAGAACACAATTGTAGCTCCGACTAACGAATTAATTGATCATTTACTTTATCATAGCTGTGAAATAGCATGTTTCAACATATCCCCTGTTACCGGTCCTAAAATTTTCTTCCTCACAATACCTTCACGGTCAATAATATAGGTTGTTGGTATCCCAATAATCTTATACATCCTTGAAACTTCACCTTGCACATCAAGCCCAATTGGAAACGGAAGATTAAGACCATTGACAAATTGAATGACACCTCGCTCACTTCTTTCAGAGGCTGTCACATTCACACCTAATAATTCAACATTTGATGACTTTGTATCTTTTGAAAATTTAACAAGCTCTTCTATTTCTTCTTGGCAATAATCACACCAGGTTGTCCAAAAATTGACCACAACTACCTTTCCGCGTAAATCAGCTAAATTCATACTTTTCCCATCAACCGTTTTTAATGTGAAATTCGCTGCCTTTTCACCTACAGTAGCACTTCCCAATTCACCAGCTGCAACAAAATCAGGAATAAATAATCCATTCAGAACAAAAAAAAACGCTAATATACGAAGTAATAATCTTTTTTTCATTTTTTCATCCTTTCCTTTGATTGAATTCCAAATTTATTACATATAGATTTATTTTTTACCAAATTTGAAATAAGATACAATAACAAAAGCGCAAGCGCCTTGATCAGCCTCAGGCATAGCATAAGACGCTTTTGAATAGAAGGCGTACTTTTTGCCTTCTATTCAAAAGTGGCTGTAGACCCAAGAGTGGCCGGACGCTTGTGCTAGATGTCGTGCGCTTATCCACGTACAAGAATTTTATAATTTCCTAAACGATAAAACAAACGGGTTTCCAAAAGTGCCTCCGTCTATTTAATAAATTAATATATAAACCTTTTCTTCATAAAATAAACACTCACACCCAACTTCTTACAAATTGTCACATAGTGCATAAGCATCAAGAGGACAGCCCCCATATTCATCCCAAGAATAATTCCCCTCATTTGAAATGATTCTAATGAACCGAGTATATACATCATCCCAAATGAAATCACGTGGGACCAAATCGTATGGAAAAGCGCATCCTTAACAAGTCCTAATCCAATTAAATAGGCCTGCATAGGAATGATGAAGAAGTGAAATAGAAAATAGGGCCATAATAGCTTCAAATAAAACACTGCTGATGAAGAATCAAAAAATAAATGTGTCAAAGGTTCTGCAAACATATTCATGGCAAAAACAGCAATTGTTCCGTATACCATCGTGATGGACATTGACTGCTTAAGTAGCCTGATAAGCTTTTTATTATCATTATTTATAAATGCTTCAGATACGTTAGGAATAAGCATCGTCATCAAAGAATGCCCAATAAATGCAGGAAAAAAGCCAATTGACATCGCCACTCCTGCAAGCAGTCCATAGTGCTCATTAGCCATTACACTGGAAAAGCCAGCACTAATTAAAGCCGCTTTCACTAAAAATGGCTGAAGAGCATGTGTAAAGGAATGAAAAAGCCTAAGTCCTGTTGTTGGAAAGGAAACCGCTAATAAAGCTTTTCTCACCTTTTTTCCGTTCATATATTGATTTGGTCCTTTTCGTAACATTTGATATTGAATAAAGTAGGCAGCAACTAGATACGTGCATACAAGTAGTTCACTAGCTATTAACGATGCTATCGCAATTAATATCGCCATTTGTAAATCAAATTGAAAAGCTTGATATACCCAAAATAACAAAAGTAATTGGACAACTTTTTTTAAAAAATTAGATAAAGCAATCTTTCCCATATGTTGTACACCCATAAAATATCCTCTGGAAATCGATGTAAAAGAAACGATAGGAATAAGTAGGACCACTAACCATTTTACATATGGATGGTACCCATTAAAAATTGGAATATACGGTAGAAGTAAAGCTGTAACGGCTACAAAAACAATCGTAAAAGATATAGTTAAATTGAGTGTACTTTTCAGCATGTAGTAATGTGTTTCACGTTGTTTCTCAGCAACAAATTTTGAAATAGAAACTGGTAGTTCTAAGCTGGCGATAATGACAACAAAGAAGACCATAGGGAGAATTGTCATATATAAACCCATTCCTTCTTCTCCAAGCTCCCTAGCCAAAATCATATTAACGAAAAATTCAAGACACTCTCCAAAAAACGCTGCTACAACAAGCAACAATGTTCCTTTTACAAATGAATTCATGATGTCGTCCCCTCGTTTTAAACTAGTCCATACATAAACGATATGAGACAAGGCATCATAATATTAATGAAAATTGAAAGGTTATTTCCTTGAAAATTTTTTGGTAATTATGCTTTAACTTGAAAAAAGGATTGTTGACAAGCATTTAATAGATCTATTAATCAGTGAATTACACCTGTCTCTGAAATGACAACATTAGCCTTCACTTCAACATCTAATTCTGAAATCTTATCCTCCCATTCATCAATGCTGAAACTCCTTGATTTGGACCTTATTTCATCTCCTATTCCTATCGGATCAATTTTTAATGCTTTGAACTGTTCAATCATTGCTAATGTCTCTCTTTTAATAATTTCTTCAAACTCTTTTTCTGCATCCTTAGCAATCTTTAATGTTATTTCCCCCCCTGTATATTCATTAATGAAACCTTCAAGATGAATTGAAATCTCAACTTTTAGTGGCTCAGTTGACAGCAGCTTTAACTTTCTTGATGATGAAATGCTCATGATTCCTGCTTTTTCTTCGGACGTTGGAAGTGCTAGTGTATATGAGCCTTTCGTATAATTGTCTGCTAACGTTTTAAAGAAAAACATCCTTTCATTTGATATCTCCCCAACAACCTTATCCTGATCAAACAGTGCCAAACCGTCAATTTCCACAGTATTATCTTTTCTTTTTAAAATAGGTAAATAAGCACCTTGGCCTTTTGAATAATATTGATACAAAAACATATGTAAATTTGATTTAGGAACATCAAGATGATTTTTATTATGTAAAATTAAATTTGTTAAAAATTCAGAAGCACCTTGTGGAGAAAAGTCTGATTCTAGAATTCCTTTAGCTTCGCCTCTAGTCACAACAAGTAATAGCCTTTCACTGATTGTTGCATCACGTTGAAGTGTATCAACTAGTTCATTAATTCCTGACTTTGCTACGGATTCGCCAAATAACACAATTTGGAGTTTTCCAAGCACTAGCGGGTTTGTGGATTGCTTTTGCAAATCTGAGAGAATATCTCTACTCAATTCAGCTTCTTGACTCAATAGTTGATCCTCTACGGGTTGATCCTTCAAATAGGTATTAATATTCGCTACTCCTCTTAATTGACCATTATCTGTAATGTCAAAGGCACCCGCAGTAACGAGATTCACATCATCTAATATTTCTTTTTCCATACAGCCAGTTAATAGTAGCTGAAACAACATAATAAACAATAAAAATTTCTTCATACTTTTCCTCCCTTTACTTTACGAATGATCAACGTAAATAAGAATATGAGGGGAATGTATGCAAACATCACATAAAAACCAATCTGACCAGCTATATCATTCAGTAAGTTTACATGTTCTCGTGTTTTCGTAAAATTAATGGCTAAATATACAACGAGCAAAAGAATAATGAGAGAGTATTTTTGCTTAAAACGAAATACATCCTTCACACATCTACTTGCACACCAAAGTGATAAACAAATATTTGGCAAGATAATGATAATCCAATTTGCAATTCCAATATATTCAAAGCGCTCGACAAATGGCAATTCGATAATTTTCCAAATCGTTAACGTTGCCCATATAGTCTTCTCAAGCTGTTCTTCACTAAAGTAAATGATTGTCATGATACAGATAAACGCATATACCAATGTAGTATATGCAACGGATAAATGTGCCCATTTTTTTGATTTATTAGCATCTTTTATAAACGGATAATAGATAAGCAGCGACTCGAAACCCATGATTGTAAGCGACATATTTTTCGTTGCTAAAGCAATGTCTTTTACCGAATGATTAAATATTGGAAATAAATTCCTTATTTCTGAAAACTGAAGAGGAAACAGGAAGGTTAGTAGTATATAGATCGGTAGGACAACTCCAAAAAAACTAATTCCTGTCACAACTCGAAATCCTCCCATAATAATGTAATAAACTAATAACAAAAAGGTAAACGAAAACAACCATATATTTAGATCAGGAAACATCCAAACCACAACGATTTCAATATATGATCTTAATACAGTTATAGCCACAAGACCAAAATAAAGTGTGAAAAGAAAACTGAGAATTCCACCTATCCATTTTCCAAACAAACCTTCATGTACTGTCACAATATTGCCGTTAGACCCATTCAAGATTCGATAAATCATCCATAATGAAGCATGAACGAGAATACCTGCTATTATGACTACAATCCAAGAATCCTGACCAGCTTTTTCAGCAATAATGCGTTGGAACCCTAATACACCCACTCCAAATTGAAGTGAGTGTATTAAATAAAATACTAAAAAGGGAGAAATTTGAAATCGTTCTGCGATTTTAATCATGGTTCATTCACCTCACTTACTCATCGATGTCTTTGTTCTTTTTGGATTTAATAGATGAAAACCTTGTTGTTTTTTTTGTTCTCAATTGTTGGGGGCGTTTTGACATGAATGAAAATGGAAGCCTTATAAAAGCATCCTTCATATCAATCGTTCTAGGGGGATAAATTGGCTCTAAAAAAGGCCTACCTAATGAAGTGAGCATTAATAAATGGGCTAGCATAAAACAAAAACATAGAACAACCCCAAGCAAACCAAGCCACTGTGCAAACAAAATATATGGAAAGCGTAGCATACGAATTGTATTACCCATCGCATATATAGGGGTTGTAAATGAAGCTAGTGCTGCTAGCGCAACAAAGATTAATAAAATATTACTTGTTAAACCAGCCTCAACAGATGCCGTTCCAAGTACAATCCCGCCAACGATACCAATTGTCTGTCCGACCTTTGTTGGCAATCTAGCCCCTGCCTCTCTTAACAATTCAATGACCAATTCTAAAAATATTGCTTCTAATATAGGTGGCAAAGGAACACCTCGACGAGATGAAACGAGTGTTCCCAATAAATCGCTCGGTATTAATTCATAATGATAGGTCAGGACCGCCACATAAATAGGTGTAATAAGAAGAGAAAATGAAACCGCAAACAAGCGAATTAATCGAATAAAAGAAGCTGCGATCCAATTATAAAAATAATCGTCAAAAGCTGAAAAAAACTCAACTAATGTTGTTGGGCCAATTAATACGTGAGGTGATCCATCAACAATAATCCCTATCTTTCCTTCAGCTAATATAGATGAAACTCGGTCAGGACGTTCCGTGTCGAGAAGTTGTGGAAATGGTGAAGTGGTTTTATCAGCAATTATCTGTGAAATAAATGAGCTATCACTGATTTGATCGAATTGAATGTCTTCGATTCTCTGGATAACTGTTTGAACATTTTGTTCATCACAAATACCCTCAATATACAAAACAGCTAACTTTGTACTAGACAAATCTCCAACTTTCAATTCAACTATCCGTAATTTATCACTTATTATCCTTTTACGAATTAAGTTTATGTTTGACTCGATTGATTCAACGAATGCCTCTTTTGGTCCAACCACACTGAATTCTACTTCAGGTAGTGATACGTCACGCGCCTTATTTATTGTCGCCTTTATGAGTGCACTTGGAAGTCCATATCTGGACAAGCTAATTAAGATAAATCCATCAAGCAATTTTTCCCTTATAACATCGGTATCAATTGTAATAATGATATTTTCAATTGGAATACCTCGCTTTAATTCTTCTAAGGTTTTCCATTTATCACTTTTTAAGACTGGCAATATCGTTTGTTGAAGTGTTTGAACATCCACCAATGTTCTTATATAAGAAATCCAGCATTTCACCTGATTCGTATCTTCTTCATACTGAATAAAGTCTGATGACATTTTAAATTGAGAGAATATATCTGTTAATGAAGGCTTTTCTTTCCCGTCTTCATACGTCTTTTTATTCATTTAAACACACCACACAATTCCATATTCTTGCTTTTCCTTTAGCATGCCAGCTATATATGGAATTATTCACCAGGATTTTTAAGATAGAAAATAGTGTAGCAATAAGACAAGCCCCCTGTTAAAAAACAGGAGGCTTGTCTTATTTCGTTACTAACTACTATTGGTCAATTTATTTTGCAAATACATGATTACCAATTGTCGTTGTCACTGCACGTGATGTAATCCAGTCACTTGTAGCTGTTTTAGGATTGTAGAAATATAATGATCCATTACCCATACCGTGGTATGCTAATGCTTCTTGAACAGCTTCCTTTGCTTCAGCATCAGCTGGTTCGTTAATTGCACCATCTTGTACTGGCGAAAACGCATAATATCCTTGGTCTTTTTGGTAAATAACACTCTTAATATCATTTGGGAATAATGAGCTATCAACACGGTTTAATACAACAGTTGCAACGGCTACCTTACCCGCATATGGTTCACCTTTTGCTTCAGCATGTACAAGACGTGCTAATAAATCTTTTTCTTCTGCAGTAATTGTTTGTGGAATAGCTAGTTTGTCTCCAACAAATAATAAATCTGATGATTTCTTATTTGTCGCCATTAAGTTTTTCACAGACACTCCATATTCTTTACCGATTAACCAAAATGTATCACCATTTTGTACTTGATATGTTGTTGCAGCACTAGCTTTTGTGTGTGGAACTGAGATCGCAGTAAGCGATAAAGCTAATGTTGAAACAGCAACAAGTTTTAAGATTGTCTTTTTCATATATTCGTAACCTCCTAGGTTCGTAATTTTTTGAAGAATGACACTGAACAGCTTGTGTTGTTGTCTCGACCACATATACAAGATTAACAGGATACCACTTCTATTACACCACACAATATTTGGTAAATACACAAAAATATAATTTTATTGGATTATGATCATTTGACTAAAAGGATTGCACAAACAACTGAAATAATCTTACCAAGAAGTTAGATATCTAACTTCTTGGCTCTTGTAAATAGCGGTAAATGATACTCCCACCTTGCTGTGCGATTCCACGGAAATGCTTAAAGTCCTCTCGATTAACTAAGGTGTTTCGAAACTCAATAAATTGTTCTTTCGAAACATGATATTCATTTAATTCACCATCTCTTAGTTGATCTAAAATCGCTTGAATCGTTTGCTCGTCCATTTTGTTTTACCTCCTAAAAAATTTTCAATATAGTTTACTAATTGATGTAGTATGGATCTCATTTATTTTATCACGATTTGTAAAGCAACGTTTCATTTCTCCTCATTGTATTATGAAACACCAAACTGAAGATTTGTTGCTAGAATACAACGTGACTTTACAAAAACTTTACATTTTTTTTACAAATAAAGAGAATGAAAAGGCTTTACTTACATACATAAATAGTGTTAAATAGTGCTAATAGAGGGTTTTCTTGCTAAAACAGCATCTAAAGCCAACAATACATAAATAGAATAGAGACAGATCAAGCAAGACTTCCGACAGAAAGGGATTTTCTTTTTCCTCACTGTCGGCTAGCAACACTTACCTCAATCTTTACAGGAAGACATTCCCCACCTATCTTCTTTACTTCTCTTGAATCTTGAAGTAGGGGGTTAGTGCCCGTAAAGATTGAGATAGATACTGATTTTCGAAGAATATGTAAAGGAGCGAGACAATGGATATCGCTAAAGTTGGAAGTATTATTGAATTTAAAGAAGGATTAACAGGTGTAGTAGAAAAGGTTAATGAAAATTCTGTAATTGTCGACTTAACATATATGGAAAATTTCAGAGACTTAGATCTTGATAGACGAACTGTAGTAAATCACAAAAACTATAAAATTATTAAAGAATCTTTCTCTTAATATATTAAAACGCGAAGAGTGAATTTCATACTTCGCGTTTTATTTTTTTGCACTAAAAAGTAACTTTTTTGCATGCACTTAAACATAAAGGAAAATCATTCATTATGACCCAAACTAACCCTTTTTCACCTTTGATTGACAAGCTAAAATTCGTGGAAACAGGGACGAAAGTTTATAAACTGCATAAATAAATATTAAGTAAGCAGTATTGTACGAGGAGTGAAAATGAAATGAAATTTATTAATAATCATAAGATTACGTCCTTTTCTGCTCCAAAGAATACTAAGGCAGAGGCACGGGATTTTGACTTTGTAGAGCTATCTAATTATAAGAATGCCAATAAAAACACTACTTTAACTGGAAGTAATACGTCTATAGGGAACCAAGTTAAATTTATTAAAATTCCATTTTCAACTTATATAAAAATTGATGATTTCCTCCAACAGCCAATTTTCGGTCATACAGCTCAACACTTACTTAACTTCAAAGATCAAACTGGTTTGAACCCTGACTTGAAGACACATCAACTTAATACCACTACTTATTATCATGAGCAACCTTATGGCAGACTGGTTTTTTCTAACGTACATGCAATGATGAATTTAAGCAATGAGTCTTCTAAAGTACCCAAGAAAAATAACAACTGCCAGCAAAAAATAACGAAACCTTTTAAACAAAATTCAAACTCACAAGAAATGGACGACATTTTTAGCAATACGTTTCCTTTTGCAAACTTTCATGTTCCAGTCGTACTTGGGGAATATGATATTGGAATATTATTAGAGGAAAACACGCTAATTGATAAAGGGATCGTCAAGATTTTGGAAGTTTCAAAAGAGGTTGTATTGACAAATTGTAAGTTCTTACCCTCCAGTTTCACTCATTCTTCAGATCAAGCGAAACGGACAGCTTCAAATGGTATATTATTTGTTGAAGGATTTATTCAAGAATCAATGGAATATCTCCCGGCCATTAATCGGGAAAAGATGTCACCACGAGAATGGTTGAAAAATATTTATTATCAAGTAGACCAAAAAATAATGGTAGATTTAAAGATTCAATTGCTGCAATTAGTTCAAATCGAAAATTTTCATAAAAACTAAAATAATAAAATTTCAACTCGCTAATAAAATTCCACGATTAACTATTACTATTAGTCTATTCATAATTCTACTAACCGAATATCTTATTATTGTAAAGGTAATAGACCTTTAACAATAAAAAATAGGAGGAATTTTTTTATGGCAGGCTTCGGTCAAAATTTAAATAAAAATAACATGAAGAAGCATCCTAGTAAAGTAAATTGTGAAGTTAAAGCGCGTACAGAGGTTCAACTTCCTGATACTCCCGCTACTCCTGTCGTTAATCCAGATCTAACTGGTGCTTTTATTAAAGTCCCGCTTGTTTTAGCAGAGACAACTCTTCAAATCGTAGTAGAAGCTGACATCCCGCTTGATCCGCCAGCATGTGAAATTAAAAGAGTATTAAAGGATGTTTTCTTAACACAATGTAAACTCGTTCCTGTTGGTCCATTTACAGAAATTGACGATACAGGATTCTTTACTTCTGCAGGAGCTAAATTATTCGTTGAAGGA
>NZ_JAIQUM010000105.1 GCF_020075705.1 Metabacillus rhizolycopersici | reverse complement strand
CATGGTCGAAGACCTCCTGGTATATATGTTTTTGTCCTTTTCGCTGGCCAGCTTTTGGACACTCATATCATACCAAGAGGTTTATTTTTTGTTCAAACCTCATTTTTCTTCATTACAGGAATGCTGCCCTTTAGTTCAAGTGCATTTCTTCACAATATTGTTTTATCTTACTAGAAGTTACTAAACAATCTGGCCCGTTTGCTGAACAAGAAAAAATCCTGTATATCACAGGATTTTTAATCAAACTTTTTATAAACGATCAATCTTCTTTACAAAGCTACAAATTCCACTATTGATCATATTCTTCCCACCACTAACTCTCATTTCCCCTCCATTAATCAAGTTTTTTCCACCATTCTTTTGGAATTCCCACAAAGCTTGGCATACAAAAAGAGCTTAACCTAAGATCTGCATCCTAAGTTAAGCTCCATCCCACTAGTAAGAAAATCACATATTACCGAATTTGGCCTGTTCCATAAACAAAAAACTTACTTGATGTTAACGCGTTTAATCCCATTGGGCCCCTTGCATGGAGCTTTTGTGTGCTGATGCCAATTTCTGCTCCATAGCCGAATTCGGAGCCATCAGTAAAGCGAGTTGAGGCATTATGGTAAACCGCTGCCGCATCTACTTTACTTAAAAATTTATTGGCATGTGCCTCTTGTTCCGTAATAATTGCTTCAGAATGATTCGTTCCATATTTATTAATGTGTTGAATCGCTTCATCGACATCTTTAATGATCTTCACACTGATAGAAAGAGCTAAGTACTCCGTGTACCAATCCTCTTCAGTCGCTAACTTTGCAGCACCGAATGCGCTACAGACAGCTTCATCTCCATAAATTTCAACACCGTGATCATGTATCGTTTCAAGTAAATCCTTACCATGCTTTGCAAACCATTTTTCTTCTAGTAATACTGTTTCAATTGCATTACATACTGAAGGTCTTTGTGTTTTTCCATTGATTACAATACGTTCAGCCATTTTATAGTCAGCTGATTCATCGATAAACACATGGCAATTACCCGCGCCAGTTTCAAGAACTGGGACAGTTGCCTCTCGCACAACTGTATCAATCAGATTTTTCCCACCACGAGGAATTAGTACATCTAAATACTCTTTTAAATGAAATAACTCTTTCGCAGTTTCCCTACTTGTATCTTCGATTAATTGGACCGCATCAACAGGTACATTGCTTTTTTCTAATGCTGTATGGATCGATTGAACGAGCGCCTTATTTGAAAAACTTGCAGACGAACTACCTCTTAAAATCACAGCATTTCCAGTTTTTAATGTAAGTGTTGCCGCATCAATCGTTACATTCGGTCTTGCTTCATAAATCATGCCAATGACACCTAGTGGCACGCGATTCTTCTTAATACGAAGTCCATTTTCCTTCTGGATTGTCTCCAAGGTTTCGCCGATAGGGTCTTTGAGTTCGATTAACAGCCGAATCGCGTCAGCCATATCTTGAATCCGTTTTTCATTTAACATGATGCGATCTAGCACACTTTCAGATAATCCATTTTCTTTACCAGATGCAAGATCCTTTTGATTTTCTTCTAATATAAATGCTTGATCTATTAGTAGCTGATCAGCAATTTTCGCTAACGCTTGGTTTTTATCCTCCGTCGATATGTCCACCAGCACAAAACTTGCTTCTTTTGCTAATTTTCCTTTTTGTAAAATCTCACTCATTTCCTTTACCTCCTTTATGCTTTTACCCATTTATTACGATGAATGACAACATTTGATGATAAAACCTCATCCTTACTAAACTCTTCACTTCGTTTCCCCATGAATTTTTTTAATTCAGTTGAAGAAAAAAGAACCTCGCCCTTTCCAAGTAATCCATTTGGTCCAATCACTTCTACCACATCACATTTTTCAAATGAACCTTTAACGTCATATACACCGGCAGGAAGTAGGCTTTTTCCATTGTATAGAAGTGCATCCTCTGCTCCTTGATCGACGAAAATCGTTCCGGATACTTCCGAATGAAACGCAATCCATTGTCTGCTATTATTAATCGAAGCAAGACCCTCTTTGCCAATATATGTTCCATCCCCATCACCTTGAATGATGTCAAGTAGCTTTTGGCTTCCTTTTCCAAGGCCAATGAACACCTGAACTCCTAACGAGATTGCTGTTTTAGCAGCCATTAATTTGGATTTCATTCCACCTGTTCCTACCTTTGTTCCGGCTCCTTCTGCCGATTGAAACAAATCATCCGTAACCTCTGGTAAGAAATCATATTTATGTGCTAACGGGTTTTTACGCGGATTTGAATCATATAATCCATTAATATCTGTCAAAATAATAAGCTGATCAGCATGGACAAGTCCGCTAACAAGCGCAGAAAGCATATCATTATCACCAAACGTAAGCTCTTCAACTGAAACAGTATCATTTTCATTAATAATTGGTAAAATTCCACGTTCTAGTAGCTCAGTAATCGTCGCATAAGCATTTTTATATCGTTCCTGCTTTGAAAAGTCATTTCTTGTTAGGAGAATTTGAGCAGGAATAAGATCAAATTGACTAAATTGAGCAATATACGATTGAACGAGAAGACTTTGACCTACGGCTGCTGCTGCCTGCTTTCCTTTTAACGTTGTCGGTCGTGATGGGTAGCCTAAACGTGCAAAGCCTGCTGCTACTGCACCTGATGATACAAGTAACACCTCATGTCCTGCCTCACGTAGTGCTGCCACTGCATGAACATGATCTAATAATTTCTCATGATCGATTTGTCCCTTAGCATTCGTTAATGAACTGCTACCGATTTTGACAACAATTCGCTTTTTTTCCATAATTTCTTTCCCTCACTATCTTTCTACAATCAACTTCATTGATACCTACTTGTTAGTGTATACTAAGAAAAGCGCAAGCGCCTTGTTCAGCCCTGACAAGCATAAGACGATCAGGAATAGAAGGTGTTTTTTACCTTCAATTCCTGATTGGCTTATGACCCAAGAGGGGCTAGGCGCTGGAGCTAGACACCAAAACTAAGTACAAAACATATAAATTCTGATACTAAAAAAAGCTCTCTCCATCCTTAAATAAATAAGGACGAAAAGAGCTTTGCTTCCGTGGTACCACCTTGATTGGATGCGAAAAATAAGTCACACATCCCACTTTACCCTGATAACGTCAGGTAAACGCCTATGTTTGCATAGGACTCGGGAGGTAGGTTCAGCGGCTTTATTGTTATGAAGTCTTTCAGCTAATAAACTTCACTCTCTGCTACAAAAAGTCCCGCGTACTAGTCCTCCGTAAACGTTCGCTAATTTTGTCTATATTATGCCGAGTATTTTGTCTTCTGTCAAGGCTGGAATTTATAGAGGTTTACGACTGTGCACTCGTTTTCTGTTCCTTCTCTACCACAAGCTGTATTTCCTGCCATTTTCCAAGCTTATAATACCCAAATGCAATGACACTACTTATCACAAAGCTTAGTCCCATTCCGACAGCTATACCATTTTCACCTAACCATAATGAACAAAGATAGGTTAATGGATAGCGGAGAATCCAAAATGAAATCACATTTAAAACTAAAACTTGAAACATTGCACCTGCTCCACGAACAATGCCATTTAAAATAAAGTTAATGCCTAAAAACGGATAGAAAAAACCAATGATCTGTATATATCTCATTCCAAAATGAACGGCATCTTTTTCATCTATAAACAACTTGATTGCCATTTCAGCAAACAAAATAATGAAGCTACTTATAAAAATCATTATCAACAAATTAAACAGAACGCCATATTTGGCAATTTGGTGGACTCTATCCCATTTATTTGCGCCAATATTTTGTCCAGCCATACTATTAACAGCTGTACCAAGTGCCATTGCAGGTATCATGATCAAACTATCGAGCCGGCTAGCCGCACTAAATCCGGCTACAACATCATTCCCGAAGGAGTTTACAACACTCATAATCGCCATCATTCCTGCTGATATGACCATCATTTGTAAGCCTGAAGGAATTCCTAATTTCAGAATCTGAGATGCTTCCTCCTTCGTCGGTAGTTTTGGCAGAATAAATGGGATGATTTTTCGTTTCAACGTATCAACGATTCCATATAGGAAAGCTATACCTTGCGAAAGAATGGTTGCATAAGCTGCACCTTCAATTCCAAACCCAAAAACATGAATAAAGATCGGATCAAGGATCGCATTCAAGATAACAGCAATCATCACGTATCGGATAGGTGTTTTACTATCACCTAATGCTCTTAAAACTGTCGCAATGAAATTGTAACCAAATAAAAATAAGATCCCGATAAAATTAATTTGAAGATAGGCGGTTGCATCAGCAATCATTGAAGCTGGTGTTCCAAGCAATGTTAAGATAGCTTCTGATAAAAAGTAGCCAATTATCCCCAAACACACAGATAAGATCGATAAGATGACAACAAACGCATTAATATAGTTTTTTAGACCCTTTTCATTTCCCTGGCCTTTATGTTGAGAAAGGATTGTTAATGTCGCATTATTTATTCCAATGATAAATGATAAAATGGTGAAAATGACCGTACTTGAAACTGCAATTGCCCCTAGAGAATTGGCTCCCAGGAGATTCCCAACCCACAGGCTATCAATAAGCTGGTAAGATACTTGCAATAAGTTTGTCAGCATCATCGGCAGTGAAAAAAGCCAGATTTGCTTCATGATATTTCCCTTCGTAAAATCATGTTGATTCATACCATTACTCCCTCTCAAGTTCATTCGATTATTCTTATCATAGCATTGATAGATCATGAAGAGGGATGTAGATAGGAGGTAGGGTATATTCTAGCATGGCTGTTTTGTCACTTGATTTACTATACATTACAATTTTTCTTGAATAGGCGATGTAGAAACAAACATTCATATTATTTGAAGATGTTTTACTACGTTTCGAGCACTTATTTTAATGAAGATAAATTTACCATTAACATTTTTTAACAATTCATCAAATTCTCCAATCTTCATTGTTGCCAAACAATCATAAGGACTTTATTCAAAATGGCGACGATTATAAACATGACCGATAGTGATGTTTTGCCTGATGCATATAATGCTAGAGTTGCAGCTCCATAAAGTGCGACTTCCATCAGTGGGGGTTTTCTTCATCCCCCACTGATGGTTAGCGAGACTTATCGGATCTTTACGGGCAGTTATCTCCCACTTAGCTCTCGAATCTTTCATTAAGAGTTTTACTGCCCGTTAAGGTGGGATAAATGAATATCTCTAATAGTAGTTCCACTGGGAAACTAACTTTAAACGGTGCGGCTGGAGAACCGAACATACCCCAAATAACAGCAACCACTAATGGTGTTCCTATTCCCACGATGACTTTTAACAGCTTTCCGAAAGAAGTCCCCTTCCTCAAGGAACGAAGTAAGTAGGGAGGGGATGAATTTCGGTTAGGCGTTAGCCTAAAAATTCTCGACATATTGCCAGTTATTAGTGTGACTCAGAAACTCGCAATCTTTTAGATTGACCTGTTTATACGACTTAGTAGGCTTCGTGATGTAGCTCCCATGAATATCTTTGACATATGCCATACCTGTCCCAGTAAAGCCTGTAATATATCCATTTTGGCCATACACCCGTACTCGGTCATTCAGATAAAATCCTTTCAGTTGTTTCACATTCTTTTTGTTTCTCTTGCTCTCGCTATTCTTTGTCTTCCGACCTTTTCGAGCTGTGGCTTCATGCAACGAACGTTTTTTCTTACGAAATTGCTTGATATAGAAGACGGAATCACTCATGTGCTGAATCGTTTTTATTCCACTTATCGCAACCGCATCATTCGCGTGCGCTTTTTCTAATCCTAACTCTTTCCTTTGTGGTGTAGTGATTGACCCATACGTCACATTCGCCTTCGAGTACTTTGTAAATACCCGTTTACGGAAGATATTCATGAATGTTCCCTCTTTATATGTAGGTAATTTTTTGCCTTCTTCCATCCACTTCCATAAGATCGCACCCTTTTGGTGATTCTCACGGGTATGGCAATCTGTACATACTGTGATTAGATTATCAGCTCGATCACTTCCTCCATGTGAACGATAGACAATATGATGTGTATTCAAAATACCGCCCTTTTTCTTACACACTTGACACGTATAACGGTCCCTTGCGAAGACAAAGTAACGGACATCATGATAGCTTAGTGTTTGCCCTTGTTGATACTCTTCACCTTGTATATCAGGATTCATCATCTTCTGAATATCGAACTTACCCACTTCTATCGTTAACACAGGATTTGGTACAAGAGATAAAAACGTATCGATCCAGTGAAACATATTATCTAAGCGACATTGTATACTTGGTGGTAGCCAGTTTTCGTGACGCTTACGGTTGTCAAATCGTGGCTTTCGATAGCGGCATTTTCGGTTACGTCTACTTCTTCGGTAAATACGTCTTGTTTCTAGTAAACTCTTAACATCTTGACGTACTTCTACCTCTCCTTTGACAAGTACCTTGTCATTGGTCGTAACCGCTATTCCTGTGTGTTTAGCACCTAAATCTATCCCAACATTAATAGGTTGTTTGTAACCACTACTTCCATAGATCAATTGGATCGTAAATGGTTGATAGCTTACGATTTTTGCCTTCTTTTGTTTGAGTAAGAGTCTCTCTTTTCTTGGTTTGCATGGCATTAAGGATTCCCCATGCTTATTCAGTACGAATACGAACATGACGTATTCCCTCCTTTTGGAGTTTGTTTCCCTTCGCCAATGTTGGAATGGCTTTGCGGTAAAACCGCCCAATCAGGTTGACCGTTCCTACCCATTCAGAACTATTACAGTGCCTGCACAGAGCAACGGACTAGGGAATCATCCGAGGGTGTGATCACCATCCCAACGTAGTTTTCGTAAAACGTAGGCTAGACAGCTAAAGGCCTTTTTCAAGCCCCCACTTCAAGATTCGTTAGAATCTAAGTGGTGGGTAGTTGACATCCCCAGTATCCAAGTGAAGTTAACGCACAGATTTCTAATATAAAACGCAAACCTAAATTAATAGACTTTAATAAGAATATGCTCATTCCGCAGTACCTACCTCTGCTTGGTTAATAATCCTTTTTCATCTTATCTATACCTGCCAAAAAACTATCGATCAAGAGATGAAGGCTAACATCTAAGTCAAGTGGGAGACCGAATCCACCTTTTTGTTCAAGTGATGAAAATCCATGTAAAATGCTTCTTAATCCACGGACAGCATGAAGGGCTGCCTCTTCCTTTAATCCATATCCATTTAACACTTGAATACTTAAGTCGATTATTTGCTTACTTGCTAATTGAATTTCTTTATCTTCTTTTTCTAAAGTACTAAGTGTAAACTCATATAGTCCTGGATGTGAGCGTACGAATTCAACATATGCATCGGCAATTGCATGAACTGATTCATCTTTCGTTCTTCCATTCGCTGCCTGTGCTAGCCTGCTATAGAGCTCTTCCATGCCGTAAATTGCTAGCTTTCTCCGTAAATCTGTCAATCCTTCAATGTGATTGTATAAGGAAGGAGGACGAATCGTTAATTTTTTTGCTAACGCCGCTAATGTAACTGCCTCAGCTCCCTCCTGATCTGCAATTTCTACCGCTGCTTGTAAAATAGTTTGTACATCTAATCCAATTCTTGGTGACATTTTTATCTACCTTTCTACTATTGTAAATATAAAATTATTTCGTTAATAAGGCTAATTTGCGTTCTGCTTGCTCAATCGCCTTTCGAATAGGCTCGTTTGGCTCTAGCAACATTTCTCCATGACCTACAGCGACTAAACTTGGCTTTACCTGTTCAATTTTCTTCACACTTTCAACCGCCATCTCCTTGTTCCAAGTGGCGAACGCTGGAAAAGGAAACAGTGGACGCATTTGACCACTTACCGCAATCCCACCTCTTGTCTGCATCGCATCACCTACAATCATGCTTTGGTTACGAATATCTAAGAAAGAAAGTGAGCCTGGTGTATGTCCAGGTGTAGCAATTACTTGTAATGAACCGACGCGATCCCCTTCTTCAAGCAAGCGATCAGGGTTCGTCTTAAGATTTTTCGGAATTCCTCCTTTAATCGGTATTTGCGGCTCATTGCTATCTAATGTAATATCACCCTTTAATAAACGACTGTCCCGTGTGGAAATTGCAACAGGCACATTCGGAAATCTTCTTTTCAGTTCATCTAAAGAACCAACATGATCGCCATGTGCATGAGTGAGTAAAATGTTGGTTAGTGGCTTATTAAGTTTAGTAATTACGTTTAAAATCCCCTTATAACTGTTAGGTATCCCTGTATCAATTAATGTAAGTTCTGATTGTTCTTCAACTAAATAGCAATTCACTGGAAAGAATTCAGGCAAAAATGTTAATTGATGGATAGTGCCGACTTTTGTTATCTTCATAAAAACCACTCCCTTTTCATTTCTTATCAAAAACTAATGTTATTAGTTTTAGTTTAACTAACATCATTAGTTTTCACAAGAGATAACTCCCCACTTCTTATTATTTAACGAAAAAAAGTTGCTATGTCACACAGCAACTTTTTAATCTTACATTTACTTTTCAATTGATGGGATAACCGGTAGCAAAATATGTGATTGATACTTTTCATTATGATAAATCGTTTGGTTGGCAGTAATATACGTTGTGCCGTCTAGTGTAGTTGTTCCATTATTAAAATTCACATCGAAGCGCGGAAAGTTACTAGACGAAATCTCAACTCTTATTTTGTGCCCTGGAAGAAACACGTTACTTGTTGCCCATAGGTCGATTTCATAAGCGATGATTTGGTCTTGAATACTTTCATCCTCCTTTTTAAAGCCGGTACGAAAAGATGATCGCACAATTCCATCTGTCAAATTATATGCGGTCCCATCTGGAGAAACATCTACTAATTTTGCTGTAAAATCCGTCGAACAAGCATCGGTTTTGGCATAGAGAATAACCTTGATTGGACCTGTTACTTCCATGGCCGCTGTTAAAGCGTCGCTAGTATAAACTAAAATATCGTCCCGTTCTTCGACGATTCTTTGATTGATCGGCCCAATCGAACCTACTTGATCAAAAAGCGTACCACCACCCGTACTTGGTACTGGGTTTGAAGGATCAAAAATAAAATGGTCTGTTGGTTCCCCTCTTGGCATTTCTATGGATAATCCGCCATCGCCGAATCGAGTATTCGCCTTACCATTGCTATGAAAATAGTAAGATATGTAGTTTGTTTGTGGGAGTGGCCATGCCTCTTCTTCACGCCATGTATTGGTACCCATCACAAAGATTTTCACAGGTTTTTCTTGAAGAATATTTGTTTCTTTCTCTTTTAACCAATAGTCGAACCAGCGTAGATGTAAGTCTGTTAAATCTTCCTTATAATCAATCCAATCCTGTGAAGCGTGTTGCCCAAATTTTCTTTGCCCGATCTGTGAACTAAAATCACCATGTGACCACGGACCGATCATTAACTTTTGTCGCTGATTTCCGTTTTCTTTTGAATGAAAATAGTTTGCAATGGTAGGAGCGAGCAGATTATCATACCATCCACCAAGATGAAAAGAAGGAACGGTTATTGCTTTTAATTTTTCTGATCCTAAAGAAATTTCATCCCACTTCTTATCTTCCAAATCATATTCCAACATTTCATAAAAGTAATTGGCAACACCAAGTTCCTTTAGTGCAGGCCATTCTTTAAGAGGGAAATAGCGGAATTCCTCTTCAATGTTATCGATTATTTCAGCTAGTCGTTGCATTTTCTGCCTATATTCCAAAGGATCAGTAAATTTCCGTTTAATCGCATCTGGCGCAATTGATTCTAACGCCCATGTTATTGTCATACCTATCCCATACGCTCCATTTTGATAAAAACTGCCTGCCCTTAAATCGTTAAACGTCTGAGCAGGAAAGATCGCCTTTAAATGAGGTGGATTTTCAGCAGCTGCCAACAATTGAGTAAATCCATAATAAGAAAGACCGAACATCCCTACATTTCCATTGGAATACGGTAACCGAGCAGCCCATTCTACAGCTTCAAATCCATCCTTTCCTTCATATTTAAAGGGAAAAAAATCTCCTTCTGAAGAAAAGCGTCCTCTAACATCTTGAACAATTACCACATACCCATTTTCGACTAAACGATTCGTGTCCAAATAACGGTGAGAATAAAATGGGTGATTTTTATTATACGGTAAACGCGTAAGTAAAACTGGGTACTGCTGATCATCATCTGGCCGATAAACATCAGCATACAAAATCGTGTTATCTGCTAGCTGACAAGGTACATTTTTTTCTACTACTATTTTATTTATGTTCATTCGGCCTTCCTCTCTTTCACAACATATCGTTTGTCATTGTAGATAAAACACTCATTTTCTAGCCTTCTTTCTACCTATCCACATACACCTTATCACCTACCATTTGATATGTTATAAAATCAAGCATGGCAGGTGATAGCTTTAGTACATAATAGATTAGTAGTTGGCACTCGAACTCATGAAAGGTTTTTTAGATAGCGAAACAGTTCGCTAATCCAACTACGCATTTTAAATTAGGAGCTGATTTTTTGACTGACTGTTCCTTCATTAATCGGTATTTGAATCTTACGTGTGAAGGCACTGACAGTAAACATGACGATCATGTTAACAGTAATTGCCGCAATCCCAATATCGAAATCCCGAATGAATTGAGGGAACGTCGGGAATAGCGTGGCCATTGTCGTCTCTGCCAACGTAAAGTATGCAACTAATCCTACTCCTACAATCATTCCTGCAGCAGCTCCCGCTTTACTGACTGGATTTTTCTTCTTTAAGCTGAAAATTAATGGTGGGAAGAGCTGCAGAACAAAGCTATAAGCCATCGTCAAGAGTGCAAGCATCGTATTTCCACCAAAGAATGTAAAATACAAGGAAATTAATGAGACGATTGGAACAAAAATACGTGTTAATCTAGCAAGCTGTTCATTCGATGTATTCGGTTTGATGGCTTTATATATATTTTTCGATAAAATCGTGGATGCTGTCAAAATTAACATTGAGCAAGGAATAAGAGCTGCTAGCATCCCAGCTGCTCCGACAACGCCGATAAACCAGGCTGGAAATGCAGTTTTTGCTAGTTTAAACAACGCAAGATCCGATTCTGCTCCTTGTAAATTCGGGATTTGCACAGCAGCGGTAAACCCGATAAAGATAATAAAGACAAGAACAATTTGATACAAAGGTAAAATCGCCGCGTTTTTCCGCAAGGTTGATGCACTATGAGCAGATAAGCTGGCGCCGAAACAATGTGGCCACATATACTGACCTAAAGCAACGATGACGCAAAGGGAAACATACCACGGGATGCTCAAGCCCTCGTCAGCAAACAATAAAAAGCCTGGCTTTGTTGCTTCCAACGTTTCAAACATCGGCTGTATCCCACCGAAATAATGGATCGGTAAGTAAATGCCCAAAATCAGAATGACGACAAGCATGAGAATGTCTTTTAACATCGATGTCCATGCTGATCCGTGAATTCCTGAAACGTAAACGAAAACGGTCACGACAATCATACCAATCCAAACAGCTAGTGTTGGAGAAATCATACCGTATGATGCTTCGGAAGCAATAATTTGGAAACCTTTTAATTGGATAACAATATAGGGAATCATTGAAACGACTCCAATAACCGCGACTAGTAATCCTAGAGGCTTACTATTATACTTTTTCGCAAAAAAGTCAGATTGTGTCAGCAAGTTATGTTTTTTCGCGTAGCGCCAAATAGGGGGTAAAATCCAGAATGGAACGATATACGTGAGAGCGCAAAAGATGTAAATTGCAGGAGCACCAAATCTATAAGCTGCTCCGCTTGCTCCGAGAAACACAAACGTTGAAAACATCTCTCCAGCCATGAGAACAAACATGATCAATCCACCGAAACTTCTGCCCCCAACTGCCCACTGCTCCAACTTCATTTCCTGCCCTTTCCGTGCACGGATGCCTAAGTAAAAAGCCAAAGCAAGAGTCGCAATAATAATCAAGATGGAACTATTCATAGATTCTCCTCACGCTCCTTTCGATCATACAGAATACAGCTAATATAAAGACAGATTGACGTTAAAATAAGCCATGATGCTGACCAGAAGACAATGAAGGGTAATCCAAGGATATAAGGTTCCACACGATTTATCACCGTTAAGGAGCCAATTGCAGGTATGATACTTAGCAAAATAATAAGTTTTTTCAAAAGTAAATCCCCCTTTTTCTTGAAAGCGCTTCAATTTTTAGGAATTAAATAAAACATTCTTTTAACCTAACGTCACACGTACTCAGAACATAAATTATCTTTAACATTACAAAGTTATCTTCAATCTTAATAGCCTCTCTAACATCAAGGCCTCCACTCAATATTGTTTCTTTGACATCACAAATGACTACATAATAGTGGTAAAAAGGGTAATAGATTTACTTATATTAAGGCTGTTTTCGCAAACTTTGTTGCTATTGTCATTTAGAGTGCGACCAACAGTGACCGGTTCGTCTCCATATTTCAAGAATTGGGTAAGTAACTCCAATAAAGTTGACCGCCTAGGCTCCAAAATTCAGATAACGGGCACGTAAACCCCATAAAGTTAACCGCTCAGGCCCCAAAATTCAGATAACGGGCACGTAAACCCATTAAAGTTGACCGCTCAGGCTCCAAAATTCAGATAACGGGCACGTAAACCCATTAAAGTTGACCGCTCAGGCTCCAAAATTCAGATAACGGGCACG
>NZ_JAIQUM010000104.1 GCF_020075705.1 Metabacillus rhizolycopersici | reverse complement strand
TGTGGCTTCGCCTGACTTGGACGTCAATCGTTCGTCGGATCTTTACGGGCAGTTATCTCCCACTTATCTTCTTTGCTTCTCTCGAATCTTGAAGTCGGAGTTTTACTGCCCGTTAAGGTGGGATAAAATTTCTCCTATAATTCAAAAAGACTTTAAAATAAAAAGTTAACTATACGTCAAGTCAAAGGAATTAAATGGTTTCCCCCTTTTTCTAATTTTCCCCTTGCACTAGAGTTAACTATAACTTTTATACTTACTCATATAAATAATGCTAATTAAAATGACAGGAGGCAATAAAGATGTCAGATAATAAAGTTTGTTTTAAAACAGGAGCACAGGCAGAGGGGAGTTGTTTTTTTGGCTAAACGAAATAATTTGTTGATTTTCATATTGACCATAGGAGTTTTCGGCATCTTAAATACCGAAATGGGAGTTATTGGGTTATTGCCTTCCATTGCTGATCAATTTAATGTCAGCATTTCAAAAGCAGGATGGCTAGTGAGTGTTTTTGCTCTTACGATTGCTGTATCTGGACCAACGATGCCGTTATTATTTTCCGGGATAAATCGGAAGAAGGTCATGTTACTCGTATTAGGAGTTTTCGTGTTGGGAAACATTGTATCCATATTTACATCTAACTTTACGACTCTATTAATTGCTCGTATCATTCCAGCCTTATTTCATCCAATTTATTGTTCTTTGGCATTTACAGTAGCTGCTTCCTCAGTAAGTAAAGAAGAAGCTCCAAAAGCTGTTTCTAAAGTATTTATAGGAGTATCTGCTGGTATGGTAGCCGGCGTACCGATCGCAAGTTTTATTAATAGTGCCGTTTCGTATGAAGCGGCGATGGCATTCTTTGCTATTGTTAATGCGATTGTATTCATTGCTACACTGATTGTTGTACCATCTATGCCTGTTGAAGAAAGAGTTTCTTATGGTACCCAATTATCCGTATTAAAAAAATCTATTATATGGATTTCCATCGTGACTGTCATTTTATTAAACTCAGCAATATTTGGGGTTTATAGTTATCTTGCTGAATATCTGAAAACAGTAACGAATATGTCTCCAAATACCATTACTTTAACGTTATTCATCTTCGGTGGAGCAAATATTATTGGAAACATTGTCGCAGGAAGGTTACTCACTCATAGTGCCATAAAAACTGTCGTATCTTTTCCTTTGATATTGGGTGCTATTTACAGCATTTTATTCTTCACAGGACAGTTTACCATACCTATGGCAATTTTAACTTTCATTTGGGGAGTATTGGCTGGAGGAATAATGGCAAATATTAATCAATATTTGATTGCGTCTTCAGCTCCAGAAGCGCCTGATTTTGCCAATGGATTATTTATATCAGCCTGTAACGTAGGAACAACATTGGGTGCAGCTGTAGGAGGGTTATTTATATCACAAATAGGTACTCAATACGTCGTATTGGTGGGAATCCTATCATTGATACTAAGTTTGGTGACTATTTTGGTAAGAAACTATATGTATAGACCTACAAAACAACTTTCTAAATCTGCTTGAGACCGAGATTAGTAGCCATAAAATGGAGGTTTAAAATGTCAAAGGATATAAAAGTTGCACTTGTCACCGGCGGGAATCGGGGAATTGGATTTGAGCTAGTCAAACAATTAGCTTTGAACGGTTTTAAGGTCATTTTGACAAGTCGGGATTCAGAGAAGGGTTATGATGCTACGCAAAAACTTAAGGAATTAAATCTGGACATTTCGTTTGTAGTGATGGATTTAGATAATCAAGAAAGTATCCGTCAAGCTGCGATTACAGTAAATGAGCAGTATGGAAGATTAGACGTATTGATTAATAATGCTGGCGTGTATTTAGAAGAGAATAAAAAGTTAGTGGATATGGATCCTTCCATTCTGGAGAGAACGATGGCAACGAATTTCTTCGGCGCTTACCATGTGATCCGTTCCTTCATTCCCCTTATGGAACAACAAGGCTATGGAAGAATTATTAATGTTTCCTCAGAATATGGAGCGATGAGCGAAATGTCATATCCAGGAGTAGGCGCTTATAAGTTGTCTAAACTTGCCCTAAATGGATTGACACGATTGTTAGCTGCAGAAATCAATGGTGATATCAAAATAAATGCGGTCGATCCGAGATGGGTAAGTACTGATATGGGTGGACCATCTGCTCCAAGAACTCCAAAACAAGCTGCTGAATCTATCCTTTGGTTATCGACGATTGGACCTGAAGGACCTAATGGGGAATTCTTCAGAGATGGAAAGCGAATCAATTGGTAACAAAACAGTATGAGCAAATGATTTAGTGTTTAATTTGGTAAGCCAGCAATCATAAAGGGGTGTACTCTTTAAAGAGCCACCCCTCCTATTTAGTCTTATACAATGCTTTAGTTAGTGTAGTAGATAGTTAAAAATGCAAATCAAGTTTTAGTTGTCAAATATATAGCAAATTATTATAGGAATCGACTTATCATATAAATAATAGTAGATTTTACTTTACCGTAATAATTTTTTTAAGAAGTTTAATTTATCCTGCGCATTATCCCCAGTTAAGATGTCAATTCCACTATCAACTATCTTTTCGGTACTATCTCCTTCAATTGCTTTCTGTGCTTGTACTACGCTTAGATATCCCATATCATAAGGGTTCTGTGCTATAGTGGCTTCTACCCTTTCTTCTCCAACAATTTCTATCATTTTTATTATACCATCTGTACCGATAACAGGGATTTTCACCCCTTCTTTCTCTAGTGCTCCTAATGCCTCTAGAGCTAAGCGATCTGAAGTAGCAATTACTCCTTTAATATTTGGATAGGACTGCAAAATGCTTCCCATGACTGGTGTTGGATTTGCCAAATGATCATAACCAGACCTTTCTGCAACAACCTCTATTCCGATGTTCTCCAACACCTTCTTCGCCCCGTTCGTTCGATCAATCATAGCTTGATCATCTACTACCCCAAAAATGATAGCCACTTGATCTCCCGGCTGCAGCATTGAGCCCAATAACTTACCTGACATTTCACCCAATGCATAGTGGTCCGGTCCAATAAAGGCGGTTTTATATTCCCATTCAATGTCCCTAGACACAAGAAGCACAGGAATATTCTTTTTCTTATATTCCATCAATACAGGAATAGTAACCTCTTCGTCAACAGGGGCTACAATTAGCGCATCAGGGTGTTGAGTAAGAACCTTTTTTAACATGTTAGGCTGATTACTAATAGGATAGATCGATTCAGGAGCTATGACTTTACCGTCTATATTAAAATCTTGTAAGGCTTTTTCGGCTCCTGATTTAAATATTTTCCAATACTCGATGTCTAACCTTTGTGCAACGATCATAATCTTAGGCTTATCTTGCTTCATAAGAAACCAAACCGTAAAACTTGTGAAAGCCATAGTGAAAACAATAAGGGCTAATGGAACAATCAATTTCTTTTTCACTATACGTTCCCTCCTCATGCTTTCTTTATATTAGAATAACGAACAGAGATCATTTTTTAATAGATCGCGATTAAAAATACGATTCGTTGAAGTGCCGTTTTGTTTTTAAGGAAGTTAATTCGGTTTCTTTATTATTAATTGTGTTCTTTCCTTATCTTAGTCATTTTTAAAGGATCTTCATAGATTATGTAACTATTGTTAATATTTTAAAACTTAAAAAATAAACGTTAATATAAAGCGAGACTTCCATCAGTGGGGGTTTTCTTCATCCCCCACTGATGGTTAGCGAGACTTATCACGCTCAGGAACGCCACATCCTGTGGCTTCACCTGACTTGGACGTCAATCGTTCGTCGGATCTTTACGGGCAGTTATCCCCCACTTATCTTCTTTGCTTCGCTCGAATCTTTCGTTAAGAGTTTTACTGCCCGTTAAGGTGGGATAAAAAACCCTTCCCAGCGGTATTATTTAGGAAGGGTGTTTAAGACATTCCATTATTCACTACTGATACTGCAAATCAGAGTCTCTCTTATCATTACTTCACATATTTTTTTCTTATTATCAACCACTCTCCCATTTTCACGCTTTGTTTGAATTGAAAGCGGAGCTCGAATAAATAAATCAAGCCAATCTGAAAATCTGTATGGTGCAAACGGAGTAGTATAATAAGTAGTAAAGCTTCTTAGCCCGACGAGATGTATACATATAACAATAAAGGACATAACGATACCGAATAACCCAAGAATCGTGGCAGCGATCATCAGTAAAAAGCGTAATATACGAAATGTAATACTTCCAGTGTATGCAGGGATAGCAAAGGACGCAATGGCTGTAACAGCAACAACAATGACCATCACGGGGCTGACAATGCCGGCGCGAACAGCGGCTTCTCCAATCACTAGACCGCCTACGATCCCGATCGTCGAACCAATTGCCCGCGGCATTCTCACTCCTGCTTCTCGCAATAACTCAAATGTTATCTCCATGAGGAAGGCTTCTACACAAGCTGGAAAAGGAACACCTTCTCTCTTACCTGCAATTGATAGAGCAATTATGTCCGGAATCATTGATTCATTTAAGAAAATTAACAAAAAAGTACCCTATAGGTAAACTTTTATTACTATCTACTCTCTAGGGTACTTTTTTCAATAATTGCCTTATCAATAATTAACTTAAAACCAGTTCGGGTTTTTTTTCAATTAGACCAAGCGTTTGAGCTGTTGAAGTATGAATTTCGTTCATAAGATCTGGATTTTCCATTAGTGATAAGCCATAAGAAGGAATCATTTCTTTAATTTTCGGTTCCCACTCATTCATATGTTCTGGGAAGCATTTCGTTATTACTTTAAGCATGACGTGCACGGCGGTAGAAGCACCAGGAGAAGCGCCGAGTAATGCTGCAATTGAACCATCAGCGGCACTAACAACTTCCGTACCAAATTGAAGTGTTCCTTTACCAGCTTCAGTATCTTTAATAACTTGCACACGTTGGCCTGCTACTACTAAATCCCAATCCTCGCTTTTTGCGTTCGGGATAAATTCACGTAACTCTTCCATGCGTTGTTCTTTTGATAACATAACTTGCTGGATCAGGTATTTTGTTAATGACATGTTTTTGGCACCTGCCGCCAACATCGTTACAAGATTATCCGGTTTTACGGAAGTTACTAAATCAAACATTGAACCATTTTTTAAAAACTTTGGTGAGAAGCCGGCAAACGGTCCAAAT
Source organism: Metabacillus rhizolycopersici (assembly GCF_020075705.1). Next base: position 7,856 of record NZ_JAIQUM010000104.1, on the reverse strand, counting down.
AGCAATGATTTTTTATTGTTGATAAATCGTGTATCAAGATGCGGAACAGACATTGGAGGAGCACCAACCTTAGCTTTTCCGTATACTTTTGCATGATGCTGCTCAACAACTTCAGGATTATTACACACCATAAATAATCCGCTTACCGGGAATCCTCCAATATGTTTTCCTTCTGGAATACCGGATTTTTGCAGTAAATGCAGGCTTCCTCCACCGCCTCCGACAAAGACGAACTTTGCAGTATGGCGTTCAACCGTACCGCTACCCGAATTCCGCACTTTCAATTCCCATAATCCGTCGCTTGTACGTTTAATATTACTAACACTATGTTTGTAGTGTATATCAACATTTTCACTCTCTAAATGGTCAAACATCATGCGCGTTAAAGCGCCAAAATTAACATCAGTTCCAGAGTCAATTTTGGTTGCCGCTATAGGCTCATTCGATTCGCGATCTTGCATAATAAGCGGAATCCAATTCCTTAGTTTTTCAGGATCATCGGAAAATTCCATCCCTTGAAATAATGGATTCTTTGATAGCGCTTCAAATCGTTTCTTTAAAAATGATACATTTTGTTCCCCTTGAACTAAACTCATATGAGGCAATGGCATGATAAAATCCTGTGGGTTTTGTATCAGCTTGCTGTTTACAAGATACGACCAAAACTGCATTGAAACCTGAAATTGTTCATTAATATTAATCGCTTTGCTAATATCTATGAATCCATCCGGTTTTTCGACCGTATAGTTAAGCTCGCACAGTGCCGCATGCCCTGTGCCCGCATTATTCCATTCGTTAGAGCTTTCCTCTCCTGCGTTTGGGAGCTTTTCAAACACCTTAATTTTCCAGTCTGGCACTAATTCTTGCAGAAGTGTCCCCAAAGTTGCACTCATAATTCCAGCACCAATTAAAATAACGTCTGTTTTCGTTTCTCTGTTGCTCATTTTTACCTCTCCTTTCTTATTAGTGTAACTATGTATGAAAAAGTGATTTCCACTCAAAGGAGGTGGCTCGTCTGTTTGAGTTAATCGTATGAATCAGTCACTTTAATTTTTTATGGTATTTAGACAGATGTATTATTAAAAAAAGACAACTCCACCAAAGGGTGAAGTCTGTCCAAATTGAAATAAAATTCATTTATAAAGCGAGACTTCCATCAGTGGGGGTTTTCCTTATCCCCCACTGATGGATAGCGAGACTTACCTTAGCTTTTACGGGCAGTTATCCCCCACCTTCGCTTCTTTGTGATTCATTCAAGCTTAGAGGTGGGGGTATTACTGCCCGTTAATGCGGGATAAATTGTTTGGAATTTCATCATAAGCTGTCATTGAACAAGTAATCATTAGTTTTTTGTCTCTATCAAGTTTCCGTAAAAGCTGAACAGTTGGGTCCGCTTTTCGTTATACTAAAGGTCCGCCTAGTTTAACAATCTCTTCAGATACGCTTGTGAACTTTTTGAAATTTTCATTGAACTTGCTGGCAAGGTCTAAGGCTTTTGCTTTATAAGCTTCCTTGTTATCCCAGGTTTTTTCTGGAATTAATACGTCATCAGGTACACCTGGAACATGAAGTGGAATTTCCAGACCGAAGATGTCGTCCTTTCCGGTTTCCACATTGTCCATTTCGCCATTAAGTGCTGCTCTCACCATTGCGCGTGTGTAGGAAAGATTCATACGTTGACCCACACCATATTCTCCGCCAGTCCAGCCAGTGTTTACTAAGAATACGTTTGCATTGTGCTTTTCAATTTTTTCTCCAAGCATTTCTGCATAACGAGATGCGTTAAGAGGTAAGAATGGAGAACCAAAACATGTAGAAAACGTTGCTTGCGGAGATGTAATCCCCCGCTCTGTTCCTGCTAGCTTACTAGTATAGCCGCTTAAGAAATGATACATGGCTTGTTCCTTTGATAACTTGCTGATTGGAGGTAATACGCCGAATGCATCAGCTGTTAAGAACACAATTGTATTTGGGTGCCCGGCAACACTTGGAAGCATGATATTATCGATTGCGTCAATTGGATATGCTGCACGTGTATTTTCTGTTAGGGATACATCATTGTAATCTGCAAGACCAGTATTCTCATCGATGACAACATTTTCTAATACAGAACCGAATGTAATTGCATCAAATATTTGAGGTTCCTTCTCCCTAGATAGGTTCACGCATTTTGCGTAGCAGCCTCCTTCAATGTTAAATACACCGTTATCAGACCAGCCATGCTCGTCATCACCGATTAACTTACGGTTTGGATCTGCTGATAGCGTTGTCTTTCCTGTTCCGGATAAACCGAAGAACAATGCCACATCGCCTTCTTCACCTACGTTTGCAGAACAGTGCATTGGAAGAATGTCTTGTTCTGGCAACAAGTAGTTCATTATAGAGAAGATGGATTTCTTCATTTCACCTGCATACTCAGTACCGCCGATCAGAATAACACGCTTTTTAAAAGAAACGATGATGAACGTTTCAGAATTTGTACCGTCAATAATCGGATTTGCTTTGAATGTCGGAGCAGATACGATTGTAAATGGTTCATCATGTTTCGGGGAATCAATCCCTGTCGGACGAATAAATAATTGATGAGCAAATAAGTTATGCCAAGCATATTCATTTATAACTTGAATTGGAAGACGGTGGTCGTGATCCGCTCCGGCAAAGCCTTTAAATACGAAGATTTCTTCTTTTTCTTTTAAATATTCTAATACCTTTGTGTACAGAATATCAAAATGCTGTTGGGAAATCGGTTGGTTTACAGTACCCCAATCAATTTTATCTGCAGTAGATGCTTCCTCAACAATGAATTTATCTTTAGGAGAACGACCTGTATATTTACCTGTTGAAACAGAGACAGCACCGGTAGAAGTTAATTTTCCTTCTCCTCTCTTAATTACTTTTTCCACTAACTGCGAAACACTTAATTGAACTTGTGTATTACTTCCATTTAATAACTCATGTAATTCAATTTGAACGTTCACACTTTTCATATCTATATCATCCTTTTATCTTTTTATGAAAATTTCTAGTAATCTCTGTAAATAGTACATACATTAACGTAAATGATTCATACTATTTGTAGGGATTTGTTGGTGAATTCTTTTTGAAAGTATTTGAACTCCTAGGCTTAAGCATGTTGCATATTTTTTTGGCTAGCAAACTGATCTGCTACTAGTTTTACGAGGTCTACTACGCGGCAGGAGTAGCCCCATTCATTATCATACCAAGCAAGAACCTTTACCTTACGGGTTCCCATAACGATTGTGGATAAACCATCAATAATAGACGAACTTGGATTTGTATTGAAATCTACAGACACAAGCGGTGAATCACAGAATTCAATAATTCCCTTCATTGATCCTTGAGCAGCATTATTGAAGGCATTATTAATTTGTTCCACTGTCACATCACATTTCACGTCTACTACAAGATCTACAAGTGATACATTTGGAGTCGGAACACGTAGTGCCATACCATGTAACTTGCCGGATAAGTGTGGTAGAACCTTCGCTAATGCTTTAGCTGCACCTGTTGTAGTTGGAATAATGGATTGTGCACAAGCACGAGCTCTACGTAAATCTTTATGTGGATTATCAAGATTTTTTTGATCGTTTGTATATGCATGTACAGTAGTCATTAAACCATTCTCAATGCCAAATTGTTCGTCTAACACCTTGACGACTGGAGCAAGACAATTAGTTGTACAAGAAGCATTAGAGACCACATCGTGTTTTGTAATATCCAATTGCTCATCGTTTACACCAACTACAATCGTCACATCCTCGTTTTTACCAGGAGCTGTTAAAATGACTTTCTTTGCCCCTGCTTCTAGGTGCAGACTTGCTTTTTCTTTTGCATTGAATTTTCCTGTCGCCTCAATTACAACATCTATTCCCAACTCACTCCAAGGAAGCTCTTGGGGATTACGTTGATTCAGAAGCTTTATTACCTTACCATCCACCAATAAATGATCTTGCGATACCTCTACCGTACCGTCAAACTTCCCGTGTACTGTGTCATACTTAATAAGGTGTGCCAATGTTTCGGCAGGATAGCTCGCATTAATGGCTACGATCTGGAATGAGCTTTCTTTTATCGCTTGACGAAATACCATTCTTCCAATACGTCCAAACCCGTTAATAGCAATATTAATCATACTAATAAGTCCCCCTTAACCATTTGAGTCATACTATTTAAATATTAATCTATAAACAGTGTAACACATTGGATGATAATCCATTATGTTTTTTTACTTTTTTTAATTACATATTTTAAAACAAACTATCCCTAAAGAACGTTTTAATTGTATCCAAGGCATTCTAAAAGGTCTTATACTAATAATGTGCAGCTATTTATCATTTGTACGACATCACGAGCAATCATAACCTCTTCATTTGTCGGAATAATGATCACCTTTACTGGAGAGTACGGATAGCTAATAAATCTTTCTTCACCACGGACCTGATTGAGTGCAGGGTCCCAATAAACACCCATGAATTCTAAACCATGTAATACACGAGAACGGATAATGTCACTGTTTTCCCCAATTCCAGCAGTAAAGATAATAGCATCTACTCCAGACATTTGTGCTGCGTATGAACCTATATATTTATGAATTCTACTAGCGAATACTTCAAGAGCTGTTTCTGCACGCACATTTCCCTCTTTAGCGGCTTGTTCGATGTCACGAAGATCGCTTGATAATCCTGAAATGCCCAATACACCACTCTTTTTATTTAAAATATCTAACACTTCCATTTCTGATTGACCTGTTTTTTCCATAATGAATGGAATCAACGCTGGATCAATGTTCCCTGAGCGAGTTCCCATTGCAACACCTGCAAGTGGAGTAAAGCCCATTGAAGTATCAATCGATTTTCCACCTTCAATTGCAGCTATACTCGCTCCATTTCCTAAGTGACAAGAAATCAATCGCAATTGTTCAATCGGACGTCCTAATAATTCTGCTGCTCTTTCAGATACATACTTATGTGATGTACCATGAAAACCATATTTACGAATTCCATATTTTTCATAATATTCATAAGGTAAACTATATAAGAATGATCGTTCAGGCATTGTTTGATGGAATGCCGTGTCAAAAACTGCTACTGCATCTACATTTGGTAAAACTTCTTTGAATGCTTTAATTCCAACAACATTTGCTGGATTATGGAGTGGTGCTAAATCTGATAACTCCTCAATTTTTTGAAGTGTTTCATCTGTAATTAAAACAGAGTGATTAAAAATCTCACCTCCGTGTACAATACGATGACCGATTCCTTCAATTTCATTTAAAGACTCAACAATTCCAAAATGTGTAAGTTTGCTAAGAAGCATCTTAACAGCAGCAGCATGGTCTGGGATGTCTACTGTTTCTTTTACTTTTTCTCCGTTCACTAAAATAGTGAATACTCCCTTTTCTAAGCCTATACGTTCTACTAACCCAGCTGTAAGTACTTCTTCACTCGGCATTTCAAATAATTGGAATTTCAAAGAAGAGCTCCCTGCATTGATTGCTATTATTTTTGACATGATATTTACTCCTTTTTATATCAATCATTTCGTTTTTAAAACAAATTAGATATCTAGAATGTACTAATGAATTTCCTTAATACTAGATAAACGAATGGAGATGGCATTTTGCTTTTCGTTTATTACATTAATGGTCTGATTGTAACAATTAAGTTTATATACTCGACCTTTGCATGTTTTAAGAGATCCATTCTGTAAATAAATAATGGTAATAAAGCGATTTTTGGTTAATTTTTGGTTAATTCTTTTAAAATCATCTATCTATCTCCTCAATCACTAAAGTCCTATATGGAAAAGGGGTTATTCTATTAACTAGTTATGCAAGATGCCAGGAATAAATATGCCCCTTACCATAGCAGAAATAAAAGCGCTTTCTCTCCCGTTACAATAAATGCCAATTTCAGACCGATATTTCCAAGTCCAAGTACAGCGTTTCCATCAGTGACACAGCAACTAGATTTCAATCATACGCCTTGCTCTATCTTCATGAATGTCCAAACATGGCTCTGCTACACCCGGGAGACTAAGCAAGGCTTAAATCCTTTTTATTACTCACAGAAACCCTGGATGAACACCAAGCTTTCCTTGATTCCCCCTATGCTTTTAACTGAATAGCTTCATTAAGATTGTTGCCATTATTACTGTCGCAGCACCACCAAGTCTTGTTGCTACTTGGGCAAATGGCATTAATGACATTCTGTTAGAGGCAGACAAAATCGCTACGTCCCCCGTTCCCCCTAATCCGCTATGACACCCAGTTACAATCGCTGACTCAACCGGATGCATATTCAAGAATTTACCAACAACATAACCAGTCCCAACCATTGCGACCACAACAGACATACAAATAACAACATAAGCTGGAGTAACAATTTTCACAACATCCTCCAATGGTATAAACAGCATTCCTAACCCTACCATAAGCGGCCATGTTAAACCGGTAGAAACAAATTTATACAGATGAAATGCACCCTGTTCCATTTTTTGTGGCATTAGCTGAAGACATTTAACCAATGTAGCAGCCACAATCATTAAAACTGGACCCGGAATACCTAAAAACATATGGGCAAATTGACCGAAGATGAAAAAACCACAGGCAAGCAATAATCCTGCACCCATTAATGAGAAATCGACAGGCGCATTTATATTTGTATTCTCGTTCTTCATCTCTTTTACGCCATCTTTCATTTTGACTAATACGCCATTTCCAGTAAGCTCTGGCTTTCTCTCACCTAAATTTTTCATTAAACCTGCACTTATAACTGCGACGATATTTCCAATGACTGCTGCAGGGATCATTTGAGATACATACGTTTCAGGTGATCCACCTAAAATTTGCGAGTATGCTAGAGATAATGGTAGAATTCCTTCACCAACTCCCCCACCAATAATAGGAACAATGATATAGAAAAAGGTATGCTTCATTTCATATCCAAACAGTGCTCCTACTGCTATACCAACAACAATTGATACGATAGTTCCGACAACAAGCGGTATAAACATTTTTGAAAAACCTTCAATCAAGACTTTGTGATTCATTCCAAGGATACTTCCAGCTACTAAACACGAAATATACAAATATAGAAAGTTAGACGTTTTCATTAATGTTGTTACCGCTTCCATTGAAGCCGGATTAAAGATGTTAAAAAATACAAGAACAGATGGAACTAGTAGGGCTAATATAGCAGGTCCGCCAATGTCTTTTAAAATAGGAATTTTCATCCCAAGGTCCCCTAGTAAAATCCCAAGCACCATAATAACTGCAAATCCTCCGATCATGTCTGGAGGTAGTTGATTAAAAACAGATGCACCATAAATAATTGCAGCTAATACTAAATAAAGTGGTAACGGGATTACTCCTACCTTTAATTGTTTGAACTTTGTAAGAAACCCTTCTTTTTCATCTTTATGTTGAAGCGTTTCCAATTTTCTTACTGGTTCCATGAAATTATTCCTCCTTTACTATTTCTGTATTTACAGATTAGTTGTTTTTTTTCAAAAAAAATAGTTTATGAAATTTATAAAATTGTTTTGACAATAAAAAAAGTAAGCAACAAAAAGTTACTTACAAATATTTTTTAATAATATTCCTTTTTCCTTCAATCAATTCATGCTGGTATACTGGTCTTCCTACCGTTTCTTAAAACTTTTACATTAATTTTATAAAGTGAGACTTCCATCAGTGGGGGTTTTCTGCATCCCCCACTGATGGTTAGCGAGACTTATCATGCTCAGGAACGCCACATCCTGTGGCTTCGCCTGACTTGGACGTCAATCGTTCGTCGGATCTTTACGGGCAGTTATCTCCCACTTATCTTCTTTGC
>NZ_JAIQUM010000103.1 GCF_020075705.1 Metabacillus rhizolycopersici | reverse complement strand
TAGCTAAACGTTGATATCCAAGCTCTCCTTCTTGATATTCTCGAACTACCATAATCTTAAATTCATCACTATATTTAGTCATAAATAAACACCCCAAAGGTTAGATTTTCAACTCTAACTTTTGGGGGGCATCACAAATTTCCTTAAATCCAAAGGTTTTTTGAATATAACATAATAGATATTATGTTTATATTGATTCCGACCTGCTCTTCTCATCCTTAGTTTTCTTCCTGAAATGATTACGAATCATGACAACAATCAGCATAATTAACGGAATGATCACTAAAAAAGGAATGCTTATGTAATAGGCTGCAAGTTTTAGACCTTCTTCGATATGTTCTGCAAAATCCGAGGCAATTGCCATGGATAAAAAGAGGATAATCACCCCCATTGGCAAAATAATTGGTTGAGGATGTTTCAACTTAAACAAATCGACGATTCCAATTATTGCACCATAAAAAAAGATAGAGACTTTAAAAAACACCGTAATGAGAAAGGTAAAGACAACAATAGCATCCATTCGTTGAATAAAATCGAAAAGATTGACCTTTCCAATGGTTGATAACAAAGGGAACGTAGATCTCTCCACTTCTTCGATACCAAGAACAGCGATATCTAAACTTGTTGTATAACTTAAGATAAGACCGCCTGAAATTAAGGCAGACAGCCAAACCTTTTTAGCTAATTCGGGCCGATTTAAATAAGGAAGTAGAAAGGTAAAGATGAGCATTTCTCCGAAAGGGAGAAATGTAGTTGATGGAAAGACTGTTGTTAAGATGGGTTTCCATCCATTTTCAAGAAACGGTTGCAAATTATGAAAGTCAATATTACCAGAAATAAGAACCAAAAGGTTTCCTACTACTCCAAATAAGAATACTATGACAATAAATACTTCTGCCGTCCGTGCTAATACTTCAATCCCTAGATAAAGGACATAACACATAACAAGAACGAATAAGATATGGATTGCTAATAACGGTGTTTTAGACATTGTCGATGTAAGCATCAAATCTCCAAAGTCACGTAAAGTTCGAGCAGCAGCGTACATAAAAAAGACGACGTATAGTAGACCAATGATCCAACCAACGTATTTGCCAAATATTTTCCTAGCATATCCGGTCAACGAGAGGTTTGGATATTGGCGAAATAAAGAATAGTAAATAAAAAATAAGACGACTCCACTACACATTCCTAAAAGAATGGCAAGCCAGGTATCTTTTTTAGCACCTATTCCATAACTTATAACCAATGCAGTTCCCATCTCAAATATAAACATCATGGCAAATAGTTGAATGACACTAATTTTGGCTTTCTCCACTGTCTAGAAGCTCCCTCCTTTCCCTAATGGTTTAATCTGTACACTTGTTACATCTTATCTAGTTATTCATTCTACCCTACTTTCCTATGCTCAATACTTTTAAGGATCAAGGAATGTATACTCTATACAAACTTAGTTAACATAATGTTATGTTATAGGTACAAAAAAAAGATCTTCGATTGGGGGCTGTTGACAAATACCCCTTCATACAAAAAAGAAGATGAATATCTACTAAATGTAGTGTTCATCTTCTTTTTTATTTACTATATGCTGTGTCTAGTAATGAGACTCTTTAGTTTGTCAACAGTCCCGATTGGAAGATCCTTTTGGCTGCTTATTAAATTAAAGCACCTTTTAGTTCAATAGGGTAATGTATAGAAAGTGTAATATTTATATCAAATTGACACTGAGAAACAAAGTAACACGAAACCAATAAGAAGTAACCAAGAACGAATAGATTGAAAGAACATCCATCGTTTTCTTATCTCCTTCCAATCAGTAGGTGGATTGTCTGCATCCCATTGTTGGATTTCCTTGTTAATAGGAACATTATATATAATAGTTATTATTGTTGCTAAAATGAACATTCCAGCAGAAGAAAAACGGCTTGTAAGCTCGATACCTCCAAGTTCTTTAGTAAATAATGCGAAAGACAAGGTTAGAATCACACTTACAGGCATAAATATGGGCATAATAAGTCCATATGTTTTCAGTGAACCTTGTTCAAAACCTATATGTTGCTTTTGAGGTAATTGACGGATAACTGGATGTACTAAAGCGTATGAAGTAAACTCAGCACAAGCAGTGAAGCCCGCTATTATCAATGTAATAAAACCTAAGAAATCCAAATTGTCACATCTCCTAAAATTCAATTAATAATATCTTTCTTACTATACAAGTTTTGAACAGTTTTTTGATATTAGTAATAATTTTTTCTTCAACTAACCTGCTGCGTTCGTATTATAAGGTCAGCCAGATATTTCTGGTTGACCTTATAATACTATGTAGTCGGTTAGAAGCTTCAACAGGTGTACTCATCAGTCAAGAGGGACTCAATCAACGCTTTAATCCAGCAGCTGTCGCATTCCTCCGTAAAGTTTTTACTTCGCTCCTAACACAGAAACTTTGTGCGACACAAGCGTTATCTTCACACATGATTTCTGCTTTCAAACGTATTCGGATTTTGGATGCGACTGTATTTCAGCTACCTGATTCCTTCGCTACGGATTATCAAGGCTCTGGAGGAAGTAGTAACACAGCTGGTGTGAAAATCCAATTAGAATACGATTTGCTTAGTGGCCAATTTTTAAACGTGCAACTAGGACCGGGGAAAAATAATGACAAAACCTATGGCACAATTTGTCTTGAGAGTGTGGAGGCAGGCGATTTATGTCTGCGTGACTTAGGTTATTTTGATTTGCGAGATTTACAAGCGATTCACAAGATGAGCGCCTTTTATATCTCTCGATTAAAGTTAAATACACGTATTTATGTGAAAAATCCTGAACCTGAGTATTTCAAAAACGGTACACGAAAGAAGCAGACTGAATATATCCAACTCGATATGGCATAAATCATGAAGGGATTAGAACCGGGTGAGACCATTGAGATCTCAGAAGCTTACATTAGTCAGATTCAAAAATTACCGACACGCGTCATTATCCACCGATTAACGACTGATCAAACCGAGACACGGCTAAAAAACCAAGCCGTACGTGAGAAGAAGAAAGGCGTTGTCATGAAGGAAAAAAGTAAACAGCTAATGGGGATGAACGTATCTATCACGAACACACCACCAAAAGAAGTTCCGAGAAATGGCGTACATGCCCTTTATTCATTACGTTGGCAAATAGAAATTTTGTTTAAAACATGGAAATCGTTCTTTGAGATTGATGAGTGTAAGAACATCAATCTCAAAGAACGATTAGAGTGCCATTTATATGAACAACTCATTGGGATTCTTCTTTTTTCCTCCACGATGTTTCAAATGCGACAGCTCCTGCTGGAAAAGAAAAAACAAGAGCTAAGCGAATACAAGTCGATTTATATGATTAAGGACTATTTTCCATTACTATTTGGGGCTATGTCTGGTGGCACACATGAACTCTTAAAGGTTCTCCATCGCCTCTATCAATTGCTTAAAAAGAATGGGCGTAAGTGTCACCAGTATCAGAAAAAGACAGTCTTTGATATTCTCGGTATCGTGTATGAAACGACAGTAAAGCAGAAACAAGCTGCCTAGCGAAAAAATCATATTTTAATAGGTTTCTTTGTCATGCTTATTTTTCTGATACTCACTGGTGTTGGAGCAAGAATCGCCACGCTTCTAACAGTTTCTGCCGTTAGCTTGATGGATATGGGATAGGGTCAGAAAAATGCGCATATTTACAACGTTAAGGAAGTTTTTTATGGGTTGAGCTAAATTAGACTTTACCTGAATAAAGCTTCCATTTTTATTTTCTCTATTCTCTGAACTAACTTATAATTTTATGTTGATATAAATCACTAATAATTCTATTTTGCATATGTTCTATTATTAATTTTAGATCCTGACAGTATACACTTGGGTTTCTAAAACCATTTTTCCCACTCCATCTATGCACAATAGATCCCCCTCCACAAACTGACAGAATAGAACAATTTAAACATTCATTTGAAAGTAAATCATTATTTTTCGCACACATTTGAAATAAATCTGTTTCACGAAGTGATTCTATTGTGTCTTGGACAACATTTAAACCTAAACGTGTCATTTCATTACCGCAGGTTCTGATAGCATCATAAGGTTCTAAACTTCCATCAGTTTCTATTACTACATCCGTTACAGGGGTTCCCCCCAAACCTGAGACGTTTGATGTACCTACTAATAGTGCTTTTATCACACCATTGATCCATCTTACTTTGATTGTAGTATCTTGATCATTATACCATTGGTCAAAGATTCCAATGTAATATTGAGCTAAGGAACCAGGAGGCCACTTTGGCGGATTATCATAGTGATAATCCGGCCATAAAAAGTCCATTTCTTTTATTCCTAAACTTTTAAAGTGATTATATATATCTACCCCAGAAAATTCTGGATTAGCCACACTTAAAACTCCCCAACCTATCTTTGAGTATTCTGATGCTATTAATAAATTTATTGCTCTTTTTACATCTTTATAGCTTCCCCGACCTAAATGATCTGTTCGGTACTTATCATGCCATTCTTGTGGTCCATCAATGCTTATACCTATTCCTATGTTATAAGAGGAAAAGAGATGAATCCACTGTTTATCTAATAAAACACCATTGGTTTGAATATTTACTGCTACTTGAAGGTTATCTGGAGCTAAATCCAAAACTTCATTAAAAAACCATTCCATCCACTCTTTCCCTGCTAATAATGGTTCTCCTCCATGTAGAGTAATTCTTACAACTTTTGTATTATTCCTACATGCATATTCAAAAATACGTTTTAAAGCATTAGTCGCTACTTCTTTATGCATAATTTTAGGTTTTCGTAAAAAGCTATTATCCCCCATATTAAACATATAACAATAACTACAATTTAAGTTACAAGTGGATGTAATTTTGATAATAAAATTGTATGATTTCTCCATTATTTTCACCTCGCGATAAAAATAAGTTCAACAAATGTTGAACTTATTTTTATTGGTCTTATTTAGGTTTGAATATACCATTTTTACCTATATTGTTAAGTATATCTTTATCTATAGTCTTAATTGTATCTTTACCCACCTTGCTTATAGGGTTGATTATAGCAACGTCACTTTTTCCATCTTTGTTAAATCCCACTTGCAAAAACCAAGATTTATCACCAGGATCTCCTACTGGGCTAAGTATTTGACCTAACGCAGGATTGATTTCAGTTATTTTTTTTATTTCTTCTTTACTCAATTTTAAACTCTTTAGTTCTTCAGGCATTTTTTCTCCTCCTTATAATTTGAACTTAAACCTTAATAACGATGATAAATCCTAAATCAAGCTGTTTTACATAAATGAAAAATTTATACTGTTTATTGTATGAGAAAGAACATGCTACAATTAATAAAATATTCAGTTTTTTTAAAAATAGGGCTGTTTTTAGAGAACAGATCTTACAAATGAGGTACAACACAGGAGAAGAAACGAAAACTACTATTATTCAGGCTGCTTTTAAATTATTTGGAACCAAAGGATACGATGGTACTAGTGTAGGTGATATTTTAAATGAAGTAGGAAAGACAAGAGGAGCATCCTACAGTCATTTTACAAGTAAAGAAGAGTTGTTGATGGAAGTCATGCATATTCGAATGGAAATTCATATGGATGATTTAGAAAATATGTTTGAGCAACAAGTTAATCAGGAAACATTTAAAATTAAATCCTTTATTCGTCAATTTTTTGAAATATTAATTGAGACAACAACAGCTCGTCCTTATTGGATCGGGATTTATTTAGAATTAATTAAATTCACTCTATCAGAGTAAGTACTCCTTCCTACGTTTGTACGCTCTCTATTCAATGATTGAAGCAGTTTCTTCGTCAACGAGGTAATAGTATAAGAAAACAACAAATTATCTTCTTCCGCTACACATATTCCGTTAACGTAAATTCTAGAACGTTTCTTTTTATTTTCAATGAGAGCTCCATACCTTGTTTCTTCGATTAGCTTTTCTCCTGAATATATCGAAAAATTCTTTGGCCTTTTCAATATCTTCATCTTTTTATCCCACTACAAAAGTCTTATTTTAAAGGATAGTCAAATCACCAATAGAGTATAGATCTCCTGTATGCTATAATTTTTTACTGTCATTAATTGCCTATGGTTAGAAAACCTATGCAGTAAGAGGAGGTGTTTAGTGTGAAGAAAATTTTCAAACGTATTTTTTACGGTATTTTAATAGCAATTGGAATCTTATTTATTATTGGTATTTTCGTACCTGGAGAGATTACCGTAAAGGGCGAATACGGACAAACTGATGACCTATCCCTTTATTCAGGCAGCTTTATTTCAGATGAAGACTATGAACCGACGGAAAAAGATTTACTCGGTCACACAATCTCCGTTCTTAACCATTTGGATAAGCATGAATGGAAAGATGTTGATGATTACTTCCTCAGCAGTTATGTTCAAGAAACGGAATTAGCTGATGTTTATGGTGTTTGGGAAACAGATCCTGAGGATATCGTTTCGGTCAATTACATTGTTGAAAACAAACAATATACAGCTTTTCTTGAGGAACTAGAGGTTTCACCAATAGGAGTCGATTATACGAACGGGGTAGAATGGAGGACGTTCCCATATGACGTATGGGTTGACTTTTCCTTTGAATTAACACGAGTGATTGAACTCGAAAATGAAAAAATAAAAAAGGACAAATTCGAAGTAATGGGAAACTATCCACCATTATGGAATTCTAATACTGATGTGACACGCTGGTATCTAGGCGATTTCACGCTTAGGTCAATTGACCCGTCATTAAATTAGGGTAAAGGTATAAAATGTATGGCAAGAGGAGTGAACGTTTTGCAGAGAAAAATAGTCCCGTTCTGGATCATGGGGATTTTATTCCTCTTATCAGGATGCTCTTCAGCACTTGATACAGTAGATCGATTGTATCCGATGCACGATCTTGTTTATGATGAAACGGGAAATACGTCTAAAATATTTAGAGCCTATCAATCTTCCATTAGTAAAGTGACTAAGGCAATCTCTAATGAAGAAGAACCTATGAAGCTTTCATCTTCTGACAAGCGAATCGTTCTTGTTTATGATGACTATCTTGTTCAAATCTATCAAGATATTCAAAATCCAGATGATGCATTAGTTGAAGTATCTGACGAAAAATTTGTGAAACAAAACTATACAACTGATTATTTTTCTACATATGGAATTGCTGATGCTGCAGAGGAAGCATACGACATGGACCTAGATGATCACGATGATTCTGGCTCTTCTTCTTCCGGCTCTTCTTCAGGCTCTCATTATTCCGGTTATGTCGGAAATAGCGGATATGTGAAAAATACAGGAACCCCTTCCGTTCGCTTCGGTTCAAATATCTCAAACAGTGCGCGTGGCGGCGGACCAGGTGCTGGAAAATAATTGATAAGGAATGAAAGAAAATGTTTACATTTGAATGGACAGAAATCCTTGATATGTATGAATTGCTGGCAACTCTAACTTATTGGATCATCATGCTCGTGCTAGCAGGTCTTTGCATGTTTATTTTTGAAATGATTACACCTTATAATGATAGAGAAGAGCTTTTAAAAGGAAATGTTGCTGTTGGAACTCAATTTGCAGGAAAATTGATTGGAATTGGCATTATTACAGAAGCATCAATCGCACATAATTTAAGCATTTGGGGTGCAGCAATTTGGATGTTGATCGGCTTCATTTTAATGTTAATTAGTTATTTCTTGTTTGAGCTCATTACACCATTTAAGGTAGAACAAGAAATTAAGAATAATAATATTGCAGTTGCGATTGTGGCAGCTTCATTAAGTATTTTTATTGGATTTGCCGTGTCAGGAAGTATTACATAATTGCGTTTATAGAAAGGAAATTAAGCAGTGAAGGAACAAAGGTATTTATACTTTTCATCAGGAATTGTCTCAATATGCGGGATCGTCTACCAAGTTCTATACGGGGCAGCAGGAAGTTATTTATTCGGAGACAGTGTGCTTTTTTATTGCATTACCATTGGATTGTTTCTTATGGCAATGGGAATTGGTGCTGCACTAAGCGAACAGATTAAACATTCACTTGTTGCCCGTTTTATTCAAGCTGAATTGTTAATTGCCCTATTTGGCGGTTTTTCAATCTTTGGCCTTTTCTTTTTCTTTTCCTACTTCGATGAAGAAATTGCAAAAATCTATTTATATGGAATTATTTCGATAACAGGTTTCCTTTCAGGACTTGAACTTCCAATTTTAATTCGAAGAGTAGAATCAATTCGGGAAGATATAAGTAAAAGTACCGCTCGCGTTCTTTTCTTTGATTACGCAGGTAGCTTGATCGGTTCTGTCGGCTTTGCATTATTACTGCGTCCAATGCTCGGTCTCATTAAAACCGCTTTTTTTATCGCCGCAATCAATGCTTTAGTTGCGTTAATTGTCACCTATCTATTAAAAAAAGAAATTTTCAAGCCAAATCTACATAAAGTCGTCGGTACCACCCTTTTACTTGTCTTAACGCTGGGCTTCTTTTTTGGTGAAGAATATGCCTATTCCTTTGAACAAAAGCTTTATCGAGACCCGATTATTTATCACGAGGAGACAAAATATCAACGAATCATTTTGACAAAGGAACCTGGAGATGTTCGGTTGTTTCTAAATGGGCAATTGCAATTTTCAGAAAGTGATGAATATCGCTATCATGAAGCACTTGTTCACGTTCCAATGTCACTTTCTCCAAACCGGCAAAACATACTCGTTTTAGGCGCCGGTGATGGGCTAGCCGTTCGGGAGATTTTAAAATATAAAGATACAGAACAGATCACATTAGTTGACCTCGATCCAAAAATGACCGAGCTTGCGGATACAAACCGTGAATTACTCCGGCTCAACAAGGGGTCATTAAAAAATGATCGCGTTAAAATCGTTCATGATGATGCATTTAATTATTTAATGCAAAATGATCAATTTTACGATGTGATTATCGTCGATTTACCCGACCCAAACAATGAAGCACTAAACAAGCTTTATACGAAAGAATTTTATTCGCTCATTCGAAATCACCTTACCCCAAATGGAATGGTTTCGATTCAATCGACAAGCCCGATGTTTGCGACAAAGGTCTTCTGGACGATTAATCAAACCGTTCAATCAACAGGAATGAAGACAAAAAGCTATCACTTAGATGTACCAAGCTTCGGAAATTGGGGATTTACGCTTGCATCACGAAATACAATTGATCTACAGGAAGCGGATCTTTCAGTTAAAACTAAATTTCTAAATGAAGATATTTTCGAACCGATGTTTCATTTTGGGAATGACGTCGACTCTCACATTGCGGAAAAGGGAAAAAAATACGTGATTCCGATTAATTCAATGAACCGACCAATTTTAGTTCAGCTATATCAGGAGGCTTGGAGGTATTATTAATTGAAAAAAGAGGTAAAGTTAGTGAGGATAAACGACTTTACCTCTTTTTTGATTTTAAAAGAACGTCCTCTTTAGCTTAATGTCTTAAAGCAGAAGAACAAATTAAAGTGGTCTTATATTTGTTATAAGCATTTCGTGAAATTCGTAAAAACTCCTAACAATTATAACTGTTCTTGCATGGTAGTAAAAAAGCATCGTGAAGAAAGTACAGAACCTCTAGCTTTTCCCCTTTATATGTTATGGTTCTTATTGCTGTAAACCCTGGTTCCTCCAATACTACTGGCGCAGCTTCCGTTGTTACCGCCACTTCCACCTGACCAGTAGTATCAGTTGTTCCCTTATATAAAACAATAAAATTTAACTTCCATCAGTGGGATTTTCTTCATCTCCCATTGATGGTTAGTTGAACTTATCACAAAAAGCCTGACTGACTTTTCTAAGAACCAATTTATAAATACTTAAAATTTAACGAGTCCCGACAGGAAGCCCCTTCTTCAACTTCGAAGAAGTAAGAAGGGGCCGTTCACAAAGATGCTCAAAAATAAAAGGTCATTTAACCAATTTCTTCATCTTAAGAGATTCACTTTTGTTTTACTTCCTTTAAATATATTCGTTCCACTGTTATTGAAAATAATCGTGGACTCATGGATTGATTTCAAACAATGGTTTGATATTTGAATCAGCAGCAATATGTTCAGGATAAATAAATTTGGTTGAATCACGTAAAAGTTCTATGTCCAATTGTTTGAAGCACTCATCAACGAATTCAGAACATATATACTCTTCATCATCACTATGTCTTCCTATACCCAAACCTATACGAGCAACAATCTCCGCTATCTCGCCCTTATCATAATTACGATTAAGTAAATCTACGGCTTTTCCAAGCATTCTCTTTATTTTTTCCTTATCAAAGTTAGGATCATCAACTGCAGCATGCCGACCTACATACAGTTTTCCGTTATATTTTTTCTTACTATTTTCATAATTGTCAAGGTAATGAGAAAGAGGGACTGCCCTGACACCATCGTCCTCCACACTTTCTAATACAACTAATCGGTCATTCCAAAAGAATAATAAGCCTACATGGCTAAATATAGAGTCTGAAGCTTTTTTTATTAACTCACTAACTAAATAACTACCGCTACAAAATAAAATATCGCCCGCTTTTATTTCTTTTTTTGCTTGCTCATAAGAAAGTTGGTTAACTCCGTTAAATTTACTAGTTCCCATATGTAAGCCCTCCACTATTTAATATTTATTTGGGATTGTATGGCTATTGGTATCTTACTTAGGCATGATCAAAACGATTTATTAAAATGATTTACCACTTAGCACTTTTTATGAATAATTCATAACCTTATGTTTGTTATGAATTTCTTACCCTACATGCTATTTTTCTTAATATAAAGTGAGACTTCCATCAGTGGGGGTTTTCTTCATCCCCCACTGATGGTTAGCGAGACTTATCATGCTCAGGAACGCCACATCCTGTGGCTTCGCCTGACTTGGACGTCAATCCTTCGTCGGATCTTTACGGGCAGTTATCTCCCACTTATCTTCTTTGCTTCTCTCGAAAATCTTGAAATGGGAGTTTTACTGCCCGTTAAGGTGGGATAAGGCTTCAAATCCAATTTCAGCTAATACTTTCTGCCCTTCGATGGTAGGGTGAATGTCGTTTGGAAAAACGTATTCAGCTTGATTTTCCCTAAATTCTGTAAAGGCATCAGCAAGAACAATGTTGCCCGCTTCTTGGTTAAGAGCCTGCACTAAAGACTCAATCTGCGGATTTACCATTTGACTTAACAGAACATTACCGATCGCATGTCTTGGATCATTTAGTTGAAATGGATTGTAAAAGTTATATACTACTACAGGAGCATCACTCAATTCACGTACTTCTAATATGATATTTCTTATATTCTCTAACACGATTTGAACCTCATCAGGTGTAACATTATTATCGGAAAATGCCTGTAGTAAATCGTTGCTTCCAATATCCAACGTGATATAGTCTGCATGGGCTACCGCCTGGCGGAATTTCTCATTTTTCTCTAAAGCATTCAACAAATCTTGCGTCGTCCATCCCCCAACACCTAAATCCCGAACACGAAGGTTTGCATAATCTCCCAATACAAAAGGAAAAGCATTTTTAGAAACATGATGATTATGTCGTTCCAGGTTGTAACCAAATGTGATTGAATCGCCGAGTGCGGTAAGTGATTTTTTTGAATTCTCTCCTTTTGCTGATACGGCCCCGGAAAAAAATGCTCCTGCCATTAAAGCAACGGATAATGTAGTCATTAATTTCTTCTTCATCTAATTCTCTCCTCCTAGTTTATGGAACAGGACCTCTGTACTGCTACCAATCGCACTTTCTCTGTTAACAGAATTACGAAACCTATACATTTTATGTAATTTATTCTAACGAATAGAACTTATTGATGGGGTAGAGTCAGGAAAATGCGGATTTACAACGTTAAGCATTTTGATATAAGTCTTTTGAGACATTAGAAATCCTAATTTAGAGGTACTTTGAATATGTCTCAATAGGCTTTACTCTATTGAGATTGTGAAGGTTTCCACTTAAACGGTACAGTTTAGTTCAAGAATATATTCCTAATTTCACTAAGAATAATTTTTTTAAAAAGCATCTTGAAGAATAAAGAAAGTATGTTTAAAGGATACTAATGTATAAATTATACCTTGTGAGGGTTCTTATGATTAGTAAAAGAAAAGTTTTATCATTTTGTACATTAGTTATCCCTTGGTTAACTACTCCATTGCTAGGGAAAAATTCTTTTGTTCGCTTTCTTCCAGTCGCAACTTTTATTGGTTATATTTTTAGTTCTTTAAGCGAAATAGCTGATAGACGTAAGTGGTGGAAAGTAAAAAATGCTTTATTTCCAAATTATCGTTTAGATTTCTCTTACCTTTTAGGCTTATTTTTCATAACAACTATTTGGGTGTTTAAATTAACATACGGTAGCTTTATAAAGTACTTAACATTAAATATTGTACTCGATTATCTTCTTGCATTCCCTATCGTAAAATTTTTCACTAAAGTAGGAGTATTCGAATTCAAGAAAATGCGACCTGGACATTTTTACATATTGTCAGTTGTAACAGCAATCGTAATTTATTTTTATCAACAATTAGTGGAACGAACTATTGTAAAAGAGGTAAATAAATATTAGAAGAAGTATTTGGGTTAAAAATAGAACCAAACATAATTAAAGAATAGTCCTTGTTTCACTAACTGAGTGCTTTAGTTCAAGAGGTAATAGGAAAAGTCGATTTCTTAACATACAGGAAATCGACTTTTTTTATGGATTGAAACTTCCTTATCGTTGTAAATCCGCATTTTCCTGACGGGACCCCATAGCCATCAAGCTAACAAAGTAAATTACTAGATACGAAATGATCCTTGTTTCAAAACGAGCGAGTGATGGAAAAGTAGGCATACCAAAGAAGCCTATTTAAACGCGATTTTTTCGCTAGGCAGCTTGTCTATGCTCCACCGTCGTTTCATACACAACCCCTAGAATATCAAAGACGGTCATCTTCTTATACCGATGACATTTACGACCGTTCTTTTTTAGCAGCTGATAAAGGCGATGCAGAATTTTCAAAAGTTCTTCTGTTCCAACTGCTATCGCTTGAAACAGTAACGGAAAGTAATCTTTAATCATATAAATCGCTTTGTATTCACTCAGCTCCTGCTTTTTCTTTTCAAGCAGAAGCTGTCGCATTTGAAACATCGTAGAAGAACAGAGGAGAATGCCAATGAGTT
>NZ_JAIQUM010000102.1 GCF_020075705.1 Metabacillus rhizolycopersici | reverse complement strand
CACTGATGGTTAGCGAGACTTATCATGCTCAGGAACGCCACATCCTGTGGCTTCGCCTGACTTGGACGTCAATCGTTCGTCGGATCTTTACGGGCAGTTATCTCCCACTTATCTTCTTTGCTTCTCTAGAATCTTGAAGGGGGAGTTTTACTGCTCGTTAAGGTGGGATAAAAGAATGTTCCAAAAGCATAGCTTTTGGAGCATTTTTTTGTGTAAAAGGATGAAAAATTGCAGTATTGGTGGAAATTTCCTCTAATGATCTTAGAGTAGCTTTAAAATAGAGTTTGATTAAATTCTGTATTGGATTTAACAGACTTATCCTTTTTATAATGAAGAAGACGAAACAGCTTAAAAGAGAACATCAGTATGATGGAATAGCTATATTCTGAAAAGGTTGACATTATCAATGGCGTGTCGTTAAACAAACGTCATTGATTTAGGTGAAAAGAAGAAATTATTTACTATCCTTAACAGAGACTTAACGGAGATTTAACAATTCTTAATACAGATTGTCCAATTTAGTAATAAAATTTTGTTAAATTAAAACTAGGTGGGATAGCACGAGTGGCTATTATGGTATTTAGCGAAGGAGGGGCTAAATACATTTTAAAATGACTTTTTAATAGTGGGAGGGGAGAATAACGATGAAAAAGAATCAAGAAATTGGTTCACTTTTATTAAGGGTCATATTAGGTTTTACATTCTTTATGCATGGAATGGATAAATTCCAAGGTGGTGTTGAAAATTTTGCTGCCGGTTTCCCATCCATGGGATTGCCAAGCTTTTTGGCATACTTCGTTGCATTCATTGAATTAGTTGGCGGAATTTCTTTAATTATAGGTATTGGTACAAGAATCTTTTCTGGTTTAATTGCTTGCATAATGATTGGAGCAATTATGCTTGTTAAATTAAGAGATGGTTTCTTAGGCGGGTATGAATTTGACGTTGTTTTAATGATTATTGCTCTATATCTCGTGTTAAACGGCAGCTATTTACTATCCGTAGATTCAAAACTATTGCAACTAAAATCGGCATCTTCTCGAAAAGCCCATGAGGAATCCCCTGTAAATGAGCGAACATCTTAATCTTCTAGAATTAAACGACTTTATTGTTATATTTTAAGTTTAGGTTATGTCATTTAGCTATTCATGAGATTCGTGAGTAGCTTTTTAAAGTTAGTACATCACATAAGAAATCATAAGGAAATGGTTGCAAGCCAGCAGGATGAGCTGCAAAGGATTTTCAACCGAATTGATGACCTCGTTCCACTAAACGTCTTCTCAACAAGTAGCTTTGATGACCATATCGAAAAAGCCGATAAAGGCCGAAAAGACACCATCAATGCGGTCAATGAGCTTGATCATGATTTAAGATCAGAATACATGGTATCAGAAGGTGACGGGCGTTATGTCACAGCTCTTTTTCAACAATTAATTGAAATTAAAGGTAATTTAAATTGGAAGAATCCAGATGAGAGAATCAGATCCATCCCGGCTGGTAAAGTAAAGCCAAATCCCATGTTGCATAAAAAAATTCCGATTTATCATGATGGTGGAGGTAATTTTTTTGCCATAGATTTAGATCATGATCTACACAGATCATATGGACAAATTATTTGGGTTGACCACGAATACGACGAGTGGGAAGTATATGCTTCAAGTCTCAAAGAGTTTATTCTGATCATTTACTTTTTTGTGAAAGAACTAGGTGTAATCGACAATGGGGAAGGATATGATGGTGAAAAGAGCTATTTAGAGTATGTCGACAGAACTGTTTAAAAAAGATAGAATACGAGGCTGCGAGATTATTTGTCAATTTCAAGGTCTGACCTTGACGGAAATGGGGTACTGGAAAGATAAAAATTTGAAATGACAGACACATATGACAGTTTGCGAGTGTCAAAATTCAATATGTAGTTTTTCTTTAACGAAGCGGTTAGTTGAGAAATAATGGTTATTGTAAGGACTTAGTCTAAGAGATAGTAGGAGGTAATCTACAATGGTTAATCGTGCAATGAATATTATTGTGACAGATTATAATGAAAATTGGGTTCAATTATTTGAAAAGGAAGCAACAATAATTAGAGATCTATTACAAGATGAACTCGTTGACATTCATCATATAGGTAGTACAGCAGTACCAAATTTAAAAGCTAAGCCAATCATCGATATTATGCCAATCGTTCTAGATATTGAAAAAGTTGATAATTTTAATGAAAAGATGATTGAAATAGGTTATGAGCCACTTGGAGAATTAGGGATTAAAGGAAGAAGATATTTTCGAAAAGGCGGAGAAAACAGGACACACCAAATACATATTTTTCAATATGATAATGACTTTGAAATTGAACGCCATCTTGCAGTTCGTGATTATCTAAAATCCCATAAAGAAGACGTAATGGAATATGGAAAGCTGAAGGAACAACTTGCTCATGAGTTCCCTAAAGACATTGATGGATATAGTAACGGTAAAAATGATTTTGTGAAAAACTTGGAACGAAGAGCAATTGAGTGGAAAAGAAAAAATAATAGTTAACATTTATTGATAAGCTCGAAAAGAAAGGGGGAGTATTCTAGCGGAAAATACCACTAGAATACTCCCTTTAACTGTATATTCATTTACACTTAGAAATTGTTAACTTTCATGACCGGTAGTCTCATTAATAATTAGCAACAAGCTTGAAGTAACTGCACTGTTTTTGGCATTTAATTGATGTATGTTTTGGCAGTATGTTTATAAGTATTAATGAATTTTTACAAGTTTGTGAAGTTAAGCTTATTGTACTAACTGGGGAATAGTTGAAGAAGAAAGATACTAAAATGTGGTGGATCTTATTCTTGTATGTGAATTTACGGAAAAAATGAAACTATTATATGAATTTTTTATTAGATAACCTCATAGTAATCACAAGGACGGGTCATTGATGAGAATGGCTGATGTCGAGGAATTACACGAATCAGAGGGACTTGGTATAACAGAGTAGATGAAGAGGACGTATGTCTAATTTTTATCAATTTATTAAGAAGGAGATAAAAAATGAATTCAAACAAAAAATCCGCAAAACTTGTGGGGGTATTGTTTATCCTTGCAGCCGTTACGGCGATAATAGGTCGTCTTTTATACGATCCTATCCTAAATGGTCCCGATTACTTGATGAGAGGTTCCGAACATGCCAACCAGGTGATACTGGGAGCGCTTATGGAGTTAATTCTTGTTGTTTCAGCCGTTGGTACTGCAACTACAATGTTTCCAATTTTAAGAAAGTATAATGAAACTATAGCTCTTTGGCATGTTTGCTTCAGGTTTCTTGAAGCGATTGTTATTACTGTTGGTGTAATTAGCGTACTGTCCCTATTGACTTTAAGCCGGGAATTTGTAGCAGCAGGAGCCCTAGATACCGCCTCTTTTCAAGCTTCAGGTACTTTATTAAAAGCGGTATATGACTGGACGTTTTTGCTTGGACCCAATTTCTTGCTGGGTATAAATACGATAATGTACAGTTATATATTTTATAAATCCAAGCTCGTACCCAGGTTTATACCAATCTTGGGTATGACAGGGGCAACTCTTGTTTTTATTTGTGCCTTGTTAGTAATGTTCGGTGTAATTCAACAAGTTTCTGTTTGGGGTGCTATTTTGGCACTACCAGTATTTGCTAATGAAATGATTTTAGCAGTATGGCTCATCGTTAAAGGATTCAATGAATCTGCACTTGCTTCCATGTCTGCAAAAAAATAAACGACGAGATATTAGCACGCTCCTAAAGTAAGGGGGACATACTAGACCTTAATTTCCATACCATGAACGGCAGTTAGGAATTATAGGTGTACCGTTCTATATTATTAATGATATAAGTATGCTGTGTCCAGAATACACCCAAACAGCGAGTTCTTGGAATTTCTTAAAAAGTGATAGGTTGGTTTGTTATCTTAAAGGGCTTTCTATTTTTATTCTATATTTAATAGTTTAGGTTATGTCATTCATCTATTCACAGGATTCGTGAATAGTTTTTTTAATTGGCGAAAGAAAGCACAAAGAAGCATCCCTTTGCCCTTTTCGTATCCATTTAATTCTTATGATTTTTTAACGAACACCCAAAAGAATTCCCCTTCCTCAAGCGTTTGAAGGGCGTAGGCCCAACGGTAGGGAGGGGATGAATGTTGGTCAGGCGACAGCCTGAAGGGTTGTATATAGGGATCGTATGTTCTATAATAGAGATAGAATATAAGGGTGGTGACGACAATGTTAGTGAATCAAAAATACGAAATCTTTCCAAATGAAGAACAGAAGAAAATGCTAGATCGATGGCTACAATATTGTCGTCAAACCTATAATTCTGCCCTTTTAGACAAAGAACGTAAATATAGGAAAAATAAAGAAAATTACAACCGTTACGATATGCAAAGACAACAAACCTTGGATAAAAAGAGATATCCGTTTCTAAAAGAAGTTCCTTCTCAGCCTTTGCAGGAAGTTTTTGTGCGATTAAAAAAAGCGTTCGATAGTTTCTTTCGCAAGGATACAAAATATCCAAAACAGAAAAAGTACAAAGATTATACGAGTATGACGTTTCCTCAATTTGGGATTAATGAAAAAGGCAACAGAATGGCCATGTCTTTTTCTGATAACGGAAAGTTATTCAATACAAAGCTAGGTGAAATAGACATTCTACTTCATAGACCATTAGAAGGAAGAATGAAACAACTTGTCCTCAAGCGTCAAGGCAAAAGATGGTATGCTATTTTCTGTGTCGAAAGACAAGCGATACCAACTAGTATTGATTCAAATAATGCAGTAGGAATTGACGTGGGGCTAAATAAATATGCGGTTCTTTCCAATGGTTTAGAGTATGATAATCCTAGATTTCTTCGTAAAAAAGAAAAACAATTAAAGAAAGCACAACGAAAACTTTCTAAAAAGAAAAAGGGTTCTGCTAACTACATTAGACAAGTACAGCAAGTTCGGCAATTTCATGAGAAAGTAGCGAATCAACGGAAAGATTTTCTTCACAAACTAAGCTACAACTTAGCGAAAGACTATTCGGTTATCGCTGTTGAAAATCTGAATATCCGTAATATGGTTAGAAATAGAAAGTTATCTAAATCTATTTCTGACGCTGGTTGGGGCATGTTTCGAAACATGCTTGCATATAAATGTGAAAAAAATAGCGGCGTACTTATCAAGGTAGAACCAACATTCACTTCTCAAGATTGTTCTTGTTGTAACAATCGAGTAAAAAAGTCCCTTTCTATTCGTACTCACATTTGCAAGAAATGTGGAACGGTGCTTGATAGAGACTATAATGCTGCAATAAATATCCTACAAAAAGCAAAGGAAGAATTGCTTGTGATAAACTAAAATTCCGATAACTGTAGGGCAAGGTTGTGTCCGAACAGTATAATCTACGCCTGTGGAGATTGTGTAAGACATAGTGGGAAACCCCACTATGCTACGGTTGGTGAATCAGGAAGCCCCTTCTTCAAACAACCCGAAAGGGTGTTAAGGAGGGGTCATTCACTATCGCTCCTTTTGATTGTTTACATGGTGAAGGGCTCCTAAATCTTGATCATACAAATCCGAATTTTTTGTGTTATTCGAACGAAAAGTATCGTAAATACGGGTTCTTCTTTCAGGATCATCATCAACGAGAACTAAAATATCACCTTCGTTTACATAATTTTCATATTCTTTTGCATGTTCCTCAGGGATTCCCATACCGATCAAGACACCGACTAGTCCACCTGCTCCAGCGCCAAGTGCAGCACCGCCAACAGCGGCTGTTATCGGACCGGCTGCCACAATCGGACCGATTCCTGGAATAGCCAATGCTCCGAGTCCGGCAAGTAATCCTCCGACACCACCGACTATACCACCTGTTGCGATACCGGTTGCCGCACCTTCACCTGCTTTAGTGCCTGTCTCATTTTCAATAAGAGTTCTATCGTTTCGCCCTTTTGCAATGACGGAAATGTCATCCGAGTGATATCCTTGGTCTTTTAGTGAGTTAATTGCTGAAATAGCTTCTTCTTCTGACTGAAAAACACCAACTACTTTTTTATTTTCCATTATTATTCAACCTCCTAGATTTTTTCTTGCTCAGTTAAGAAATACCCGAATTGATGAGTATGAAACATAAAACATAAAATACAATTTGATATCATATAAAGTCTAGATAGAAAAATAAATCAGAGATTTCCCCTACAGCGGGTAGTGATAGGGTTCTGTTATAGACTGCAAAGTAGATTCCTAAATATAATTCTTTTTAATCGTTTTTCTTTATCAAAATAGCATTTATTCTCTCCTAAACTCTGTTTCTTCTATTTGCTAGTGTAATACATATCTTAAATAATGGACCGCTTATGATTGTAAAATTAAAGTCTATTAAGAAAACCTTTGATTTCTACAAATGTTTTAACATTACCAGAAGGGGGAATGTTAATAGAGTATTCTTTTTCAAGCGTTAAACTACATTGATAAGGGAGAGATTTTATAATGAGTAAAGTATTATTTACAGCACATGCGACATCTAAAAGTGGAAGAGAGGGCCATGTGAAATCGGATGATGGATTAATAGATTTAGATTTAGTGATGCCGACTGAAAAATCTAACAAAAAAGGATCGAATCCTGAGCAATTGTTTGCTGCTGCTTACTCGGCCTGTTATGATGGAGCGCTGAATTCAGTGGCTTCACAAAAGAAAAAAGAGATCGATTCAATTACAACAGCTGATGTAAGCTTTTTGAAGGATTCAGATGACGGAGGATTTAAAATAGCTGTTACATTAAATATTGAAATAAAAGGTGTAAGCCAAGAGGAAGCCGAGAAATTATCCGAGGAAGCCCATCAAGTTTGCCCTTATTCCAAGGCTACTCGTGGAAATGTTGACGTTGAATTAAAACCAAAGGCGGTTTAAAGTAGCAATATAAAACTTATCAGTCTTTTCTTTGAGGTATTTCCGGTATTTTTTAAAATAGAAAAAATATGTTTAAGACATAAGAAAAAGAAATATCAGACCAACCATTCACTGGTTGGTCTATTTTAGCTAAAGAATAGTTTTTTAATAGAGGTGATGAGCAGAACCATGATTGCTATCTCCAATTTTTAGACGGATTTTTAAGTTTAAATATAAATTAGTATGTTTGAGAATGGATAGCTCATGAAGGTTGTACCATCATAGAGTATTGTTAGCATGTTTGTGATATGTAGAATTACGTAGAGTTATGTAGAACTATACAAGATAAACAGAGTTGTTAATTATAATCTTACAAAAAATAGGTAGTTTCCCTCGGGATTTGTCTGGAAAAAGTATACAAAAAATAGTTATTTTAATAGACTTGTAGTGAAAAACAGTAGTATACTTATAAAAAAGACAAAGGGGAGTGAGGTTTTATGCCTGTTTTAGATAGAACAAAACCTCTTCGATCAATAAACATAAAATCTGAATATAATCATTTAAAAACTTTACCGATTGTTGAAAATAAAGAAAAAAGAAATGCTATTTTAAATGAGTCTTTAAAGACCTTAGCAAGAATTAAAGTTAGGTAATTGGTATGAATTTCGAAGAGGAATTATACGTTGAATCATTCAAACCAGAAGTTTGTAATTCTGGTTTTTCTTGTGGAAACGATAAGATTGACTATATTTTTAACAATCAATGTGCAATATTAGAACGTGAAGGTAAAGCTACAACAAATTTATTTTATTTAGAAGAGGAGTTAGTAGGGTTTTGTACTCTATTAGCTGATAGACTGTCTATTTCACCAGCAGGTATTTTTTTAGAAGGAGAATATCCTACTTACTATCCTGCTATTCAATTATACTCTATTGGGGTAAAGGCTGAATATCAAGCAGATGGAATAGGAAGTTTGATATTAAAATGGGTAATTGGGAAGGGATTTGAATTGAGGAAAAATATCGGTGTTAGTTTTCTTCTATTGGAAGCATTTAACGATCAAGAACTGATAAAATTTTATACAAATAATGGGTTTGTTGATTGGAAATATTTAGAACGGAATGAAGAGGATTTAATTCCAATGGTTTATGACTATAGAGGTTTAGATGGTGTAATTTAAGGGAATAAAATTAATGATAGACTCATAGATTTTATCAAGGAGATGATAAAAGTTGAGACTATTTAAATTAATCGAACCTGAAAATAAAAAAAGTTTAGATCAAAGAAAGAAAAATTTGAAAAAAGCAGTTGACACTTACCAAAAAATCAATAAGAATAAAAAAAAGTGACTCAGCATTAAATATGTGAGTCACTTTTCTATTGTAAAAGGACTTTTGTCATCTTTTGACGAATACTGAATGAAAGTAAGCCAGAACTATCAAATAAAAAGTATGGCTCTGGAGGGATTTGTGGAGTTGACATACTTGGTGTTGAAGGAGCAGACTACTCATCTGTTGTTGAAAGTACAGAGCGTTATAGAAAGTTAGGTTTACCAAAAAAATATATTGTTATTGAGAATGTTGGTGAGTTTGTTTACTGCTTAAGCACAGCAGATGGATATAATGTTATGCGATGGGATGATATAAGCAAAAGAGAAATAAATAGATATACAACTTTTAATGAATATATACAAGATAACTTTCAAGAGGCAATTGATAACTGGGATTAACGAAAATCAAAAACTTATGAAGGTTATACCATCATGGAGTCTTGAAATATCAAGAAGATGAAATGAAAGCGTACTGTAAGGAACAAGGCTTACACTCGATACATATTTTTAGAGATGAAGGCATTAGTAGTACAAATGAATCCCTCACTTTTTGGATCAAGATTATTCAAAAAGTGAGGGAAAGGTAATCGAGTATTAACATCTAAGTCATAACTCGTATATGATCATTTATCCCACCTTAACGGGCACTAAAACTCTTAACGAAAGATTCGAGAGAAGCAAAAAAGAGAAGTGGGAGATAACTGCCCGTAAAGATCCGACGAACGATTGACGTCCAAGTCAGGCGAAGCCACAGGATGTGGCGTTCCTGAGCATGATAAGTCTCGCTAACCATCAGTGGGGGATGAAGAAAACCCCCACTGATGGAAGTCTCACTTTATCTAACAAATTTTTATAAAAGCTGATAATATAAACCAAATTGAGTATCATACCATAACAGTTTGCCGTGTTTACGTTTCGGGATACGTGTTTGTAAACTCCATTCAGGATACTGTTTAATAATCTGAACCTGATCACCAGTAGCAAAAGCAATAAATGATATATAATGATCTTTTGTCATAGAATGGTCGCTTGAAATAAACCATTCATTATCAATTTCTGTCATTGATAGCTTTTCTTCGTCTGTTGCTTTCTTCGCTTCTAATCGATCTAACTTTCTCCCACAGCAAGATATGGTTATATCTCCAGTTGCTAATACAATATTATTACATGACGGACAGACAAAATAATTCGACTTTTTCATATTTCCTCCTACAAATTCATTCGACGATAATTCACCAACTAAAATACTTTCTATATTTACTCCCAATAGGGTAGATAAACTTGGTAATAGCGTGACATCTGGACAGCCATACCCACGCTCCCATTTTGAAACCGTTCGATCAGAAATGTTCATTTGATCAGCTAATTGTTTCTGTGTTAGCCCTTTTTCCTTCCGCAAATTATAAATTAACTCTCCAACTTTACGATTATTCATCATTTTCTCCTCCTGCTCTATTTTCATCTTAGAGGTTTATATGGTTAGTAGCAACAAACGTTCCGTAGAGTTAAACACAGGTAGGGTTCACCTGTTTTCCTTTTGATCATGTTTTATGACTATAATAATTCGACTGTTTCTTGTTACTATTGGTTTATGGACTTTTCCTTTATATCCTAGTCAAGGTGCAACGGTAGAACTTTGGGACAGGAAGCTTAAACAATTGGAAAAATAAGTTTAGGTAAGGAGGTAAATGCCTATGGAAAAGAAAGAGATTAATTTCCTTGAACAGTTACTTTATAATACAGATAAAAACGATATCATCAGTCAGTTAACGAATACAAACAACTCTTTATTCCTTCATTACTTTGCTGCAAATTATAACTGGAATAGTGGATTTGATGTACCAACGATTATTCTTGAAAATGAGGCTTGTGATTTCGGAACGGGTTTACTAATGTTTTATTTTGCAGACGGATATCGTATGTTAGAGAATCCAGATGAAGTTTCAAGTTCTTCATTAAAGGAATGGAAAGATTTTTTGGGTAAGATTTATAATAAATTTATCAACTTAGAATTTAAGCCTCAGAATATTTCCTTCGACCCTGAATTAACAAAAATTCAAAAGTATAAATTGAAAAAGAATAATCCAAACATTCCTGATCTTCTCATTAGTAAATCACCAGGAGAAGTGGTTGATATTCCTAAAATATAATGTGGATGATTAAAACCTTGATTGGCTATATGTTGCTTTGAAATAAAGTTTGATTAAAAACACCTGACAAACCAGTATTTTACGATAAATAAAAAGACTCCATTTTGAAAAAAGATTGATCAAAATGGATTCATATCCAGCAGATTTAAGTATCGTTTTTATAAAAAAGTTTGATCATTTGTAAAAAGACAATAAAGTTATTTAATTTTAAAACCTAAAACAAGCATAACCCCGTTCTAAATTTAGGACGGGGTTAAAATATAGTTGTTTAATTTTCGATATAAGATACTTCACTGTATTTAAAAATATAACAATAAAGTCGTTTAAAAATCTAAGTTTTATTCAACAATAGCGCCCTATTCTGGAATAACTAAAATACAGACTAAGTCCTCAAATCACTGCATAATCGGAGATTAATCAACCCGTAAGCTTAATAATTTTCAAGTTCTAAATCATTAAATAATACATCAATGCTAACGACTGCTGAATCATCATCATTTGGAATATTAATATCAAATATCCATGGAATATTAATCAGCATCTCAAAGTCTAAGTAATCGTGCTCATTATGTAATTGGGTATTTTCACCAAGAGGAATGTCTACAATCTCAACCATTATGGTAAATATAATACTTGAATGAATAATGAAACGGATAATTAATAATATTAAAAGATAAATTAATATTATTAATTTTTGTATTAAAAAATTTAAATTTTATTATTTATATTTTTAATTACTTGTTATATAATCGAATCAACTAAAAGGAAGGAATTTCATTATGGCTTATAAAGTAATCACAAATTGTCCTGTCTGCAGTAAAACATTGAAAATTACAAAGTTGGAGTGCTCTCATTGTCACACTACGATTGAAAATGAGTTTGAATTATCTAAGCTGGCATCCTTATCAAAGGATCAGCTTCATTTTGTGGAAGTATTTTTAACATGCAGAGGGAATATCAAAGAAGTTGAAAAGGAACTGGGGATTTCGTATCCAACGGTTCGAGGCAAGCTAACAGACATCATTTCATCCCTTGGATATGTGCAGAAGAAGAAAAATGAAGTAGACGAGAAAAAAGTTATCACCATGTTGGAAAATGGCGAAATCACACCAGAAGAAGCCATTAAGCTCTTAAAAGAGGAATAGGGAGGAATTTATCATATGAAAGAGGAAATTACAAGAGTGTTAACAATGGTTCAAGAAGGGAAGATTGATGCAGATAAGGGATCAGAACTGATTCAAGTATTAAAAGAGAAAGAAGAAACAGGTAATAAGCTTTTTGAAAAACCGACTAAATATTTAGATAAAACATTAAAAATTCGTGTTGTATCAGCTGAAAATGATAACGTCACGGTTAATTTGCCTATAAAACTTGTCAAGGTAGTATTAATGGCTGGACACAGCATCGCAGCGAGTATTCCTCAATCGGAAAAATACATTAAAGATATAGACATAAACCTTATTATTGAAGCAATCGAAAACGAATTAGGTGGCCAAATTGTTGATATTAAATCGGCAAATGGGGATACCGTTTCGGTCATCATTGATTAGTGATTTGCTTATGATGCATGTAAAAGTGAAAGCAAAAGACGTTCGGTTTTCCATCCCAATTCCATATGCTATTTTAAACATTGTTATTTCAATTTTGTCTTCAAAATTTTTTCAGCAAAATGTAAACAAATGGACAAAAGAGCACTTCGAAAGAAAAAAACTGGACTTTACCTTTCCACTAATAGACAAAAAAACGCTAAAGCCTATCGTCAGGGAACTGAAAAATTATAAGGGGATCGTGCTAGTAGATGTCAAAGCTAAGGACGGTACTGAGGTTAAGGTTAGACTATAATTTATTATAGAATACACACCGACCACTGACTGGCATTTTGAAGAAAAAGCCTAATTTCTCGCTACAATACCGAGAAAATTGTAAAAAGACAATAAAGTTATTTAATTTTAAAAGATCAAACAAGCATAACCCCGTTCTAAATTTAGGACGGGGTTAAAAATATAGTTGTTTTGTTGAATAACATGACTGGCGTTTTTTAAACAACTTTATTATGTTTTAAACGACTTTATTGTAAATTAAACAACTTTATTATCTCTGTACATCATTTTCTTCCTGTGTTGTTCAACAATCTGCCCTATAATGGAATAGCTAAAATATGATTTCAATCATAAAATTACTTATTTCCTCTTTCACTAAAGCACCCATTAGTTTAAGTGCAATTATTCACAATCTTTTTTGTAATACCTATTGGTTTATACGTTCGTTGAACAAGACAATAAAATAACTTTTATAGTAAAATACTAGTATTTGCAAAAGGAGCCTCATTCTTATGAATATTTTAATTTTAGGTGCAACTGGACGAGTTGGAAGTCAAATAGTTACTTATGCCCTTCATGAAAGTCATCATGTTACTGTATTAGTTCGCACTCCAGAGAAGATTCAAATAAATAATGAAAATTTAACCATTATTGAAGGGAATGTTTTAAATAAAGATGATATAGTACGTGCAATGCATGGGATTGATGTAGTTATTAGTGCACTAAATACTGATGGCACAACCACTCTATCAGAAAGTATGCCACTTATTATCGAAGCAATGGAAAACGAAGGTATAAAACGAATAATAACTATAGGAACTGCGGGTATTCTGCAAAGTAGAACCACGCCAAATTCTCTGCGTTATCAATCAAGTGAATCAAAGCAGAGGTCAACCCGTGCAGCGAAAGAACATCATAAAGTTTACGATATGCTCAAACAATCAACCCTCGAATGGACGATTGTCTGTCCTACGTACTTGCCGTATGGAGAAAGGGTAGGCAAATATCGAATAGACCGAAATTTTTTGCCGGAGGGTGGAGCTGAAATATCCGTACCGGATACAGCAGAATTTTCATTTAAACAGATAAAAGCAAGCGATTATATAAAATCACGTGTAGGTATCGCCTACTAATAATATTCTTATACTACTTTCAACTTGGATTAACCCGTTTGTTGAAAAAGAAAATGTGATTCGGCAACAATGCCCACTCTTCAACTAAAGCGCCCTTTCTGGAATATCTAAAATATGAATTAGAGTCTAAAAATCACAAGGAATTAAAAGTAAAGGAGATGTTGTAAAATTAACATCTCTTTTTTTACTAAACTGCCCAGTTCGTATTATAAGGTCAGCCAGATAAGAAAATATTTCTGGTTGACCATTTTTTATATGGTTTTATTATAACGGTAGCCGGGGTAAAACGTAACTGCCCGTGGGACATAGATCCCGTCAGCTAAACAG
>NZ_JAIQUM010000101.1 GCF_020075705.1 Metabacillus rhizolycopersici | reverse complement strand
AAGAGGTTGTCCCTTTTTTGCTTCCTTTGCAAAAAGGACTGACAACAATTCTTTCGGTATTTTTTCTTCAAAACCCAACCCTCTTCGGGCTAATACAAAAGCAGCAGATTGGTGTATGGACAAGCCAGAGGTTTGTTGGTACTTCATTTTACCTATGAAACTCGAATAATAGGGTTTCACTTGTATGAGCGCGATATTTTCTTTAAAACAAGCAGAAATAAGTGTTTTTGTTATATGACTGTAAGAGAAATTGCTTGCCATTCGATTAAATGAAGCGTTCTCATTTTGTTGCAAGAACTTTAATTCTTCCATAGATAGCGTATCTACGCCAAATGATTTCACCCACATAAGCATCTCTACTACCGCTTGTTGAATGATCCAATCACGTTTGTCGGCAGAAACTGTATTAATATCATGTATCCAAAATACTTTAGAAGCCCTAAAATTACCATTAGGGTAAACAATGGTAACGGAAAGATTGTCAGGGTTCATATCTAATCCAGCGATTCCTTTTTCAAAGGTAGGTTCAGATGAGTTTTCTTCTTCCATTGCGAAATGTACTTCGTATTTATCTTTTCTTCGTAAGATACGAACGGAATAGGATTTGCCTGTTTCTAAATAAGAAGCCATAGAAAACACAAATTTATCAGGAAAACAAACCACAAAAGATAATCGTTCTCCTCTTTTGTCACTAAAAGGATTTAATACCTGCATTGCGAATAAATTTTCTCCTAAGTAAGACAATTTAATGTTTTCGTTCCCGCCTTTGGATTTTTCCCCACGCGAATAAACCGCATTGCTTCTTGCATCGCGCCATTCTTCTTTTGTTATCTTTTTATGTACTAACTCCTTAAACAACTGTTTAGACCCATCAACCATTTTGGGAACTGTCCCATCATCAAGGTGGTATTGATAATAATTATTTTGTTTCGTCAGTTTTTTTATTCTCGACTGCTTATACTTTATTTTTTTATCCTTATTCCTCTTTTTAGAATGGGCTAATTTAGTCATTTGCTCATTTAATGCAGCTATTTTTAATTGATTTTGTTGGATGTAAATAGGCAACAATTCCTTTTGAGAAGAAATTGATGCTTCTGCTTCAAGAAACGCATCTCTCATGTAGCCTGAATTATTGATAAATAAAGGTTTTGCCATATCTACAGCTTCTTTTCGATTTTTACCTTCAAAAATTCGTTCACGTAGGTAACGTTTACCAGATTGAAACTTGCGCATAATTTCATCCAATATAATCATTTCAACATCATCGGATTTTTCCATTACACCAATATATGTAAACGTTAAAGAACTTTTTTTCTTTATCATGAGAGATGCACCTCCTTTAAGTGGAACTAATGTTCGTGTATATTTTTATCTTATAAAAATCCATAAAATAATTCAATAGAAATGAAGAAAAAATTGTTAATATAAAAAACAATGAAACAGCGCGTTTTATTATTAAATGTTACTATTTGTTATATTTTTTAATTAACTGTTGTACCACGACTCTTCTGAAATCTTGATGTAGGGGGGGTTACCCGTTGAAAAGGGATGAAAAGATTAGATGTATTCATTTCACAAAGGATTGTGCTGTTGATGGTGTCAGCGCAACTATAGAAGTCATTCGGAAAATAGCTTTGTACCCAGTAGTAAACCAGATTGTTTTGCGTTAGATGAATAGGATATAGATTGAGAAAAATGGTCAGAAAATTTCTTCAAAATAAGGGATGAGAAGCGCTATAGCCGTATGAGAGGCTTTTAACAAGAAATAGCAGTTAATGATAGCGGTAATACTAACTAATTGGAAGAAATGCTCACGAACTTTCGCTAAGACCTTGAATATGACAATGAGCATGTTAGTATTAAGACGTTAGCAAAAAGGTGCGAACAAAAATACGAACGACATTGGAGAGATGAGATGTTACACAATAGAAAAATTGCTTTTATCGGTGCTGGGTCAATGGCGGAAGCAATGATTTCAGGTTTGGTGCAATCAAAAAAAATTCTTCCAGAACAAGTCATTGTCACTAATCGTTCCAATGAAGAGCGATTAATTACTTTAGAAAATAAGTATGGAATTAGTGGGATAAAACGAGAAAAGTTGCAGTTTGATCAAATAGATATCTTTATATTAGCGATGAAGCCAAAAGATGTGGAAAATGCGCTTAAAGGCTTAAAAGGGCAAATCAAACAAAATCAACTTATACTCTCAGTTTTAGCAGGGATTCCAACATCATACATTGAACAAAATCTCCATAAAGGCCAACAAGTAGTTAGAGTTATGCCGAATACGTCAAGTACAATCGGCGAATCAGCTACAGCGATTTCCCCAGGCCATGAAACAGCAGCTGAAAATGTAAAAGTAACTCAAGAATTGCTTCAATGCATTGGAGAGGTATATTTAATCGAAGAAAAAGATATGGATATCTTTACAGGTCTTGCGGGAAGCGGACCGGCATATTTTTATTATTTAATGGAGCATATGGAACAGCAAGGAGTAATAGCTGGTTTAGATGTCGAAACAACGAGACAAATCATTGCTCAAACAATTGTAGGAGCAGCAAAAATGATTCAACAGCAGGACGAAACACCAACTGTTTTAAGAGAAAAAGTTACTTCACCAAATGGCACGACTGCAGCAGGACTAAAGGCTCTTGATGAACATGGTGGTGGAATTGCAATTTCTAAAGCTGTTGAACATGCTACAAAGCGTTCAAAAGAAATTAGTGCGAAAATTCAAGATAGTTTGTTAGTTAGTTCTTTTAAATGAAAAAATAGACTCGGGAGTGATAAAATGACGACCCTAAACAATAAGCAGAAACGGGTTGTAATTAAGGTTGGAAGCAGTTCCTTAACTAGTCGACATGGAGAAATTAGCCGCCGTAAATTAGAAAAGTTAGCAGATGAAATTGCCCTATTAAAAGACGAAGGGTACGAAATTGTGTTCGTATCCTCTGGTGCCGTTGCAGCAGGTTATCGAAAACTTGGCTGTATTGATCGACCAACATCATTACCAGAAAAGCAAGCAGCAGCCTCAATCGGGCAAGGTTTATTAATGGAAGCTTATTCAGAAATATTTTTATCACATGGATATGTTGCCTC
Source organism: Metabacillus rhizolycopersici (assembly GCF_020075705.1). The sequence continues at coordinate 10,612 of NZ_JAIQUM010000101.1, read as the reverse complement.
CCAAATTTTAATCACTCGTAGTGATTTTTCTGATGAAATTCGCTATCACAATGTAAGAAACACTTTAAATGTCTTATTAGAACGCGGTATTATCCCAATTGTTAATGAAAATGATACGGTTACAGTTGATCGCTTAAAGTTTGGTGACAATGATACGTTATCTGCAAAGGTTGCTGGAATAATCGAAGCAGATCAATTAATTATTTTATCAGATATAGATGGACTTTATGATTCAGACCCTCGTAAAAACAATGAGGCAAAATTGCTTGAAAAAGTGTATGAGATTACACCTGAAATTGAAAAAGGTGCTGGTGAATCAGGTAGTAATGTTGGCACAGGTGGAATGAAATCGAAAATTGACGCTGCAAAAATTGCTATGGCAGCAGGCATTTCAACCTTTTTGGGAAAGGCGAGTAGTGCAAATGTTTTAGGTGATGCTGTTAGTGGAATAGCTAGAGGGACATATTTTGAAGTGACAAACGAGACGATGAATTTAAACCAGAAAAAGCAGTGGATTGCGTTTCATTCTGGTCCTGAAGGTGAGCTTGTAATCAATCAGCAAGTAAGAACGTCAATTTCTGATCATAAACATAGTATCTATTCATCAGATATTGAAGCAGTAAAAGGACAGTTTGAAAAAGGTGCTGTTATCCGCATTATTGATCATCAAGGTGAAAGAATTGGCTTAGGTGTTGTTAATTATTCAAATGAGGACTTAGAAAGGTTAAGTAAAATAACCGGTGAAGAGGTAGAGAATCTTGAGGTTGTACATTTCGATGACCTTGTTTGTGAGCTTGAATTATCCTTACCTGTCGGAGTTTAAAGGAGGAATTGCATGTCTGTTGCAAAAGAAGTGACGAACGTAGAAGCACAAGTAATCGCAGCAAAAAAAGCAGCAAAAAGAGTAGGGCTACTATCAACTGAAGAGAAAAATGAAGCACTATACATCTTAGCTGATACGTTAGAAAAGAATCATCAAGTTATCTTAGCTGCAAATGAAAAAGATTTATTAGTAGGAAGAGAAAAAGGTTATGAAGAAGCGTATTTAGATCGTCTTGCACTTTCAAAGGAACGCATCGTTGACTTTGCGGAGGGACTTCGTCAGGTTGCGAAGCTGAAAGACCCAGCAGGGGAAATTCTCTCCAGTTGGACACTAGAAAATGGATTGCTCGTGGAAAAAGTAACAGTTCCATTGGGTGTTATTGGCATGATCTATGAAGCACGTCCAAACGTAACAGTTGATGCTACAGGACTTGCGCTTAAATCAGGTAATGCCATCATTTTAAAAGGCGGATCATCTGCTTTATCATCAAACAAAGCGATTGTACAGGTAATGCAAGGGGCATTAAATAAAACAAAAATCCCGAAAGAAGCTGTTCAATTCATTGCAAGCACAGATCGCGTGGCAACACAGCAACTCTTTACAATGAAGGAACACATCGATGTGCTAATTCCAAGGGGTGGCGCTTCATTAATCAGTGCAGTTGTAAATAATGCTACAGTTCCAGTACTCGAAACAGGTGTTGGTAATTGCCACTTATATATTGATGTTGAAGCAGATGTTGAAAAAGCATTAAACATTCTTGTCAATGCAAAAACTGACCGTCCAGCTGTATGCAATGCGCTTGAAACAGTGATCATCCATAAGAAATGGCTTGAGAAAAATAGTGAATTGCTAATTACAGCTTTCAAAGAACATGGAATTTCAATTCATGGTGATAAAGTAGCACTTAGCTATATACCGAATGCAGTACTAGCCAATGAAGCAGATTGGGCGAATGAATATTTAAGTCTAGAACTTGCTGTAAAAACGGTAGATAGCTTAGATGAAGCGATTGTTCATATTGAAACATATGGAACAAAGCACTCTGAGGCAATTGTTACCGAAAACAAAGCTACAGCCAAAAAGTTTATGAGTTTAGTAGACGCTTCGGCACTTTATCATAATGCATCAACACGTTTCACAGACGGTGGTGCACTTGGCTTTGGTGCAGAAATCGGAATCTCTACACAAAAATTACACGCACGTGGACCAATGGGATTACCGGCTTTAATGACTATTAAATATATGATGTCGGGTAATGGGCAAACACGATAAAGCAAGTCTTAATTTAGCTTTTACTGGCAAGTTATCCCCATCCTTTGCTTATTTATGATTCACTAAAAGAGAGGTGGGGGATAACTCCTATGAAAATGAAGCCAATTACAGCATTAGTGGTGACGTTTACTTCATGTTTGGCTGAACGTTAATATCGTTATTGTATGACGACAACTTTTTGAATAAGTGGATATATGCAATAGCCAATGTACACACCTAAAACGTTTAGTATGAGATCATCAATATCTAAACTTCCTCGCCTAGTGATATATTGAAGCCCTTCAATCGTACTAATCGTAAATAGTGTGATAATAAGTAATTGTTTTATTGTAGGTTTCTTTGTTAAAAATACATAATACAAACCAAATGGTATAAATAAACCAATATTTGCGCCTAAATTATAAAATGCTATTAAAAAATCAACTGTTCCAGATAGATAGAAAAGAATGGTGTTTAAAGGAATAAGATTTATATCACTATAATTTTGATTATTTGGTCTGAAAAATAATAAGATGAGCAGTCCAATCGAATAAAAAAATGTTAATGCATGAAGAACATGTCTTGAACACTTAATTTTTTCTTTTTTCACCCAGAACACACAAAATAAAACAAGAGAAAAAAGAGAGAACCAAACAACCAATATAACAAGTGGATGTAAATATACCGTTAGTTTCATCCATATAGGTAAAAGAATTAAAAAGGCAATTTGCGAATAGAAAAGACTTTGTATTATGCTTTTTTTCATGTTTTTCTCATACCTTTTCCTTTTTTAAAATGCTTCTGTTTTCTATTATACATTGTTTGGTGATTCTATATAGTATAGTGGATTGGTATTTATGAGAAGAATATACTTTCTTTGATATAACATAATAGCATGATACAAAAGGGTCTGACCCTCCTATAGACGGAGAAATATAAAGAGGTAAATGTGGTTGTTCTTCAACAGGTAAATACAAGTAATATCTCCATCAATTAATCAATAACAAAAAATCAGAAAAAGCCCCAGCTTTGCACAAATGCTGGGGCTCAATGAAAAGTATTAAAAATGATAAGAAATCAATCTCTTAATTTACTATGCCGTCTTGCATATCCAAAATAAACAATCAAGCCAATACCTATCCAAATAATAAATGCTATCCATGTGGTAGTAGATAAACTTGTCATTAAATAGATACATAATAAAGCACTAATAGCAGGGAGTACCGGTACGAATGGCACTTTAAATGCTCGTTTTAAGTGAGGGTGACTCTTTCTAAGCGATATGACTGCAATTGATACTAACGTAAATGCTGCTAATGTTCCCATATTCACAAGGTGAGCTAACGTTGTTAAATCAACGAAGCCAGCGATCATCGCAGCGATGAACCCAGTCAACCAAGTATTTTGAAAAGGCGTTTTAAAAGTTGGATGAATTGTAGATAGTTTTTTCGGTAGTAATCCATCGCGACTCATAGAAAAAGAAACCCGAACTTGAGCATACATGACAACTAGTAAGACAGTCGTAATACCCGTAATAGCACCAACAGAAATAATTCCAGCTAGCGAGTTTTGTCCAACAAATTGCAGGGCAAAGGTCACAGGATCTGACACGTTTAATTGAGAGTATGGAACCATCCCAGTTAAAATTAACGAAACGAGAATATATAAGGTCGTACAAATTGCTAAAGAAGAAATGATTCCGATTGGAACATCACGTTGTGGTCGTTTAACCTCCTCAGCAGCAGTCGCTACCGCATCAAATCCGAGATATGCAAAGAAAACAGTTGCTGCACCTGTAATAATTCCTTCGAATCCAAACGGTGCAAAGGGAGACCAGTTTTCAGGTTTTACATAAAAAATCCCAGTTAAAATGAAGATGACAATGACTGCAAGCTTGATTACCACCATAATATTGTTTACGCGAGTACTTTCTTTAATTCCCTTCGATAGTAGCGCAGTTATAAGGAATATAATGATGATTGCCGGTAAGTTAACAATTCCACCATTACCTGAACCTGGTGCAGAGGTGAGGATGGAAGGTAGATTGATTCCAAACCCTTCAAGAAGCGCTTGAAAATAACCTGACCAACCAGTTGCCACAGCAGCCGTTGCGAGTAAATATTCAAGCATTAAGTCCCAGCCGATTAAAAAAGCAAAAATTTCTCCAAGTGTGACATAGGTGTATGTATAGACACTACCAGAAATAGGGACAGATGAAGCGAATTCTGCATAACAAAATGCTGCAAGGGCACATGCAATTCCTGATAAAATAAAAGAAATAATAAGTGCAGGTCCAGCTGATTTTGCTGCAACAACTCCAGTTAAAACGAAAATGCCAGTTCCGATAATTGCGCCAACGCCTAGCATCGTTAAATCGAGAGCGTTAAGTGTACGATTAAGTGTTTGTTGATTACTTTGCTGGAGTAGCTTTGTAATTGATTTTTTTCTAAGAAGTGAACTCATAAATCCTCCAAACTGATGATCAATTTTCGATGCGGAAAATGTAGTATATTGTCGAATAGAGAAAAGGTCAATATTTATTGACATTTATATAGTACGTTGCAATTTTAAAAAAATCTTTAAGTCCAAGCAAGATTGATTGTTTTTATTAGTATACACAAATAAAAAAGACAAGATACCATGGCAGTATCTTGCCTTTTTCGCTTAGATAGATTAACCAGTAATAGCTCAGCTAGTTCAAGATTAGGGGGGCAGGTAAAAAGATTCGCTGAGTTCAGACTTCCTATCAGTCGCACTCGTTACCGTACAATTATTGACATCATGATTCCAAGGTAAGCTGCAATGATGAAAATTGCCCCAAATCCTAATGCGATCCAAGGAGTTAACTTTTTGTAAAAGCTGATGACAACCATAGCTAAAAACATAAGCGCAATCACAAGTAAAAGTAGTCCTTGAAGCTCCGGAATAAACTGAACAGTGAAAGGGGCAACGACTTCATACCCGATCAAGTATTCGACCCAGAAAGCGGCTCCTTCTTGGAGGAGGGTTGCATTTACTTGGTGTGGAGGGGGAAGTGTTCCTAAAACCCCCGTAATGAAAAAAATAATCATAAGAATCACTGTTTCTACTTGTACCCATTTCCTGGCATTAAAATCAGAAGATTGATTCGTTTTTCTTGAGAGAAAGCCATTTATGAATGCAAATACTAACACAGGGATAATACTGAGATGTTTTAATAAAAGCATTTGACCATATGGTAAAACCCATGAATTAGCATAATCTCGCGGTGCAACAACAAAAAACATGAGAAGAATACCACTTATTGTTATGATGAAAAATAAAATGATGGACAGTGGGGTAAACCACCGTAAAAAGGAATGCCAATTTTCCACCTTGTGCGCTAGCCATCCAACATGTAAAAGGACGCCAACCCAAATCGTAATTGTTAAGAAATGAATAGAATGTGAAATAAGGCCAGGCCAAAGTGTAAGGGTTGAAGAATGACTTGCATATCCGACAAAACCAATCATGACAAGTAAGAAAAGTGCTTGTAAGTATTTAGATCCCTCTACATAAATAACCATCCATAAAAAGATAGCGAAAAAACTTCCATACAACCATGCAATACCTACTTGGAACTCCGTTAAGATGGAGTATGCGGTTAAGCTAAAAAGGCCTTCAGGTGAAAAAAATGAGATTACTTGAAGAACCGGTAAAAACATTAAAACGATGATTCCTAGAACAGATAAAAGCAAGCTTTGTTTCGAAACCTGTATCCTTGGTTTATTTGATGATGGTACAAACTGAAGCACAACATAGCCAACTAAATAAGAATAAAGCATATATGTAACATATTCTGTGATTGGTATTAACTGATTCATCCCTTACCTCTTTTTGCGTAAGATAATAAATATTCCAAGTACTAACAAGATAACTAATACAGTGAGAGAAATTGTGAAAATAAGTGAACCGTTATCTTCAACAGTTTCAGATTTTTCCTTATTCGCTAAATTGGTATTCTCATTTACTGGTGTTTCTTGATTGTTCTTGTTAGTTTCTTCAGTTTCGGATGTTTGTCCAACTTCATCTTGAACTGCATCTTTATCATCATTTACAATTTCAGGTATAGAGACTGTAAAGGGGATTTGACCAGTTAATAGATGTCCATCCTTTGCAGCAACCTTCCATGTTAACGTGTAGGAACCATTTTCAAGTGGTGATGGCAATGTTCCCGAGATTTTTTTCTCTCCAATTGATATAGCATCAATTTCAATTTCTTCTTGTTCATTAACTAAAGTGAGATCACCTTGGTTTTCAATTTCTCCTGCAAATTCTACGGTCATTTCTCGAATTTCTTCGGTAATGACTTGACCTGCACTCGGAGTTGATACGGATACGGTAGTATGTGCTGATGTCATAATCGGAAATACTAACATAAAACTTAAAATAAATAATATTTTCTTCATTTATTTCTCCCTTAATTCTCAATATTTTTAATTAATAATCACAATACATCTCCTCTTTATTTTAAAACCAATACATAAAATAAAGCAAACAAATAGCATACAGTAAACTTATAGAAAGTGAGATTTTCGTGCTTAGAACAGTTGAGAAAAAAATAAAATGACCAGGAACTGTGCGAATGCCCTTACGCACAAGGAGCGAAATACATAAGGTAGTAGTACAGCGAAAGGGAGGTGTTGTTTATGGGTGGTGCAACTCCAGGATGTGGTTACGGTGCTGGCTTTGCTTTAATCGTCGTTTTATTCATTCTACTAATTATTGTCGGATCGGCTTTCGTTGGATATTAAATGCTATAACGAATTTTAAGAATTATCAATTAAAGGAGGAGTTTGAATGAGCTACGGATATGGTTACGGTGGCGGTTGCTGTGGAGGATATGGTGGCGGTGGCTATGGCTACGGTGCAGGTAAAGGCTTTGCATTAATTGTTGTGTTGTTTATTCTTTTAATTATTGTTGGAGCAGCTTGGTTATAAGTTAATCTAACAGGGGGGACTGACGAATAAAGTTAGTCCCCCTTTTTGTAGAGATAAGAAAGTATAAGTTTTTTTGACTTAGTTTTCGTGTCCAGCGTCTAGTCCTTCTTAGGTCTAAACCACTCAGGAATTGAAGGCAAAGAACACCTTCTATTCCTGAGCGTCTTATTTGCCCGAGGCTGAACAAGGCGCTTGCGCTTTTCTTAGTACATAGGAATAAAACATGAAACAATTTCCCATTAAAATCGTATGATTAGAAAATGAAAGAAAAGGAGCTGGAGTAAATGAGTGACAATGGTTGCGTGAAATGTGGGAGCCATGATGCAAGTAAAAAAGAAGTGGCTATGACAGGCACAGGCTTATCGAAAATGTTCGATGTGCAAAATAATCAGTTCATTGTTGTGTATTGTAACAGCTGTGGATATTCTGAATTTTACAATAAGAAGTCTTCTACTGCTTCAAATATTTTGGATTTGTTTTTTGGGGGATAAAAAATTACTTGGAAAGAATCTATTGGAAGTCTAGTCCAATAGATTCTTTTAGATTAATAGGTATATGTAGCTAATTGTATAGAAACTTAGTAACACCTATGATATGATGAAGGAATTGGGAAATAATCTCAAAAATGGATTGAAGGAGGGTGTTTTATGGATCTTGAAAGGAAGCAATCAAAGGGTCTAAATCACGCTAAGGAGGACATATATTATGAGCCATAAAGTCGAGCTCAGCTTAAAGGAAACGTTGCTAAATCAATTAGTATTTTTAGAGGAGAATGTTACGGAAATAATAGGTTCCTATTTTTCTTCGAATCGAAATAAATATAAGGAATTCTTAAACACATATTCAACTGAGGTACAAGATTTTCTGTCAACCACGGATGAACGATCAGAATCTTCCCCAACAAAGGCTTTTATCGGAACAAAGGTTGTATTAAAGTACGAGGATGAGGACGAAACGGATGATTATACAATCTGTATGCCAGAAAACTCAGATCCTGATAAAGGTTTTATCTCATTTTTATCACCAGTAGGAAGCCAATTGTTATTACGTTCATCTGGTGAAATAATGAACTTAATTACACCAGGAGGAGAATTTAAGGTAACAATAAAGGCGATAAATTTTGACCCTATACAATCATAGTCTTTCTGACAAAATCAGAATTTATAAGTTTTGGCTTTGATAATTGTCCAGCGCAAGCGTCCTAGCCACTCTTGAATAGAAGGTAAAAAAACATCTTCTATTCAAGAGTGTCTTATGTTATGCCTGAGGCTGATCAAGGCGCTTGCGCTTTTCTTACATGAATGGTCAAGTCATTGGTTTTTCCTAATGAAAATGATGAAATTTGTCAATGATAAGAGTATTGATTTGATGCACAATTACCTCCATTCAACATAAATATGAATGAATATAGGTAGGAATTATTCCTTCAATAAGGGAATAATTCCTGATTCTATGATAGGAAATATGAAGTTAATACCAATTTGCCGATTTTTAGCATATTTTTTATCATAAAATCAATCAAGGAAAAACAAGTGTGAATGTTGAATAAATACTGAATAACTTAATCATAATAAAAGAATTCCGTTCTACTTGACGAAGAAAGACTTTCAGCTATATTAACTTCCTATTTCATAATATTTGGGAGTAAATCCTCGACTTTAAGAAGATGTGGTGTTAAACGACCAGTAAAGCTAAAATAATTACACCTTTTTAACCACTCAAAAGATGATATGCTGACTACTGCAGCAAATATCCTATTAGATCTATCACAATCTCTCGTATTTTATTTATTCATATTATCCAATGGTTTTGTGAAAATCGTTTAAATGATTAGATTGGAGCATAATTAATATATTCTATTAAAGAGTGTAGGAGAGTGAGCAATTATGGATACAATGCAAAAAATCCAACAAGATAAATCGAGTGCTGCTAAGGAATACGTGAATCAAGTGTACGATGAGGTTATTAAGCGTAATCCAAACGAAAGTGAATTTCTTCAGGCTGTAAAAGAGGTTTTTGATTCGCTTATACCAGTGTTTGAAAAGAATCCTAAATATATGGAAAATGGAATTCTTGAAAGAATAGCTGAACCGGAAAGAATGGTAACTTTTAGAGTTCCCTGGGTTGATGATCAAGGAAAAGTCCAAGTAAATCGAGGATTCCGTGTACAGTTCAATAGTAGTATTGGGCCGTACAAAGGTGGCTTAAGATTTCATGCTTCCGTTAACGCAAGTATCATTAAATTTTTAGGTTTTGAACAAATCTTGAAAAATTCTTTAACTGGCCAACCAATTGGTGGCGGTAAAGGTGGGGCTGATTTCGATCCGAAAGGAAAATCAGACCAAGAAGTTATGAGATTTACTCAGAGCTTCATGACAGAACTTTGCAAATATATTGGACCTGATGTTGACGTACCAGCGGGTGATATAGGAGTTGGTGCAAGAGAAATTGGATACATGTTTGGCCAATACAAAAGAATTCGCGGTGGCTATGAAGCTGGTGTTTTAACAGGAAAAGGTCTTGGCTATGGTGGAAGTTTAGCTAGGACAGAGGCTACTGGTTACGGTACTGTATATTTTGTTGAGGAAATGTTAAAGGATAAAGACCTTAGCTTTGCAGATAGTACGGTTGTAGTTTCTGGTTCTGGGAATGTTTCAATTTACGCAATAGATAAGGCAAGCCAATTAGGTGCGAAAGTTGTCGCATGTAGTGACTCAAATGGTTATATTTATGACAAAAATGGGATTAATCTTGAAACTGTAAAAAAATTGAAAGAAGTAGAAAGAAAAAGAATTTCTGAATACGTCACTGTGCATCCACAAGCAGAATACTATGAAGGCTGCTCTGGAATTTGGTCTATCCCTTGCGATATAGCGCTTCCATGTGCTACTCAGAATGAAATTGATAAAAGATCTGCACAGATATTGGTGGATAATGGTGTGAAAGCAATTGGTGAAGGCGCAAATATGCCATCAACACTTGAAGCAATTGACTTGTTTTTAGAAAATGATATTCTCTTCGGCCCAGCAAAAGCTGCTAATGCGGGTGGAGTAGCAGTCTCTGCATTAGAAATGGCGCAAAATAGTATGAAACTTGCTTGGACATTCGAAGAAGTAGATAAAAGATTACATGGAATTATGAAAAACATATATCAAAATAGTGTGAAAGCGGCGAAAGAGTATGGATATCCAGGAAACCTTGTCGTAGGTGCTAATATCGCAGGTTTTGTTAAAGTGGCCGATGCAATGATTGCACAAGGAATTATATAAACTGAAAAAACAGCTCAGTATGCAAGGTTTTTAAGCAAATGGAGGAAGTCTCACATACTTTGAGACTTCCTCTATCATTCGCAAAAAAAATCTATTTTGTAGCGCTTACATTTTTATGCTATTGAGCAACGATATCGTCATTTTTTGTATTAGTATTTGCTTTCACTTTTGCAATATCATTTTGAATTTCTTCCATTTTCTTAGCATCTAGCTTATAGAATTTCATTGCAACAACTGAAATAACCAATCCAAGGGCTGGTAAACCGAATGCTAAAGCTAATGTCGCCATAAGTAATGGTTGTGTTAA
>NZ_JAIQUM010000100.1 GCF_020075705.1 Metabacillus rhizolycopersici | reverse complement strand
CCCTTGTGGAATAGTTGGTTCAGCATATCTCCCGTCCTTGACCAATTGAGCAATAACTCTGGCATCTTTTACATCGTTTTTAGTTGGTGAATTATCATCTAATTCCTTACTTTTCTTTACGTGTAATGGATTAACTGCCACAAACTTAATCTTATGTTCTCTAAGCATATAAGCTAAATTAAACCAATAATGACCTGTTGGCTCCATACCGACAATCACTTGATCCATCGTTTGAGCTTGCATAAGTTGTGAGATCCAATTAAGAAAATGACGGAATCCTTCTTTTGTATTTTCAAAGTAACAAGGTGAGCCAAACTCTAACCCTCTAAAATCTTGAGCTCTGGCTACATGTTTGAATTTGGCAATATCTACTCCGATAATAAGTGTTTTAGGGGTAATTTGAGCGATTTTCTTATTTTGGTTATAATTCATGATAGGCCTCCTGGTCACGATAGATTTGTCCTTTTCGCTGGCCAGCTTCGGGACACTTTAATCATACCAAGAGGTCTTTTTGATACTCAAATCTCATTTTCATTCATTACAGGAATGCTGGCCCTAAAATGAAAATAAGCGCTGATCCTTTCTACAGGAAAGCGCCCGATTGCGGCAGATAAATATTACTACATAAAAAAATCATCTTTATGTTAGTTACTATTCTCTAATGTAACAACAACTAGATCTGGTCTATTAAATATTCTAAGAAGTATTGGGTTATTACCTAACCCTCTGCTTACAACCATTGTAGCATTTCCCTTTTGAAACAAACCTCCATTATATTCAGGAAATAAGCCCTCAGTTGTTAAAATCCCCCCCACGAATGGTAAACGTATCATTCCAGCGTGTGTAGACAACCTATTCAATAAATACTACCGTGGAACGACTACTCGTTCTTCCAATCTTGGATCTGGTCTAGGCATGGCCATCGTTAAAAATCTAATTCTTGCCCATCGTGGACATATAAAGGTCGAAAGTGAAATATCAATTGGAACAACCGTTCAAATCTTCTTGCCATATATGATTGATGATAATGTATAGTAGATTCTTACGCCTATTTGCCGAGCTTGAACACGCTTTTTCTTACTAAACAGAGTGCTATTCGACGCAGGGGGAGCCTTTCAGAGTGTTACCTCCTCATTCGACTCCTCGACATAACCCTTCAGTTTTAGAAATCTAAAACTGTTTAACCTTTATCAAAATTGTGTGACCACATTTCATTTGAGCCAGGAACATTTCGCACCAGCAATCGCTCCCTATTCTTGGAGATTAATATTATTATGTAATTTGAAGCTTTTAATGTGAAAATTATCTTCTTTTTATAAAAAATTTTTCGGTTTTTCGTATAAACCACTTCAATTATAAGGTTATTTTAATCTTACCATGAAGGAAAATACACCTATTAATAAACCAACTAAAGCCATACCAAATGCACCTAACTTGTTTTTGTCTTTTATTAAGTAATAGGCGTACCAAAAACTATAACAAGAACCGAACAACACGACAACCCAGAATATTATTTTCATCATTAATCAATCACCTTTTTTATATCGGATTCCTTTAATTGCTTACCGAATCCGGTAATTTCTATATCCATTGTTACATCTATATCCGCGAAAGGATAATTTTTATTTGTCCAGTCCCATTCTTCATATTCTTTGACAGAACTAAATAAAGGACGAGCATATAATGACCAATAAAAAGGATCTGACTTAAATTCTTTTTGGGTTTTTTCAATAAGCTTCTCTGCATTCTCTTTCATTTTGCTTTCTAGTGCTGTTTTTAATTTTTTTTGGTTTTCAAAATTATTACTATAATTAATCAAACTAGGAACGGATAAAAGTTTAATCTCAACTGGGTATTTCACATCTATTTTAGGGGGAGCACCCTTTCTTAACTTGATTTTCACTTCGGTTTTGTTTGATTTTTTTAATCTCACGCCAATTTTATATTTTTTGTTCAATGGATCAGGAAAGCTTGAAAACATATCCCTGGTGATGGAAGTATTATCAAGCATTCTAATGATTCTCGTTTCTTCACCTGTAAACTTACCAATCATTTTTCCTTCCTTAAAAATTGCCGAACCAATAAGTTGTACAAGATTTTCCCCTTTTATTGGAACTTGCCCAGCTATATATTGATCTTCATCTTGAAAACCACTTTCATTTTGATTTTCATTTACAGAACCGTACATAGCAAGAAAAAGATCCGCATCAGCATCAGTAATTGCAAAGAACCTGTTAATAGTTGACTCTGGTACTAATCCTGTTTCGGTCGCACGATCAATTAAAAAACGATAGTATCGGTGGGGCCTTATCATCATTTCAGGTTTATTCTTCATAATAAATTCAGATGCCTTTCCTTCTGTAATAATAAGGTTCGTTTCTCTTCGAACCTCTCTATCTTTAGCAGTAGTACTTAGAATTCGATAAAAAGATTCTGTTTTAGCTAACTCTTCAGATATGATCAATACATTATTATGACTAAATGAAACTTCCCTTGTTACAACTGAATTTGCCATGTTTCTGGCAGTTACAAGGTCTGGAGCAGTCAAGGTTAAAATATCCCTCCTTTCTGATTCTCCTGAAGGTGATGCTCCTTTTATATTTAGCTTTGGATTAGAGAATTGAAAAGTTACGTCAACTGCTTGTTCTTCATTAATATCAATCCCCTTCGGAAGATCCATTCCTATCGCTACTACATAAGAACGCTCCTCCACTTCTTTTTTATCCCAGCAGCCAGTAAGCACTAAAAGCAGAGAGCACGTAAGCAAAAAAGTATCCATCCATTTCATCTTGCCCTTACCTCCCTCATTTTGATTACTGCCCAAAGCAACGGAGGTAAAAATAATAATAAATATTTAAAGTAGATTACTGTATAGTCTCTTATGGCAAACACAATAACCTCATTGTTTTCAGGTATCATGGCAATCATCAATATTAAAAAAGTAATAGGTATGACGGTATGTTCGAACTCTTTAATATGAAATACAAACCCGAATATTTTACAGACTAAATAGATATAAACGGTAAACTTTATGAAAACAGCTATAAGCCAAAGCGTAATAAAAAATGTTTCTACATTGGTAATAGCCCTTCCCAACGAAACAAACCGGATGGCTTCATTAAAGGGAAATGTAATCTTTTCTACGCTTCTATAGTCAAACATCCATACATACGATAGGTACATTAACACCATAATGAAAACAGTAAATAATAATGCACTAAATAAACTTCTCGTATATGTTTTATGATCTTTCACAAACGGGTACATCATGGCCAATATGATTGCATCTCCAAACAAAGAGGTGTAGTTAAAACTTGCTTTTGCTATTTCCCATTTACCAGTACCAAATAGAGGAAAAATCCTAGCAAAACTCGCTTCCTTTAGCATTAAAAAAAATAAAATACCTAGTACAATCATTAGATATGGAAAGGTCATCCATGTAACTGAAGCAATCGATTCCCAGCCCTTCTTCGCCCCCCATATACAAATTGTTAAAAAGCATAGGTATATGATAAATAATGGTGTATTAGGAAAATTAATTGTGATCAACTGAGTCAAATAACTCCTAGAGTCTGATGCAGTATTTGTTAATGTAAAAAAAAACATGATAAAAGAAATGATAAAAGCTAAAGGTTTTCCAAGTGCGAGCTGTGTGATTTCCAGTATGTTTTTCGATTGATACTTTTTTAATACACTATTTAATATGATTATCGATGGTAATATGAGTAAAAAAGAGCCAATCACAATCATCCATGCTGCATTGAGACCATCTCCCAAAAGCAAAACAGTACTCATATCAGTAGACTTTGTACTTATTGCAATAACAATTATTGCAAAAAATTCTCTGAACCCCACTTGATCTTTTTCGTATTTGACCAAAATACCACCCATTTTCACTTATTTTGAACTTTATCTTTAATTAAATCCTTTGTTTTTGTAAACCCAGGTCTCATGCGTTCATTTGTCAATAGTTTTCTGAATATTGTATCCTCTGATGACTTGTATTTTGGCGTAAGTGGTGCTAAATAAGGTACTCCGAAACTTTTTAATGTTGATAAATAAATTAAACACACCATAAAACAAACTACCATTCCAAATATCCCTAATAAGCCTGCACCTAAGAGAAAGCCAAACCTTGCTATTCTGACCATGTAATTTAAATTCACATCACTAATCGCAAAAGAGGATAATCCTGACAGTGCCACTACAATGACGACAATTGGACTAACAACATTCGCTTCAACAGCGGCTTGCCCTAAAATCAATGCTCCAACAATACCAACTGTTGGACCGATTGGAGTAGGGACCCTTATCCCAGCTTCACGTATCAGTTCAAAAGCAATTTCTAGCAATAGCAATTCCATTATTGCAGGCATTGGCACCATTTCTCGTGCACCTGCGATGGCTAGTAATAAATCTGTTGGAAGCATCTCTACGTGAAAATTTGTAATAGCAATGTATATAGAAGATGTAAATAAGGTAATAAATAATGCAATCATACGAAGGATTCTGGTGAAATTACCATATATAAAACGTAAATAATGATCATCCCCAGTGTGATAAAAAGACCAAAAAGTTGCTGGTGTTACCAATGCAAATGGAGAATTATTCATTATGACAACAACATGCCCATCCTCTATAAAAGATGCCGCACGATCTGGTCGCTCCGTTTGTAAAATAGTTGGAACTAAACTTCTTTTTCTATCCTCTATGTGTTGTACTAATAGGCTCAAATTTTGCACAGCATCTTTTTTTATCGCTTTAATCCTACTTTTCACTTCACTCAAAACATCAATGCTTGCTAATTCCTTGTTGTAGACAATGAATACTGCATTGTTTGAGCGTTCTCCAATTGTTATCTTTTCTACCGTAAAGTCTTCACTGTGAATTTTTTTTCGAATAAGGGAGATGTTTATATCTGCTTTTTCAACAAACGATTCCTTAGGTCCAAATAATGTCGTTTCGTTTTGAGGTTTTTCTACGCTTCTGCCTGCTGCCTTTGCTGTATGAATGATATAAGATTTGACTTCGCCCTCAACTAATAATAGGGTGTTCCCTGTGTTCAACTCTTTAATGGCTTTGTCTACTTCTTTCTCCTCGCTGACAGCACTTACGCTAATCGATGAAGGCACATCCTGAATGACATTATCGTTCATAATCAATGGTTTAATAATTTCTTCATCAATCAACTTTGCATCAGTCAATGATGGAATATAAAACAAAGCAACTTTTTTCTCAATCTTATTTACAGTAAATTCCCTTATCACGAAATCAATGTTTATAGGGAATGAATAGAGTTTTTTGATTTTAATAATGTTATATTGTAAATCACCAGAAAAATCGTTCCCCTTTTGAGGACTTAAATCATCGAGTAATTCCTGACTCATTTTAGGCTTATTTACTTTTCCTTTATTTAAAAATGGTTTTCTCATTTTGTTTTAACTCCTAAAGTGGGTGTCATTTTATGAACGTTAGAATACGAATACTGGACTTAACTTTATGTAAAAAGGTTTCACCTAGTTTATTCTTTGCAAAAAACCTTTTATTATGACTGTAATTAGATAAGTTAGATAGACTATCTATAAAAAATGAACTGTTCAAAAGTTGCAGTTGATCAGCATCTAGTTTGTTTCTTTTAACTTATTTTCTTCTGATATTGACTACTTTTTTCTCTTCTAAACTTGTGATCTTTAAATAGATTTTTGCTTTACTAATGGATGGGTCACTAATGACTAATTCCTGCCCTCATCGTTGCAAAGTCTAATATATTTTTCTTTCCTAAAAAATAAGGCGTACCTGTTACATATTTCGAATAGAATGTACAAGCAGGATGTTATTTAAGGGAGATGTTGTTTAACATATGAGTATATTTATCAGTTATTTATTCCTAGGAATATCGCTTGCTGCACCAATAGGACCTATAAATACAGCCCAAATTGACAAGGGAATAAAAGGCGGTTTCTTCCATGCATGGCTTGTAGGTTTAGGTGCAATGGTTGCAGACGCAGTTTATATGATACTCGTTTATCTCGGGGTTGTTCATTTTCTAGAAACACCGTTTATGAAAACATTTCTATATTTTTTTGGCTTTTTTGTACTTGTTTATACGGGAATAGAGAGCATAATCGGCGCTGGAAAAATAGCTGCTAGTCAAAGGCAGAGAAACGAATCTCTTTTAAAATCCTTTTTATCCGGTTTCTTTATGTCTCTTTCAAGTCCTTTAACGATCCTCTTTTGGATCGGTATTTACGGTTCTGTTTTGGTAAACACAGTTGCTTCATCCGGTATGAATCAACTTGTACTCTACAGTGGAACAATATTACTGGGAGTACTTTTATGGGATGTAACAATGGCTTGTGTAGCTAGTGGCTTTCGCAAATATTTAACAGAAAAAATTCTAGTATGGATCTCCATCTTTTCCGGATTATCATTAATTGGTTTTGGGATTTATTTTGGCATAAATGCTATTCAGATCTTGCTAAGTTAATTTATTAAGCACAAATGTTCGTTTTATCTACATACAGCAAGCACGCGGCGTAATGGACCGCGTGCTTTTGCTTTAAGCATATTTAAGTTTACTTTTCTTTTTCAGGCTTTATAAAGAGAAACACGATAATTAGGGCAATAAGACTACCCCCACCCGACACATAAAAATGAGATGATCTGAAACAGACATCATGTAGGCATAGGTAGGTGGGCCCGTAGCAACACCAAGAAAACTCATTGCACTATAAAAAGATGTAATCGTACCCCGTTCTTCCTTGTCAATCCCTCCCGTAATTAAGGCATCAAGACATGGGAGTGCGATTCCAATTCCACTAAAAACCAGAAAAATAAGTAAAAAGATAAACGAGTGCTGTAGACTTAATGCAACAAATGAAAAAGCTAGTGAACCCATTCCACGAAGCAATGAATCAGTTAAATGGAATAATAGTTGCTGATTTAGGCAAAATAATGACTAGCAAGTATATTCAATTTCTTAGACCCGATTTAGGGTCTTTTTAAGTAATAAATTAAGTAGCTGATTTCCTAATGAAGTAAAGAATAATTACGACTAGATTGATTAACCACAATGCTCTAATCTTCAATAGATTTGAAAGGTTAAGAGCAAGATAGATAAGATTAACAATGAGAGGTGATATTCATGGCAAAGAAAAAGTCTGAACAAATCGGGACAGATGATGCAGTCATTCTCATGTTTTTAAATTTAGTAGAAGAAAACGGGATTGAAATTCCAATTACTCTCTCTGTTAGTGGTGCAGTCATTTCAGGTACTCTAATAAATGCAAGTACCTATTATGCAGAGATTACAGAATCATCCAAGTTACCGAATACCACGATATCAAAAATTATGTATAAAAATTTTAGTGATTTGAAAGAAGCTTACGCAAAACAGAAACAAGAGGAAGCGGATAAAGAAGCTAAGAAGAATTCACTAACTTTTATTCACTTAAAAGATGTTAAATATCTAAGTACAGGCGTTCAACCACCCCCCTCTAGCAGCAATTGGTGGAGAGGGAGAATTTCTTCGATAGACGGTTTTTCATTTGATTCTCTTGTCTGAAAACGAGCATTGCTTTTTAGATATTGAAGTTTTCAGGCAAGTATACTCCTGTTTGTTTTCAATATACATAATCAAATCATGTACCTAGTTATGGAGGTATTACATGAGTAGTTCCTGTAGTTCTGGTCAAACATCAAAAAAAGGTTCAAATGAGAGTGATTTAAAATGGTGGCAGTTATCATTAATCGGTGTAGGCTGTACCATTGGAACAGGTTACTTTCTAGGTTCAAGTATCGGAATAGGAATAACAGGACCCTCTATTGTTTTTTCTTTTATTTTAGCAGCAATCGGAACTTATATTGTATTTAATGTATTGGCACAAATGACTGCTGAAGATCCCCAGAAGGGTTCATTTTGTTATTATGCCAGGAAAGCATACGGACAATGGGCAGGATTTAGCTGTGGGTGGAACTATTGGTGTTCAAATATTCTTATCATGGGTAGCCAATTGACAGCTCTTTCTATCCTTTCACGTTTTTGGTTCCCTAATGTTCCGTTGTGGGTTTTTGCAACAGGTTACGCTATTATTTCAATCATCGTTGTTTTAACAGGTACAAAAGGCTTCGACAAAATTGAAAACATTTTGGCCATCGTTAAATTTTCAGCTATTATCATGTTCATTATTCTCGCCATTACTGCTCTGTTTGGATGGATAAGTGGTAATGCCGAACAGCCTGACTTACCCACTAAAGGCAATGAACTATTCGCTGAAGGGTTTAATGGCTTTTGGGCATCTCTCATTTATGCATTTTACGCTTATGGAGGAATTGAAGTTATTGGCATTATGGCGATGCAGCTTCAAAAGAAGGGAGATGCTCCAAAAGCCGGAAAAATTATGCTCCTTGGATTGACTGTAGTTTATGTATTATCACTAGGACTTGCGGTTATAATGGTATCTCTTGGCTCGTTTCATGAAAAGGAAAGTCCTTTTGTAACAGCCTTAGCAGACTATAATCTTACCTTTTTTCCTCATGTTTTTAATGGGGCTATTATTATAGCGGGTTTTTCAACAATGACTGCGTCTTTATATGGAGTTACAAATCTGCTTGTAACATTAGCTGAAGACGGAGATGCTCCTCCTCTATTTTCTAAAAAGGGTAAAAAATTCAAAAACCTTCCTATCCCTTCTTTGGGACTTGCGACCGTAGGTTTATTGGCATCTATTATTACAGCTTTGCTTCTTCCTGGAAAAATTTACGAATATATTACAACAGCAGCAGGAATTCTGTTGTTGTACAATTGGTTTTTTATCATTATTTCTTCATTTCGTATTCTTAAATATAAGTTGTGGAATAAAATCCTTGCTTTTATAGGACTGGCATTGATCCTAGCTGCCATAAGTGGAACATTACTTGAAAAAGAAATTCGCCCTGGTTTCTTTGTAAGTTTACTATTTGTATCTATTATCTGTTTGGTGTGCTTAAGAATGAAAAAAGTCTGGAAAAAATCCAAGAGTCAGATTCGGTATTATTAATAACAAGGATACTGAACCTTAAACTAAACTTAATAATCCAGATTCGTCTTTTAGAGAGGTTAACAGGAAATTGCATTACACTTTCGAAACTTATTTCATTATGAATAAAATGAAAGATTTTAAAAAAACTAGTAATTGAATCATCATAAACAGAAAAGAGAGTGCTTTGATGTACTATATTACAAAGAGGAACTAATTAACGCAATTACACCAGACAAACCAGATCCTGCAGCCGCAAAAGTATTACAGGAAATATTAGGTGGTCACTTTGGTGAAATGAGAACAGTGATGCAGTATTTCTTTCAGAGTTCAAATTTTAGAGGTAAAGACACTCAATATCGTGATTTGCTTCGTGGTGTCTTTTTGGAAGAGATTGCCCATGTGGAACTTGTCCAAAACACAATCAATCAATTATTAAATGACTCAGGGGAATCTGCAGTTCCCGGAAATGCAGGGGTTGATCATGCACCTCTTGACGAAGCTGCTAAAGATGCAAATCCACACCATTACATTATTGGCGCACAAGCATCACTCCCGGTTGACGCTAGTGGAAACCCTTGGAATGGCTCATGGGTTTATAGTCATGGGAACCTTATCAGCGATCTACTAGACAACTTAGTGCTCGAATCTACAGGAGTCCTACAGAAAACCCGTATCTATGAAATGAGTTCCAACAAAACATTCAGGGAAACACTTGCATTTCTCATTGTAAGAGATAACGCTCATCAAAACGCTTTTGCAAAAGCCCTCGAGACTTTAGGTGTCGATTGGGGTAAGCTTTTCCCTATTCCAAATTATGATATAAATAAATATCCGGAATGTAGAAAGTTTGTAGATATGGGTTACCACAATTCTCAATTTAACTTTAGGCTAGACCCGACAAGAATAGGTGAAATATTTCAAGGACAAACACCAAGTCGGAATGGAGGCAACCTTGCTGTCACAGAACCTCCCAAAGGCTTTCCTGTTCCAACACTTCCGGAAATGCCCAATGAACATAGCCCTGGAACAGGTGACATGAATTTTTAAAACCTAAGTAATTTCACTCAGGTTTTTTCTTTAATACACAATTTGTTATATCTTTAGTTTAACCAAAAATAGGGTGAAAACATTGATTGATCAAACCGAGATTTTCTTCATTCAATGAACCATGATTATAATAAAGTTTGATTAAAAATGTTCTATGTAAATGAGTGAGCATCTAGTAATTAGTAAATTAACATTGAAAAATAGTAAAGTTTACGAGCTTGTTGATTCATGTACAACTGCTCGAGGTCGGTTGGCTCTGTACCATTGCAAGCAAAGAATGTATATGAGAATAATATCAATGACGTCCCCACCATAATACATTAACATGCTTCCTAATTCTGCTTGTTCTAAGGGAACGTTACTAGGTGGATGATTATAGATGTACTTAGATAAGATTCCGTGGCCAGCTAAAGCAATCACCAACACAATTGCACGGTAGACGAAGCTAGTTCGATGTGGTGTTGGGTCAATATAAATCATAGACACAGTAAAGAGGTAGCCTGCAAAGAATACATGTAAGTGTACCAACACATGTAGAATAATATTCCGCTGTATCGCCCCGTATAAGTCAGTCGTATAAAGTACCCATAGTCCTCCAACATTGAGGAAAGATGCCATAATAGGATTGCTAAGAATACGCACTGGCCAACTTTTCAGAATGCGTGATAAACGTCGCGCTGAATTTACATTAAGTGTTCGAAGGACAAGAGTCATTGGTGCAGCTAGCACTAGAAGAAGTGGAGCAAGCATTCCAAAAAGTAGATGACCAAGCATATGCGCTGTGAAATCAATATGAGCACGATTCGCTAAGGGCCCGACAATAGCTGAAGATGCGCAGAGAACTCCGAAAACCCAGAAGGCAGTACGATATAATGGCCATCGTTTGTGACGACGACTTGATAAAACCGTAGCAAAAATATAAATAATCAATGTCATCACAAACAGTAACACTAGGATAAGCTCGAAGGAATTTCCACTACCATGATGATTGTGGTCATTGTTCATTTATGCCTTCCCCTCTCGCTAGTTGTGATTCCTTTCGTGTCCGAAATACGATTATGATGCCGATTACGACCATTACAGCTGCAATTATATTCCATATCAAATCGTAGATAAGTACATTTTCTACATAGCGAATCTGATGTAATCTCATTAACTTGTGCTGGATTATACCATCGTATAACTGGAATGCACCTCCCCCAAGCATCATGCCTCCCCACCACCTTTTCAACCAAAATTCATTTCTGCGACGAAGGTCAGCAACCATGAATAACGAACCTATCGTCGCAAACCAACTAAAA
The DNA here is from genome assembly GCF_020075705.1 of Metabacillus rhizolycopersici. Next base: position 2,368 of record NZ_JAIQUM010000100.1, on the reverse strand, counting down.
GCATGAAAGAGACCATCTGAGACCAACCCAATATCTGTAGTGGATTTGTCGTAGAAATGATGCCAATGCAATAGTTGATGAAAAATAGTTTCATCTATAAAGGCGACTAAACCTAGTCCAAATAGGATACCCGACCATAGATTGCGGGCCAAGTAAGCAGGGCGGGATGAACAAGCTGAATGACTGATCTTGGTAGTCGGAGGTTTATTCATTAAATCATATCCTTTCCACATATGCACTTTCTTATTGCCCCTCAAGCCCAGTTTATCCAAGATAAATTAGCTATACACATACTCTGCATCTTCTAAACAGGTTGTATTGGATATTATTTAACTCAACTAAAAGATTAGAGAAAGTATCGGGTTCAATTTTGTTTTTAGTATTATTAAATAACTCACATTTCACTAGTTTTTACTTCACATTCTTAACAATTGACTTAATAGAACAAGGAGTTTTGTTTTGCTTATCGTATATTCTGGATTACCGTTTAGAAGCTATATTAAATGGAGTGAGAATCATGATAAAAACTAGTTATGAGGAAAAGATAGCGGAGCTAAAGGTAAAAGGAGAGGTAGAAATACCAATTAACGATTATGACCTATAGTTCTATATTGGGGATATCTTAGAAAGCTTAAATTTGAAACATCGGAAGCTGCTTCTACCAAGAAGTAAAGAAGATCTCGTAAAAAGCATTAATGCTGCTTTAATCATTGCACCAACCTTATTGTATAGTTTAGGAACACTGTTTTTGATCCTGTTTATCATGACAGGTTTCGGTGAAAATAAGTTAATAGATTATATTATTTTTGGTGGATTTTTTCTATTTTTTATGTTTATACCAGCCATTATTCTACAGGTGGTAAGACGGAAATATTGGATTGAAAAACATGCAAGTATCCTAAAAAAGTAGAATACTTGGAAGAAAAAGCAGAGGGGAGATCCCTGCTAATCTCTTTACTTTCGCTATGAAATAAAGTTTGATCAAAAAAATCTCACAAATCAGCATTTTACAATAAATAAAAGAATCCATTTTAAAAAAAGATTGATCAAAATGGATTCTTATCTAGCATATTTAAGTTTCGGTTTTATAAAAAGTTTGATTATTTTCTACCTATGTTGCTCTATAATCTCTCCCTTTTATTGAATAATGATTTAAGAGGTTGCTAGTTTACTGCTGATATAAAATCGTTTGGGCAACTCCAATAAAATACTCTGATTCCACAATAATATGGTTCAAAACAACTTTAGCTGTTGGATTAGCGCTAATAGGTTCACTTTCTTCCATAATTATACGGCAAAAGTTAATAAATTGTTCACTCTGCTGTAAGCAAAAGGAAATAAGCTGCATAATATCTTGATAGAGTGCCTGAGAAACTTGTCCCTTTGAACGATTGACCGTTTCAATATACCTTATTACTCGGTGATGTGCCTTAGCAAATTCCTTTTCCCATTCCTTTAATGCCTTTACATATTTCTGTTCAAGACTTCCTACAAGCTCTCTAATAACAACAGTATGTTCCTCTTCTTGATGTTTCCAAAACTCAGCCTCATCAAGAACACGTAGAGGCATCTGGCTCCCATAATAATACTGCATAATCAATCCTCCACCCTATTTATGTATCATTTACTATATATTCCAAAGGATGTGGAAGTAGAACTTTTAATAAAGGTCTTCCTATAAGAGTTCCTACCGGCAAACTGTAGTTTGCTGGATTCTAAAGTCAACTTAATAACTAGATCTACATGAACTTTTTCATCAAAATATTTACCACCAATTTAATAGTTTGGGAGCACTGACTCAAATTGAAATGAGCATTAGCAAATTTTTTAAAGTCTATAATATAGATTGAACGCTAATCCTTTTTCAAAGATTACGCCCATTTAGTGGAAAATTGTATTTAGCTATCAAACACTATAGGAATATTCTAAAAAAGCCTCCATTACTTCAATAAAAAAATTATTTAAAAAGATCCCAAACTTTCAAGAAGAAGATAAATACCTGTACAAATTAAAAGAATATATGTAAATATTCTAAAAATCCGTTGATTAAGCCTTTTGAAAATAATTTGACCTATAAACAAACCAAAAAATACGATTGGAATCGCATAAAGACTTGATTCCCATATTATTTTGTTAGTTCCAGTAAAGATTATTTGGGTTAGTGAATGACCCCTCCTTATCAACCTTACGGTCTGATTGAAGAAGGGGCTTCCTGATTCTTAGACCGTTGCATAATGGGGGTTCCCACTATGTCTTACACAATCTCCACAGGCGTAGATTATACTGTTCGGACACAACCCTGCCCTACAGTTTGATTGATTCAGTTAGTCGGTCACAAGCAGTTGCTCTAATCCTTTTTGGAGGATAT
>NZ_JAIQUM010000099.1 GCF_020075705.1 Metabacillus rhizolycopersici | reverse complement strand
TAATAGGAATTCAACAATTATTACAGAAGATCCCTTTGCAAATAGTGCTTAGGGATCTTTTGATTTTAAGTAATCTATAATTGAATTTAAAAGTGTTTTTAGTGTCTAAATGGTTCAAATCTAGTCACCATAAGCGATGTTATCGGTAATTAAAAAGGATCTTCGATCGAAGATCCTTTTAATGCTGCTTGTTCAATTAGCGCGCCCGATTGCTGAAGGTCATTGCTTAAACCTTATTCAAGATAAGCTAACCATTAGCTCAACAAAATATTTGATTTAAATTAGGCTTGAAGAGCTTTTTGTAATGATTTTTTCATTGCTTCTACAAAGTTCTGACGTGTCTCTTCAGATAATTCTAATAAGGAAAGATAGGGATTTAAATCTTCTAATTCGACTAATAAAAGCTCCCCTTGTTCGCTTCGACAGGCATCAACTCGTTGAATCCCCCAGTTAAGATTATTCCAGTCGATGAAATGTTTAGCAAAAGCTAAATCTTCTTCCGTTGGTACATACTCTTTCAATTCCCATCTTTTATCTTTATCTGGTGCATAAAGAGCATACTGAAATTCTTTGTCGATAAAATAAAATGAGACTTCATATTCAAAATTGATAAATGGTTGTACCAATGTATTTTTCGATTCTGAATTAACTTTTTCACTCAATTCATCTTTTGTAACAAATTCCATTCCGATAGAGTCTGCTCCATCTTTCGGCTTTACGATATACGTGTCTACACTAGGAAGTTTATTTAAGGAATCAAGGGTATCAATCGTTGGAATAACAGGGAAATGAGCATTTGTTAGTTCAATTAAATATTCTTTTCCGTTCATATCAGCCTTTCCATTAAACGAATTATATGTGTTTAAATATTTAGAAACAATTCGGTTTCGGAATGCTTCATATTTGTCTTTAAAATTTGCGACTGGACCTGCATTTCGGAAAACAATTAAATCAGCATTATCTTCAAATGCTTCAATATCTTCAGGATGACAGATGACCAAATTAAAGGCTTCTCTAAGTTTAGAAGTTAGAAATAAATCCTCTTCATAATAGTTTCTTCCTTTTGCTTCATAATATAAATCTGTTACAAATAGTAGTGTCTTCATTACGCCTTCACCTGCTTTTCTTAAATTTTTATTGTAAAAACATCCTAAAAAACAAAAAATCCCGTCTCAGTAAGAGACGAGATTGAAACTCGCGGTACCACTCTTGTTTAATAAAATGTTTGAATAACACTTTACTACCCTTTACAAACGTACAATTATACGTTGTCCCTTGTAACGGAGGAAACCGATAAAGCTTACTAAACATTCGGCTTTACTTCTCGGAGGTGATTTTCGATTATTATCTGAACACTGGTTTTCAGCAAAACACCAGCTCTCTTTGGAACAGAAACAATAACGTATTCTTTCTCTTCATAGAATTTAAATAGAATTAGATTGATTAGACATTATTGTATATTAACCAGAAAATAAAACAAATGGTTATTTAAGGAAGATAATTGGATTTCTTTATACAATTATTTGCTTCACAATCTGGCCCGATTGTTGAATAGCATGACTGGCGTTTTTTAAACAACTTTATTATCATGAAACAATCCCCTTACTTATGTAAAGATAAGGGAATCTACTGTTACGTATTATGAGAGATTACCATAGTGCTCTCATTGTTCTTCGCTTTGGTTGTTTATAGTGACGCGAGACATGCACCCTAGCCCATCCCCCTGCACCTTCTTCCTTCACAGTTGCAAAAACACTAATTCATCGAAAAGAGATCCCATGATAATCTAACGCACTAAAAAAGGACCCTCTTCATCTGATGGCCCTTTTTCATGATTAGTGAACAATACAGTATGACAATCCTATAAAATCCCCCATTTACCTTTATTTACATAAACTCTAAGAAAAAACCACATCAAAATTAGGAGGTTCAAAGATGAAGTGGTTCCAAGACTATTTCTAATTTAAGGGGCTATATTGAAAGATTCAATGTACGAAAATTATCAATCTTTCTTCTAAAAATTTATATGAAAATAAAAAGAAAAGAAGACGTTCTGAACTACTTTGTTCAAAATGCCTTCTTTTAAAATTCTCTCCTTCGCATACTCTACTTAATTTAACAAAATCTGCTGGAGACACAGAAAACTAGTATCTCGGATATTCTCGGAACTACCTAACTACTTCCCCAGTCTCCTCAACAAAGTCTCCTGCCTTTCCTTCCGTTTCTTTCTTCTCCCCGTTATGATTTCATCCTGAGAACGACTTTTTAAAATTTTCGATTTAGAATTAATACTTACAACTTTCTTCCCCATTCGTTATCTCACCCTTGCCTTCTTTTTACTAGCAAGTATGGACAACGATCAAACTTTTATACTTTTAATAAGACAAATTAAAAAGCCCTAGAGGATAGGGCTTTCATTTAGTCTTTACTCACATCTACTTCTCTAGCTGCACGATGTTGGTACTCTAGTTGTTCTTCAATGGTATCTCTTCTAGCAATTGCCGAAGTACGATCATGATTTCGATTAATCATATGATTTACTTGATTATGAACAGCATTAATTCTAGCACGTCTAGCTTTTCGACGAGAGGTCATGATTTCAGATTGGAATCTAGACTTCAGCACAGTACTACTTCCATCACTAGCTTGACTCTCCGATTTGTCTACTGCCAAAAGTCTCCTCTCCTTTCCTTTTCTCCCCCTCTAATTTATCATCAAGGATTAAACATAAACCAAAAAGCATTTCATAAATGACTCGCTTGTCTATTTTATTATCAGAAAGCGCTAACAGAAACCCACGTGGATTAGTAGATCGATGGATTTGCAAAGAAAAAATCCACATTTTCTTACTTTTCCCCAAATAGAACTTAAAAGAAACGCTCTCATATCCCTCTGTCGGTTGATTATTACGTAATTCAAGTTCCTTCTTGCCTTTAGCAGCATCTATAATTGTTTGTACCCATGGATTATGATTGATTTGATTAAGATCAATATATTTTGGTGTTTGACCCGTAGTTCCTTCATCTGCAATTCTCGTTAATTCGTTGTCTTTCATTTGATAAATCGTAAACCCTGAAATCATTTTAAGATCAGAAAAATGAAACATACCAGAAGCAATCCGACGCATAATGACGTAAATTTCTTGTATGAACTCTACTAAATAGCTGATGACAGTTTCATATTCATCTAAATCATCATTTAACTTTTCAATTTCATCCCGATATTCTTTAACAATTTCCTTTTCTCTATCTACTTGCTCTTGTATCCGTTTCTTGTATTCATCTTTTTGTTCGTTCAACTGATTCGTAATAATCTCAACTACATTAGATTCCTCAGTTTGTTTCGTTGAAACTTCATCAACATAGTTTGCTAAATCAGTGTATGAGAAGTGTTTATCCATAACGGAATGGTTGAGTAGTTCATATTCATTAGGCCTAAACTTTTTATACGCGGGCATATGGAAAAATGGGTGATAAATATCAAGCATTTTATTCTTATAATATGGTATTAAACACACTAAGATAAGAACAAATGAAGCTAATCCAATGAATACTACCCATCCCCAATGTAAGACTAACAACCATGATATTATTGAAGCAATTAATCCCCCAATAACTGCGAGCCCAGTTAAGTTCGTCACTTTCATACCATCAAGCTTGGAAATTGGTTTAAAGCACGTTCTTACTTCCCTCAACATTAGTAAAAATAGACCATTAAGCCAATTTGATTTTATGTTTTCTCTAGTGGACTCTGTACGAAATATAGCTAATACCTTGTCCATCTTCGGTGCAAAATTATGTAAAAAGCCGTGGTAATTCGGTTTATCTGACATATTTTCACCTCATCTAATTAATACCAAAATTTTTAAAAAATGTAAATGTTATTAAGTCGACAAATAAAGAATCGTCCATATATACCAATTGATTTATGAAGCATCAGTCCCGCTAGGATAAGAAAAGCGCCTTGATCAGCCTCAGGCATGGCATAAGACGCACATGAATAGAAGGAGTTCTTTACCCCTTCAATTCATGTGTGGCTTATGATTCCGAGGGCTAGGCCGCTTGCGCTAGACATCAAAACTAAGTACAAAAACGTATACGTTCTTATCTTATAGAAAAGGGAATAGAAAAATTTCAAATTCAAAATAGTGGACCAGCTTAAGATCAGCAAGCAAGTATTCTAACAATCTTCGATGAACCTCCCATGATTGAAATCACGGGTTTCAGGGTATATGCTAGGGCACATTGACCACTAGAGGCTGGGAACACACAGCCGCTATGCCGTTGACGAATGCCTTCGGCACTACTTTTCTTAAAATATTCGCTGCACCATTTACGTCAGCATTGATGAACCTGCCATTTTTGGAACGATACCAACCTCTTTTTATTCTCTTTCCGCTGAAGACAAATTTCATTTCATTCCCCGATTTGTAGGTTGGAATGTCGTCTTCATCAAGAAAACTTGCTTTAGAGGTATAGCTTTCTTCTGTTACAATGACTGCAATGCCTTCGGCACTTGCTTTGTAAGTTATTAGTTCGATAAGCAAAGAATGTGGTATTTGAACAAAATTTTGATTGTTTTTCTTACCTAAATCAATTTCTTGTTTCCAACCTTCATTTTTACCTATGATGATGGTATCAATTTGATTTTCTGTAGCTATTTTAACTATGTTAAAACTAACTTTATGGAAAAAATCTTTGATTTGTCTGTGCCTTTTTGAATCCAGCGCACTTAACTTTTTTGAATGGTAGAACCCTTCATTTTGTTTTTTACCATTTCGAAGAATTCCATAATAACAACTTCGCATTTTGTTGTACCATTGATTGATGGCTTTGGTTTTTCCGCCCTTGAAAAGTATCGGTCGAAGCCCTGTATTCGTAACCACTGTTGCGATATTATTAAGACCTAAATCAATGCCCATACATCGTTCTTTTTTTAGTTTAATGCCTTTCTTTTCTCCAATTAAAAAAACGACCTCAACAACGAACACATCATATTTTGGTATAATCCTTACTTGTTGATACTTTCCATTCATGGACGCTATTTTTCCGATATTTAATTTCCTCTTTATTTTGGGAAAACTAAGATGTTTTCCATCTTTTATTTTACAAATTTGATTTGAAAGAATAGTTTCTTTTCGACTGCCTTTTGGTAAATAGCCTGGAATATTTGGTCTAGCCTTATATTTTCCTGGATGTTTTTTGTATTCTTTTAGACTCTTAAAAAAGCTTTTCCAATTTTGAATGACATTTTTAACAACTTGTTGATTAACTTGACCAGGCAACGAATAATAATCTTTTTGTTTGATTGTTTTAAACAAACAATCTAGAAAATGATAATCAACAAATGACTTTTCTTTTGTAGGCATTTCAAATAGATTTGCTTTTCCAACTTTTTGTTCTTCTTTTAGTTTGAGCTTCTCTTTTGCTAACTTCTTACGATAAGACATGAGCTGATTGTCGTTCATTTTGTCGATATTCTTATGAAGAATATCAATTATTTCTTTCTGTAGTGGCTGAAGCTCTTTTTCTTGTTTTAATGCCGTGTATACTTGCCGAATATAGAAGTTTGTTGCGTTGTACAAATTGTTACTGTTTAGACAAAGCTCATTAAAATACGCGTACAATTTATGACCTTTTTTAATAGTAATTTGGTATGTTCGATATTCTTTCTCTTTCTCATCCTTTGGCATTTTAATCCTCCTTCCTACATTGTTATTTTACCAAACAAATGTTCGTTTGTCTTTTCATAGCATTTCTAATTCTCAAAAAAAAAGAGAAACTGTATCCCATCACTGAAGTAACGGGTGTTAGTTTCGCATTTCATAAAATTCGTGTACTGATAGTCCCCTAACACTATTCCGGGGCGTCACAGTGACCAGAACTAATTTCGAGTGATCCCTGTGACGTAACCCTTCAAAGACCCTTCTTTCACTTGTAATATTGTCATGTATAATGGGAATAGAATAAAAAAGAGAGAAGTGCTACCAACACTTCTCTCTGCAACCTCTACCGTCAAGATGGTGGTTGTCAAAAAATAGTTACTTTTGAGAACCATCCTTTTGCTTGTGACGGCGCGGGATGGTTTTCTTATCGTTTAGCGAACTAGAAAAAGATCAGGCGTTATTAGCACCTGACCTTTTTTCACTAGCAATCTAGCGGTGACAGTCCCTAAAGAGCAGCACTATTTTACAATGAAAGAATCTACATTTATTTTCGTGGCTGTCTTTTTTGCTCCGGTATGAATTTTTCCAGTCCATTCAATTTTGAGTACGTGTCTTCCTGCTTTCAGCCCAGTTTTGCTGAATACTGTGGCTTTATATTGAGGAGAACTAGAAAATAAATCTACCGTGTATGATACTCCGTCTAATGTTACCTTTGCAATTCCTTGGGTACTATCTTTGAAAGCTGTGTACGAGATTCCGGTTCCATTAAAGACAAGTTGTGTACTTGCACTCGATTCATTTACCCATTTGTAAGAACCGCCTGAAGCGCTGCTTGTTGAAACTTTTTGCCAGTTCCCATTGAAGCTTACATTTGAATTGACATCTTCGTAAGTACCAGCAGTTACTCCGTATTTGACATTTACAGTATAGCTACCACTGCCTTTATAAGCATACACATCTAAGTAATATGTTCCATCTGATGGTGCAACAAACGTAAATGATTCACTAGATGTATTAGCCTTCTCAGAGTACGCAACAATTTTTTGACTAGAATTTACGGTTGTCGCAGTTTTATCATAAAGATAAAGATCGAAATCAGTTCCTGTTGCCCCAGATAATGTGACAGAGAGTTTTTCACCTTTTAAGAGCTTAATAGAGTAGACATCATCTTTGTCTGAGGTCGCATTTAAGGTAGAGGTTTTACTAGTACCTGTAAATGGAACACCAGGAATATTTCCATCTATATCTGTAGATGCTACAGCTGTTTGAGCATTAAGAAGTCCTCCTGTTGCGACTTTCCCTGTTAAGGATGAAAGTTTTGTAACTGACTTCATTAGCTTATCTTTTATTTGAAGCGGAGTATAGCTAGGATATACCGCTGTGACTAATGCAGCTGCACCTGTTGCATGTGGACTTGCCATCGATGTTCCATCAAAGAAATCATAGGTATTCTCTGGTGTTGTACTTAGGATTTGTTCCCCAGGCGCTGCTATATCTACACTCGTTGCTCCATAGTTAGAGAATGAGGCAAGATTACCTGTGTTGTTAAGAGCCGCTACTGAGAGGATATTTGATAGATTATAGGCAGCAGGATACATTGGGCTTGAATCGGCATTTACACCATCATTTCCAGCTGCAGCAACAAATAAGGAATTGGAATTTTTAATCACATCATAGAGTGCTTGGCTAAATCCTCCACCTCCCCATGAGTTATTCGAAATTTTAACCCCTTTAGCCTTAGCATAATTGACAGCAAGAATAGCATCTTCTAAAGACCCACCAAAAGGACCGATAAATTTTAAAGGCATAATTTTAACATTAGGAGATACGCCGATTACCCCAATTGTATTTGTTCTCCCTGAAATGGTTCCTGAAACATGAGTGCCATGCGCATCTTCACCGGCACTATAATACACATCATTATTTCCATCAAAAAAATTCCAACCGTTTACATCATCTATATATCCGTTACTATCATTATCTATCCCATCATTCGCTATCTCACCTGGATTTTTCCAAATATTATCTTTTAAATCCGGATGGAAAATATCTGTTCCTGTATCAATGACAGCGATGACAGTAGATGTACTGCCTTTCGTCTTTGTCCATGCACCTTCAGCCTTAATATCTATCCCCACTTTACCAGGTACACCATCAATTGATTGGCCTGAATTTTTCAACCCCCACAACTGGTTGTACATAGGATCTGGAACGGCAGAAGGCTTATAAATATAGTTTGGTTCTGCATATTCTACATCATCAGAAGCGTTTAAAAAACTTACGATTTCATTTACTGAAGCAACATTGGTATCAAATTGTAAAGTCTTGATGCCTAGCTGTTTATCAAGATGTTTAATTTCCTTTAAACCTTTTGCCCTTCCAGCAGCTCCCAAACTGGCAACTGATTTATTTTGTTTAAATTTTACAATGACTTCATTAGCCTTGTATCCTCGCTTTGATTCACTTTGAGTAATATGTCTTTGCTTCAATGTACGATCAGGCTTTAAAAATTTAGGTGGTTCTTCATCCGCTTGACTAGAAGAAATTTGAATAATAGGTTCTAAAGATTGTGACCCCTTTTTCACATTATCGTTGGGCGATTCCGCAAAAGCACTGAAACTAAAGCAAAATATACTAATCCCTACCAAAGTACTGATAACTGCTTTCTTGTTTTTCATCCGCATCCTCCTGTGAATTACGTCCTAAAACAGCATAGGTTAATGTGCTCATAGAAGAATACTCCGTTTTTTAAAATTTATACCACTATTTCTATTCCTTTTTTTGCGCTTATTTCCTTTTTAAAATTTAATAGAAAAAGAATAATCATCTACCTATTTAAACTTATGAACAACCATACAATAAGAAAGCACCTATTAACACAACAATATATTCACAATAAAATCCATCATTTCCCTTCAAATTAAGATAAAATAAACATAGCTGAATTATCTTATAAAGGGGAAACATTTATGATCTATCGAATGCACGTAGTAAAAGGGCTGTTCCAGCCTGAGACAAGTCTTTATCAATTGCAAAAAGCGGAGGCATTTTCAGGGATTGGTCTTAAACTGATCTTGCTTTATCTACTTAGTTTCATCATTTTTGCGGCAAGTACATATTTTGGGATTGGTACAGAGACATATTCCGGAACCATTACAGAACGAACCAATGAAGAGTTTGAAGCTGGCAAGCTATTGCTGCTCGGAGGAAGACTTGTTTTAAGCTTGTTAGATACGACTCTATTTATTTGGTTTGCTGCCTTTGTTTTCTGGCTTTGTCTTAATGTTGATTACATAAAAGCCGTAATTGTTCAGATGATTGTGTTTTCAATTTATTTAGCTGAACAAGCCATCACCTCACTGGTACTTGTGTTATTTGATTTGAATCAAGCTAGCAATCCTTTTTCGTTTGGCGTCATCAGCCAGTATTTTATTCGTAACGAGTATTGGAATCATTTTTTCGGCGCGATGACACTTTTTCAATTTGCGGCCATATCTCTCCTTTACTATTATCTTAAAAATCTGACTGGACGAAATAAATATCTCACACTCACCGTTATTTTAGTCGTTTATGTTATCACTTGGCTGTTCACAGCTTTAACTGCGTATATTGAGGTACCTGTCTTATTAAGGAGGTGGTTTTGATGAAAAAGTGGATCGTCATTTCATTAACGGTTGTTTCGCTAAGTTTTATTGCATTAAACGGCTATTTAATTGCCAAGAAGGATAGTAAGATCCAACATACCGTCTACGTCGACAACTGGACGCGCGTAAAGAAAGACGATGTTGTTCAGACGTTTGAAACAGAGGGCATCATAATGCCTCAAGAAGAATATGATGTTTACTTTCATGATAGAGATAAGGAATTTCAACGTTTTCTTGTAAAAGAAGGGGATGAAGTAACAGCAGGAACTCCTTTATTTGAGTATAGAACACCTGAACTAGATAAAATAAGAGAAACACTGGAGCTGGAAAGACAGCAGACAGAGGGAGAAATAGCAAGCATAGACATTTACATTAGCAAACTGTTAGACTATCAATCTTCCATTTCATCTACACCCTCCTATTTTGAACCTGATTTTACTTTAGAGGAAGACCTAAACATCGATGAAGATGCGTCATCAGATGTGATGATTCATACGATTGAACAGGAAATTTATAAACAAGAGCTTGAAAAAAGCAAGCTTGAAGAAAAAGTAAAAAAATATGATAGTCAGTTAAGCTCTATCGATGAACAAAGCAGTTCAGTCATGATGGTGAGCGAAACGGACGGAATTGTTAAAAAAGTAAATGAAAAGCTCGGAAATCCCGTCATAACCATTACTTCAAATGTCAAAGTAATTGAGGGGCAGCTAACAGAAAACCAATTTAATTTAGCAGAAACGGGAATGCTGTTTACAGCTAACGTTGCAGGAAAGAAACTTGAAGGAACACTTGGCAAAATCAATTCTTATCCAGTAAATGAGCCTAAGATCGATGAGGAAAACCATTATCATTTTGAAGCAATCATGACAGAACAACCAGAACCACTCGCAATAGGTTCGAAAGCTGATATATCAGTTGTCACGGCCGAAGCCATTGGTATACCAACTATTCCGGAAAAAGCAATCTATAACATCAAAAATCCGTATGTTTATCTATTAAATGAAAATAGTCGGATCAAAAAGCAATCTGTCCAAATGGGCTTAAGCTTTGAAGGGATTCAGGAAATGACGAAAGGTGTACAAATCAGAGAAGTCTTAATGGTTTCTCCACATCAAGCACATCAAAATAACGCCTACTTTGTAACAGAAATGAAACCTAAGCGCCTAACAAAATCTGCAATTAAGGATCTCTCTAAATATGAGAAATGGGAATTTTTCTTAATTGGATTAATTGAAAAATAGAAGCCATTCACGTTGTACGGGTTTGGCACAAAGCTCATAGAAATGGAATTTCTTACGCCTACTATCATATTCAAAAAACAACCCAGTAATAGAATTGATAGAATAGTACTTAAACCTAAATGTTTCTTAAAGGGATATTTTTGTGTATAATTGACATATATTAAAAAGAGAAGTGCGACCAACACTTCTCCCTGCAACCTCTACCGTTAGGGTGGTGGTTGTCATAAGGATATTACTTTTGAGAACCACCCTTTTGCTTCCTACGGCGCGGGGTGGTTTTCTTGTTTTCTAATACGTTCTTTCGAAAGAAATAGGCACTAACTTCACGCACAATCCCCTTCAGAACTTCTCGTAGAAATTCAAGAAATGTTTCCATGGTTATCACCTCCCTTCCATAAAGGAAAGAAGTGCAACAACCAACCACCCTCACAATATTCAGTTGCAACTTTATCTTATCATAATCTTTCCATTTAACAGTCTATCAATCTTCGTCAAATTTCGAGTGGTCACTGTGACGTAAACCAAAATGCCATTGTTTCGTCTATTGATATATCCGATAATATGACAACATAAAACTTCTTTACTTACCTCTAAATCAACGCTTGAAAAAGCATTTGCAGCCTTTTTGTCATCTCCCCAGGTTCACCTTGACCAATTACCGTATCATCGATCTGTGTAACTGGGACAATTTCAAGTGTTGTAGATGTAATAAAAGCCTCATCAAAGCTTTCAATTCCATTTATCGTTAATTCTTTTTCAATCATTGTCATGTCATTAGCTTCACATAACTTCCTTATTTCCAGCCTTGTAATACCATTTAAGATAAGATTGTTGGCTGGATGGGTGTACAATTTTCCGTCTTTCACCGCAAAAAAATTAGTTGAGGATCCTTCTGTTATCGTGCCATTTCGATGAAGAAGTGCTTCATAGCATTGATGGTCAAGTGCTTCTTGTTTGGCCATCACATTGTATAATAAATTCAAGCTTTTAATATCACATCTTAACCAGCGCATATCTTCGACGAGCTTCATTTTTATTCCCTGCTGTTGTTCTTGTGAAGGATTCTTTTTTGGGAGTGGATATGCAATCAAAACAGGTGAAACAGATTGAGCTGGAAATGAATGATTTCTCATTGAAGTCCCACGTGTAATTTGTACATAAATTGAGCCTTCTTCTAAATGATTTTGTTCAACAAGCTCGAGCAGCATAGTCTTGATATCTTCTACACTATAAGGCAGCTGTATTTTTAACTCAGCAGCACTTCTTACAAATCTCGCTAAATGCTCATCTAAAGTAAAAACATTGCGATTATAAACACGCATGACCTCGTAAATTCCGTCTCCAAACTGATAGCCCCTGTCCTCAATATCAATCACAACTTCATCACGATTCTTAAATTGGTTATTATATAAAACTTTCATAAGCTCGCCTCTTTCAGATAAATACTCTAAAACCCACTACAATTATTACAAAAATTCCCATAAATTAAAAGCTAAATTAACCGTTTATTTTAAATGTAAAAAGACTAGTCGATCATGAGATTTCATGATCGACTAGCCTTACTTTATATAACCGTAATCATTTAAGCATTCGTTTACTTAGTTATTTGTTGCGATAAATTGATTGTTATAGCTATGTTCAGACAATTCCTCAAACGCAAAGCCTTGTTTCTTTAGATCGTTTATAATTTCAGGAAGCGCCTCGAAGGTTGTATGTTTTCCTTGCAGGTCATGCATTTAAACAATCGCTTGCTGCATATTCATCGATTCATTTAAAATATTTTTTACAATTTCATCCTTTTTTACCACTATTGCTTTTCAGTCCATCGAATCGAAAGCAAGCTCGACACATTAAATCACTCAATCCAAATGCTCCCTACACAGTTGCAAAAGTACTAATTCAGATAAAAGTAAGCGCACGAACAAAAGTGCAAGCGCCTGTATCAGCCTTGGGCAAATAAGCCAATCAGGAATAGAAGGTGTTTTTTACCTTCAACTCCTAATTGGCCTATGACCTCGAGAGCTATGGATGTAGTGAGCTTATCCACAGTACGAGAATTTTATAGAACCAGGATTTTCTGATAAGATCAGCTTGTGGAACGATTGATTATTAGATGAGTGACAGGCACCCAAAACAAACTAAAACGTAATAACAACCTTACACACATCCGCCTGATTTTCCTTCATAAATTCAAACGCTGCTTCGATTTCTCTGAAATGGAAGGTATGTGTTTTCATTTTCTCTGGTGTGACGGCTCCTTTTTCAAATAATTCAATGACATGGGGAAATCGATTATTGCTTAGTCTTGATCCCCTAACATCCAAGCCTTTTTTCGTAAATGCTACTTGAGCAATCTGTGATGGCTTGTTTCCTGTTCCTAATGTGACAACACGACCGGATGGTGCTGCTAATTCTAGTGCTTCCTCAAGGCTTTGTGGTGAACAGACGGAATCAATAATCACATGGGCCCCGTCGCCATTTGTGAATTCCTGAACCGCTTCACTTAAGCTTTCTTTTAGAACATTCACCACTTTATCAGCACCCATTTCAAGTGCGCGGTCCAGTCGTTTGTCTAATAAATCAGTCATCATCACCTCTGCCCCGCGCGCTTTCGCCACTTGCATAACCGCAATCCCAATTGGACCAGAACCCATGACTAATACTTTATCACCGACAGTCGTGCGACCGCGCTCATTTGCTTCAACGCCGATAGAATATGGTTCTACTAACGCCGCATTTTGTGGATCAATTTTCGATTCATCTACTTTAAACACATTTTTTTCACTTGTCTTTACATACTCTGCAAAACCACCATCACGGTGAACGCCTGTTACTTCAACCGTTGAACAAACATTATGGTTACCTGTACGGCATGCATAACAATGACCACAGCTATTTACGGGATCAATAGCTACTAAATCACCAATCTTCACATTCGTCACAGCTGTGCCAACTTCCTCAATAACACCCGCAAATTCATGACCAATAATCCGCGGATATGTAGCCAATGAATTGGTTCCATTAAAAATTCCAATATCTGATCCGCAAATTCCGCCAGCAAGGACTTTAATGATGACATCCTTCTCATCATGAATTTCAGGTTTTGGCACTTCTTTTATTTCAACTTCAAATGGTTTATTAATAACAACTGCTTTCATCAATTATCCCTCCACTAGGCAGCAGTCAATACGCTCATCAGGCTACCCTTGTAGCCGGTTGACACTGCCCAACTATTTATCTTTTTGTAAAAAGGCTGTTTTCGTAAACTTTGTTGCTATTGTCAATAGAGTCCATCAACAGTGACTGATTTGGCATCTAACCCCAGTAAAGTTGACCGATATGTCTCTATTATTCAGAAAATGGTCACGTAACTACCGTAAAGGTGACCGCTAAGGCTCCAATATTCAGAAATCGGGCACGTAACTCACGTAAAGGTGACCGCTAAGGCTCCAATATTCAGAAATCGGGCACGTAACTCACGTAAAGGTGACCGCTAAGACTCCAATATTCAGAAATCGGGCACGTAACTCACGTAAAGGTGACCGCTAAGACTCCAATATTCAGAAATCGGGCA
>NZ_JAIQUM010000098.1 GCF_020075705.1 Metabacillus rhizolycopersici | reverse complement strand
ATATAGAATACTATAATCACAAACGAATCAAGGCAAAATTAAAAGGTATGAGCCCGGGACAATACCGAGCCGATACCCAACAAGCCGCCTAACGAAATAACCTGTCTAACTTTATGGGGTCACTTCAATCAAAGATCCTTTTAGCTGCTTATGAATAAGCAACTGAAGATATCAAGTTCGAGTTATTTAGCAAATTCAAAAGGAACTTTGAAGTATAATATCAAGAAAATGATAATAAAAACGGATAAGATATATGCTCGGAATGGATAATACTGATGTAATGCAATGACCGAGAACATAATGATATCAAATAAAAAAGAATATCCAAATTCCCATCCATTCTGATATGAAATTCTCCCAAACACATCCAAAATCCACTCAACTGCGATGTAAATTCCAGACCAAAGCAATATGTAAAGCAGTCGATAAAACCATCTTACGGGAAAATGGGAGAGAAATAGAAAAATACTAACAGGCATAGTAATAAGAGCATATATAATTACCGTCATATCTTGTCCATATAGCAAATCAGGATGAAACTCCCATAAGGCATAGTCTTTTACAATGTATTCATAAAGCAAACCACCTGTAGCAATAAAAAACATACTTGCATGATATTCCCTCCAGTTTCTCCAATTTCCCCACTTAAAAGAAGCCATAATAGTTAAAATAGCAATAGCAATGTGCATACTCATTACCCTTTCAAGAACTTTTTAAATAGTTTTCCCTATTCACCATTATTTAGTATTTAAAAAAAATCTGTAAATATGTACTGAATTAATCAGTACATGTGTAACGATCTATCGGTACAACCAAAATTGTAGAAATTTAGTAATATCAAGGGTTTAACCTATTATTCTATTACTTTCGCTCTCTTCTATATACAAAGGGGCTTTCGTTGATTCTGGTGCAAAAACTTCAAAATATCTGCAAGTATTCTTTCAAACTTGGACATACTGATACTATTACTCTAAAAATGGACGTGATCAGTATGGAAAAGCAAACTCTATTCAATTACCATATAAACTTAATCACCCTTATAATAAAAACGTCCATCTAAAGCCTATAAGTAAGCTTTAGATGGACTGCACAAACTCTATTGAAAATTATTGTACTTTAGCTAAGTGACGCACGATTTGATCGTGATGGCCAACTACGTGTTTAATAATTAAGTGATCGATTAAGAATGTTAATGTTTTTCCATCAAAGTTTGGATTGTAGCTTGGTGCTGTTTTTTCAAGATCTTCTTCTTTCACTTTCGCAAGTGTCATTTCGACTCTTGGTATTAAGTTTTGTAAAGCTTCAATCACATCTTCTTTTTTCAGTTGTGCTACCACATTTTCATCTACCGCAGCTAATCGACGTACATGTTCATGGTTACGTCCCCATTTTGCACCAGGTACAATTAATAATGCTTCTAAGTCAACTAACCAAAAATCTACTGCTTCTAAAACATGGGAAACAATTTGCATTACTGACCATTCTTTTTCAGAAGGTTTCACATAAAGGATAGATTCATCTGTCTTATTTAGAACTTCTACGATATCGATTATACTCTTTTTAAATACTTCAACTTTTTCATTTATGACTGCTATGGCCATGGCAAACACCCCCAAGATTATTTATAGTGAATTAACTCCACTATAATTATAAAACGAATAATATTAATTTTCATTATAAAATTTCGAATATTCTTATTTTCTGATAAAAACTGAGACACCATATCTTGAATAAATACTTGTTAGTAAGTATTACCTAGTATTAATTCATAGAAATAATTTCTTTACTGAATGTTCTTCAATAAATTCGCTCAATTTTTGGACATAGAACAAACACCACTCTTTAACTAAACTGCACCGTTTGTACAATAATTTCAACAAAAAGGGCGTTTTAGCTTAAGTACAATTGTTCACAATCTTTTCTACTTTTGACGACAAGATATGAAACCTTTCAGTACCTTGATAATTCAACACTTTAAAAATAGTGCCAAAATTTTTAAGTTATGACTCTGTTATTTTTAGGAGATTTCATTCTTGAGAATCCTTAAGAACGTGGTCAACTACTCACTACCACAATGAGAATAGGGACTAAGATAAAGAGGACAATGAGGACGAACGGATAGTAGATGCTGGTAGATGATCCACTCCCACTACCCACACACAGGACAAGAGAAAAGAAAGAGATGGAAGAGAGAGTGAATCATTTTGAATTTATATTTTTGAAAATTCAAGCTTACGACATTTTTTACAAGTTAAAACAAATCTAGTTACCATAATCAGCTTTATAGATAATCAAAAACCATCAGATTCAGCAGAAATCGATGTTTTTTTCAAAGATTTTAAGCTCAGAAAGTTGCACTAATTCAACTTGGCCTAATGAATCCTTTTTCTTGATCTCACAAGTACCATTATCATATAACCATATAATTTTATACTTTTCTCCTCTAAATATCACACTAGAACCGATAGCCACGAGTTGTTCCTCCCCAGATTATGTTGCTTTCAAATTATATATTAAAGTTCACTTGTTAAAGTTTTGTTAAGGATTTATAAAGTATTGTAAAAGTTTACCTACAGTTATGTAAATGGCTGTTTTATTCACATATAGTTAACATAATCACTGATTATTAGCACTCAAAAACCCCTCAGATTTATCTGAGGGGTTCAGAGTATAGACAAACTACTTTTTCAAAAAGTTATCTGAAGAAAAAGGGGGTTTGTTTCTTTTTTAGTTACGTATTTGATTATTACCCTGAGAAAAATACCATATATTGATGATTTATTAACTATAAAAACCGTTCTCAAATGTTGAGAACGGTTTTTATAGTACTGATTTATGCTTGAATTATTTAGAAGCCTTCTTTTGTTTTTTATCACAGCAAGTGCATTGTCCGTACAAAGTTGATACTTTCTCATTCTCAAAATGTTCAATTGTGTTATTGCAAATTTGGCAAATGATAGTTCCCATTAGAAAAACTCCCCTTGTTTGAATTTTATGAGATAGACAATTCTAACCTTTTAAAATGTAAGCGTTTTTTATTTGTTAATATTATAATAGTATGTCAGATTTAATTTGTCAATCATAAATTGTATAACACATTTCAAGGGATAATGCTAAATGTAACCCAATTTCCGATGACCCTTTGGGTGGTTGTTTTTTAACTTCATAAAAGAATTTTAAGGATCAGATAAATACTCTATACAAATCTAGTTCACATAATGTAAATTATAGGCAAAAGAGGTTGGGTACCTAAAGGGTACCCAACCTCTTTTTATTTTCTTTTTCAAGTTTTTTAGATTCTATAAACGCTCTAAAATTTTCTTTAGATACGTCAGATTTTATTAACTCTTTGACTAGTCGAAGCCATTTTTCATCTAATTGTTTATTTTCCATCATTAACCTCCTGACAATTGGGAGCGCTTTATTTTATAATTCGATTTATATAAAAATTTTATGAGGGTGCTTTCTATATTAAACTAGTTCTCATAATCAGATATTATAGGTAACAAAAATGGTTGGATATCATTTAGATAACCAACCATTTTTTGATAAGGATGAATCACTAGCACTTTTATGACGAGTACTTAAGGAGATGGAGAGGAATCATTTCGCGATTGTGTGACGATTACATGTGATTCTTGTTTTACTAACGCTACCCGTTCGTTTGTTAAAGAACATTCTCGTTTTATTTTTTATGTTGTTAGAGCTGCCCACAGAAAAAGAGCCTTACTAGGACACCTAGAAGGCTGATAGTTATTATTTCTAATTGTTTAATGGTATACCTCTTATTGTAAGACTCTATCATTTTCTGCAGAACGCAATGGACATACGACGCTACGTTCCCGTTTGAAAGTTGACCTTCGATACAGTCAAATCTTTAACAACTCTAGTATGTATATGTGTAATTACATCGTATAGGTCATTACAATGAACGCTGGGATTTGAGAAACCAGTCTGACTTTTCCATCTATGGGGCATATACCCTCCCCCACAAATTGTATAAAGGGAACAAGCTTTACAACTTAAGGGTAACAGTTCTTGGTTACGAAGACACATCTGATATAGATCTGTTTCGATTAGATCTTCAATATTGTTCTCAACAACATTGAGTCCTAATATGGAATAATTGGTTTGCTTCGATTAGCTGGTTTAGTTCAAGAAGTCTAAATGTTTCTTGTTTCCGACCATTCATTTTCTAAGATACTCATTTCCCATAAACTCCAGTATTCATTACCATTTTTTCGTGAATCTCTATGTAAACCTTCTTTTATAAATCCTGCTTTTTCGTAACAGGCGATTGCAGGAACGTTAAAGTCAAATACACCAAGACTAACTCTATGTAATTTAAGTCCATCAAATGCAATCTTAAGGACTTCCTTAATCATTTGCTGACCTATTCCTTTACCTCTTGCGGTATTATTACCGACTAATACTTTTCCCATTCTTGCAGATTGGTTTTTTCTATCAATTTTCCCTAAAGAGATATGTCCAATAACTTCTCTAGTTTCTTTATCAATTACTTTATACACCAATGTATCTGCATTTTCGTTATTGGCATTCTCTATGTAGTTTTCTAATTGAGTATCATTCAAGGGGTAATCAAACCCAGGACCTCCCCATTGAAGTAAGAATTCAGGTGAATCAACCCAATCAATAAGTTGCTTGAAATCTGACCGTTCAAAATATTTTAGTTCAACCATAATATCTTTCTATCCCCACTTTATCATTCTAAATAATTAAAGAGAACCATATTGGTTACTTCTTCATCAACTAAACTGCAAGTTAGCACCATAAAAAAGGGAGTTGCAACTCCAAGTTCTTTTGTAACTTAAAATTCGTTCCCAATTTTATCCATTACATGATTCAACTCGTTGGTCATGGCATGAAGAGACTGTGATATGTCTTCAATTTTAATGACTTTCCCATTTTGTTGTTCGAAAACAGCCTGTAATCTTCGGTACATTGAAAGCTTATCGCCTTCAAGCTATATTACTTATTCGTTATTTTAACGATCTGGACGTAGCGTTATTACTATTACGGACGATGTTTTTTACGCTCATTGTTTCAAATAATTTTTTATTTAATCTAGGAGTATATATGACTAGGAATCCAGATCGGCAAATCGTATAAACTATGAAAGCTAGCCATAGGCCATGGTTATGCCAGATAGGTGTTATCATAATTTGTATAAGGATATAAACGATCATTGCGTAAATCATAGAGTTTCGAACGGGAGCAATTTCAGTTGCTCCCGTAAAGACACCATAAATGACAAGGCCAAAACACGCGGCAAACGGGTAAAGACTGATCCAAATTCCATATTTTGTTGAAAGTTCGATTATACTAGGTAGATTCGTAAAAAGGGCAATAATTTGTTCTTGAAATAATCCATATACACAGGCTATAACAAAAGCCGTAATCACCGACCATTGCTTTGATAAAGTAAGTGTTTTTTTATATAATTCCTTGTCATTTGATCCTACCGCTTTACCTACGAGAATACTCGTGGCATTTGCAAACCCATCGAAGAAATACGCCATGATGTAATGAATTTGAAAAAGTACAGCATTTGCAGCTAGAATGTCTGTACCAAACGAAGCACCTTTTGCTGTAAACATATTGATAACGACTAATAAACAAATTGTTCGAATAAACAGATCCTTGTTAACGTTAAACATCTTTTTCATAGACTGAGTATCTATTAGTTCTTGAAAGGATGGGAATCTCCATAAAAATGGTGATGCCTTCATCACAATAAGTAACCCTAATATAAAGGCTATCACCTCAGCAATCAAAGCAGCCATAGCGACCCCTTTTACGGCAAAAGAAAAGACATGGACAAAAAGAATGGCCAAAATCATATTCAAAACATTCATTAACACTTGTAAAAATAATGATTCTTTAATCTTACCCATCCCCATTAGCCAGCCAAGAATAACATAGTTTATCAACGTAAAGGGTGCTCCCCAGATTCTGATTCGAAAATATTCTGCTGCAAACTTACTAACATCAGAATCAGCGGAAAACAATATCATTGCCAAATATTCAATCGGCCATTGTAAGAGAATAAAACAAATCCCAACCACGACAGCTAATAAAAATGGACGGGATAACGCAAGTATTCCTTGATCTGAGTCGTTTGCCCCGTTCGCTTGTGCAGCAAAGGCAGATGTACTAACCCGTAAAAATCCGAATACCCAATATAATGTATTAAAAATTAGAGCCCCAATTGCAACTCCTCCAATATAGGCTGGATCAGGAAGCTGCCCAACAACAGCTGTATCAACAGCACCTAACAAGGGCGTTGTCATAGTTGAAATTGTGAGGGGAATCGCCAAAGTAAGGTACGCACGATGATTCATTCGGTATGGCCTCCTTCTATCATTTCAAATAAAAACAATAGCCCCGATTTTGTAAATGAAATCGAGGCATTCGAAAAATGTAAATACTTTTTAAATTAAGCACGTCTAACTGAACGAAAACGTGGGTGTTCGGCAAGCATTGAATCTCTCATCTCATTTACTACAGGATGTTCTGAAGTAAAGAACTGATTGTTTTCATCGTATAGCTCGACCAATTCTCCTTTTTCTAGTACACCTAGTCTATCACTAATGGTATAAGCAGCTTTAATATCATGTGTAATAAAAAGAAACGATAACCCGAAGTCTGCTTTTAATTCCTTTAG
Source organism: Metabacillus rhizolycopersici (assembly GCF_020075705.1). The sequence goes on along the minus strand of NZ_JAIQUM010000098.1, from coordinate 7,593 downwards.
TAATTCGATAATCAGGGTTTGATTCACCATATCTAGACTACTGACCGCTTCGTCTAAGACAATCAGCTTTGGCTTAAGTGAGATGGCTCTTGCAATATTGATCCTCTGTAATTGGCCACCGCTAAATTGATGAGGGAGTTTTTTTAAGTCTTCTTCACTTAGCCCTACCCTTACCAATAATTCAATAACGGTCCGTTTTTGCTCAGCGGGTGTTAGCTTTTCATAGTTTTCTAGCGGCTCAGCAATAATTTGTTCGGCCGTCATTCGTGGGTTGACCGATGAGTAGGAATCCTGAAAGACAGCCTGAAGATCACGACGAATTTTTTGACGAGTATGCTTATCTGCGGTATAAATATCATGCCCTTGAAACAGAACCTGTCCGTGTTGCGGCCGTTCTAAACCAAGAATCACTTTTCCTAAGGTACTTTTACCTGCTCCGCTCGTACCAAGCAAACCTAAACAAGTTCCTTCCTCCATAGAGAGAGAAATGTCAGAAAGGATGTTTCTAGAACGGTCTTTCCAGTTGAAAAACGTTCGGGATCCGTAGCTATGAGTTACTTCATTTAGTTGTAATAAACTCATTTTTTCACCCCTTTAAGTCAAGCCAAATGGACGACAGATTCATCTAAATGTAATATGGAGCGTGCATGTAATAGTTTTTTCGTATACTCATGCTGTGGCTCATCAAATAGTTGGAACACATCTGCTTTTTCTACTATTCGACCATTCTGCATAACAGCAACTTCATCAGCCATTTCAGAAATGACACCGAGATCATGGGATATTAATAAAATCGCTGAACCATATTCAGAGCGAATTTTATCCAAGTGATACAGTACTTTCTTCTGATTGTTCACATCAAGTGCGGTTGTTGGTTCATCGGCAATAATAATAGCTGGATGTAAGCATGCAGCAATCGCAATCATCACCCGTTGAAGCATACCACCACTCAATTGAAAAGGATAGTGTTTTAACAATTTAACAGGATCGGGTAAATTCACATGATGCATCGCTTCGATTGCTAGCTCTGTTGCTTGTTTTTTATTCAATTTTGTATGGGAACAAATCGTTTCAATAAATTGATGGCCAATTGTAAAAACAGGCGTGAAAGCATTCATCGGATTTTGCATAATAAAGGCGATATCCTTGCCACGAATCTCACGCATGTCTTTCTCTCCTAAACCGTTCAACTCTCGTCCTTGTAATACGATACTGCCTTCAATCGTTGTTGTTTTCCGATTGAGAAGCTGAAGAATGGACATACTCGTAACGGTTTTACCGCATCCACTTTCCCCAATAAGACCAAGAACCTTCCCTCGCTTCAGTTCAAAATTGAGATCTTCAACAAGGGTAGCAGCACCATTTTTTGTTTTTACCTGTACATGTAAATCTCTCACTTGTAACACATTCGACTGTTCTGTACCCAACATTCTCATTCCTTTTTATGATCGACGTTTGACACCGTAACGTTCGGATAACGCTTCGCCCAATAAATTGAAGGTCACAATTACGAGCATAATCATCAAACCCGGATAAAGCATTAATTCTGGATTCGTCCGAATATACGACTTTCCTTCGTGAATCATCGCTCCCCATTCAGGTGTAGGCGGTTGTACTCCCAAACCAAGAAACGACATCGCTGATATATCCATGATGGCCCAGCCCATTTCCAGTGTTCCCATGACGACAAGTGGAGGGAGCACATTTGGGACAATATGATTTCTAATAATCTTCCACTGAGAGGAGCCGCTAATTTTCGCCGCTGCAATAAAATTTTGTTCTTTCAGACTAAGGACCATTCCTCGGAAAATTCTCGCGTAATAAACCCATTGTACCAGCATCAGCGCTAAGATGACTTGCGGAAGTCCCGGTCCGAAAATCCCAACCAGTCCAAGAATTAGGATAAGGCTCGGAAATGCCATTACACCGTCACAAAATCTCATCAAAACCTGATCCACCCACCCACCTTTATATCCAGAAAAGGTTCCAATGATTAAACCAATCGTTAAGGATGAAATGAAAATGAGCATCGCAAAGCCTAATGAAATTCGTCCCCCATATAAAATGCGTGATAAGTTACATCTTCCTAAGTGGTCGGTTCCTAACGGGAATTCCCATGATGGAGGCTGTAGTTTATAAGCTAAATTGACCGCAATTGGATCATTGGGTGCGATCCAGGGAGCTAATAACAGGATGATAAAAAGAATCCCTAATGTCGTGGTACATATCGGAATCACTTTTTGACTTATGAATATCTTACGTATACTGGTTATCATCTCTGGTGCCCTTCTTTCCTGGATATGCGCGGGTCAATATACATTTGAATCAGATCAACGATTAAGTTGCTTACTATAAATAAGCTAGCTGCAATGAACACATAGCATTGAATGATTGGGATATCACGATTAAAAATCGCTTCAATAAAATAACGACCAAACCCAGGCCAAGAAAAAACGGTCTCCACGATAATCGTTCCAGTTAGTAGTTTTCCAAGGTTCATCCCCAGTCCCGTAATCATTGGAGAAATAGCGATCCTTAAGACATGCTTGGCCATAATCGTTTTTTCTTTAATTCCCCTAGTCCTTGCAAATAGCACATAGGGCTCTTGTAAGTTTTCAAGAATGCTAGCACGCAACAATCTTGTGTACATCGCAATTAATGGAAGAGCCAATGTAACGGAAGGGAGAACAAGATGCTGCCATGTCCCAATCCCTTCGACTGGAAAAAGATCCATTTTTACTGAAAAGAAAAAAATCAAGATGTAACCTAGCCAAAAAGAAGGAATGGATGCCCCGAAAAAGGAAAGGATGCGACTAAAATGATCAATCGCGCTGTTTTTCTTTACTCCTGCCAGAAAGCCAAGGGGAACACTAACGAGCACCGCAATGAATAAACTTCCTAGAGCTAGCTGGAGGGTCGCTGGAATTCGGTAGATCACCTCGTCCCAAACGGGCTTATTCGTAACATAAGATATGCCAAAATCAAGTTTGCATATCTTCATAATAGAGTTTACATATTGCACGAAGAATGGTTGATCTAAACCAAACTCATGTCTTTTCTGGGCCAAAATTTCATCAGTCTGTTCGATATGAGCTGCTGTTAAATAGGCCTCGGCCGGATCCACCGGTGAAAGATGGATCATCCCAGTCGTCAAAAGTGCAGCCAAAAGAAAAACTGGGATAATGGACATTACTCGTTTTATTATATAAGTGCCCATGTTAGCCTCCTACTGCTTACTGCTCCAAGCTAATTCCTGTGAATGGATTTTCGTCACGATTAGCTGCGAAATTGAAATTAGTGACATCTTTTTGATAAATAGCTGTTTTCTTAATATAAGAAATCGGAACAATGGCTCCCTGATCTTGCAATGAAGTTAAAACAGATGTGTAAAGCTGTTGACGTTCTGCTTCGTCCGTTGTCTGCGGAATCAGTGCGATTTGTTGGAGTATTTCCGCTTTGTTCGGATAGGCTGAAATGGCTTCGTTAAATCCAAATCCTTCTTTTGCCACAATGTTGATGAATGTATGCGGATCATATGGAGCACCATAATTACTAAAGAAATTAATATCAAAGTCATTATCTTTAAATCTTTGAACTTGAACCGCAAGCTCTACTCCAACAATATTTAATTTTACACCAATGGCTGCCCATTCTGATTGTAGCGTTTCTGCCATTGCTTTTTGAATGGATTCTGCTGAATCGTACATCATCTCTATTTCAAGTGGCTGTCCATCTTTTTCACGAACCGTTTTCCCCTCAGGAAGGATCCAGCCTGCTTTATCTAATAATTCTTCTGCTTTTTCAACATCATAGTCAATTGACCTCACATCAATGTCGGAAGTGTAAGGCAGGTTTGTTGGTAAAATAAAATCTGCAACTTCTTCTAAACCAGAAGTGATTCCTTCCACCATTGCTTGTTTATTAAATCCATAATGTAGCGCTTGGCGAACACGTTCATCTGAAAGCTGTTCTCTATTAGAATTCATCACAAGCTCTCTCGTAGCAACCGGATCAGAAATGGTTGTTTCATATTTATCCGTTGATTCCAATTGTTTGAAGGCATCTAAAGTGATAACCCCCTCACCGTAAATTAAGTCTAGCTCACCCTTTTCAAACGCAAGTACTCTCGTTTCCGCATCAGGAATGACTTTCACTTGAATTTTTTCTACTTCTGGAAGCTCGCCCCAATAATTTTCGTTTCTTTTAAATATGGCATATTCATCGGTTTTATACTCTTCCAAAATCCATGGACCTGTACCGACTGATTCTACGACACCTTTTGAGGTATCGCCATCTTCAGGGAATCCAGATTCACCTAAGAAACGAACCGGTCGAACAACAGCTAACTCCTGAATCGTTGGATAATATGGTTCAGTTAATGTCATTTTAAACGTATATTCGTCGATGACTTCCGTACTACTTATTTTCGAAAGGAACCCGAGCCAGCTATGTAAATCCATATGATTTAAAATCGTGTCAAAATTCTTTTTTACAATTTCTGCATTAAAGCTAGTTCCATCAAAAAACTTCACGTCTTCGCGCAGATGAAATGTATAATCTTTTCCATCTTCAGAGATTTCCCATGACTCAGCTAGATGCGGTTTGAGCTCGCCTCCATCTCCGTAGCTTACTAACGGCTCATATACCATGGACTGAGCGAATAATTGTGAAGGATTATAAACATGTGGATTCATTTCTCCCACATCCCTTGGCCAAGCGATCGTAAGCATATTTTCTTTTACGCCCTCTGACGTTGCAGCCTCATCACTAGCATTTGTACAACCAAGTAATAAGGTTGAAAATAAAAAAATACAAATAAATGTTAATAAAATATTTCGACTGTTTATTGCATTAAACATATAAAATCCTCCCGATTGAAGTTGATAATCATTTTCAAGTGTAAAAGCATTATAAAGTCTTGTCAATGTAATATGGAAACAAATATTTTTAAACTCACTAGCCCCTACAGATATATTTATCTTAAATAGCAATTAAAAAGTGCTGTCCAAGCAAACAACACATTTAATTTTTCCATCGAAATCCAGACAACTCAGGGAGAAGGTCTCTATGGTGCCCTCAGTTGAGGATATGTACATTTTGAAGTTCTGAATCTGGGAGTGATGATATGCTTCTAGAATTATAAGCAGGTTTGTGAACATAAATTAATAAACGCTCAGCTAAATCTATTTCTTTAGACCATAATTCATTAGTTGGATTTTTTTGACCATGTAATCTTCGACGTAAATTTTAGTATTATTTGAATCGTTAGTGTTAAGCCAATCCTCTTGAGAAATTCTTTTCCCAAGTGTTTGGTAATTAGCTTTACCAATATACAATAATACATCGCTACCATAAACCGGATGTTTACCGTATATTTAATAGATGCCATAATCAGTTTCTTCATTCATTAAAGTAGGAAGATCTGTCAATTTATATGAACCTTTCCATTGATGACTACACCTTTCAAAATCTTAATAAAACAATTTTATCAAAATTTTAAAAATGTAGTCAGAAACCATTCTTTTAATTGAACAAATTTCCATCTTGATTTGACTAAATACTTAAATGTTCAGACAAGGTATATTCAAAATGAACATTTAAAACATTAACATATTTCTATTTTTATAAGAAGATTTTTGATAGATCGTGATGAGTTGGTCTAATTTCTGACTGCAATAAATGGTCTCACGGCTATTTAATCCAGTTATGTCAGCAATCTGAAACAATTCTTTTCTCAGTTGATTAATTCTATATTCTATTTCATCTAACTCTATAAATATCATACAAATTCCCCTAATCACTCACCCATTATCTTAAACTGGTTATTAATAAAAATCCTTTCTTAGGTCGGTAGATCGGTGAAGACTTATATTTATTTAGTCTTTTCGCTTACACATGTAATATTAAACAACTTTATTGTAAATTGAACAAATTTATTATCACTCAACAGTTTTTATTAATTTTAGTAGATGGTAAACCTAACCACAAGGATTTATCAGCTTCAAAACATTTCCTTAATAAAACGTTCAACGGTTCTGGTGCAAAAACTTCAAAATATCTGCAAGTATTCTCTCAAACTTGGACATACTGATACTATTACTCTAAAAAAGGACGTGATCAGTATGGAAAAGCAAAATCTATTCTTTCGGGAATAGAAGCGATGCATATCATTAAAAAAGGACAACTTGCTTTACTGGACAAGTCTGTCCACAATCAAGTGAAGTTCATTCATTAACTAGTTGGAATGGCTGCATAAGAACAGATTCCATTAGGAGTCTATATACCTCTTTCAAAGAAATGCAATCTTTGCACCAGAACCGAATAAGATCCCAAAGGGGTTTGCATACACATCTAGCCACCATAAGCGATGTTATCGGAATGTAAAAAAGAATCTTTGAGAAAAGATCCTTTTAGCTGCTTGTTCAATTAAAACGCCTGATTGTGAAATATTGATAATGTGAAAAAGTTATAAAAATGGCTCCTCAGTTATTTTACTAAAGCTCGTTATTTAGATTATTGTAAATGCTTTGGTGGGGCCTTTTTATGTGCTTTATTCTGAACTTCTGCGAATATGTCCTCTTGGCTTTCAACCTCATATTGTTTGTTTATCAAGTTTAATATTTCGTTTATATGAGTAAGTTGAGAATTACTCGGTATTAAATTAATCATTGTTTGTTTGAAATCTTCGAAATCCTTTTTCGTTACAGGTTGAGCATCCTTTTTCAACTCTATACCTACTTGCCCATTTGGTTCTAGCGTTGCCCATTTTACGTCACTTATTTTAGATACACTATTTTGTCTTAATTTCATTTCAAGTTGGTCCACCGATAACCTAAGTTTCCTCAAGTTTTTTTCATTCAGGGTTCCATTACTGATTACCACCTTTGCTTTACCTGTAATCATTTTTTCAAAAGTATCAGATTTTATCTGTATAAATTCCATTACTAATAGTGTTCCGACAAGAACACCACCAATCAAAAAGGTTGTCCAAATATCTTTTCCTGCTACTGGTTGAATAAGTAAAGTCCCAATAGCAATCATTATAACTGTTTCAGCCAATGTCATTTGTGAAATTGTTTTCCTACCTGCAATTCTCAAAAGTACTGTTCCTGCAATAACAATCAATATTGCTTTCCATATATTTTCCCATTCCATATAATAATTAACCACCATTCGTTTGAAGAGAATTAATTATATCCTCACCAAATTCCCCTCTATTATCCATAAAAACGTATCTATCTTTTTGTTTAGTTCAAGAAAAACAACTCGTTATAATCTGTCTTTCACTATTTGGACTGGGTGATAAAGCCCAGTTTTTTAAAGTCTTCATTAGATGATTTATTTAAAATAATCTTCTGTAATATGACCTTTTAATTGAACAAGGTCTCAAAGTATGACATGAATACTCTATACAAAACTAGTTAACATAAAGTCTCTTATAGGCATAAAAAAAGGACCTTCGATTGTGAAGTGACCCCATAAAGTTAGACAGGTTATTTCGTTAGGCGGCTTGTTGGGTATCGGCTCGGTATTGTCCCGGGCTCATACCTTTTAATTTTGCCTTGATTCGTTTGTGATTATAGTATTCTATAT
>NZ_JAIQUM010000097.1 GCF_020075705.1 Metabacillus rhizolycopersici | reverse complement strand
AAAAGTTCATTGAAAGAAAAAAAGAAGTTGATTACCTACTATATGTAGATGATCAACTCCTTTTCATTACTATATACACGTGGAAATACCTGTAAATCGTTCAAAGTGAACACTTTTTCAGTGGTCTCGGACGGTTCTTTTGTTTGCTAAAATGTAAACAGAAGAAACGTTCTCATGTTTCATGAGGCCACAAAATCTACTGAATAAGCACCTTCTATCTTTTCTCCGTCTATTCGAATAGAGTGCAACTGCTATGAGTGAAAAAAAGGATACCACATTCTCGTCTGATGTAAGAACCTTTGTGAATACCCCCAAGTTTTGTTTCGAAGCTCCATTGTTAGAGTCCAATACCAAAGTACAACAAAATTCCAATAAATTGTAACTATGATAAAATAAAAAGAATAAAGATTTTACCTATCTTAAGAAAAATAATGGAGAGAGACAGATAATGGAGAAGATCTATCAAACAATACTAGAATTTCGCGATGAAAGAGACTGGAAAAAGTACCACACCCCAAAAGATTTAGCTATTTCAATTTCACTGGAAGCAAATGAGCTTCTTGAAAATTTCCAGTGGAAAAACAGCGAAGAAGCGATTGCTGAGTCAAAACAAAACATTAAAGAAGAAATGGCAGATATACTTATTTATCTCATTCAGATGGCGGATAAACTAGAAATAGATATTGAAGAAGAAGTCTATCAGAAGCTTGAAAAGAATGCCTTAAAATACCCTGTAAAAAGGGAGAATGAGTAAATTCAGGGGGGAATATTTTGGGTTGATATTTTAGGGGTTGCTAAATCTAACATAGCTTCTGTTGTTATTGAAACAGAAAGGTATGGGAAGTTAGGTTTAGCGAAGGATTTAGTAGTAATTGAAAATTGTGGTGAGTATGTTTATTGTCTAGATACTAGCAAATTAGAGAATAACGAGTGTCCTATAATAGTTTGGGACAGACAAGCAGGAATCGATGAGATGATTGAAGCAAACAACTTTTTTGAATTCTTATTAGAAAGACTAATAACTGCAAAAGTAGTATGGGAAGGAGGTTTCTAATACAGAATAACCTCGATGTAACAGGGTGCCTGTCCCTTAGTGCTTTAACGTACTAGGGGACAGGCACCGATACTCGGAGCTTTTATTGTTTGATAACTGTATAGTTAGTATTTCATAAATTTCTAATAACTGACTTATTGTGAAATCGCATTTACTTGTTTTTGTTGTAATTCTTTCTCGCTCTTTTTAATTTCTAGCCTCATCATAATCGATACGATAAACGCAAGGATAATTAATGCCAAGAAAACGTAAAACACTGGGGTGTAACTATTTGTTTTTTCTCTAATTTGCGAAACAATCATTGGCCCAAATACTCCACCTAGAGACCAAGTTGTTAACAAGTATCCATGAATCGCACCAAGTTGTTTCGTTCCAAATAGATCCCCAATGAATGCAGGCAGGTTAGAAAATCCGCCACCGTAACAACTCACAACGAGCAGAATAAGAAGTTGAAACAAAAAGATACTTGTTGTAAAAGGTAGTGTTATAAAGGCGACAATTTGAATCATAAAAAATATGATAAAAACATTATGACGACCTAAATAGTCAGAGGCTGCTGCCCAGCCTAGTCTACCTCCACCGTTGAAGATTCCCATGATTCCAACCATCGTTGCGGCTGCAGCGGTTGATAATCCTACAACTTCTTGAGCCATTGGTGAAGCAACTGAAATCATCATAATTCCGGCAGTTGTATTAATAAGCATCATTGTCCAAAGCATCCAAAAACGTTTCGTTCTAACGGCTTCACTTGAAGTCAATTGTTGTAAATCTTTTTTGATAATTTTCTTCCCAGATGCAATATCTTTCTTCATTGAAGCTGGCATCCAGCCCTCAGAAGGGGGAGCAATGTAAGAGGCACCAAGTGTCATCAGTACAAAATATGAGGCACCTAATAAGTAGAACGTATTTGAAATCCCGATTGAAACCATTAAGTTAGAGGCAATAGGTGCTGTAACAAGGGCCCCTGTCCCAAAACCAAGGACGGCCATCCCAGTCGCTAAACCCCTTCGATCAGGGAACCATTTCACAAGTGTTGATACTGGTGAGATATACCCAATACCGAGCCCAAGACCACTTAATAAACCGTATGTAATTAAGAAAACTGGCAGTGAACCAATTGCAATTGCAACACCAGATCCTGCTTGTCCTAATCCAAATAAAACAGCTGCAAGCAACGCTGATTTTCTTGGTCCTTTTCTTTCAACCAATTTTCCAAACAAAGCAGCAGATGAACCTGCGAGCCCCATCATAATCGTAAATGCAATCGTAACCTCTGTTGCGGACCAGCCCATCTGTTCACTTATAGGATTAGTGTATACACTGTATGCGTAGGCACCACCAATAGAAAGATGAATGGCAATCGCTGACAAGGCAATCAACCATCTGTTTTTAGTTATCTCCATATTACTCCCCCTTAACGGTATATCATTTTTATAAACACTTACATTTTATGATACAACCTTAAAGGGTAAAAAACAAACTATTAAGAAAATTTAAAAAATTTAGGTAAGTTGAAGATTAGACGGATGAAATGGCTGAGGAACACCGGGACGGTTCCCTTGTTTTATTCCACTTGGAACTCATCCTGAAAGAGATCGTTTTCCTTCTACCTCCACCGCAAAAACAACTGTCTGTGATATGGATATGTTTTAAGGGAGCAGCCAACATATGAAGCAGTTGTAACATTCTTCTCATATGAAAAAATTAGAATGTATGTTGAAGAATGTGTAATGAATTGTGGAAAATCATATAGTAAGAGAGATAATGATCCAACTATTTTTCGCCATTTATTAGAACATACAGATCAACGTTTTCGACTTAGTTATTTATTAGGCAACCTAACTCCTAAAAAAAGTACGCTATTACGTAAATTCTCCCATAAAACAAAGTCAACAACTGAACATTCCATAATTCAAATTTCCCTAGAAGAAAGCAAATGGAAGAATCACTTTTAAATATTCATGAGTATTGATTAACCAATAAAATCCAAAAAAGAATATCAAAAAGGACATCCTTCTTGTAGAATGGAATTTTCCAACAAATAAACTACAGAAGAGGTGCCCTCATGAAGAATACCACATTCCACAATTTGTTTCAAAAGAAGAAGTAGCCGTTATTCAGGATGCCATCGGCTACAAGGATACAGCCCGCAAACTCGATGTATCCACTCTTTTCAGGTGCAACATGAGGGAGGATTTTTGAAAAAGTAATGAATCATTCAATCTCTTTATTAAAAAGCTTGCCTTGATTATTCTTGATACGGGATTAGAGTAGAGGAATCGAAATTACGATTAAAGTTTCTTTATAAAGAAAAGCTCTTTTCTAAAAGATTGTTGTTTTTAAACATAAAAAGATTAACAGCAGTTACAGAGCGGGGTGAAAAATACGTCGAAAATTGAAGGTTGGTCGATACCTTGATGATTTCGGACAATAAAATTCAAAACCAGACAATAAAACCTTGAGCTTGGATAAAAAATCTCAAGTTCTGACAATAAATCATGATTATGGACGATACATCATTTCGAAAAGTTGAGTTGAATTAGAAATCAAGTAAGTTTAAAAACAACAAAGTTTACTAAAACAGCCTAAAGAAAAGAGGGGATTACTATGAAAATAAAATTTGCAGAAGTATCTGATGCACCATTAATTCATGACTTAATGATTAAGGCATTTACTGAATATAAAGATGAAGTACCACCTTCAAGTGCCTTAGAGGAAACAATTCAATTGATATCTACAGCTTTGAAAGATGACGAGCGGGCTTTAATTGGTTATGTTGACGGAGATGCAGTCGGAATGGTTCGTTTTCGCTTAAACGAAAATGGTGTTTATTTTTACAGACTCTCAGTTATTCCAGAAAAACAAGGGCAAGGTATGGCAAAAAAAATAATAAAGTCATTAGAGGATTATGCAATTCAAAATGGAAAAACGGCAATACGATGCAAAGTTCGGATGACGGTACCTAAAAATATAGAGTTATATAGTTCGATTGGATACAGCATCTATGATGAGGAAGTTGTAGTTAAACCAAACGGTGTAAATATAAAAGTTGTTTCGATGAAAAAGCAACTAACGATCTAATGGTTACATAGTTTATGTTCAAAATTTGGTGACGCTGAATACTACATCGGTTGGGTAAATGCGTTTTCATTCCAATTAATATATAAGCTTGAAGATGATTCAAAATAGAATTCTTTCTGGAGTGTCTGTTCGCCCCCGGTCCAACGGTATCTGATTAAGATTAGAAAGGCTAATTTATCAACGTTTCTTACACATTGTAAGGAACGTATTTTTTTATCACAAATATAATTTTTACAAAAATATCGTGTACATTTAATCGTATGCTTTCCTGTCATAATCAAGGAGGAATTAAATTAATAAGCTATGAATCTAGACTTCACCATTTAAATTTCTGCTATAAGCTCTTCAGAAATTGTTCATCAATTCACTCTAGTAGAATGCAAAGATTAATTTACTTAGTATAAAAATGTAAAATTCGCACAAATACTGGTACAATAAATAGGAATAATCAGTCAGTTGGAGAATTTTACAACATTTATATCCTAGAGAGAAGCTATTTCGATTTTCCAATCAGCTTCCTTATTTAATTTTGAAAACGATTAATCAGCGATCAGATACATTGGAAAGGTAGATCTTTATGAGATTGTTACGAAACAAAGGACCATTTTATATTCAAGTGAAAAATGAATTAAAAGAACGTATTATACAAGGGAAATATCCAAAAAATTCGCTAATTCCACCTGAACCTGTTTTAGAGAAGGAATTTGGTGTAAGTAAAATAACGATACGTAAAGCAGTGGAACTGTTAGCGATTGAGGGATACGTGGAAAAGCAAAGCGGTGTTGGAACAAAAGTGTTAGATAATCGGGCTATTTCCAAATTATCAAAGGGTCAAGGATTTTCGGAATATTTATTATCAACTGGATATACGTTGCAAAAGGACAAAGTGAAGATCACGAAAGTGGATATCACGGACCATCCTATCTTATCTACGTTTTTTGACAGCGAGTGCTATTGTATTGAACGATTATATACATTAAATGGTGAGCCATATATTCATTTTACTCACTATATTCCTGGTTATTTTTCGCTGCCTGTAGATCCAGAAATGTTTAAAGAGTCCTTATATGAAATTTTGCATGAAAAAGGAGTATCATTTAACAGATTTCAAGATGAATTCGGGGTAGACATTCCTGATGAAAAAATCGCTAATTTATTAAATAAACCATCACAACCGCTATTTCAAAGAACACGTTATTCCTATGACATCAATGAACAATTAATTGAATATTCAATTGCCTATTATAATACTGATCTTCATAAGTATGTTGTGAATTTTAATGTATAGCCGATTTAAAAGTAAAAGCTGAGTTCCCCATCAATATAGGGTTCTCAGCTTTTTTTTATCTTTTATTTAGGCTCTTTTCTAAAAGATTGTTGTTTTTAAACATAAAAAGATTAACAGCAGTTACAGAGAGGGATGAAAAATATGTCGAAAATTGAAGGTTGGTCGATACCTTGGTGATTACGGACAATAAAATTCAAAACCAGACAATAAAACCTTGAGCTTGGACAAAAAATCTCAAGTTCTGACAATAAATCATGATTATGGACGATACATCATTTCCAAAATAAAACATTATAACGTTATGTTTACTCCAACAAAAATGTGTGTTATTATAACATTATAACGTTATAACCTATAAGATGTTTTATACGTTAAATCGTGCTCAACATAAATGAAAGCGTATCTAATCGAGTACGGGAAAGGTGAAAAGAAATGAACAACTTCGTATTACGTCATGTAAAGCGAGTGAATGAAGAAAAAATTGATATTGTCATTGAAGACGGTAAAATTGCCAAGGTGGAAAAGGACGGAAGTGGACAAGGTAAGTATGTTATCGATTGCTCGGGTATGTATGTATCGAGTGGCTGGATTGATTTACATGTCCATGCATTTCCGGAATTTGATCCATATGGTGATGAAATGGATGAAATAGGAGTAAAACAAGGTGTAACTACGATTGTAGATGCAGGTAGCTGCGGTGCAGATCGAATTGCAGATTTGGTTGAAAGCAGCCAAAAAGCGAAAACGAACGTATTTGCCTTTCTAAATATTTCGCGTATTGGCTTAAAAAGAGTAGATGAATTATCTAATTTACAATGGATTGACAAAGAAAAGGTCGTTCAAGCTGTTAAGGAGTATAAAGATGCCATCGTTGGATTAAAAGCAAGGATCAGCAAAAGTGTTGTAGGTGAAAGCGGCATCGAGCCTTTACGAATTGCGCGTGCTTTATCGAGTGAAACATCTTTGCCATTAATGGTTCACATCGGTTCTGGTCCTCCAAATATTGAGGAGGTTATACCACTCTTAGAAAAAAAAGATGTTATCACACATTATCTTAATGGGAAACAAAATAATCTTTTTGATGAAAAAGGGAATCCTCTTAAAGTATTAAAGGATGCGATTCGTCGCGGTATTCATTTAGATGTTGGACACGGCACAGCGAGTTTTTCTTTTCAAGTGGCTGAAGCAGCAAAGCGCCATCACATCGATTTAAATACGATCAGTACAGATATATACCGCAGAAACCGGCTTAACGGTCCGGTATACAGCATGGCGAATGTTCTTTCAAAATTTCTTCATCTAGGCTACTCACTAGATGAGGTGATCGCAGCTGTTACATCAAATGCAGCAAATTGGCTTGAAAAACCTGAGCTCGGACGAATAGAAGTTGGAGATGCGGCAAATTTAACCTTATTTACAGTTAGGAATGAGCCAATCACACTCATTGATTCCGAAGGACACAAGCGTGTAGCAAATAAAACGATTGAAGCAAAAGGAGTGGTTGCAAATGGTGAATACATTGAATGCTAAGTATGGATTAAAACGTGTCATCAATGCAAGTGGACGAATGAGTATTCTCGGTGTGTCAGCACCATCAGATACTGTGATGGAAGCGATGAAGCAAGGTGGACAAAGGTATGTGGAAATCGCAGATCTAGTCGATAAAGCAGGTGATTATGTTGCAGGAATACTAGGTTCAGAGGCAGCAGTCATCGTTAACTCTGCATCAAGCGGAATTGCCCTCTCTGTTGCTGGTATTGTGACACAAGGGAATCACCGTAAAAGTGAACGTCTGCATCAAGAAGTGATTTCAAAAAATGAAATCATTATGCTGAAAGGCCACAACGTACAATACGGTGCACCGGTTGAAACGATGATTTATTTAGGCGGTGGAAAACTTGTTGAAGTTGGCTACGCCAATGAAGGGAAAGCAAAACATATTGAAGAGGCAATTTCTGATAAAACAGCTGCCATTCTTTACGTCAAATCACATCATGCCGTTCAAAAAAACATGATTTCTGTTGAAGAAGCATGGGAAATTGCAAAAAGTCATGATGTCCCGCTCATTGTGGATGCAGCTGCAGAAGAAGATATTCAAAAGTATGTGAAGGTATCAGACCTTGCAATCTATAGTGGTTCAAAGGCGATTGAAGGTCCAACTTCAGGGATTGTAGGCGGAAAGAGAAAGTATATTGAGTGGGTCAAGGTTCAATTACATTGTATCGGAAGAAGCATGAAAGTTGGAAAGGAAACAACATTTGGCTTACTTCAGGCTCTTGATGAATACGGAGTAAAAGAAGATAAAAGTGAAGTTGAAAAAGAAGCGTTACATGCATTAATGCCTTTGAATGAATTGGAAGGTGTAAAAGTAACGATTGTGCAGGATGAAGCGGGACGAGCAATTTTCCGTGCGCGCATTCAAATTGACCCGCAACAAGCAAAAATAACAGCAAAAGATGTTGTGACTGAACTATGCGAAGGGGAAATCGCCATTTACACACGTGATTATGGTGTGAGACAAGGCTATTTCGACATCGATCCACGTCCATTGCAAGGTGACGATATTCATGTCATCGAATCAAAGATTCGTAAATTACTAGGAGGAAATTAATATGACGAACATAACAAAACGATTCTATAAAAACCGCGCAGCACTGAATGTATTGGCAAACAGTGTAGAGAATGCAAAAGAGGTATTTGAAGCAGCAGAAGGATATGTGTTAGTTGGTGTTCTTTCAAAAGATTATCCAACAGTAGAAGAAGCAGTTACAGCAATGAAGGAATATGGCAATGAAATTGAAGAAGCTGTTTCGATTGGTTTAGGTGCCGGCGATAATCGCCAAGCAGCTGTTGTTACAGAAATTGCCAAACACTATCCCGGCAGTCATATTAATCAAGTGTTTCCAGCAGTTGGGGCAACTCGGGCAAATCTTGGAGAAAAAGAAAGCTGGATTAACAGTTTAGTGTCACCAACAGGAAAAGTAGGATATGTCAATATTTCAACAGGGCCAGTAAGTGCTGCACAAGAAGAACATGCGATCGTTCCAATTAAAACAGCAATTGCCCTTGTGCGTGATATGGGCGGTAATGCGCTGAAATACTTCCCGATGAATGGATTATCTCGTGAGGACGAGCTTCGTGCAGTTGCTCAAGCATGTGGTGAAGAAGGATTTGCACTTGAGCCTACTGGCGGAATCGACAAAGAGAATTTTGAAGCAATCCTGCGCATTTGCCTAGAAGCTAACGTGCCACAAGTCATCCCGCATGTATATTCATCAATCATTGATAAAGAAACAGGAAAAACAAATGTCGAGGATGTCAAAGAACTACTTGAAATCATGAAAAAATTGGTTGATCAGCATGACTAAGAGGATTGCAGCATTTGGAGAGGTCATGATGCGTCTACAAGTGCCGGGATATGAATTATTGTCTCAAGCAAGTACATTAAACTATTCTTTTTCCGGTACGGGCGTAAATGTCACATCAGCACTTGCACGATTTGGTCATAAAGGCCTTCTTGTGTCCACATTGCCAGCTAATGCAGTTGGTGATGCGGCTGTATCATATCTTCAAAAGCTTGGCATTACAAAGTCGTTCATAAATAGAGACGGGAAATATATTGGTATGTATTTTTTGGAAAATGGTTTTGGTGCCCGTTCCAGTCGAGTGACTTATTCAAATCGACTAGAAAGCAGCTTTAATTCAGCACCTGAAGGATCGTATGATTTTCAAGACATCGCCCCAAAAATAGATGTTGTTCATTTTTGCGGAATCACACTAGCAATGAATGATTCGGTCCGTGCTCAAATGAAAGCATTTGCGAAAGCTGTGAAAGGGAATGGCGGTACTGTGGTATTTGACTGTAATTACCGTCCATCCCTCTGGGGAGAAGACGGATATAAGGCAGCAAAACCTCATTATGAGGAAATGTTAGGCTTGGCCGATATCGTCATGATGAATGAAAAAGATGCCATGTATGTTCTTGGCATGAAAACAGGAAAAGAAAAGCGCCATGAGCAACTGATCGAGCTCATTCCAGCGGTGGCAAAAAAATATTCAATTTCTGTTATAGCAGGTACTCATCGCTCCATTAACAGTGACAATACCCATTCGCTGCGTGGCTTTATCTATAAGAATCAAGAATTCACCTTTTCAAAACTCCTCTCGTTTTCTGTTTATGACAGGATCGGGGCAGGTGATGCTTACACGAGCGGCATCATCCATAGTGAGATGAAGGGATTTACACCAGCAAAGGCAGTTGGATTTGCCGCAGCGGCAGGAATGCTTGCCCATACGATTGTAGGGGATACGCCAATGTCATCAGAGAGCGAAATCCTTCGTGCGATGACAGAATTAGTAGGCGATGTAGAAAGATAGATGAAATGTTGGATGAGTTAGTGAGTGTACCTTCTCGTGTAAAGATCTAAATAGGGAAGATGTGATCCAAAACAGTGAAGGTATGTTAACTCATCTTTGCAAACGAGGATAAAAAGGAGAGAGAAGAGACATTCCTTTTTAATAAATGAAAACGTTTACCGTAAGGGGAGAAGGGGGAATTTTAGATGGAATACTATTTATTAATGATTACATTGCTTTCGATTGTAATCGTCATCTTAGGAGTCGCTTGGTGGAAATGGCATGCATTTATTAGTTTAACTGTTGCCAGTTTGTTTTTAGCAATTATGTCTGGGTTATCAATGGAGAAAATCGTTACTGCCTATGAAACAGGTGTCGGCAGCGTTCTCGGTCATTTAGTTGGGATTTTAGCATTAGGGACGATTTTAGGAAAGTTGATGTCAGATTCAGGTGCAGGAAAGCAAGTTGCAGAGTTCTTCATTAGAATTTTTGGTGAAAAGAATTTGCCATGGGCCATGTTACTTTCAGGTTTTATTATTGGGATACCAGTATTTTTCGATGTAGGAATTGTTATTTTATTACCTCTTGTCATTTCAATTTATAAAACAACAAAACAAAATATTTTATTAATCGCATTACCTGTCATTGCTGGATTATCCATCGTCCATGGCCTTGTTCCCCCACACCCTGGAGCAATGACTGCAATCGGCATTTATGATGCAAATATGGGAAAAGTCTTGATTTACTCACTCTTTATTGCAGTGCCTGCGGCGATCTTAGCAGGTCCATTATTTGCTAAATGGGTAATTAAGCGTGTAACGCCAGAGGGAGAACCAGCGTTAATAAGTGTAAAGACGACTTCAGAAAAGTTACCAAGTACAGGAATCTCATTCTTTATTATTCTATTACCTGTTATATTAATGGTTTTATCGGTTGTTGCACCATACATGCCGATACCGAGCGGTTTGATGAAATTCTTAACTTTTATTGGTAACCCTGTCATTGCCTTATTAATCTCTTGTTTCACGGCATTCTACTTCCTTGGAATTCGTCAAGGCATGGATAAAAATTTCATTAAGAATTTAACAGATGAATGCTTGCTCCCTGTTGCATCAATTGTATTAATTATCGGTGCTGGCGGCGGATTTAAACAAATCCTTATTGAAAGCGGTGTTGGCACATCCATTGCGCAAATGTCAGAGCATGTCTCTCTTTCTCCAATCGTTTTAGCGTTTATGGTAGCAGGACTGATCCGAATCGCGACAGGTTCAGCGACAGTCGCGTTAACGACAGCAGCCGGAATTGTTTCGCCAATTATTGAACATATGTCAGGTGTAAACTTAGAATTACTCGTTATCGCAACAGGGGCAGGCTCACTTATGTTTTCACATGTGAATGATGCTGGTTTTTGGTTAGTAAAAGAATACCTGGGCTTAACAGTAAAAGAAACCTTTAAAACGTGGACCGTATTGGAAACATTACTTTCCTTTATCGCTTTTGGCACCGTTTTATTGTTCGATTTATTCGTATAAAGATGAAACTCACTTCTATTTGAGGATGAGTTTGCTAGATAAATAAGTATGAAGAAATAAGATCATATTTTAATAAATGAATACGGAGGAATAGCTTTGACTTGGTTAAAAGATGTAGTTGGAACAGAAAAAGCTATCATTGCGATGTGCCATTTATTGCCGCTTCCAGGAGACCCTTATTTTAATAAAGAAAAGGGAATGGAATATGTAGTCGAGATGGCAAGAAAAGATTTACAGGCCCTTCAAGAGGGAGGCGTGGATGCTGTTATGTTTTCAAACGAATTCAGCATGCCTTATCTGACAGATGTAAAAACGGAAACGGTTGCAGCGATGGCACGGATTATTGGCGAATTAATGTCAGAGATAAACGTACCATTTGGTGTGAACGTATTATGGGATGCACAAAAATCATTAGATTTAGCTGCGGCAACGGGAGCAAAATTCGTTAGAGAAATTTTCACAGGTGTATACGCAAGTGATTTTGGCACATGGAATACAAATGTCGGTGAAACGATTAGACATCAGTACAGAATAGGTGCTGAAAATGTAAAGCTATTATTTAACATCGTACCAGAAGCAGCAAAATATTTAGCTGATCGAGATCTTGAAAGCATAGCAAAGTCCACAGTGTTTAACAATAGACCTGATGCTTTATGTGTTTCCGGTTTAACAGCTGGTGCTCAAACGGATAAAAATTTGTTAAGAAAAGTGAAAAATCAAGCCACGGAAACAGTTGTATTTGCGAACACAGGTGTAACAATGAATAACTTCGAGGAACAATTATCGATTGCTGACGGTGCGGTCGTAGGAACGGCATTTAAATATGATGGCAAATTTGAAAATCATGTAGATCCTAAGCGAGTGAAAGAATTTATGGATAAGGTAAAGGCGTTTCGCAATGAAAACTGTTTTGATGAGTTAAATGGTTAAAACAAATACGTGCAAAAACCCCAATTTCTCATTTTAGATGATGAGAGATTGGGGTTTTTTCGTTTGAAATATGAAACGATTATTTTATGCAAATGCACTATTAATATAGTAATATTTTCCTGTATAATTCCATTGGAGAGGTAGTTATTCCGTATTAGCTACCTTAAGAACTTTTAAAATTATATTATTTCGTATCAATGAAGGGTGGAAGGATTTTGGAACGAGAAATTTTGGTGAGACAAGAGGAAAGAGAATCTCTAAATAATAAAAAAACAAAAGATCCAAAACAAAATAAAATTTTAAGGGTTTTAGGGAATGTTTTTGTGCAAGGTTTTTTTATTTTCCTAGGAGTTTTTTTGGGTTATTTAAGTACTGAGTATTACGATAACAGGCAAGATAAAGAGATGTTGATAAGTCAATTAGAATCTGCTATAAACATAAGTCAATTGACAATAGATACAGTTGATATGAGAATGAAGGATGCAGAGGCGTATATTAGTGATTATTCAAAAAATAAAAAGGGTGATGATGTTACAGTTGAAGATTTTGCTATATATGAACCAGTAAATTATTTTGACTATAGCGATTCTCTCTTTAAAGACCCAGCACTGTACCAAAAGTTAACCAAAGAATCCCAGGTGAATCTACTAGAGATTAATGCTAATAATAAAACAATACTTAGTTATTATGATACAACTAATAACGATTATTATAATTATTTATCTTTAAAACATCTTAAAAATAATCTTCTTTGGCAAAAAAATCATTTACAGTATGAATATGATTATCAAACCAAAAAACATAGTGGAATCAATTTGGATAAAATTAAAGCCAAATATGACAGAGATTACAAAAGTATAGAAGGTGAATGGTTAAATTATACAAATGAGAAAAGAGAAAAGAGTGGGTTTAATTAGTAATTGTGATTTTTCTATGTATGGTTTTGAACGATTAATAAGAAGGATAAATCCTATTAGATGTATAATGCCTAAATATCCTAGAAGATTGGACATAATCTGTGGATTAGAAGATGGTTCAATAAAAAACACAAAAGGAAGTGGAGAAAAACGACTAGTTTTTCTCCACTTCCTTTATTTTAGAGACTTATAGGACAGCTCTTTTATTATTATCAATTATTATTAGTTTATTTTCAACTTACATATAATCGTAAACAGAATCTTCAAAATAGAGCCAGTGATAATATTCAATCTGTGGATCTGTCATTGCGGAAATTTCTTTTTGATTGAATTTTTGTTTTTCTAATAAATCTTTCACTTTGAACTCTCTTGCTAATTGGCTCATAGGTAAGTCCTCCTTAGGAACGTTGAGGTTAAAGTATTATAAGCGCTCGCTTTTCTTTCTTGTTTTTATTATATATCTCAAATTGAGATAAAACAAATATCAAATTGAGATCGTTTTTTCAAAAACTAATATAGAAAAGTCATTCATTGCTTCTGGTGTTTAAATTTAGCTAAAAAAGTCAGGGTTTTGTTAAAGTTATCTTTGAAAATATGGATATATCTGCAAAAGTGGTCAGATCTTGTTAAAAAACAGCTGATAATGTATTAAATATAATCAATATGGAAAGCCCTGCCTTCAAGGCTATGACAAGGATCTTTTTAATCTAAGTCATTGTAAATTGGGTGTTGTTTGTGCAATATCTGATGATGAAGTTGGTGTTGATATTCAAAACATAATTCCCTTAAATGCTGATGTTGCCCAAATAGTTTGTACTGATAGGGAGCTCTCAATCATTCATCACATATTTGAATTTCTGGAAAATGAATACCTATCCCTAAGGTAGGGAAGTCTCACCTTACAGGAGAAATAGGCACTCATTTTTCGGATTTCTATTTCGGGTCTTTAAAAAGGGAATTCTTATTTTAAGGATGCATCATAATTATTATCTGCTTTAACGATTATTTTTTAAACAAAGTAGCAAAATAAGAAAGTGAAAAATCGATTTATGAGGAGGTTTATAGATGTCAAAGGATAAACTAACGCCTTCGGATCAAGTTGATCAAAAGAAATTATTAGATGACAAAGTAGATGCCCTTCGAAAAAATAATTTTGAAGATGATCACGTCCGAAAAGTAACAACAAGTGGTGCACAAGGTCAATAAAGAGTTAGGATTTAGATAAACACGGGGACGGTTCGAAGCCACTGAAAAAGTTCATTGAAAGAAAAAAAGAAGTTGATTACCTACTATATGTAGATGATCAACTCCTTTTCATTACTATATACACGTGGAAATACCTGTAAATCGTTCAAAG
>NZ_JAIQUM010000096.1 GCF_020075705.1 Metabacillus rhizolycopersici | reverse complement strand
TTTCATGTTCGTATCCTCTACATAGAAATTGCGTGAATAAACCGTTGGATTCATGTTGTTGGGATAAGATTTTAATTCCTCTTTTTCGCATTTGCTTTTCTTTATCTTTCAATTCCCTTTTGATTTCATTTCCTACAGATTTGAGCTGAGCGTTATATAATAACCACATATGTAATTCATTTTTTTGCATCATATCTAGGTCTTGGTCTAAATATTTTAGTAAAATAGGAAGAATAATGACCCTCTTAACTAATTCAATTTCCTTGTATTGAAGATAAGGTGCGGGAGTCATGATGGAATCACCTCGCCAAAAGAACATTTGTTCTTATTATCTTATTCATAATAACAGAATATTTGTTCGTTTTCAATGTGTGAATATGTACAAATGATGATTTGATTGAAATGGAGGTTTATTAGATGTGTGGGCGCTTTACTCTAACTATTACGTTTGAAGAATTAGTAAAAAGATATGCGATTGAAGATCAGGGAACGCCTTTTCATCGTCCTAGATACAATGTGTCTCCTATGCAGCAAGTACCAGCGATAATCAATGATGGAAGTAAAAATCGTCTAGGAGAATTAAGATGGGGGTTAATCCCATCATGGGCTAAAGATGATAAATTTGCAGGAAAAACGATTAATGCTAGAGGAGAAACCTTGTTAGAAAAACCATCCTTTAAAAATCTAGTTTATCGAAAAAGATGTATTATCCCAGCAGATTCCTTTTTTGAGTGGATAAACGTTGAAGGGCAAAAAAGACCGATTCGATTTTTGAAAAAAGATAATAGTATTTTTAGTATGGCAGGACTATATGATACTTGGATTAATCCAACAGACGGAGCAAAAATGAACACATGTACAATTATTACGTGCACTCCCAATAAACTAGTTTCGCATGTTCATGATCGGATGCCTGTTATTTTGAAGAAAGAAGATGAACAAAAATGGCTGCAAAGAAATGAAGTAAATGTGAAAGATTTATTGAGGTTACTAATGCCATTCCCTACTGAAGAAATGCTAGCATATCCAGTTTCTACACTGGTTGGAAATGTGAAAAATGAAGGTCCAGAATGCATTGAACGGATCAATGTTACTTTGAAATAAAGTTTAATCAAAATACCCCTTAAGCAAGGAATCCATTTTGAAAAGAGATTGATCAAAATGGATTCTTTTTCAGCAGATTAATGTTTTGTTTTTATAAAAAGTCCGATCATTTTCTACCTATATTGTTAAACAATCTCCCGCTATTATTAAAGAATCTACTGCATAATGTTGACGAACTATGCATTAAAAATTACTAAAGGTCATAGTATATAAAGATTTTTGATACACCCCAGAAAGTGGGGTGATTATATGAAAACTCTTATTATAGGAGCACTTTTAGATTTAGCTGTTCTTTTGTTAGCTCATATCATCATTGAGTTGTTTATTAATCGGTAATGGAGGGTGTATCATCCATCCTGTCACTCGAATTAAATTAATTGGGTGACGGCCGATAAAAGTAAATTATACATATTTTAAAGATTAGCTTTTCCTTATTGAAACAACCTTCGAGGAACCCCTATACATAGCCATTTTCAATACAAGTAAATTTAATATGAATTTCTTACCAACTAAATCCACATCTCTTCTTTGCTAAATAACTGCTGTAATATTGTCGATTGGTAATTGATTTAACTAATTAAATAAATAATTGTTAATATTTCGATAAATAACTTTACATATTTTTCTATTAGGTGTAAATTACACATATAGACTTGAATGATGGAGAGATACATAGTGACAGCAGACAATCTAGTGTCTGATAAAAACAACCATCAAAAGAGGATAAAATGATGACTTTCCATGCCAAAGTGCCTGTCCTCGTTTTAAGTCTCCGTGAGTACAGAAGCTGGTGAAAAAGCACTTTTAGTTTCTATCACCTATGACGACCTTACAGCAGGAATATGAAGAAAATAAGTAACGTTTTGCTGAATCACACAAAACGTGAATCTGAAGTATTACCTGTAATTATCATAATATTCTTTAGGAGGTTTTTTAAAATGGCAAAAAGTACAGAAGTAGCAAATCTAAGTGAGCCCCTACTAAATGCTTGGGCAGAAGGTTTAGACAGTGTTTGTACAACTCAAAAAGAATTAGAAGATCAATTTCTTCAAGCTTTAGAAAATCAAAAGGGATTATGGGGAAAATTTAATAATGATAATTCTTGGATTGAAGAAGAACAGAAAAAATTATTCGAAGATTTTCGTAAATCTACAAAATTAAATCTTCAATCAGTATTTGGTCAATCTGCAAGTAACGTATTTGATCAATTTATTTCACATATTGATGTAGTGAGTAATCGTCTACAAGAATTAACGTTAAAACCATATAAAGAAAGCCTTAGCTTATTTAGTCAGCCCCAAGAACAATTCATACAATCCGTCCAAAATAGCTTTGAACAGCAACAAAAAATTCGTGAAGAATTTAAAAATCAAATTAAGTCCACTCAACAAATGTATTTTAACTTTTATGAAGAAAATATGAAAATAGCTTTAAGTTTATTTAAATAAACAGCGGTTTTTCGCTGTTTTTTTTGAATTAAATTAATTTTTGATAGTAAGTACGGAAAGAAAATTCAGTTCATTCAATTTAACTACTTAATATTCCAGTTATTTAACATCATCCTTTTATTTATTTTCATATCTCCTATAGTGAAAATTTCAATTACAAATATTCACCCTTATTACATACTCCAAAAGTTATCATAATACACATTTTTACCAGTTATCTCACGAAGAGCCTTTATAGTCTTACGTGCATTTTTCATTGTTGGTCCTTCTTCATGTTCTGTTTGACAAAGCCTACTAATTGTCCCTCGACTAACACCACTTTTCTTTCCTAATGTAAACCAACCTATTGTTCTTCCTCCGTGCACTTTTATAAACAGCATAGACATAAAAATAATTTTTAAAAATCCCAAAAATACGATTACTTTTTTCATCAATAATCCCCTTTTTTAGCTGGTATTCGAGATTACTTTTCCCTGATGTTACCTTGTATATTAGAAACCAATGTTCAACTATATAATCCGATTTACGGAAGATTGTTTTTAAAGAAAATACTCCGTTAGTTGAATTATGATTAACAAACAACATTGTTAAAAAGGTTTCATTAAGGTTTTTAAATATATGTTTTTACTTTCATTGAGGTTTGCCATGCCTTAACTTCCTATAGAACTTGAAAAAACTTTTTAAAAGCTTAAGAGAAAATCGAAGCATAACTTTTTCTTCAAAAATTTCATGAGAATTCCATAAAAAAAGAGAGATTTACCATAAAACATGCTTGAGAAACGCTCTACAACGAAATAAAAAACTATAAAACCTTATAATTACTCATTCGATGCAAAATTCAAAAGGTCCTAATCTTCAACAATTATTCCCTTTTTGAGGAAGAACTCTTAGGATTAAGTAGTTGGTATTCATTTACCTTTTTAGACTAGTTTCTTCTATTCCTGTAAAATCTCTTCCTTATTCTGTCCAAAACATTCTAAGGAATGTAGATGCATTACATCTCCTTTTTAAATCATTTCTCGTTATGATTCCTCAGTTTTCAGAGCTTGATTAATGGCTCGCTCCACCCACTGGCTCATGTTGATATTCTCTTGTTCTGCTAATTTCTTCACATCATCTAACATCTTAATCGGTAATTCCAAATTGGTTTTTCGATAAGCACTTCTAACAATCCATAAGCCCTCAGCGCTTTCGATTGTTCCTTCCTGTACAAAAGGAGTTAGTTGGTTCAATGTAAAAGGAATCGAATGTAGAAGTGGTGTTTCCCCTGCCTTCATGGATATATAAACAGACTGTTCCTGTTCACGGATTCGTACATTTTCAATCCCAAATGATTCATAGATAAAATCAATAAATGGGTATAACACATCTTCCCCTTTTGGAATTTGAAGGTGGACATACCCTTTATAATCGAAAGAATCAGTATGGATGCCATAACAAGGTTCCAACCCATATTTTCCAATCCCTTCTTTATATTCCACCCACTTTTGATAGTCTGGAAGATAAAAACCCCAGTTGTGCTCTTCGTCTTTCATCACTCGGCCAGCTAAACTATCTGGGGATTGAAAGTACTGAAAGAGTGCTATATCATAGGTAGAATCATAAAATTCACTTCTCCGGACACGTTCTGTTTCCGAAGACTGAAAGAATTCTTTTGCTTCTTGAAATGCTTCGTCTGAAATCACATAAGTCGATCTCTCATCACCAAAAGGAACCTCTATCGCTTTAATCATGCCGTTTTTAATAAATTTATAAACACTTTGAACCGATACTCCTAACTGCTTCGCCACTTCCGACGGACGCATACCAGTTGGATATCCTTCCCTCTCGCTAGCCAAACGATCTACTTCCTCTTTATAATATCGGGCCTCACGATGTAATCGGTGAGGATCTGCAATTTTCCTTATTTTTCCTTGTTTCGCATAATGATAGACTGTTGCTTTGGAAATCTCTAATCGTGCAGCTACTTGTTTTTGTGTATACCATTCACTCATTTCTGATCCTCCTTGCTTATATAGTGAAAATCTTTATCTTTTGTCCCATCTCTCTTTTTATCCTTTTCTTCTATAAAATAAAAAGAAAGAACTATTCTTCATTAAAAAGTAAATAATGAATATCAGGAAAATAATATATTTAATTATTAAACTTTAGATATCATAATAAATTAATTTTAAAGTATTTATTTTTAGATATCAATTATTAAATAGATTATATCAAAACTTAATGATATAAATACTTAATCTAACATAAACAAAGGGAACATTTTTTTATGTTAGTTAGAATATCTATGTCTTTGATCATTTGTTATAATTTACTTAACTTAATATATTAAAAGAAATATATCATTTTTTATTAATGAATAATATTTTTTAGAATATCAAAAGAAGGTGTTTAAATATGAAAAATCTAGTGGTTAATAACAAAGACCTTCAAGTATATGAATGGAAAAAGAAACTAAAAGATAGTTCATCCCTTCTATTATTACAGGAACAATTAGATCTTGCAGAAAAAAATTACCAAAAGCCATTTGCGGATTTTTTGGACGTGGAAATGATACAGTGGTTTTTATATCGGAAAGAGCATTTGAATCGTCAACATGATAAATCCTCTAGAACCATCAAAGAATATGAAAGAGAAATTACACAATTTGTAGAACAATTAGTTGGATATGCTGGAGAGATCGATGTTGATCTGGACTATATAATAGAAGGATCTTTATTCAAATCACTTGCACCGCGCCATATTAGGCGATACCAAGAGTGGCTGGCAGAACGAAGTCCCTATGTACAAAAAAATGGTTCTTATTCTCCAGCAACCTTAGCAAGAAAAACAACCATTATTAAGAACTTCCTGCAATTCATGTATGAAGTCGAGTATATTCATGAACCTTTGCATAAGGGATTATTTACAGCGACAGTAAGAAAAGATGATCGTCCTAATCGTGACCTTGGACCAAAAGAAGTAATACAGCTCCTTGACCACTTCCGTAAAATTAATCATCCTATTGCCTTTGCAATGATTCATATTCTAACCACAACGGGTTTAAGAAACGAAGAATTTTGCAACTTAAAAATAGGGGATCTCCAATATGATTCAATTAATGAGTGCTACTATCTAGATGTATTGGGAAAAGGTAACAAACGAAGACAGGTTCCGTTAAAGGAGAAAACTACGGAAAGCATTCGTATGTTTCGAGACGCAAGAGGCCTTCAAGAATTAACGGTGGCGGATAAGAACAGCCCATTATTTACGACCAATACAGGAAAAGCATATACACCTTCCTATTTATCTCAGTATTTAACCAAAATGATAAAAGAAACGAGTCTACCTTTTCTATTACATCGCTCATCATCTGTTGGACCGCACACTTTTCGCCATGCCTTTGCGATTATTTCTCATAAAAGCGAAGTTGATATTTATCAAATTATGAGGTCTCTTGGACATGAGAAAATTGAAACAACCATGATCTATTTGGAAAAGATTTTTGAAAAGGAACGTCATGCAGTTCATGGTTGGAATCCTGAAGTGCTTGGGGAGTATATATAATAGAAGAAACTCGGAAATCAACACCCACTATTATAACTGTAAGTTTTTAATCACATTAACGCTATAAACTTTGATACAAGAAATGTGAGCTTCCCCCTGTCAAGTAAACACTCTTAAAATGAGGGGCTACTGTAACCCCCTCATTTTGGTCCTTTAGCAATGACTTTTCATTCTTTTTAATTATTCGATTTCTCATTAAATTTCTTATATTGTTTAAGTGAAATCTGTATGAAGTCCTCTAGATAAGAGGGAAGATACTTGTCCTTATGCCAAGCAATCTCTGTAAATATGGGTTCTAAAACGATAGATGTGGGTATTTCGATTAAACGACCCGTATCTAGTTCTTTTTTTACCACCATTTTAGGTAAAAGTGAAATACCTAATCCTGCCATAACACATTGTTTGATTGCTTCGATACTACCAAATTCAATAATTTGCTCCGGATAAAAACCTTCAGATTGAATTCTATGTTCAAACTGAGTTCGATAAGAGCAGCCTTTTTCCGTTAACAGAATCGTTTCTTGTGCGAGTTCTTCTGCGGTTAAAAGATTTTTTTCATTTAAATGATGCAAAGGGGATGCTACAAATACTAAGTATTCCTCAATTAACATCTCCTTATGAAGCACAGGCATCTCTTTTAAGGTATCAGTGATGAAAGCTAAGTCGAGAGTACCCGATTGCAACAGATTCTTTGCTATATCTATTGTATGAACAGGTTTAAAAATTAGTTTGACTTGTGGATGGCGTTGTTTAAAAAAGTTTAAAATATCTGGAAGTCGATATGTACATTGACTTTCCTGGGCACCAATCGTTAAAACTGCATTGGACTCATTTTGACCAGATAACGTTTGCCTCATTTCCTCGTCAAGGTCAAGCATCTTTTGTGCGTATTGTTTCAGCTGTGTGCCAGCTTCTGTTAAATAAATTCGTTTCCCCAATCGCTCAAATAATGGCGTTCCTAATTCCTCTTCTAATGACTTAATTTGTGCAGTAATACTAGATTGTGCATAATCTAGTATTTTAGCTGTTTGAGTAAAGTTCAACGTCTTAGTAGCAGTTAAAAACGTATGCAAATGCTTAATTTCCACACGCTACACCTCCAAATCGTTTTTTTCGATTAATTAAAACGAAATATTCATATTTAATGATTATTAATTTCAGTATAAACTTTTATTATACTAAAGTATAGAAAAGAGGTTTTAAAATGAACATTGCAGCATTCATAGGTAGCTCAAGAACAGAGAGTAACAGTGAATTACTAGCAAACGAGGTCTTGAAGGGGATAAACCATCAAAAGATATATTTAAAGGACTTATCTATTCAACCAATTGAAGATTTACGTCATACAAAAGAAGGATTTCAAATAGTAGAAGATGATTATGAACAAGTCATAAAGGCATTTATGGAAAATGATGTGATCATCTTTGCTACACCTATATACTGGTATAGTATGTCAGGTTTAATGAAAAATATGATTGATCGACTTAGCCAGGCCATACGTGATGAAAGGTACCAGCAGTTTAAAAGGCGTTTACAGGAAGTAGAAACGATTGTTATAGCTGTAGGTGGTGACGAACCAAGAATTAAAGGTTTGCCTCTTATTCAGCAATTCCAATATACTTTCGATTTTTTAAATATGCGCTTTTCATCTTATATTTTAGGTGAAGCAAACAAACCCGGTGATATTTTAAAAGATTGTCAAGCTTTATCGCAAGCTAATTTATTAAATAAAAAACTTAAAATGTTGTTAGACCCTGAGGAAGAGTAAAAAGGAATAGGTATCTTAGAATTCACAATTTTTGTTGTCTTTTGATTGAGATAGGACAGTAGAGACCCACTTTCTTAGCATACAAAATTGATGGAATATTTGCGATACCCATGTCGGTTTTATGTCCCTATCAACCGGATTTTGTCCCCATTGCATATGAAAAATAAGTATGAATAAATAATTAAAAACAACATCTTGTAAGCCCTTTGGTACGCCAAGGGCTTTATTTTTATGCAAATTCCTGAAAGAGCAATTAATGTCAACTAGAGATAATAGGGCGCACCTGAACATAGAACTCGCACCAAAAGCACTTAAAGGAGAACACATAGATAAAAGTATTGATGATAGTGGCGTTGACATTGTTACAAAAGATAATCCAAAATCGGGAATAAATTTTTATGCAAAGGAAGTATTTATAAATAAGCATATGAAATTTAAAGGATCAATTTTACCTAAATCGTTCCTGGTGCAAATACACAGCCTGTTCAATTCCACAGGCTCTGTTAAAGTATGATGTTGTTTTTTATTTGTTGAGATAATTTTGTATTATCATCTTGATATGTTTTAAATCTATTATAAAAAAATTGTATAGAAGGTCCTAATCCCAAAGCAACAATAATTGTCCCTACTCCAACAGGCCCCCCCAACAAAAAGCCAATACCTACTAATGATAATTCAAAGATAACCCTATTAATTCTTAAGGAAAGCTTATTTAAACTAGCCAATGTAGCCATGAATTCATCGACAGGTATTTTAGGTAACCTTGTATGTAAATACATACCTAAACCAAATCCCATTAAAACTAGACCTATAAGCAACAAAAGAAACCTATAAATGATATTATCTGCCTGAAAATTATTTAATATATACAACCAGATATCGACCGTTAAACCTCTACTCAATACCGGGATCAAGACTAAAAAATTCGGTAGCTTTTTTAATAATAAAGAGTTCAATAAAATAATTGTTATGTGAATACACATCATTCCAATGCCGACTGATATTGTAGTGTGCAATGCTAAACCAATCGCAACACTTTCACCACCCCCTACTCCAACATCTGCTTTAATGAAAGCCACTATACCCAAACTAGATATAAAAATACCGAGAAAATAAATCAAAAAGCTTTTCATTACATACACCTACTTTAATCATTTAACTATTTTATTTTTTATTATTTATAAAGCCCTTCTCCTTACTTTTACAATGCCGGAGAGCTTTTTTCTTTTGAAGTATTGATCTGTATTTGCTTGTTTTTCTAAGATGTCAGTTTTATTCAATTATCAACAGATTTAATTAACAGAACTTCAAAATAAAAAACGATTGTCCTCCTCTTTAAGGAAGACAACGTTGATATTTGTCATATTTAAGTAGTAGATTTAGAAGTAGTGATAATAGCTAATGCAATCGCTGTAATTCCTCCCACAAGCTTTCCAACAATCATGGCAAACACCATTTCTTTATTGACGCCTGCCACAAAACCTAGATTCCCTCCAAAAACAAAAGCAGCACTGACGGTAAAAGCAACATTCATTACTTTTCCCCTTGGCTCCATGTTCTTTAGTGTCGTGAGCATAGGTATATTATTTGCAAGAGATGCAATAAGACCCGCTGTTGAAGTATCACTTATTCCTAGAAAATATCCTAGTTTCTCTAAATATTTTTTTAACACTTTTGTGATGAATGCAATCATGGGAAATGCCCCAGCAAGCGTAATTGCAATCATACCAACAGTTTTTATCCCTTCAGTTATCGGTGTCATATTAGGAATAATAATAAAACCTGTTAATGTTTCAATGATGACCGCTGTAAGACCTAAAATAGCTATAATCTCAATACATTTACCAAAAAGATGAAATCCCTTAATCATCATGTCTGTTGCTTTCCAAAGACCTATAGCAACAAGTATGGAAAAGATTACA
Source organism: Metabacillus rhizolycopersici (assembly GCF_020075705.1). The sequence continues at coordinate 4,926 of NZ_JAIQUM010000096.1, read as the reverse complement.
GTTGGGATAAGATTCATTAACACTATTTTCAAACTTAGATCAGCAACAATTCCACCAACAAGACAACCGAAAGGGACAGTTGTAATGCCTAAGAGAATGCCTTTAGCAAAATACGGATGATCTTCTTTTTCAATTATCCCTAATGCAACAGGAATGGTAAAGGCAATAGTAGGACCCATCATTGTACCTAAGAACACCCAAGAAAACACCTCTGCTTCAGGGTTTGTAGCCATTTCCTTTGCCAAGGCGTATCCCCCCATATCCACTGCTAACAGCGTGTTAGCAAATGTTGAAGGATCGGCACCAACCAAACCATAAATAGGAGTAATCACTGGTATTAAAAATTTAGCAAGAATAGGAGAAATAGATACAATTCCGACCATAGCCATTGTTAAAGAGCCCATTGCCATAAAACCATCACTAAATTTTTGACCCAACCCCATTCTATTTCCCATACATTTATCAATAGCCCCTAAACAAAGAAAAACAACCATAATGTAAACAATTATGTTACTTATCTCCATAGAAAAACCTCTTTTATTCTAATTTCATTTATAGATTAGTGGATTTCATATTTATATTTAGGTCAAACTTGTAAGACTTCAGTGAAGAGAGCTGACATAAAAGACAATTAATATAATTTTTTGATGTCAGTCTCATAAATATCTTTCACGACACCTGGGAATGGTACTTGAACCGTTGTCTCCATGATTTATCAATACGATTTAGTTTTATCTTTTGAAAAAAGATTGATCAAAACCTTTCATCCTCTGGTGCTACAGACCACATATTTTAAAATAAAGTTTAATCAAAAATGTTGATAAATCTTGTTTTATCAACATCCTTATAAAAATGGACCATATTGTACAGTAATAATAAAGTCATTTAATTTTGAAGGGTCAAACTCGCGTAAAAACCGTTCTAAATTCAGATCAAGCAAAAATAAGTTGTTTAATTTCGATCGTAACATGAAGATTAAATTTTAAAACTAATGATAATAAAGTAGTTTAAAATATTAATATTTAAACTACTTCGTTGCCATCAACAACACATTTCCACCTTTTTGAAGTAATATTTTTGATAGATCGCGATGAGTTGGTCTAATTTCTGACTGTAATAAATGGTCTCACGGCTATTTAATCCAGTTATTTCAGCAATCAAAATCAATTCTTTTCTCAGTTGATTGATTCTGTATTCTATTTCATCTAACTCTATAAATGTCATACAAATTCTCCTTATTACTCACCCGTTGTCTTAAACTGGTTATTAATAAAAATCCTTTCTTAGGTCGTCATATCAGTGAAGGCAGTCTTTTTGCTTGCACCTGTAATATTAAACAACTTTATTATCACTCAATATGTCTTTTAATTAATCTTTTTTATAAACGCTCGAACTTTATTTTAAATCTTTATAGTCATTTTGATACTTTCATCTTTATTCACTTCACAAGATTGTCCATCATGATAAAAAATGATCTAAGAAATTATAGAGAATAGATTCCATAATTCATGATGTCTAGTGAATCAATACGTTTGTATCTTTCTATACGCTTCTTTTTTCTTTCGCTAGTGATTGAGCTCCCCCTTCACAAGTGGAAGGTTGTCCTTTACCACGTTTAGAAATAAAATACGAAACGAGAATTAGCGAAGCAAGTACTAAAGTCGAAATTAATTGTGGTCGTGCAGAATCAATAAATGCCATAAATCCAAGAATTGCAACCATAGCCCCAATAGTAATATACGTCAGAGAGGGGAATAACCACATTTTCACAACAAGTGCTTCAGGATTCTCACGCTCCAATCTCTTGCGCATATAAAGTTGTGTAATAGGCACTACTAAATAAACTAGTAACATAATAGCCCCTGAAGCATTAACTAAAAATAAGAAAATTTTATCATAGGCAGCAGTACCAGAGAAAAAGAATACCCAGGAAAAGAATGTACTACCAATAACCCCAAAAAATGGGGCCCCATTTTTGTTTACTCGGCTAAATATACGAGGAGCATCTCCTTTTTGAGATAAAGAATACAGCATCCTTGATGCTGTATAAAGAGCTGAATTTAACATGGAAAGTACAGCAGTTAAAATTATTAGATTCATAATGTCTGCAGCATAAGGAATCCCCACCATCTCCAATACTGTGACAAAAGGACTTTTCAGTAGAGTAGAAGAATCCCATGGAAGAACGGTAACTAAAACAGAAATAGAGCCCACATAAAAGACAAAAATTCGCCATACTACACTGTTAATCGCTTTCATAACAGATTTTTGGGGATTAGGTGATTCTCCAGCCGCAATTGTCACAATCTCAATTCCCGGAAATGCGAAAACAACGATAGTAATACCAACGAAGATAGAAGTAATACCATTAGGGAGAAATCCACCTCGATTAAGAAGATTAGAAATACCTGGTTTCTCAACGTTAGGGACCCACCCAAGAATAATAGCAGCTCCCAGAATTAAAAATAAAACAATGGCTGTTACTTTAATAATTGCGAACCAATATTCAAATTCTCCAAACGCTTTAACAGAGCCGAAATTGGTAAGCGCCATTATAGCGATGATACTAAAACTCAATATTCCTACATGAATAGAAGGAAACCACTCGTGGAGAATAGCTGCGGCCATCATGGCTTCAGCGGGGATCACTACAGCCCAGAAAAACCAATATAACCACCCAGTCGTGTAACCAACCCATGGGCCAATTTCATTATGGGCATAGGTTGAAAATGAGCCACTACTTGGATATACAGTGGCCATCTCTCCTAACATCCGCATTAAAAAAATAATGAGGACACCGACTGACAGATAAGCTAATACAGCTCCTGGTCCGGTAGAATTGATAACAACTCCACTACCTATAAACAATCCACCTCCGATTACTCCACCAATAGAAATCATAGTCATATGCCTTTGCTTTAGTTCTTTTTTCAATTCATTATTATTGTCCAAAACTAGTTATCCCTCCCGTTAAATTAACAAGGTTTAAAATGCTAAAACTCTTTTTCATTTATATAAAGAATAATAGTATCTAAAGTTAATTTTTTATTTTGGTAATTTATCCAATAGCTTCTTTTATGTTCGAAACTTAATTATCCTAGGTTTCGAGCCTATGGATAAAATGGGGGCTTCTGCTAGTGTAGAGGTATTTAATTTGGAAATTTTAATTCTAGTTAGTGGACATGTTTATCCCAAAAAATCTCTCTATATAAACTAAAGTTCTTTTTCTAAAACCCTCACTTTTTTATTGTTTTAAACAATGCAATGATGAGATTCATAGATAATAAATTTCTTTAGAATACTCGAACTATAAGACATATCAACATGAAAATTATCATACAGTTCACAAGTGACTATTCATACGATTAACGGCTGTTCCATCCCCCTTATACCAAACAAGCTAACGAAAGATAAAGCAACACCTTCGTTAGCTTGAGGGCTATGGGGAGGAACCCTTAAATTACGGCACGCTCAATTAGAGGTGCGTTGTTGGCAAGACGGGCGTAGGAAAGTGCCGAGAGATCAAGCGTTCGAAACTCACCATAGATGAGCAGTTCCGCAACACCGCGACCGCATGCGGGCGCTTGCTGCGAGCCATGGCCAGAGAAACCATTGCAGAAGAAAAGGTTAGCGATCTCGGTATGAGGGCCGATGATTGCATTATGATCAAAAGTGTTGAACTCGTAGTGCCCTACCCATGAATCTGTCACCTTGACTGATTTAAACTGTGGAATGCGGTTCTGAATCACCGGCAAGATCTTTTCTTCCCATACTGCTTCCGGGTAGCCGAAGTCGTCAAAAGCTACAGCAGGATCGCCTTCAATAGGTGGACAACCTACAAGGTAATCGTGCTCACCGAAGGAACGCATATGAACCCCGGTAGGGTCAATCGTTAGAGGTAGATCTTGTTCTAAATGATTTTCGGCAGAGAATATATAGGTGTAGCGACGGCGAGGCTCGATTGGAAGATCCACGCCTGCCATTCTAGAGACTTGAGCTGCCCGGTTACCAGCCGCATTAACAACTTTTCCGACAGTAATGACCTCCCCTGTTTTCAAAGTGATGCTATTTATAGAATTTCCAGAGCTGTCCATCGTGACGACTTCGTTCTCAATGAAGTGCACACCGTTTTCCCAGGCTTTTTGTCGTAGCCATTCCACCATGAGTAAAGCGTCGAAAGCTCCCTCGTCGACAATGTTCAGACTTCCAGCAACGATATCGTCGAGATTGTAGAATGGGTAAGCGCTTGCAATTTCCTCCCGTGTCATAATTTTGGTACCTGCACCACAAGAGGTCTGTAATTGCTGGTCTTCACGGAGTATGTTGGCGAACTCCTCATTGTCAGCAAGATAGAGATATCCGAAATTTCGTATAGGAATGTTCGGAACCTTAGGGTCACCACCTAGATTCTCACGGAAGTTTTTGACAAATTCGGCAGCGTACTGCGCAATCTTTACGTTAATTTCAGTAGCAAATTGCTGACGCATGCAGTTGTTGCTGGCTATAGTTGCAGATTGCTTGAATGAGGAATCCTTTTCGACAACCAGTACTCTACCATCGAAGTCAGGGTTGTTACTGAGGAACCAAGCTACAGCTGCTCCACTTGTAGCACCGCCAATGATGACGACATCGTAAAAGCTATGTTCTGGGTTTGTAGAAAATTCCATGTAAAACACTCCTTTTTTAATTGTTTATCATTTATAATTTATAGCTTAAACTACTTATTCAAATCAGTAAAACAGATTTTACCGTTTTAATCAATCGATATTTCCGATTAATGAGAAAGACTATTAATAATAAAGGTTCTGGTGCAAATACAATAACAGTTTGAAAAAATGAATAGATTCCTTTCGGAATCCTTCTTTATGCTGTAAGCCCAAACAATTGATATATAAATTCTTTCAGGTTTTGGACAGACTTCTCCCC
>NZ_JAIQUM010000095.1 GCF_020075705.1 Metabacillus rhizolycopersici | reverse complement strand
AGTATTTGACGGGCAAGGATATGTTTGGGAATGCGTTGACAGAAGAACAGCAGCAGAATAGTCTTTATCAGGCGCTTGGGTTGTTGGCTGTTGGTGGTGGGGCTTATTATGTTAATAAGTTGCAGGCGGAGAATGCGGTTTATCAGGTGCCGAGAAGCCAAGTTGGAAATGGAAATAATCTTGAGATAGGTACTAAGGGTATTGATAATGTTGGTAAGAGTTTTAGCGAGGTTAGAAAACTAAATGGTTATGCAGACTTAATGAGCCCAGAAGATGCGAAACGATATGGACAGTTTTGGGATAAAGTAGATATAGGAATGACTAATGAGGCCCGAGTTGCGACTAGTCAAATGGATTCTTCCAGTTATGTCAATGGTATTCTTCCTAAGAAACTAAAAGAGCATAATTTAAGTTACGATGAATTTACAAATTTACGGTTAAAACCCGACTACACGCTAAATGACAGTGAAAGATTAATTATGCAAGATATTCGTGACTCAGTCCCTCGTCCAGATAAAAATACAACCTTAATAAAGAACTTCCATGAAAGAGATATTCAAAAATATCTTGATGGTGATTATACCTCAGTTAAGGGTTTTGTGGCGAAGGCAGAAGATAGTTCTCATATACATAATTATTCTCACGTTCGAGAGTCAATGAGATTAGATTATTCTTATTACGATGAATATGATAAAAAAGTAGTTATACCTTATCCTGAGGATGGAAATAGTTATGGCTATATTGAATTCAAAGTGCAGAACCCAGAAATGCTTTCTCCAGAACTTTTAGAGATCCCATATGGTCATAATATGGAAAAACCATATAGTGGATGGGAATATAATGAGTGGCCATGGACGGGAAATGGGTTTACTGCGTCTAGAAATGGTGAGGTTATTCCTGAGTGGACATTAAACAAGTTTATTGATTTAAGAGAAGGAGCAAAATTACACAGAGTAGTTGATGGGGAAGATGAAGTTATTGCTATTTTTAACGGTAAGGTTTTTAAGTAGAGTAGTGAGGTGATCATAATGTTAAAATCAGGTATGTATGGAAAATACAGAGGAATCGAGTATGAAATAACTGTAGACATGGATAATAATGTGAAAATAATGACTGAGGATAAGGGAAAAATTGATGAAACATTTGCAGATACTTATAATAGTGGGCTCTACAATAAGATAGTCAAGCCTAGCGAATTAAAGGATTGTGTAAGCATAGTTCCTTATGGGATTATACAAGGGGAGAAAGTCCAAATTTTACAGGAAAAAGAAAACAAATACCAAGTGGCCACAGGTTCTTTACTTGTGGGAAGTAATCTAAATCTGCCTAGAGTAGATCGTGATACATGGCTTGGTTGGATTCCGAAAAGTAAAGTTAAATTAATAGAAGAAAAAACAATAGTCAATCCGGAAGATTTATAATAAGAGAGACATAGTAATTTAGTCTTTGTTGAAAAAACAGAAAAATGGAAGTTGAATATATAAAGTAAATAGAAAATACAGAGGACCTAGTCTCTATTGAGAATAGGTCTATTCTTTTAACATTAGGATACACGAAGGTCTGATGACCATATGGAAGGAAAGAAAGATTGCACTCTTACCCGGGGAGGTCTAACTGAAACGCCAAGTACACTTGGTAACCTATCTAGAAATAGATAGTTGAACAGTTAGAAGTCAGCAGAGGCCATAGTACCATGAATGGGAAGAGCTGAACCATGAAGAAGTGCCGAATAAACTCAAATTTCACTTGTTCGTTGAAGCAGACAATCTGAAGATGGACTTACTTAGTGGAAGAAATGGTGAATCCCATAGGAAACACTAAGAGGGCTGAGAATTTAAGTGGCAAGGAGAGACAGAAAGGCATAACGGACAGTGAGATACCAAACCTTTGTCCGTTAGAATTCGTGGAACCTCCATATACGGAACAGTATTATGTACGGTGGTGGGAGGAGCGAGGGTTAGTCGCTCCCTCCTACTCGATTTAACGAATTAGCTTCGAACTTTGGCTTTTCCACCAGAACAAAAGAATATGCAAATTGATACTATTCGTACACGGCTCATTAAAGTGGCCAGTAGATTTGTAAAATCAGGACGATCCCTTTACTTCAAATTGTCTTCAAGTTTCGTCTATCCAGAACTCTTTTGAAAGGTACTTAGTCGAATTCAAAAACTGCAGCTAGAATAAGATAACCCGTATGTCCATTTTTAAAAATCAATATAAGACCAAAGGGTTAGTCTGTCTAAAAACGACCATTTTAAGCGAACCTAGTCAACTAACGATACCTAGGTGGGAGCCTGAACCTGATTCATATCCTTATACTGGTAGAGGGTTTACGGGGAGTAAAGAGATAGTATTGCCTGAGTATTATCAGCAAGAGCGCCCATTTGTGCATGGAGATAAATTAAAGATAATTGATGCAAATACTGGTGAGGTAACCACAACTTTTATTTATGATAAGAAATTAAAGTGGATAACTTTAGAATGAGGTGATGAGATTGAAAAAGACTTATGGTATTTTTAGAAATAAAGTATATAAACTCGATGTTTATAGCAGCCAACAGTTAGAATTAAATAGTAATAATCCAAATGATAAAATCAATGGATTCACTGAATATATAGATGTTTTAGGCAATAAACATAATGATCTTTTAGTGAAAAGTGTAAATGTTGACGAATTAGAATTAGCATATGATATACAGATTAATGCAATATTTAAAGGTGAAGAGTTTGAAACATATGCAATTGGGCGTTTTAGTTTAGAGCAAAATGAGATTTCTCTATTTAGTATGCATGGTGAAGATGTTGAAAAATATGGATTTCATAAGCAGGAACAATTTGTTTTTAAAAAAGAAGTTAGTCTAGATGATATAGAGGCTTTAGTGGAAATGAAAAAGCCAATATTAAAATTCAAAGGAATAGCTGAAGAGAGAACTATTATCCCTAAAAATGAAATTGCAGAGTATATAAAAAATCTTGATTAAGTATTTATCTAATATAACACTGGATCTGGTATTGTAGCCCGGGTCCTATTTCTATTTTAGCATTCATTGGAGTAGCTTATTTTGTGAAGAATCTAATTTAAGGAGGGAAATTCGTTGAATTTAAAAGACGGAATTTTAACGGTAGGAAAACATGATTTAAAACCTTATGATACGTTGAACAAGGTAAAAACCGCTCTTAGTGATAAGTTAGAGAAATATCAAGGATTCCATGGTTGTTATGGATACGACTTTTCAAATGATTATTATATTTTTAAATTAAGTGATTCTATTATTTTGGAAGATGAAGAATTTCATATTCAACTGCTTTTTGATAAAGAAGATGAGCTTTTAAAAGTTTTTTCTTTGAGTACACAAGATTATCCAAATCCAACTAAGTACAGCGAGGTATTATCAAAAGTTTTAGAAGCAGAGATAAAAGAAGAGCATAGTGAAATGTTCTTTGGATTAAAAACGTACAATAATGGAAAAATCAAAGCTGAATGTAAATATTTTGCAAAGGACTTAAATGGTTTTCTACATATAGAGATTAATTATCCGCTTAAATAAGTGAAGTGTAGTATTTGGGCTGACGACGAAGTGTACTCTTTACTGTTTCTACAGAAGGACAGATAGGCTTTTTATGTAAAGTTAGTGAATAATTTACGAAAATAGACCTAGTCTCTTTTGAGATTAGGTTTATTTGTATACTCGTTAAACCATAAGTAAATTCTGTTACCTTCATAAGCGTTTTCTAGATAAACCAGCATAGTAGAAACAAAGAATAAAACTTCTTTTATACAATCCTATCAATCTCTGAGTGAAATAGCAGCTTACAACCTTTACAAAACCCTTACAAAAATTTTACAAAATTCTGATAGATTCTACAAACTTTTCATTTATGCTAGTAAGTAGGTCATAAGATACAGGGGAAGTAGGATCAAAAGTATTAATTTCAATAAAACCATACTTAGGGGGATTAATGATGAAAAGCAAGGGTATGTTTCATAAATTAGGAACAGTTTCTTTAGCTAGTGCTTTATTACTTTCAAGTACTCCTTTAGGCGCAAATTTTGTAAGTGCTGAAACGGATGCAAACTCAAAGTTGATTATTAATGAAGTATACGGAGGTGGAGGAAAGGTTTCCAAGGATGGAACAATTCCTGCTCCATTTAAGTATGATTTTATTGAATTGTACAATCCAACTAACGAAGATTTGGCGCTTGATGATTTTACGCTAACGTATACGAATGGTAGCGGAAAGACAGTTCAAACGTATGAATTTAAGGAAGGTCACGTCATTAAAGCAAATGATTATCTCTTGCTCCGCGGTGAAGCAACGCTTGGAAATACAGGTGACAAGGGCTACGGTGATGTATTTAAAGCAGATGTTTATTTTGACACACCTGATGCGGGTATTGGCATGAGTGATGAAAAGGGAAATGTTGAACTTAAAAAAGGAGAAACTTTGATTGATGCGGTTTCTTACGGTAATCCTGATATTCAAAAGGGTGAAGGAACGCCAATTACAGGAGTTACCTTTGATAAGTCTGTAAAACGGATTGATTTTCTGGATACAAATGATAATAGTGCTGACTTTGAAGTTGTAGCTCCATCCCCAACGATGTCTGGGCACATAGAAGGAGAAGTTGAGCTGATTGAACTGTTAAAGATATCTGATATTAAGGCTCAGACTGAACTTGCTGGTAAGCAGGTAACGGTTGAAGGAGTAGTTTCTGCAGCAAATGTGAAGGCAAGTGCAGATAGCAATAATTTATTAACATATATCCAAGATGAAAGTGGCGGAATCATTGCTGTTGGTCTGGATGCTAAAAAAGGACAACGGGTTGAAGTAACAGGTACTGTACAAGAAGAGAATGGGGCTGTTTCCTTGTTAACACAAGAAGTTGCCGTTCTTGATGCAAATGAAGGAGATGTACCTGTTAAATCAGTCCCTTCCAACGAAGCTATAGCAAATGAAGGTTTGTTGGTAAGTGTGGAAGGTGATGTGACTGCTAAAGCTGAGGATACACTTACGATCAATAATGAGTTGACGGTATATATAGATTCCGCTGTTGGTTCAACTGCTTCTGTAGAAGTTGGACAATCTGTTACAGTGACAGGCGTGATCGTGATGGATGAAGAACAGCAACCACGTCTCGTATTAGACAACATGGACAAACTTGTTGTAAATATAGTCGAAGATGTAAAGGAAACGAAAATTCCAAACACAATTGAGATTGAGAAAATTGCTGGTTTTAGCACAGGTCTGACCGATGAAGATGGTGGAGTAGCTGAAATTGTTAAGTACAACTCTGATAACAGCAAGTTCTATGTTATAAACGGAAAAAGCCAAACAATTGATATCGTCAGTCTTACTAGTCTGACTTCTGAAAAAGGACAACAGCTTCAAAAAGAGAAGTCGATTAACATTGCAGATGCTGTAAATACTGATACATTCCAATACGGTGATTTAACAAGCGTTGATATTAACACATCTAAAAAGGTTATTGTTGCAGCGGTTCAAGATAAGGATTATACGAAAAATGGTAAAATTGTCGTAATGAATTATGACGGTGAGATCCAGAAGTCATATGATACAGGTGTGCAACCGGATATGGTGAAAATGACATCTGACGGCAATTTCATTTTATCAGCTGATGAGGCGGAGCCACGTGAAGGTCTAGTAAATGGAGTAGACCCAGATGGTTCTGTTACAATTGTTGACACTGAAACAGGTACATCGACAATTGTGAAATTTGATGATGTAAGTGTTATTGAAAATGATGTTCATATCCGCAACAACGGGACGAAGGCTGTTGCAATTAGGGATTTAGAACCTGAATACATTGCGTTATCGGATGATGGGAAAAAGGCATATGTTTCGTTACAAGAAAATAATGCGATTGCAGCGATTGATGTAGAAACAGGTAAAGTGATATCAGTGAAGTCACTAGGATACAAAGATCACTCTTTACCAGGTAATGAGCTTGATGCTGCTCGAAACGATAAGATTGAAATTGAGCGTTTGCCGATTTTAGGATCTTATATGCCGGATTCAATTGCACATGTTAGCATCGGTGGTATTAGTTATCTAGTGACAGCCAACGAAGGTGATGCAACTGAGTGGGAAGAGTTTGAGAATATTACAGACTTTAAAGATGTAAAGAAAAACATCACACTTGATTCAAGTCTTTTTAAAGGGATGTCTGCTGAGGAAGCACAAGCAGCATTCGATGAGATGAAAAATTCAACTGAATTCGATAAGCTCGAGGTTCTAACTGATCGTGGAAATGATGCGATTTACACATTAGGAGGACGTTCTTTCTCAATCTGGAACGCAGACACAATGGAGCTTGTATATGATAGCGGAAGTGATTTCGAGAACATCACAGCGGAGCGTCTTCCAGAAGTGTTTAACTGGTCAAATGACGATGATGCATTTGAAAAGCGTAGTGCGAAAAAAGGGCCTGAGCCTGAAGATGTGAAAATCGGGATGATTGGCGATGAGGTTTATGCATTTGTAGGCCTTGAGAGAATCGGCGGAATCATGACGTATAACATCTCAAATCCTGCGAATGCAAAGTTTGCTAATTATACAAATAGCAGGGATTTCTCAGCTAAGGTTGCAGGTGATGTAGCTCCAGAGGGACTTGAATTTGTCTCTGCAGAGTTAAGTCCAACAGGACGCCCGTTTGTTCTAGTAGGAAATGAAGTAAGTGGAACGGTTTCTGTGAATGAAGTTAAGGTGGATCCAGTCAAAGTTATTCAAGGTATTACTCTTGACCAACAGCAAGCAAGCTTAGAGGTCGGTGAAACAGTAAAGTTAAATGCAAGCATTCAGCCAGCGGATACAACAGAAAGTAAAGAGTTAATTTGGACAAGTTCAGATGACAAGGTTGCGACTGTAACGAGTGAAGGTGTTGTCACTGCAATCTCAGCAGGAAATGCCGAAATCATGGTTCAAACAAACGGTGGAAAGCATAGCGCAACGGCAGAAATAACGGTCACTCAGCCAGCTGCAACTGATGAAGATGAAGACGATGTTAATGGAACGCCAGTACCTGGTTCCAATGATGATAACAAAGATGATGAAAACAAAAACAATAATGCCGATAACAAAGAAAGAAATGGAAACGAGGAAGACAAAGGTCAGGGAATTCCAACTGTTGAAACAAACGGCAATACACTACCAGACACGGCAACAACGAATTATCAATTCCTTTTATGGGGAACAGTGATTCTTGTAGCAGGTGGCGCTCTATTTATCATTTACAAGCGAAAAGGTGCAATAAAAGAATAATCGTGTAGATTGAAGATTCGTTATCCTTTACATTCGCTCTAATTTCTCGTTAACATCATGACTACTTGGTATTTTGGAGTAATTGGAGAACGGAAAATGACTAAGTGCGTATCAAGCTACTTAGTCATTTTTCTATTTACTTACTAGATCTTTCTTCAAACAGCTTGATGATTTCAATTACTGTATTCGTTGCTTTAACCATATTTTCAACAGAAATAAATTCAAATTTCCCGTGGAAGTTCTCTCCGCCTGTAAAAATATTTGGTGTAGGTAATCCCATATAGGAAAGCTGTGATCCGTCCGTTCCACCTCGAATTGGTTCTACAATTGGTTGGATATCTAAGTTTTTCATTGCTTGATAAGCAACATCAACTATGTACTTAACGGGTTCAATTTTATCCCTCATGTTATAGTATTGATCATTTAGTTCTAAGATAATCATTTCCTGTCCATACACGGCTTTGAATTCGTCGACAATTTCAATGATTTTTTCTTTTCTTGTTTGAAATTGTAGTTTATCATGATCTCGAATGATGTAATGAAGCTTTGTTTCTTCGACATCACCTGTTACTGAGAGTAAATGATAGAAGCCTTCATAGCCTTCTGTGAATTCAGGTGCTTCCTTACTTGGAAGTTTACTGTTGAATGCCATCGCGATTTTGGCTGAGTGGACCATCTTGGCTTTTGCTGTTCCAGGATGGACGTTATTCCCTTTAAATGTAATCTTAGCAGCAGCTGCGTTAAAGCTTTCGTATTGGAGCTCGCCTAGGGGACCACCATCTACTGTGTAGGCAAAATCTGCTTGAAATGCAGCCACATCAAATTTATGAGGACCTCTTCCAATCTCTTCGTCTGGTGTAAAGGCGACTCTTACCTTCCCGTGTTTGATTTCTGGATGTTTAAGTAAATAGTCCATTGCAGTCATTATTTCCGCAATTCCTGCTTTGTTATCAGCACCTAATAACGTTGTACCATCCGTAGTAATGAGTGTGTGACCTACATAATTTTCTAAATTTGGATAATATGTAGGGGAAAGGATGATTGGTAATTCCTGATTTAATGTCAGTTCGTCTCCAGTATAGTTTTCGACAATTTGCGGTTTAACATCGGTACCTGTAAAATCTGTAGCTGTATCAATATGGGCCAAAAATCCAATTGTCGGGATTTGCTTATCTGTGTTAGCGGGAAGGGTTGCCATTACATACCCATTTTCATCAATTGTGACGTCCTCCATGCCAATCTCATTTAGCTCTTTGACTAGCATATTGGCAAGAATCATCTGACCGGGCGTCGAAGGACAGGCTTCATTGTCTTCATTTGATTGTGTATCTACTTTTACGTAACTTGTAAATCTTTCAATGATTTTATTTTTCATGCCAATCACCTTTCTTATAGTGGGATCGTTTTATTGCTGCTAGATGGGCGGTAAAACGTTTATCCCGCATTAACGGGCAGTAATACCCCCTACCTCTAAGTTTGAGTGAATCAAAGAAGCGAAGGTGGGGGAAACTGCCCGTAAAAGCTAAGATAAGTCTCGCTAACCATCAGTGGGGATAGAGAAAACCCCCACTGATGGAAGTCTCGCTTTATGAGGGAAGTTCCACCTTATTTTATCATTTTCGAAACTAGTTCGCATGTTAACAGCTGTATGGATCGATTGATCGTCAAAAAATAGATTATTAAATTGGAAGGGGGCCGTATTGTTTCCTCGTGTTACTCATGTTAAAACATATATAGAGCAATAATTTAATCGAAAATTTAAACGTGATACATAAAAAATGACTTAGTTTAAATTTAAAGATAGTGAGGGTATAAGCATGGACTTTAAAGACAGAATTGAACCATTCCTAACAAGTGATGATCCAATCATCCTGGATTTTGTCACACACACCTTACATGATTATCCTAATGTTAGTGAGGAGTGGATTGAAAGGTTAGTAGATGAGGCTACACAAAATGAAGAAAAGGCAAGTTCCATCTTAACCTTTTTACGTGTTGACTCTATGCATGAAGAGGTTGCGGAAATGTTAGTTCAGGGCGTGAACCATGCTTCAAAAGGCACTCGTAATTTATTTCGTTACTTAGTATATGAATTAGTACCTGACATGGCCTTGAAGCATAGAAATGAGATATCCTTACATCTTACAAAAGATTATTGGGAACTATACGAGATTTTAGTTAACGGGTCCGAAAAGGATGTTAGGAAAGTATACGGTGATATCCTCCATAAGTTAGAGGTAGAAGGAACGTATAGTAGTAATTTATATAGGCAGGCGAAGAAGGTTGCGTATACGCTCGTAAAAAATGGGTGGGTAACAGGAGAAGAGATTGAACGTGAGTTAGAAGAAAACTTAAAACAAGAATGGTTTAATTATAGTGGAATTCTTGCTGTCTATATGATTGGTCTATTGAAAATGGATACATATATACATAAGTTGGTTCCGCTGCTTGTGAGCAATGAAGATATCCTACTAGAGGAAGTTGCTGCAACGTTGATATCCTTGCAATCAGATGAGGTTGTAGAAGCGGTTGTTCCTTATCTCCTTAAGGAAGAATCAAATATTTTTGCTGCATCAATCGTTGAGAATATTAAAACTGATTATGCTGTAGAAGTTTTACGAAATGCTTATCATCAGGTGCATGATGATGATGATGATACTAGGGCAATTATTATCGAAGCACTTATTCATCATTTAAGTCCAGTAGCTGAACCGGAAATAAATGAGTATGTAAGTAAGCGACCTACCTCTTTTTTTGTTGAAATTGAGAGGCTAGCTTATAGCTATTATAAAATCATGGGATTCGATCACCCGCTTCTTAATGAGTGGACAGATATGATCCAAAATAGAGGTAATGAAGAACATGAGGCAGAAAATATCCCCAATCAGCCGATAAAGGTTGAAAAGGTAGGGAGAAATGATCCATGTCCTTGTGGGAGTGGAAAAAAATATAAAAAGTGCTGCGGATAAGCAAAATCCCCTTACGATAATTTGATTTTACATAGTAAGGGGGTTACAAATGAATGAATGACATTATTCTGGTTAATGTCATGTGCTTATAAAAGTTTGAAGTTCCTTCGTTTTAGCTCTTGTAGAACTGGTAAAGCTAAAAAGGTTAATGGTAAATGTGGATAGAAGCATTCTAAAAAAACATATACTCGTTCAATGGGTCCAACGGTAAATAAGCTTTTTTTTACCTTGAACGACAATAAATCGAAAGTAGTGGAGAGTAATGAGATGAGTATAGCCATCGGTAAAACTTGGAGAGAGACTTTCTTTTAAGATCAATCGTTATTTCGCCCCAGTAGTCCTACATTCCACCAACCCATTTATTTGTAATGGCTAATACTCTTTCCATAATCTCCGTTACACTCATCAATTGATTTTCCAAATTCCTAACTACAGTAGCTTTTGTTTTCATAAAAATGAATCCATATAGGCAAAAGCCTAAAATGAAAAGAGGGAATTCACATAAGCTTTTTCTTTATTAGACTAAAAGATGTCATCGAGATAATGGGGTGAATCGAAGTTGAAGTATGAACAAAAACAAAATCAAACGATTGAAATTATGGAAGTATGTTTATTAGCGGGGGAAATCATGCTAAGGAGTGGTGCAGAGACCCATCGTGTGGAAGATACAATGGTGAGAATCGCAGCAGCTTATGGAATTCTGCATACTCATAGCTATGTAACGCCAACGGCTATTATCTTTTCAAGCGGCAGTCATTCCCCTACAGAATTAGTGAGAATTTCAGATCGTTCAACTGATCTTCAAAAGGTCGCAAAAGTAAACAGTGTTTCAAGGTTAATTAGTAGTGGGGAACTTACAATTAAAGAGGCATTTACGCAGCTTAAAGAGATTGAACAAGATGCACAAGCCTATCCAATTTGGTTACAAATCATTGCAGCAGCTTTAGCCAGTGGCTGTTTCTTGATAATGTATCAAGGTGGATGGGGTGACTTTCTACCCGCAGTAATGACAGGGGCAATTGGGTTCTCATGCTTAATTTATTTTCATCAACTGGTTGAAATTAAGTTCTTCGCGGAATTTTTAGCTGCCATTATCATTGGATTGCTATCTGTTTTGTTTGTAACCTTGAGCCTTGGTGCGGATCTGGATAAAATCATTATTGCTTCTGTCATGCCGCTAGTACCGGGGTTGTTAATTACCAATGCAGTTAGAGACTTAATGGTCGGACATTTAGTGTCTGGTATGTCAAAGGGAGCAGAAGCATTTCTGACATCGTTTGCGATCGGATCGGGAGTTGCTGTTGTATTTTCATTTTTATCCCGCATCAACGGATAGTAACACCCCCAGCTACTTTGAGCCTCTTAGTGAATCGCGAAGAAGCAAAGGTGGGCGGGGAATTGTCGGTAAAAGTTAAGGTGAGACTCGCTATTCGTCAGTAGGGATAAAGAAGACCCTACTGACAGAAGTTTCGCTAAAAAAGGTATTTAACAACTAAGAAGTATAAATGTGGGACCTAGTTTTACTGTCTAGGGCCAAATCAAAGGGAGTCTTGATGAGTATGCCGACTGCGGTGATAAGTGTAGGCAAAGAACCTCCTTCTAAGGCCTTTACGTTTTAAGTTTGTTATAAAGGAGGCTTACATAATTGATTGAACATCTTATTACTAGTTTTATTGCGTCAGCTGCTTTCGGGATCATCTTTAATGCACCAGTCAAAACCTTACTTAAATGTGGATTTGTAGGGATGGTAGGCTGGATGATTTATATGGGTATTACTTATTACACGATGGATAGCATATTTGCGTCAGTCATTGCATCCTTCGCGATAGCAATTATTAGTCAATACTTTGCAAAAGTGTTTAAAACACCTGTCATTATTTTTAATGTTTCTGGAATCATCCCGTTAGTACCTGGTGGAAAAGCCTATGATGCGATGAGGCGAGTTGTAGAAGGGAATTTTAATGCGGCCATTCCTCTTTCGGCAGAGGTCGTGTTGATATCTGGATCGATAGCAATTGGATTAGTCTTATCAGAAGTAATCAATCAGATTATTCGAAAAGGTAGTCTACGGAAAAGCATCTAAAGTTATTTTGGTAAAATTCTTAACCATTAGGACAGTCTAATGTATAATATTTTCATCACGGATAGAGAGGTAGTAATTATGAATTCATATATAAACGATCAAATTGAAGTATTTAAAGAGCGCAATCAAAACCGTGGACGTCTCTTAGTTAGCTGTCCGGATCAACCTGGAATTGTCTCAACAATCTCAAAATTTTTGTTTTCACATAATGCAAATATTATTGAATCAAGTCAGTATTCAACAAATCCTGAGGGTGGAACGTTTTTTATTCGGATTGAATTTGAATGCCCTAATTTAAAGGATAAGGCGAAGGAAATGGAAATCCAATTCGCTGAAATTGCAAGCGCGTTTTCAATGGATTGGAACTTAACCCATGTTTACAATGTGAAAAAGGCAGCAATTTTTGTATCAAAAGAGCTTCATTGCTTGCTAGAGCTTTTATGGGAGTGGCAAAGTGGAGATTTAATGGCAGATATTGCCCTTGTTATTAGTAACCACGAGGATGCGAGAAGTGTTGTAGAATCGTTGGATATCCCATTCTATTACATTCCAGCTAATAAAGATATTCGTGAGCAGGTCGAAGAAAAACAGTTACAGCTACTAGAAGAGCATGACATCGATTTAATCGTATTGGCACGATATATGCAAATTTTAACGCCTAAATTTGTAGCAGCAAACCCGAAAAAAATCATTAATATTCATCACTCCTTCCTACCTGCCTTTATTGGGGCTAGACCATATGAACGAGCATACGAACGTGGTGTGAAACTAATTGGCGCGACATCTCATTATGTCACAAATGAACTTGATGAAGGCCCAATTATCGAACAAGATATAAGTCGTGTAGATCACCGTGATCATGTTGATAGCCTGAAAAAAAGCGGTCGTTCAATTGAACGAAGTGTCCTAGCTCGAGCTGTGAAGTGGCATTTGGAAGACCGGATAATTGTTCATCAAAATAAAACGATTGTATTTTAATGTCTTTATTTAAGTCAATTTAAAAGCGACCTATGTGCCTGAGGTTGATCAAGGCGCATAGGTCGCTTTTTTTCTTTAATTTATAATGGGAATTTTAGAACTGAGTTTAATGCTACAGAAGGTAATAACTTTTTGAATTGTTGCAAAATTACGTTAATGTTATCGAGGGAAATGATGATACAATAGTACAAGTGGGAAATTATAAGGGGGGATTGTCGTGAAGCGTCTAAATGGTAAAACTATCGCGTTAGTTGGGCAAAGAAAATCGGAAGAACTAAGTAAACTTGTTGAGAATTTAGGTGGCGTCGCTTTAGTGCGTCCAGCACAAGGGACTGTCTTCCTTGATGATTCAAATGTTGAAAAAGAGATCCATGAATTGGTGAATGGGAATTTTGATTGGCTTATTTTCACGACAGGATTAGGAACAGACAAGCTCTATCAAACCGCAGTAAATATTGGCTTAGGTGATAAGTTCATAGAAGCATTAAAAAATTCGAAGATTGCTGCAAGAGGCTATAAAACTGTCAATGTATTAAAAAAGTTAGGCGTAACGCCTGACGTAAGAGATGATGATGGGAGTACGGCTGGGTTAGTAAGAGAATTAAATGCACATCAATTAACAGGCTGTCGTGTTGCACTCCAGCTCCATGGCGACCCAGCTCCACTATTAATTGATTGGCTTGAAAAGCAAGGTGCTGAATTTAAAGAAATCTTACCTTACAAGCATATCCCACCTACACCTGAAGTGATGGAGCAGCTGATTGGTGAAATAGTAAGAGGTGAGATTGATGCAGTTAACTTTACGAGTACACCTCAAGCACGCTTTCTAATGGCTTATGCAAAGGAGAAAGGTCTAGAGGAAGAACTCTTAACAGCCTTTTCAACAAATGTTATCGCTGTTTCAGTTGGGAAAGTTACTGCACAAGCATTGCGAGAGGTTGGCATTACTAGAATGGTTGTTCCAGAAGAGGAGCGAATGGGTAGTGCGATTATTGCGCTTGTTCGCCATTATCAAGAAGAAGCAAATAGTGATCAATAACAAGGAAAGAATCATAACTAATGAAAGTTTCGTATGATAATGTGGTTAAAGAATACGATTAGTAAGAGATAGAAATATATAATAGGAGAAACTCGTCAAAAAAGTAGCCTTTACTCAATAGGAGTAAAGGCTTTTATAGAGAAAAGGGGGGATACTAGATAGTATGGCTAACTTAGTAAATTAATATACATCTACTTTCAAATAATGATAGGGTTGAAATACATTTCTACGGATTAAATCTATTTTATTATCAAATAAGGAGGAGTTAGTTTATAATGAAGACCCTATTTGTATGAGGATTGAGTAATATTCTTATTCATAAGAATCAATTTTGTAAATTAATTTCATTTATCCGTTGACAATTAAAAGAATATATTATAAGATTAGATTCTTGTCGAGTTGATAGATAAACAACTTTTAAAAAACATTTTAAAAAGTGTTGACTTAATAATTCGTAAGTGATATATTAGTAAAGTCGCTTCTGAGAGAAACGACAACGCAATGATCTTTGAAAACTAAACAAAACCAAGCGTGCCAACGTTAATTTCGATTAACATAAACGTACTATATAGTACAAAACTTATGAGCAAGTCAAACACTTTATTGGAGAGTTTGATCCTGGCTCA
>NZ_JAIQUM010000094.1 GCF_020075705.1 Metabacillus rhizolycopersici | reverse complement strand
AAAACCATCGATAAGCAATGTTCGTTTCGATCTCTTTCTCTAATTGACGTTCAGAGCGAATCCCATAAAAATAGCCCACAAACATCATTTTAAAAAGAGTAATGGGATGAATAGAGGGTCTTCCATTCTCTTCACAATAATAAGGCTGTAACTTTTCTTCAATAAATGAAAAATCTATCGTGGCTTCTACGGCACGTAAAAAATGATCCACTGGAACTAATGATTCAACGGATACGGTAACTTCTTGATCACGATGATTCTTTAAGGTTCCCATCATACTGCATCTCTCCTTATTTTTCCTTTTTAGCAGTTTTGACAGGCAAAAACTCACTTAAACTCAAAAAAGGCTGTTGAGAAAAAACTTTCTCAACAGCCTGTGAAATGATCTGCTTTAACAGATCATTTTTTGTTTCCATTTTTTCACGAATCATTTAGTATTTCTTAAAAATTAATGTTGCATTGTGGCCACCAAATCCTAGCGAGTTTGATAAAACGACATTTACATCAGATTTTTTGGCAACATTAGGCACATAATCTAAATCTAACTCTTCATCAGATGTTTCGTAATTGATTGTTGGAGGTATGATTCCATCTTTAATAGCTAATAGAGAAAAAATGGCTTCAACTGCGCCTGTTGCACCAAGCATATGTCCAGTCATCGATTTTGTTGAACTAACAGAAAGCGTATACGCATGGCTGCCAAAGATTTCTTTTATTGCTTTTGTTTCGTACAAATCATTATAATGTGTGCTCGTTCCATGAGCATTGACATAATCAACAGCTTCAGGACTAATATTGGCATCACTTAATGCTAATTTCATTGCACGCTGGGCACCTTCTCCGTCTGGAGCTGGAGTTGTTATGTGATACGCATCCCCAGTTGCCCCATATCCTACAAGTTCACCATAAATCTTCGCCCCGCGAGCTAATGCATGGTCAAGTTCTTCTAAAATAACGATTCCTGAGCCTTCCGCAATGACAAATCCATCACGATTTTTATCGAACGGTCGACTTGCTGTTTGTGGATCTGGATTAGTAGACAATGCTGTCATATTTGAAAAACCTGCAACTGTCATGTCTGTAATAGACGCTTCAGCTCCACCTGTAATCATCATATCTGCTTGCCCATTTTGAATGACTCGGTATGCATCCCCAATTGAATTTGCTCCAGATGCACATGCTGTAACAGAGCAGTTGTTCATTCCTTTAGCTCCGAGTTCAATGGATACACGCCCTGATGCCATATCCGGTATAAACATCGGAATAATAAAAGGGCTTACACGTCTTGGCCCCTTATCTAAAAAACGTTTATGCTGTTCTTCAAAAGCATCTAGCCCACCTATACCAGAACCAATCCATACACCAACCCGTTCAGGATTAACATGTTCACCAATTTGGATACCACCATCTTTAATAGCCATCTTACTAGCTGCAATCGCTAAATGGGTAAAGCGTGCCATCCTTCTTGCTTCTTTTGCATCGATAAATTCTTCTGGTGCAAAGTTTTTCACTTCACCCGCAACTTTGACATTAAATTTTTCTGCATCTACTCGCGTAATTGGTGCAATACCAGACACACCATTTTTAATATTTTCCCAGGATGTAAATGCATCATTTCCTACTGGAGTAACTGCACCAATACCTGTTATCACAACTCGTTTTTTCATTATTTATGTCTCTCCTCTTACCGAATCTCTATTTACCCCATCTCAAAACTACAGATCCCCAAGATAATCCACCGCCAAAACCAACCATGACAATGATATCATTATCTTTCACTCGTCCATTTTGAATTTCACTATGCAGAGCCAATGGAATTGATGCAGCCGATGTATTTCCATGTTTCGTTATTGTTGTTGATACTTGTTCTTTTTTTAGACCAAGTTTTTGTCTAGCAGCATCGATAATTCGAATGTTTGCTTGATGAGGAATAAGAAAATCAACTTCTGCTTTTTCAAGACCTGCTTTATTTATAACATTTAAACTTGATTCGGGCATTTGACGAACGGCAAACTTATATACCTCGCGACCATTCATCGTAACAGTATTTGTTTCCTTACATACCGCTAAATGTTTTGCACCCGCTCCATCTGAACCTAATTCAAATGATAGAATTCCTTTCCCGTCAGAAACCTCACTTACAACGACCGCACCTGCACCATCGCCAAATAAAATGCATGTATTTCGATCATTCCAATCAACAATTTTTGAAAATTTCTCACTTCCAATAACCAAAACATTTTTGTACGTATTGGTCTCAATAAATTGTTTCGCTGTTACTAATGTATAGATAAAACCTGAGCAAGCAACACTTATGTCCATTGCTGGGATATTTTTCATCCCAAGAGCTTCTTGTACGAGACAAGCTACCGATGGAAATGCATAATCTGGTGTCGCAGTCGCAACTAAAATAAGATCTATGTCTGAAGCATCTAATGCTGCATTCACCAAAGCATTCTCAGCAGCAATAATGGCCATATCTGTTGTGTCCATATCATCACTAGCAATCCTACGTTCTTCTATACCTGTTCTTGAACGAATCCATTCATCATTCGTGTCAACAGTTTTTGCTAAATCAAAGTTTGTTACAATATTTTCAGGAACATAAGCACCGACACCGATGATACCGACACATTTCATGCAATCACCCTAACATTATTAATTATGATTAAGTCATAGTAGTACATGCATATATAGTATACTAATTTCCCTCAAAAAAAAAGATAAAGAGAGTTAGGGGATTATGTCGTACTTAATGTCTAGACTCATATTTTAATGTTTCAATCTTAAACAAAAAAGAACTCCACTTAGTGTGGAGCATTACAATTCTAAATTTTCGACTTTGTCTAAAAGTAATGTTACATCATTTACTGTATTCATAATCTCGGAATTCTCGAATTTTTCAAGGACCAATTCTCCGTTATCCATCACTTGATTGACCTCATTGAGTAGTACTTCGTTTTTCGAAACAACATTTTGATGAATGTCTTCTGCAAGTGAAGGAGGCTCAATTGCATTAAACTCCTCTATCTCTCCAACTAGCGTATTTATTTGATTTTCAAGTTCTACCCTTGCATCCGGATCTAGTGCAGCATCCTGAACAAGCTGCGGGGCTTCCGCTCCGAATTCACTCAATGAATCGATATAACTCTGCGCTTCGTTTACATAATCTAACGAATTATTCACTTCATCTAATACACCACATGCACTTAACATCATTGTTGCAGTGATTATTATTACAAAACCAAATTTTCTCACTATTTATCTCCTCTCACATTTGCTAATAGTAATAGATCAATATGGGAAATTCCAATATATCATTCATACGACTCACATTGAAAAAAGTTTCAGATTCATAAAAAATATTTAACCAAACTTTGCTTTATGACATTTGGAAAACGAGATTCTGTTAAGGATAGTGCAAATTTCTGGATAGTTGTAAATAATTAGAAATTCACTTCTCTCCTAAAATCACTAGATCTAATTCTAAAAATTAATGAAGAACACAAAGAAGACAGAATTGATTATTCTGCCTCTTTCATTTTTTATTCAATCGTCATTTCTAATTCTTCAATTCTTTTTTCAACATAGCGTTG
This sequence comes from Metabacillus rhizolycopersici, assembly GCF_020075705.1. The sequence goes on along the minus strand of NZ_JAIQUM010000094.1, from coordinate 11,643 downwards.
ATCTTTTTGTGCATGAAATAGCTCTGCTTTTTCTACAATAATCGCTGTATTGTATTCAGGAATTTGAGAATATTTTTCATAGACCTCTTTCGGAAGTAAGACATTTCCCTCTGGCCAATATACTGCTACGTTTCCTGAACTAATATCCTCAAACTTTGCGTTTCCTTGATAAGTCCCGAATTGATTATATGTGACAATGAGATCACCTTCTTTAATATCTAGCTTTGCTGCATCGTTTGCGTTCATAAAAATGTCATATCGATGGCCACCATTAAAAGGGTCCTTCTCACTATAAATCATCGAATTAAATTGTTTGCCACGTCTACTCGTTACATAAAATTGACCTTCAATACGACGATTTTCAGGAATATCAATTGCTAAGAGGTTCCCTTTACCATCTGGAGTTGGGCATATACCATTTTCACATAGCCATGCTCCACCCCATTGGAATACATCGCCTTTTTCCTTTAAATGCTGAATTCCATCATAATTGCGATTGGCTACTGCAATTTCCTCTCGAATTTCAGCCGCATTCTTAAACGAAATAAGTTGTTTCCTATCTGGAGCAACGCGACTAGCTAAATCAACATATATTTCCCATTCTGAACGAGCTTCTTCAATTCTTGGTCCTTCAATCTCAGGACTAAAATATACCATCCGTTCCGTACTAGTAGATGTTCCCCCACCTGGCTGTTCATACCTTGTCATTGCAGGAAGAATAATCACTTCTTCTTTCGCATCTAAAAGTGTCGATGTATTTAAAATGATGTCCTGATGAACACGTAATTCAACATTTTCTAATGCTTGCTTCATATATTCAGGGTTAGGCATTGTTTCTAAGAAATTTCCACCGCTCGTATAAAAGAGCTTCAATTTTCGTTCATGGGTATCTGGCAATAATGCATTCTCAATCGTTTGCCCAACTGTATCTCCTTGCCATCTTGGTATGTCAAAACCCCAAATTTGTTCGATTCGTTTTGCATTTTCTTCATCAAAATCGCCACCAGGTAACACAAAAGGATCAGCACCCATTTCCCCAGATCCTTGTACACCGCTATGTCCACGTATTGGCATGACGCCACAATGTTCTCTTCCAATGAAGCCTTTAAGCATAGCTAGGTTTGCCACTTGCGAAATATTATCTGTTGCAAAACGGTGCTGCGTTAAGCCCATACTCCAGATAAAAATCCCTGACTTAGCTTTCGCAAGCAGATGCGCAAATTCCAACATCCTGTCTTTTGATAAACCTGAAGACTTTTCAAGTTGATCCCAATCCTGCGTTTTCAAATGTGCTTTTAATTGCTCAATCCCGTTTGTATGCTCATTAATAAATGTATGATCGATTGCTGAGCCTGGATTTCTTTCTTCCATTTCAAACCAGTGCTTCATGACACCATTCATAAAGGCGATATCACCACCAATATTCACCTGATATACATCATCAACAATTTTCGTTCCAAATAAAGCGCTTTCGGGTATGGATGGAATCTAATACTTCTCCATAGCAGGTTCACGATATGGATTAATCATGATAATTTTCGTACCTGCCTTTTTCGCAGCATACATGTATTTCGTTGAAATAGGCTGATTGTTTGCAGCGACTGATCCCCAAAACACAAGGACATCTGTTCCAATCCAATCTTTATAATTACAACTAGATGCGCCAATTCCTAGCGAACGTTTTAATGCTGTTTTGCTCGGTGAATGACAGATACGTGATGCATTATCGATATTATTTGTCCCTAAAAAGCGTGCCATTTTAGCCGCTGTATAATAAACTTCATTTGTAATTCCTCTTGCTGTTAAATAAAAAGCAAGCTGTTTCGGATCAATCACTTTAATTTTATCCGCAATCCGACCTAACGCCTCATCCCATGAAATTCTCGTAAACTTTGTTTCTCCTTTTTTACGTGAGAGCGGATATGGAATCCGACCGAGCTTTCGTAATTCAGTACTATCTAGTTTTCGTAATTCTTCAATATTTTCGAATAGCGTAGGATTGATTGCTGGTGCTGTGTTTAAACGCAAGACGTTCAATCTTGTCGTACATAAATGTGGTCCCGTCAGTGTTTGGTCATATAGACCTGATACACCAAGTGCACATCCATCACAAACACCTTGTGTGAGAATTCGATAAGCATATGGAAGATTATCGCGATTATCCCATGCCACCTTCATAGTATCGCGAATATAATGTGGCTTTACTTTTCCTAATCCCATTGGAGAAAGCCCGGCCCATAATTTAGGTGTTGGTTTTTTACTAAGTTTCATCGGACCTGTATGTTTTGTTTTTCCAAACGATCTCACTCCTACTATGTTTTTCTACTATCTATTAAAATACTATTATAGAAACACTAACTTTCTGTTCTTTCACTAATTTCATGTGATACTTACCTTAGTAAAAATCAAAAAAACACCGTATCCCAGCAGGATCATGCTGGGATACCGGTGATTAATCTTCTACATGGTAACTACTTGTACCAGATCTGTTTCTAATCAAAATTTCACTTGAAGCTTTTGATCAGAAACGAATTTTTATCAAAAACTAGATTCAGTAATAAGTGTTTCCTGTAAAGCTTAATTCAGACCGCTAGCATCTAAATACCACCAAAATATGATCCGTTTTACAGACGGTTTAGGTATTGTTTCAAATGAGCTTTACTACTTCCGTTTAGAAAATTAATCGCTTTCATTTTGTCATAATCTCAAATAACGACTGAATCGCTAACTCAAAACATCCTACTACAATAATATGATCTTTTAATGTAATACTAACATGCCATCAATCGTTCATCAAGATAGTTTTTACATTTTTCAGACTTATCTCAATTATAAAAATTCATATGTTGCTTATTACTTGTTTAATCATTTCTTATATGTTTATACTTTATATAAAAAATTGGGTGATTCAAATGATCGCAAACACGAGTGTTAAACAAAAAATTAGAAAATATTCAAATGGTCAATTGCTAGACATTGAGGATACTATTGTAAAAGAATTTCCATTAACAATCTTTGTTAATCGTCAAGAATTCGCAACAATGGTTTGTACACCCACCCATTTTGAAGAAATGGTAGTTGGATTTTTAGCTTCTGAAGGTGTTATTCGCATTCAACAAGATATATTATCCTTAAATATTGATGAAGATGCTGGTTTTGCACATGTTATGCTACATACTGAGGTTACAACAAGCCAACAATATTACACGAAAAGATTTATTGGCTCATGCTGTGGAAAAAGTAGACAGTTTTATTTTCACAATGATGTACGAACAGCTAAAACATCAACTTCCATACAAACTATAACTCCCTCCCAGTGCATTTGTTTAATGAATCGGATGCAAGCAAGCAGCGTCGTCTTCCAAGAGACAGGTGGCGTACATAATGCAGCACTATGTACGCCAGATGAAATAATCGTAAGTCGGACTGACATAGGTAGACATAATGCTTTAGATAAATTATATGGATATAGTCTTTTACACAAAATTCCCGTTCGCGAAAAAATCATTGTATTTAGTGGCAGAATCTCCTCTGAAGTGCTAGTAAAAGCTGCTAAAATCGGCGTAGGAATAGTGCTATCAAAGTCAGCACCAACAGATTTAGCAATTAAACTTGCAGAAGACTTAAACATTACCGCAGTCGGCTTTATTCGCGGTGATTCTTTTAATATCTATTCTCACCCTGAAAGAATTGTCTTGAATGATTGATACTGTGTCATATTTTGCACAAATCTTAACACTTTCAACATCAAAGATTTGTCCATCGTATCTCGTAAATTTCGTTTCCTTTTCATTCATCTAGAAAAATAGTATGATTGAATTAATATCGGTTTATTTTTTCCTTAACGTTCAGATGATAATAAACTTATAATTATTAGCGATTTCTTCAAGGAAATGATCCTTAATTGAATTGTGCATAAATTGACTACCTGAGGGAGGGATTCATCATGCAACCAACTACTACTGTTTATGATTACTTTAATCGCCCCCTTCGAGATTTACGAATTTCTGTTACAGATAAATGTAATTTTCGTTGTACGTATTGCATGCCCGCAGAGATATTCGGTCCGGATTATCCATTTTTAAAAAGAGGCGAACTCTTATCTTATGAAGAGATCGAGCGCCTCGCAAAAGTTTTCGTCCATTCTCTTGGTGTCCAAAAAATAAGAATAACAGGTGGAGAACCATTAATGAGAAAAGATTTACCTACTCTCATTAATCGATTAAGTCAAATTAAAGGCGTTGAAGATATTGCCATGACTACAAATGGTGTTTTTCTACCTAAATATGCTCATGCATTAAAAGAGGCTGGATTAAAACGAGTCTCGATTAGTCTCGATTCATTAAATGATGAGCAATTTGGTAAAATAAATGGACGAGGAGTTTCAGTGAAAACTGTACTTGATGGAATAGATGCTGCAGCTGCAGCTGGCTTAAACGTCAAAATTAATATGGTCGTAAAGCGTGGCATGAATGATCATGAAATTATTCCAATGGCAAAGTATTTCCGTGATAAAGGACATATTTTACGATTTATTGAATTTATGGATGTTGGTAATTCAAATAAATGGAATCTTCAAGATGTCTATCCGAAAAAGCAGATAATTGAAGATATCCATCAAGTAATGCCAATTGAAGCAATCGAGCCGAATTACACTGGTGAAGTAGCTACACGATATCGCTATGTAGGAGCAGATGAAGAAATCGGTGTCATATCATCTGTATCAGATGCCTTTTGCTCAACATGTAACCGTGCTCGTCTTTCCGCAAGTGGTACTTTGTATACGTGTTTATTTGCATCAAAAGGACATGATTTACGCACTCCTTTAAGATCAAATCAATCAAATGAAGAACTTACAGAACTACTTCAATCCATTTGGCACGACCGAAAAGATCGCTATTCAGTTGAACGGAGCGAATCAATAACTAATCGCACTAAAATCGAAATGTCCCATATTGGTGGCTAGGAGGATTTGAATGAGTACTTGTAAATTAGATCATTCTTTAGAGGATGTAAAGAAAAAACTTGCTGATCAAACGCCATTTCTATTACCCGCTATATCTGAAAAATGCTTAAACTACCTAACGCCTGCTGTAAGTCAAGCGGAACTAAATGAACTTTTTCATTTATTGAAAAAGTATGATTTGGCATCTGCTGAAGAAAAGGAAATCCGCGATCAAAAATTTGTGGCATTTTTCTCTAAGTAATATTTCAATCAAATCGGAAGGGACAGACACTACAAGCTAATTGGTGTGTCTGTCCCTTTTTGAATTGATTCCCCGAGTATTAAATAGAATGAAAGCACTAATTGTCAATTCAAAAGTAGGATCCGACTCTACCTACAGTAAGATGCTAAGATCGTACAAACACTTCCATTTTTAAATATAAGCTTTCTAATTAACTAATATTTTTCCCATAAAATATTTCATCCATTTCTTTCGTTAAGTTTCCAGTAATTTCTTCTTGTTCTTCTTTACTTATTTTATCTTTTGTATACCCAAATAAATAATTATTTAGATCGAACTTTTTCAGCTTACACTTTGTATGGAAAATGTTTTCTTGATAAATGTTGACATCAATCATGTCAAACTGTTTTTTCATTTCATCTGGTATGTAATTTTGAATCGAACTAATTTCGTGATCAATAAATAATTTATGCCCCTTAATATCTCTTGTAAACCCGCGCACTTTATAATCCATTGTCATAATATCAGTATCAAAAGTATGGATAAGGTAATTTAATGCTTTCAATGGTGAAATTTCACCACATGTAGATACGTCGATATCTGCTCTAAATGTACTTATGCCCTCATTAGGGTGGTATTCAGGATAGGTATGAACAGTAATATGGCTTTTATCTAACCCCATGACGATCGCTTCTGGTAGCGGACCCGGTGATTCCTCATATGATACGTTCGGTACTTCCACGACCGGACCTTCTGAAACTAAGATTGTCACACTAGCACCTTGTGGAACATAATCTTGTTTCGCTATATTTAAAACATTCGCACCGATTATTTCAGTTACAGATTCCAAAATTTTTGTTAAACGGTCCGCATTGTATTGTTCATCGATATATTCAATATAAGCTTCACGTTCTTCTTTTGTTTTCGTATAACAAATGTCATACATATTAAAACTTAAAGATTTCGTTAAATTATTAAAGCCATGTAATTGAATTCGTTGTTCTGGAGTTAGCTTCATCGTTCTTCCCCCTTGTAAAATTAGAATTGATATGTATTTACACACCGACACTATCTTAAACAGTTATATATTACCCATTTTTATGAAAAGAAAATCAGCCTTATTCGAAATATATCTAATTACTGAATAATTCGTCTCCTTGTTCATTTGAAGCGTAAATTAATTTATTTACTTATGTATCATGAAAATGTTGATAAAATCCCCATCCTATAGACAAAAAGACCACTATTGCATCTAAGAAGGTGCAATAGTGGTCTTTTTAGCTTTCATTTAACAATTGAATTAGTTGTGTCCCAACCTGTCCATTAGCTCCTATGACAAATACTTTCATAAGATTCATCTCCTCCCAGATCCTCCCTTGATTTTCTACCAATTATTTCATCGTTGTATGGTCTTATCAAATGAGTTGCTTTAGTTGATTAGATTTCAGAAGTTGCAAGTACATTTACGATTTCCTCTTCAATTTGTTTTCCTTCCGCTTCATCGTTTAGGTGGTTAAGTATGATTGAAAAAATGAGTGTCTGATCATTTTTTGATTTAACAAAACCAGAAAGTGCGCTAACATTGGTAAGTGTACCGGTTTTTGCCTTTACATTGCCTTGAAAGAGTCTGTTTTTCATTCTGTTACGTAATGTCCCTCCGATCATTTTTTCGTTTGATCCTGCTATTGGAAGAGATGATGAGAATACAGAAAACCATTTCATCTGTTGCGACTGATAAAGTAATTGAGTGATTTCATTCGCTGGAACTAAATTAATATGTGAAATTCCTGACCCATCTCTTATATCTATAGCTTCCACTTGAACTCCTAACGTGGTTAACGTATTTTCCTCCACTTCCAATCCCTTCACCCAGCTACCCTCCCCTTTAACAACTTTCCCCATTTCTTTTATTAAAAGTTCACCATGACCATTATTACTTAATTTCATAAAAGGAATCAGCAATTTTGATAAAGGCATTGAATGATGTGTAAGTAAAAGTGTTGCATTATTAGGTGTTTTATCTACTTTTATGTTTCCTAGTACCTTAATGTTTTCTTCGTTCAAAGCTTGCTTAAATAAGTCCAACGCGTATTTTGTTGGCTCCCAAACAGCAATCCATTCTTTCTTTGTAGGAGTGGAAATGGGAATTGCCCCTGTGATTCTAATTTCATTTTGTCCATGAACGCGAGAAATAAGGACATTATTAAATTCACTATCTGCTACAGTAGTTGTTTCATTCCTGATACGAACATAGTTAGTCTTAGGCTTAATCGTTACAGTCGCTTTTTGATTCATTTCTTTCCCGGGCGATACCTCAACAATTACTGTCCCAGCATTAAAATCTTTATCTGGTGAAGCAGTTAAAGCAGAGATTTGTGTCCCATAATAAGCCGTTTCATCACTCCATGGTTCATCAATGGAATAACGAACATCGTCATACCAAAAATCATCACCAATTAAATCTCCATTAATTATTTTTATTCCTCTATTTTTAATCTCTTTAGCAAACTGTTTAAAATCTTCAGGAAGAAGTGTTGGGTCTCCTTTACCTTTAAGATAAATGTCACCCATTAATACATTCCATTTAATTGCGCCTTCTGTTAATAATTCCGTGTGAAACGTATAATCTTGACCTAATGTTGATAATGCTGATGCAGCAGTTAAAAGCTTAATATTTGAGGCTGGGGTTAATCGCGTATCTCCCTGGTGCGAATAGATAAGCTTACCTGTAGTTGCAGAACGGACACTTACCCCAGCAATTGCACCTTTCACAAATGGATGTTGATTAAGAATCTGATCTATTTGCCGAGCAAATTCTGATTTATTACCCTGTGCAAATACTATCTTATTAGAAGTAGTTAAAGGGAAAGATAACATGCAAATAATTAGACACATGAAGAGTTTTAACATTGGAAACGTATAGCCCCCATCCAAGAGTTCTTTTCCTTAATTTCTTCAACTGTCTCATTTTTTATCCCATTCTTAACGGGTAGTAAAACCCCTAATGATAGAAGTCTTGCTCTAGGATTTCTTTGTTCTAACTCAAACAAAAAATGCGACTGAATATAAGATAATTCAGCCGCTTCTTAAATGATTTTTATTTGTTAAAATTTATTCATCTCATCAGGATCTGATCCGACACGTTGATTTTGATTAAGAGAACTAATCTTCTCCATATCGTCTGCGCTTAATTCAAAATCAAAGATATCCGCATTTTCTTGAATGCGATGAGGTGTAATTGATTTTGGGATTGTCACAACTTCGGTTTGTAAATCCCATCGTAAAATGACTTGCGCAATTGACTTACCGTATTTTTGGGCTATTTCTTTTAGCGTTGGTTCTTCAAATAAGCCACCTTGCATTAATGGGGACCATGCTTCGAGTTGTATTCCATTTTGCTTACATAACTTATGAATTCCAGTTTGTGTTAATCGTGGATGATACTCAACTTGGTTTACCATCGGTTTCACTTCACAATTATCCAACAAATCTTTTAGGTGATGTTCTTTGAAGTTACTTACACCAATTGCTCGTACTCGACCGTCTTTATATAGCTTTTCAAGTGCTTTCCAAGTCTCTTTATACTTATTTTGTTGTGGAACAGGCCAATGAATGAGATATAAATCTAAATATTCTAAACCAAGCTTTTTCATACTTTCTTCAAAAGCTGCTAAAGTTGTATCATACCCTTGTGCTGAGTTCCAAACCTTTGTCGTAATAAATAATTCTTCTCGTGGTACATTACTCTCGGCAATCGCTTTACCGACTCCCTCTTCATTACCGTAGATCGCCGCAGTATCAATGCTTTTATAGCCTGCTTCAATTGCAGCCTTTACTGAATTAACAACCTCAGTACCTTCTTTTACCTTAAATACGCCTAAACCAAACCAAGGCATTTCAACTCCATTATGTAATGTTGTCGTGCTCTGCAAATTTTTCATGAACTACACTCCTCTTTTTTATACCCTTTTATCTTGCTACACTTTTATCTTGCTACACTTTTCTTTAAATGAAAAGAATAATGCTCTAACGCTGAACAATCTCATCCTTCCCGGAATAGAAGTTACTTATAATTGCTAACTTACATTGGAAATTAACATTTGTATAATTAACAAAGGCCCTACGATTATGTTCATAGGACCCTCTGTCTCTCTATTCCATTGATTTACAGATTAATATCCAATGTAAGACGCACCAATGATAATTAAAAGAATAAATAATACAACAATTAGAGCAAATCCTGCTCCGAAATTGTAACCACCTTCGCCACCCATACTTAACACCTCCATATCTGTTTGCTTTACTATATGATAGGTCCAACCACTCTGTTATTGATAAGACGAAACTTATACTGAAAAGGATTCCTTCATCCCCTTCTAAAAACCTTATTTCCAACCTAGAGAACGTGTTCAGAAATTTCCAAAGGACAGGGCTTTATTTATTCTTATTACCTTTTTGAGTTCTTTATAGGCTAGATGTAATCCTATTTATCTACTTCAATTACCCGAACATCAGCCCGATAAAATCCATTTAAATTCTCATTGTAGGCGATTTCCTGTATCATTTGAGATATGGAAATGAATATCCGATCAAAAAAGGTGAAAAACCACTTTATATTTGTACGACCATAACGACTACACCAAATGAACTAACAAAAGATGTCCATGATAGAATGCCAGTGATTTTACCACCTGAAACATACGATCAATGGTTAGATAGGAAGTTTAATGACACAGAAATACTAAAATCAACGCTAGTACCATATGAAGCCGATTTAATGGATGTCTACCCAGTATCAGACATCGTGAATTCACCTCTAAACAAATCTGAACAATGTTTAGATACTTTAAGTAGTATATAATTTTATTATGTAAACAAATAATAAAAAACCTTTTATGGTTTCCACACATAACAAACACAAGAGGAAAGCCATATTTCTACAACTTTCCTCTTAAACTAAATTAGTTCCAAATCGCCTCAACCCACTCTGGATGATCAATAAATGGATTGCGATTATGTTGATAATCACGATAAATTATTTCATTTCTATGTCTCTCAAAATCATCTACAGGATCCTGTTTGTGCCATTGAAGAAGAGTTGATAACTTTCCATGATATGGAGCACTGCCATTACTTACAACATTATTTACTTCTAAATCAAGTTCCCCACTATCCCCCTCATACCGAACATCCATGTAAAATATCATTCTTGCAACATCACCTTTAATCTCGTCGCGCGGTTCAAAAGAGTCGCTATCAGAGTACGTATCAGGTGCCTCTCCATTTAATGTTCCACCATTATCAAAATCTTTATTTCCACGTGAGCTGTTTACTGATACATCTGTTGGTCTAAGATGATGTAAGTCAGTACCAGGTCCCATTGATGTCCCAAAATCTCCATGTGATTTAGCCCAAACATGTTCCCTATTCCAATCGTTAACCCCTGAACCATTGGCATATTTACTTTGAGACCGTCCAGTATATAGTAAAATTACGTTGTCAGGATTAGTAGGATCCTCATCTGTCTTTCTAAGAGCCCCCCAAACATTTGCATAAGAAATCTCTGTATGGTCATCAATAATCGTATGTAAAGCAGTTTTTAAGCTTTCTCCTGTTTTTCCAATTGCATTATCATAATATGTTCCATTACTTTCACCTTCATTTGGATTGCTACTCGATGAAATCATAAGCATCTGAGTAGTATTTTTCAAACCAGGATGCGAAAAATAAGCAGTTAAATTTCCACTAACTTTAATTTTCCCCCCCATTAACTCTGGATTACTTTTCAAACCAAATTGTGGCCTGAATTGTGATGGTATCTGAATATAAAGCATTTTTTCCGTATTTGTTTCAGTACTAACATCTGCAATTGCCAAAGCATAATCATCTGAATAATTACTTGTGATCACAGTTGAAGTTGAAATTGGTTTACCAACTACATAGCCCTCAACCATATTGACCGAATTATTTTGTAGCTGAATTGCCTGTGAGACAGTTAAAGATGTTGTAGCAGCTTTTGACGAATCAATTGTTACAAATGTCAACAATAATACAATAACAAGACAAGTATAACCAAACAATTTCCTAACTCTGCTCATAGAAACCCTCCTAATATTGTCGTTAATTTTATCTTTCAAGTTCAAAATAGCACCTCTCTGTTAATTTATTTTTACAAAATTGTAAATTTTCACTTATATATCTAAAAACAGGATTATCGACGTAGTAAACATGCTAATTTTCAACTCTAAAGTAGGCTATAAGTTACTAGCAAGTATAGATTATGAATAATTTTCTGGAATCTGAAATACAAAAAAACGCTCCGGGAAATTTCGAGGCCACTGAAAAAGTCCATTATTAAATTAGGCAGTTGAAAGTTCGATTATATCGAACTTTCAACTGCCTTTTTACTCTATAATGGTTTTATTAACTGTATGTAGGTGATATCCAAATGATTTCA
>NZ_JAIQUM010000093.1 GCF_020075705.1 Metabacillus rhizolycopersici | reverse complement strand
AGTTTTGATATTCTCCATTTCCTAATAAAGAGTGTTTTGCAAGTAAACTAGTTATTACTGCATCCATAATCCCCTCAGGAATTTCCTGACCAGCAGCATCTAAGATCGCATTTGTGGTCATTAAATGCCCAACGTTTCGAACAAACATAAGTGAACGACCGCGCAATGAGATTTTTTCGCCATTTGGACCAGTGTAAATGCGATCTGGATTCATTTTACGAATAATCTTTTTATTATTTTTCATGACAGAAGCAGTTAAATCTCCTCTCATAAGACCTAACCAGTTGCGATACACAAGTACCTTATCATCAGCATCTACTGCTGCAACTGAATCCTCACAATCCATGATCGTTGAAAGTGCTGATTCGATTAGAATGTCTTTAACGCCTGCTTGGTCTGTTTTGCCAATCGGGTGGCTTCTATCGATTTGAATTTCAAAATGCAGGCGATTATTTTTTAATAATATTGCCGATGGCTTATCTGTTTCTCCCTGATAACCAACCAGCTTTGATTCATCTTGGAGACTTGTCGTTTCTCCATTACTAAATGAAACTACTAATCTCCCTTCAATTAATACATACTTTTCAGCGTCTTTATGGGAGTAATCTTTTAAAGGTGCAGCTTGGTCAAGAAAATCCCTTCCAAATGAAATAACTTTCTCACCACGAACTTGGTTGTAACTTTCATCCCTGTGTGCTCCTCCTTCCTCACTAATTGAATCTGTTCCATAAAGTGCATCGTAGAGGCTTCCCCACCTAGCATTTGCAGCGTTAAGTGCATACCTAGCATTATCTATAGGAACGACTAATTGCGGTCCTGCCTGTACAGTAATTTCATCATCTACTTCTTCAGTCGTAACTTGAAAATCTTCGACTTCTGGCTCTAAATATCCAATTTCTTGTAAAAATGATTTATACTCAACAAAGTTAAATTCTTTATTTTCTCTATGCCAACTATTGATTTTATTCTGAACTTCATCACGATGGGCTAATAATTCTTTGTTTTTTGGAGCCAATTCAAGTATCAGCTTTTCAAAATCATCCCAAAATTGTCCCTGATCTAAATTGCTTTCCGGTAGTCCTTCTGCATTGATAAAGTCATATAGTACAGATGCTACTTGAAGATTACCTACTTTAATATAGTCTGACATCATATGCTCCTCCTAAATTACCAATTTAATTCATATAAAACTTTTAAATATAAAGTGAAAAATCTATCTTTTTATCTAGATTCATCCTCTGTGGTGCAGGGGTGGGTTTTTCGCTACATCGGTGACTAAGATTGAATAAACCTATTAAGAGCCTTCTAGTAAGCCATCGATGAATTGGAAAAATGCTATCTCAATGGTTTCTAATACCCCAAAAAGTAATAACCTAATCCTTCTGTCAAATTCATATAATGAAAGCAATTTGTTAAATGACGAACCGCTGATATATTGATCTTTATTAATAGGATCTTTTAGGGTGAGTTCATAAGCTACTAAACGATAATAATTAATTCTTCGCAACATTTTTCTGCGTATTCAGAATCTTATATGTATGAATTTCTACTTTTATATAACTCTACTTGCTCTTTATACGTGGTAGGTGGCTTAAGTTTCATTTTATCTTTTTCAGGATCCAATTAACATTTCTCCTTGAATAAAAAAAATGCCCCACCTTGGTCCGAATTAGAAAGAGGTGTGGTAGGTTCTGTTACATTTAACATATCTTTCTGATGAAGCAATGTCAAGGGATTAGCAAGTTAAGAATATACGCCTGATTTTTAAATCATTCAGTTGTTTTTGTAATCTACGGTTTTGAGTGTACTGGATGATTAAACCGTGAAATAACTCATATGCTCACCCTTTTTCTACAAGATATATCTATAATTTATATCATTTTATAAATGCAACCAATATTGTAAAATGTATGGTTAAAAATAACAAACTGACTTTAGCATGGTGTTCATAGCTTATCTATTCACCAGCTAATTATTTGAGTAGAGAATGGACATGTACCTTACCATAACATCTTAGTTGTCCTACCATCAATTCCATGAAGTAGTGTCAATATGGTACTACTTATCTTTCTCCATTATAACGTAGGATTTACCGCCTTTTGTAAATCTATAGTTGGATTCTTCTAAACCAAATTTTTTATAGAAATTTACTTTATTCTCTCTAGCATTACACCAAATTCTCTTCACGCCTCGGTCCTTTGCTTCTTTTATTACATAGTCTAGCAACTTACTTCCATATCCTTTACCTTGTTCTTGTTCGAGGGTTGCAAATTTTCGAAATTGACCTTCTTCATTATTTATAAAGAGTGAGATAACAGAAACCAGTATGTTTTCTTTAAAAAGACCAAAGTGAATACCCAAATCATCATCTTCTAATTTAATATAATCTAAATCCTTATCAGGCCACATGACTTTATGTCTCAATTCCCAAGCTTTTTCTTTATTTATTTTTGTAATCTCCATTTCCATCATAACCTCCCTATTAAAAATAAAAATGTGCTTAAATCTGTTTATCAATATGCCTCAATAGATCGTATCATCGGGCAATGTTCATGAAACAAATTTATATTTTGATTATGATATTCGGAGTCAAGCGTTTCTTAAGTATTATTTCTTAAAATTCTATAAAGACCAGATAGTTCGTATCTAGTTTTCTTTAAATTAAACGATAGAGATTACTCTTAAACACAGTTAACTATCCAGATGAGAGGATATGAGTACCGAAATTTTCTACCTTCTATAAAATCTGTTTTTTTCAAATGGCCAACTCGGATTAAACTCAATCCTTTTTCAACCGTTTTTTCTCTTGTTCACAAAAATCTTCCACAGTCGATTTACTCCAGAAAGGTGTTCCTGAAATTTCCACATCGGTTTTCGGTAATTTCCCTCGTTTATAATAAACATTCAATTTACGTTTATCATATTTCAAACCTCTTTCTGATAAAAAATCAGCAAACTGTGTTTGATTAAAATATTCATTGCTACCTTTTCGAATAAATGAAAGAACCGGCTCTTGAATCAAATGAGTCTCTTCTCTAAAAAATTGAGCAATTAATTCTAATGCTAATTCCAACCAATCATTGTCTAAATGTTTATACAACAAGCCAATGTTAAAATCTTGGTTTTCAGGATCTTCAAAAAACCAAGCTAAATGTAAAAAAGTAGCTTCAACTGTATTTATTTCCTTCGTTTTCTCTAGATTAGGGAAATTTTCAATGATTCGTTTCGTTACGTTTTTCAAAACCTATCCCCTTTCTGTTGACTTAGTCAACCTAAACATACAACAACATTGTTGATTAAGTCAACAAGAGGGTAACTATTTTTTATAATATTTTTTCATACTGCATACTACGAAACATTGAATGCAGCTCGAATTGTTGGGGTTCGATCCCCCTACAATTCGGCCTCTATTACCTTTACAAAATTTTCCCATAGTACCATATAACTATCCTTCTAAAGAAGAATTGATTCCACGCCTTCCATTAATGTAAGACCTGCATCCGTTACCTTAATATTACGGCCTACTATTGGAAACAAAGGAACATTTATTGATAAAATCCAATAATTATTATTTATTTTAAAACCATCTGTTCGTAAAACTTGATTTTATTTAAAAAACTGTATTGAAAATAGTAAAGCCTACTACATTTCGGAAACATGCCAATGTTATACAAGACGGAGAATTTATGATTTATCTAAACCTTTTAAATGAAGGGGAGATTATCTTGATCTATTCAAAAATGTTAATTTCGCGTTTGATATGAAATACATATCTTTGTTAATGTTAAAATTTATATTCCCAGCAGCCTTCCCTACCATTGTCAGTGGACTTCGTCTCGCTGTCGGTACAGCGTAGATTTTCCTTGTCGCTGGAGAAATGGTCGGAGCTCAGTCAGGACTTAGTTATTTAATTGTAGATGCTAGAAATTTATTAAATCTTGATTATGTACTTGCTGGAATTATTTTTATTGGCGTTAGCGGGTTTTTATTAGATCGTTTACTCGGCCTATTCGAAGCATGGGTAGGCAAACATTGGGGAATACAGCCGCGTTCATGAACAAAAGCGCAAGCGCCTTGATCAGCCTAGGGCAAACAAGACGCTCATGAATAGATAGTGTTTTCTAGTCCAGTGACTAAGACCCTTGAGGCAGTCAATAGTGCGACATCCTATGCTTCGGAACTGGGTATTGTGTCCTTAGC
Organism: Metabacillus rhizolycopersici; assembly: GCF_020075705.1. The sequence goes on along the minus strand of NZ_JAIQUM010000093.1, from coordinate 11,457 downwards.
AATAGTTTAAAAATTTAATCATTCCAAACACATAAAAAGCTGGAGATTATTTTTCTCCAGCTTTTACTATATCTTCCTCAACGGCAACAACTTCGACATTCTCTACAAGCTTTCCTGTTTTTTTAGAGTAATAGGCTATCTCTACCTCATCACCGGTTGTAGGATCAATTAGTTGTTTATAACATTTTTGTAGATGACTACTCCCCCATATGATAAGAGAATTGAAGACATGTTCTAAATCTTCTCCACTTTTTGTCAATGTATAACGAAAACGTGGTGGATGCTTAGAATACAATTCTGATTTAATTAGCCCTTCATCTTCTAAATATCTCAGACGTTCTGACAGTAGATTAGAAGAAATACCTGTTAACGCTTTTTTAATTTCATTAAACATTGTATTTCCGTTCAAAATTTCGTGAACAACCAGTAACGTCCACCGATCGCCGATCAGATTGAGTGATTGCGCAATATTGCAAGGAATATCGTATCTTGTTTTCATATCTAAATCTCCTCCATGGTTCTTTCTGTTCTTCTTTTGTTCGTTTTGATTCGAGGTAATTCGGACCTAGTTCTTGATAATGTGTGGATGCGACTCTTGCCTTTATTTGATCGACTAGGCAAGAAAGTCGTTTTGCCCCACTATGGACAACGATTTCTCTCTTATGCTGTAAAGATCATTGAATTGCATTCTCTGACGTTAAACACAGATGAAGAACCAACAGGCAATCTTACTATTGGTATATCGGAATCCCTGACTATCGGCCGTATTCCACCTATTCTTCTAGATTATTAAAAATCTTACCCTAAAGTTAACCTTTCACTAAAATCTATCGAAAATTATAATGTTGCGTGAACCATAGCACCCGAAAATTCCATCTAGATAATCTTCTAACACTACACATATTCAAATGGTCCAACGATTCGTAGCCTCATCCCTTAGACCTATTTTCTAAATATTCCTTTTATTTTTATTTATTCTCATGTATACTAAAATCGAATTGAATAGCAATATAACTAGGGGAGTCCAATAAGTTGGGCTGAGAAAGAAACACGTTGAAGTTTCTTGACTCTCGGGACCTGATCTGGCTCATACCAGCGTGGGGAAGTTAGAAGCGTCATTATACACTACTTCTTTATACATATTAGCCGGGTCCAATCATTTATTGGACACCGGCTTTTTTATGTACTTCATAAGCTTTTATAAGCTTTCCACTTGTTGTGTTCTATATCTTGTCCTTTAATTCAAAAAAAGGAGAGATTTTATTATGTCGATGTCAACACCTTCATTAAACGAACAAAGTATTTCCATCATGTCTAATTTTTCAGGTAGCAAAAAAGTATATGTAACAGGCTCTAGATCTGACATTAAAGTTCCAATGCGTGAAATCGAGTTAAGCCCGACAACCGGTGCGTTTGGAGAAGAGGAGAATCCTCCAGTACGTGTGTATGACACCAGTGGACCTTATACAGACCCTGATTATTCTGTCGATATTACAAAAGGTCTTCCTCCCCTTCGCCGTTCATGGATTCAAGAACGTAGCGATGTTGAGGAATATGATGGTCGTGAAATCAAGCCTGAGGATAATGGCTATAAAAATGAAAATGATCCTCGCGCTAATCATAACGTGTTTCCTGGTTTAAATCGGAAACCGTTACGGGCAAAAAAAGGAAAAAATGTTACGCAACTTCATTATGCAAGAAAAGGAATTATCACGCCTGAAATGGAATTTATCGCAATTAGAGAAAATATGAAACCTGAATTTGTACGGGATGAAATTGCAAAGGGTCGAGCGATTATCCCTTCTAATATCAACCATCCAGAATCAGAGCCTATGATAATAGGCCGTAACTTTCATGTTAAAATTAATGCGAATATTGGCAATTCTGCTGTTTCATCTTCTATCGAAGAAGAGGTTGAAAAAATGACCTGGGCCACACGTTGGGGTGCTGATAATATCATGGATTTATCAACAGGGAAAAACATTCATACAACACGGGAATGGATTATTCGTAACTCATCGGTTCCTGTAGGCACTGTCCCAATTTATCAAGCACTTGAAAAAGTAAATGGAGTTGCTGAAGATCTTACCTGGGAAGTTTACCGTGATACCTTAATTGAACAAGCAGAGCAAGGTGTTGATTACTTCACCATTCACGCTGGTGTTCTTTTACGGTATGTCCCGTTAACTGCTAAACGTGTAACAGGTATTGTATCTCGCGGTGGGTCTATCATGGCACAATGGTGTCTACACCACCACAAAGAAAGCTTTTTATACACTCACTTTGAAGAAATCTGTGAAATTATGAAATCCTATGATGTTGCATTCTCTTTAGGGGATGGTTTACGGCCTGGGTCTATTGCAGATGCGAATGATGAAGCACAGTTTGCAGAATTAGAGACTCTTGGAGAGCTTACAAAAATTGCTTGGGAGCATGATGTGCAGGTGATGATTGAAGGACCAGGACACGTACCAATGCACCTAATAAAAGAAAATATGGATAAGCAGCTGGAAGTGTGTCAGGAAGCGCCATTCTACACACTTGGACCTCTTACGACTGATATTGCTCCTGGTTATGATCACATTACATCTGCTATTGGAGCTGCAATGATTGGTTGGTATGGGACAGCGATGCTTTGTTATGTAACGCCAAAAGAACATTTAGGTTTACCAAATAGAGAGGATGTTCGTGTAGGGGTTGTCACTTATAAAATTGCTGCACATGCTGCTGATTTGGCAAAAGGACATCCAGGAGCACATAAAAGAGATGATGCGTTATCAAAAGCTCGTTTTGAATTCCGTTGGAGGGATCAGTTTAATTTATCTTTAGATCCTGAACGTGCAATTGAATATCATGATGAAACTTTACCTGCTGAAGGTGCAAAAACGGCACATTTCTGTTCTATGTGTGGACCTAAATTTTGCAGTATGAGAATCTCTCAAGATATTCGTAATTTTGCAAAAGAAAAAGAACTTGATACGAAGGAAGCTATTGAAATAGGTATGAAGGAAAAGGCTGAACAGTTTAAACAATCTGGTGGTAACATATATCAGTAACTTTTTTAGGGGGTTATTAGGGTGAAGGTCGAAAAAATTGAAGAGGAAATTAATCAACTCAAAACTCACCTTGCTTTTTTGGAGAAACATTTAAAAGAGATCCAGCAAAATTGTGATCATCATTTTAAAGGAAATCAATATCATGAAAAATGTATTAAGTGTAATAAAGTAAATGTTTTATATTATTAGTAATTGAACTACTCACGACTTAATTCTCTAACGAAAATTTAAAGTCGGAGATTCTAAAAAATAAGACCATACCCGTTCAACTAGGTGATGGATTTTCTGCTTCCCCTTTCAGGCAAACCTTTTTGTTTCAAGATCGAATCCATCCTAGAACAAAGAGTCTACAAGTGTAGAACTTGTCTGAAAGCAAAAAGCTCTGACACATTCGTTCAGGAATGTTCTTTTCCTACTGCACCAGACCAGCTAGGCCGATTATCTTCTCTGGTAATCGTGGATAACTTGCCGGTAGAAAAAGAACAGAAACACGCATAGAATTTTACCCAACAAACGATAGGTTAGTTGTTGGAACCCTATATTCTATCTAATTTTCAAAGAACGATTTGCATAGGATAATATTAGCACATGCGTTCGTTCTATTCGACCATTTTGGCTAGCGCCAACCGACATTCATCCCCTCCCTACTCATTGGGCTACGGCCTTCACATTCCTTGAGGGAGGGGTCTTCTGTCGAAAAACGATAAAAAGCCTCATAAGAAATAAAGCTAAGAGATTCCACAAGAAACCTTGCCTTAATTATTTAGTTGAGGCAGGGTTATTTAACTTTCTATATAAAAGACATTCTTATTGAATTAAAGATGCTTCGATCAATAAAATTATTTATACAAAGGAAATATTTATACTAACCTTTTTCAATCTGGCCCTATACAAAAAGAGAAACATCATCATCCATAAAAAGTTAAGCTGACTCAAACGGACACCCTTGTCTTTGGCTAACCCCTACTACTGCCTTCGAGGCTCGGGACTTTCACCCTAAAGATTGCACCATGCCAGGCGCACAAGCAGAAAGAGATAGCTGAGATACTTAGCTATCTCTTTTTATGTGTTCTGATGTACTTTCATATTCGGGAGGTATTCACTTACAATAAAGTTGTTTCATCTTAATACTCTAAATACTAGTTATATAATATTGAAATAAGGTATGAAGGAATTCGCGGACAAACTGCTGCCCATTGTAAAGTCCTACCTCCCAAGGCAAAAATTTGTTTTGCACCTGAAAATTCAGGGAGAGTTCTCCCAATGTACTTTGTTAGTTTAGCAACATATTGTTCTGTACGTCCACCAGAGAATAGTGCGAGATTCAATCTACTTGTCGGCAATTCTAGGTCCCCTGCCTCAATCATACCTACTTTTTTTCCACTGTCCCTCCATTGGTCGCAAAGCCGCCATAAGGAAGCCCCCCTCCTGCTCCGCTCCCTACATTCAACACATCATAATCCGTTTCCTCCATTTTTTCCAACGGGGTCAGCGGAATTCAGGAATCAACTGTTTCCGATGAACTTACCTGTGGACAAGGCTATGGTAAAGACAGTTGATTCTTCATATTGGCAGATTATAACTTGGAACGAAGGATACTTTAACACCAGAATCAGTTTTGTACAAAAAATAGATCCTTTCATTAGAAAAATCCAGATTCATGATAAACTTGATTCGGTTATAAAAATTGTTTTTTTTCATATCACAAACGTAACCATAAAATAAAAAACTTCCCTCTAGGTCCAAAGCAGTGATGGTTCCTGTTAATCTGTCTTCAGGTTCGGTTCAATGATTTTATACAAATCTAGTTCACACAATCACTCTTATGGGCAATGAAAAAAGATCTTCCGGTCGAAGATCATTTTAGTTGCTTGTTCAATTAAAGAGTCTGATTGCCGAATATTGAAGATGAGAAAGAGTTTCATACTAGATTAACTGTGTGATTTTGTCTCTTTGATAATTTTTTATCCATTTGTCTATATAGCTCAACAAGCACAATAGTATGTATGAATGAGACAAGAATATTTACCGTATATCCGCCCCTACCTGCATGTATATGTCTTTTGTGTAATCAAGCTAAGAGCAAGGAGTATCCCAGTTAATACTAATGTGTAGCATTCAGATGTATGATTTTTTAGACATGGCAATTACCTTTTCCTTTTATTACGAATTGGTCAATATTTTTTTACTTTGAAATTTACTAATGCAATTTTTATAAATAAGCCAATACTTATGCCAGGAATCAAAAACAACATAGGTAAAAAAACAGGACCGAATAATATCCCAAATATCTTTAGACTTGAGGAATAGATTAATCCTACGGTTACGAAATAAGCACTAAAGACAAACGGTAGAAAGGAATAAGGTGATTTCCCACCTCCATCATCCTTAAAAGCATCCCATATTGAAAAAAAGTACAGACAAGGATAAAACATGAGCCATTCATAATCGACATGGTCAATAGCTGCTTGGATATCGCCTTGAAAGCTGTAAATAATCACTTTATTAAAATTTGATTGAACATTAATTAAAAATTCTAATACTATCAAAAGTAGACCTTTGGAAAATTTACCATTTAAAAGCTGTCCAAAACCAGGTAATGCAATACTCCAAAGGATTTTCTCAATCCGTTCTTCCTTTAACATTCATCCACTTCCTATTGACTAACGGAACTCAACCCAAAGTTTAGCTATTTTGGTTTTTATTTTTTGCAAGTTTTTCTTTATCCATAGTTCCAGGTGGTTGTTCTAGCCATTCGTTACTAATCATGATGTCGGCTCCATCTTTGGCATATTGACCGATTTCAAGCGATAGACGTTCGTAATTCAAGACTAAATCACTTCGCTGACTTGTAGCAGCTGCCGTTGCATAGTTTCCTGTTCCTAATGCACTTAACAACCCCATATGGAATAGTGTTAATTTGTCTGAAAAAGGCGGTGTTGTTGAATCAGTAATAGCAATATCTGACGAGATAGGTGGTTGTATATCATTATTTATAAGTGCCTTTGTAAAGATTTGAATGTGTTTTTTTGTAATATCTCTTCCTCTTAACATCCATTTTTGAACATTTTCCCTTGATGATGTTTGGGCAAAACTTATCGCAAGTTTTCCTCCCATTAAGTTGGTTTTAATATTCATAAATAAGTAAGATATTTCCATTGCGTTTAGTGGTCTTTTGTTGGTAAAAGGATTTAATCCACTTAAATACTTTTTGCTGTCTACAAAGTCAGTTTCTGTCGGATAAGGGATAGAAGGTGCTCTAACAAATAATCCTTTTGAAAGGGATACATCCGCACCAGTGTCGTATAAGTTAGTTACTTTAGTAAGTCCTTCAATGAAATATTCTCTTATATCTTTTCTAGCACTCATGGCAATAAAGCCACCGTATGCAAGTAAACCTGCTCTCGAGATATGGCCAATATAATCAAGCATAAACGAATCAGTATACAATCGAGGAGCATTCATATTGACATCTTCACTTGTAAATCCTTTCGGTAACTGTAGTTGTTCTTCTTGAAACAAATGAGTAAGTTTTTCTATATGAGTAGATGCAATGTCATAAGCCAATTGGATAATAGATCGGATTTCCTCATCTTCTACATCTTTTAGAAAATAACCTAAAATGCACTTGGACATACTATCATTCATGTAAGCAGTCCAAAGTGAAGCTATTTCGGCTGAAGTCAGTTTTGTACGGTGTTCGGTCATAATTTGAATACCTCCAAAGAATAGGTTTTCTGACATGGGTATATTCTTTGTAAACAACCGAATATTATGTGAGATTTTTGAATATCCATCGTTTGAAGATCAAAAAGGAATGAATATTCCATACAAATCTAGTTGACATAATGCGATATTATATAGGCAATCAAAAAAGCCATCGGATTTATTTAAACCCGATGGCTTTAGAATAAAACATAATAATTATTATGTTTTATTTAATTTCCGATCTATCTTTCCTCTTGAAACGGTTACGAATCAAAGTAACAAGCAGCATTAGCAATGGAATAATAATATAAAAATAAACGGAAATGTAATTATCAAGATATTCATCCTTCTCTTTGTGTTCCGAAAAATTGGAGGCCATCATTGACCCAAAGATAAGAATACAACCAATTGGTAAAATAATCTGTTGATGATTTTTTAGCTTGAACAAATCTACGATTCCAATTAAGGCACAATAAAAAAAGATGGATATCTTGAAAAATACCGTAATCAGCAAAGTAAAAACAACAATAGCATCGAGTCGTTGGATAAAATTAAAAAGGTTGACCTTTCCTATTGTTATTAATAAAGGAAAAGTAGATCTCTCCACTTCTTCGATACCAAGAACAGCGATATTTAAACTGGCTGTCCAACATAAGGAAAGCCCGCTTGTAATTAAGGCAGACAGCCACACTTTTTTCACTAATTCAGGTCGATTTAAGTAAGGAAGCAGCATGGTAAAGACAACCATTTGACCAAAAGGAAAAGGACTAGTCTCAAAAAGGGCCGTCGTTAAAATTGGTTTCCATCCATATTCAAAAAACGGCTGTATATTATTGATCTCGATATTCCCCGAAAAAAACACTAAAAGATTTCCTAATAATCCAAATAAGATCAAGATGACAATAAATACTTCTGCTGTTCTCCCCAATACTTCAATTCCTAGATAAAGTACATAACAAATGGTAAGAACTAATAGGATCGTGATTACTAATAAGGGTGTTTCGGGCATGGTCGATGAAACCAGCAACTCCCCGAAACTACGAATATTCTGGTTAATAGTATACAAAAAGTAGATAATGTATAACAGGCCAATGATCCACCCCAGGTATTTACCAAATATTTTTCTAGTATATCCAGTAAGGGGTAAATTGGAATATTGGCGAAATAAAAAGTAATAAATGAAAAAAAAGACTATTCCCCCGAACATTCCTAAAAGAATGGCCAGCCAGGCATCCTTTTTCGCATCTATTCCATAACTTATGACCAATGCAGTCCCAAGATCAAATATAAACATCATGGCAAATAGTTGAATGATACTAATTTTAGCTTTCTCCATCGTCTAGGAGACCTCTCCTTGTTTACCCATTATATGAATTGATTTCGTACTTCTGTATGTTTCATCCTACCCTACTTTCCTATTTTAAATACTTTTAAAGGACAAGGAATGCATACTCTATACAAATCTAGTTAATATAAGACTAAATTTACCGGCATTGAAAGGGGATCTTTGATGAAGATCCTTTTATTGCTTATTTAACTCAAGCTTAGGGAACAGGGAAGATATTAAGATCTGTTTTGATTTCTTCTACTCAACTAGTTGCAATAAGAGATTTGGAGCACCAACTATGAGAGTTTATGAATGCATTATCCCTCTTCAGCATAAATATAATGGAATAAATACCCATATATAGGGGGGTGTAATTTGGGTACAGGTAAAGACGGGGAAAGAAGCAAGGCTCATGGAGTTCAAAAACCTAGCGATCAGCCGGGTTATGTCAATCATATGCCCGCAATGCATACTCAGATATGTCCGATTATGGGTGTTCCTCAGCCCACCGAATATGTCACGCATTTAGACCCAGTATTTGTACAACATTTGAGCAGACATCAAGGTCAAAGGATGGCATTAATGACAACGGCAGGAAGAATTGAAGGTATAAATGCAGGAGTGGCCGTAGATCATATTCAAATAAATTTGGAAGATCGCTCTTTACACATACGAATATCACAAATCATTTATTTTGAAGGGCCACTAACTTCCTATCGATAAGAAATTTTTAATTCAGGCGCTTTGTTTCAGACAAGTCGTCTTTTATGAATGTAGCAACATCGTACTTTCTTACTCTGTATCTCCTTAATTAGCAATTCGCTTTTAATTTTGCAAGACTAATTTCATCTAATTTTCGTAGTTGCCTTAAAGGCTAAAAGGTTGCCATTAAGGCAACCAAAACCTCGTTTGTAAAGGGAGCTATAGTTAACATATTCACCTTTATGGGCATTGATAAGTCACATGTGGTCGGAAAAAGCACTTTTATATTAAGCAAAAAAAGAGCCCTTCTTAACAAGGGCTTTACTTACTAACGTCTTTTTAAATAAGGTAAGATTAAATCCATTATGTTACAGTGGAAAATCTTTAATCTTTGGCTAATTTGCTTTTTCTTTTGCCGTACAATAGATAAATCAGAAAGCCAGCAATCATCCAAATCCCAAAACGAATCCAGGTGATTTCAGGTAAACTGATAATGAGATAGATTGAAAAACCAATCCCGATTAAAGGAACCACCGGAACAAATGGCGTTCTAAATTTCCTTTCAAGATCAGGTCGTTTTCTTCGTAGTACCATGATTGATGAACAAATGATTATAAATGCTGCTAAAGTTCCAATGTTAACGAGCTCAGCTACTTCACTAATAGGAGTAAACCCTGAGACAAGTGCAGTAATCACTCCAATAATTAAAGTTGGACGATAAGGAGTTTTATACTTAGTGTGTAATTTTGTAAACCAATTAGGTAACAAACCGTCTCGGCTCATGGCGAACCATATACGTGAACCGGCAAGCATAAAGGAAAATAATACAGATAGAATACCTGCAATAGCAGCTACTGAAATAATTAAAGTGATCCATTTTAATCCAATATGACTAAAAGCTTGTGCTACTGGTGCCGCATTATTAAGTGTTTCGTAAGGAGCTATACCTGTAATAACCAGTGACATGCCAATATATAGCAATAAAGCAATCGATAACGATATGACAACAGCTCTAGGTAAGTCTCGTTGCGGATTTTTGGATTCCTCTGCTGCTGTAGTTAAGGTATCATAGCCAAATACAGCAAAAAATACTAACGCTGCTCCACCCATTACTCCTTCAAAACCAAAAGGCATAAAAGGGTGCCAGTTAGATGAATCAATATAAAAACTACCTACTGCGATTACTATTAGAATGATAGCTAACTTAATAATGACCATCAGATTGTTAAATCTAGATGCACCTTTTATACCTAGTGTAAGCAATCCAGCAATAGCTAAACTGACTATCATTGCAATCAGGTCTACTTTGTGACCATCTCCTGTTCCAGGTGCTCCTTGGGCCCACACTGGAATATGAACACCAATCTGTTGAAGGAATTCTTGCATGTAACCTGACCATCCAATGGCTACCACTGCAACAACTAACGCGTATTCAAGCAATAAATCCCATCCAATAAGCCATGCTGCTCCTTCTCCTAATACAGCATAACTATAGGTGTAAGCACTACCTGCTACCGGTATTAACCCTGCAAATTCCGCATAACATAGGGCTGCAGCAGCACTAGCAAGCCCTGCAATGAGAAATGATAGAATGACTGCTGGTCCTGAATGTTCAGCAGCTGCTACACCCGTTAGCACGAAAATACCTACACCAATAATGCCACCTAGACCAATCGCAGAAAGTTGCCATAATCCTAAGACTCGTTGAAGTCCTGTGTTTTTAGCGCCTTCTTGCTGTAAATGTTCAATAGATTTTTTTCTCATAAAAGAATTCATTGATTTCCTCATTATTGTACCGTTTTAAAAAGGGAAATTCTGTCTTTTTAAACAGTACGCTTTCTTCACCTTACTTTCCTTTTTAGATTTTCCTACGCTCTTACTAAAAAGATAGAATTTTAAATTCCTAGTTTTAGGTAACAAAATAACTTGATAAAACACTCTTAATTACATGCTTATTCTTACAAGTAAAAATTATTCGTAAAGACAATTGCAATCAAGCTTTTAAAACCTTCTTACTCTATATCTCCTTAATTGGCAGTTCGCTTTTAATTTTGCAAGACTAATTTTATCTAATTTTCGTAGTTGCCTTAAAGGCTAAAAGGTTGCCATTAAGGCAACCAAAACCTCGTTTGTAAGGGGGGCTATAGTTAACATAATCACACTTATTGGCAATAACAAAAGGATCTTCGATTGGAAGCTCCTTTTAGCTGCTTATTGAAAGCACCCGTTTGCTTATAGAAATGTACTTTTACGAGAAGAGAAATTTGATATTTAAGCAATATTATAGCGCAAGATCATCAATTCATCAGAAGGTGTATCAACAACACGGTCTTCTGTTTCTTCACACAATTCTATACAAATTGTTTTAATATCATCGAAATCAGCACAGGACATAACATATTTCCCTCCTTTTATAATTAATTTGAATCTTCTGATATTATTGTCTAACTTTTATTGAATGGTGTAAACAACTGAAATTTACACATATAATTCTAGTCAACATAAGTGATGTTATAGGCAATAAAGAAAGATCTTCAAATTGTTATTATCCCCTTATAGTGGACAGTAAAAAGAAAGGATTGTACTGTTTTCTATGGAGGGGATTTTTTCATGGGGAAAATTAGAACAACCTATACAAAAGAGATTAAGCTAAAAGCGATTAAT
>NZ_JAIQUM010000092.1 GCF_020075705.1 Metabacillus rhizolycopersici | reverse complement strand
TGAGCCAGGATCAAACTCTCCAATAAAGTGTTTGACTTGCTCATAAGTTTTGTACTATATAGTACGTTTATGTTAATCGAAATTAACGTTGGCACGCTTGGTTTTGTTTAGTTTTCAAAGATCATTGTATCGTCGTCTCTCAGAAGCGACTTTATAAATATATCACTTCCACGATGTTACGTCAACACTTTTTTAAAAAATGTTTTTCGTTGTGTTTCAAAACACCGCCTATCAATTCGACAAGAATTAAATAATATAACAGATTCACTCTATTGTCAACAACATAAATTAAATTAACTTACAGCCATTTTTTATTAAAAATCAAATCCTACAACAGAAGAACTTTTCTAGACATTCCATATTAGTGCGATTAATCAAAATAAATTTCAAGTTAAAGGCAATAATTATTTAATTATCAACATAAATACACCTCCTCTCAAGTCGCTAAAACAACACTAACCCAAATTATATTTTGAAGAGTTTCTTCTATAATAGAAATGCCTTTTAACATTTTTAATATTGATTAACGGCTATTCTTAACTACTGTATATCAAAATTATCTTTTTCTATCTTCTTAATTACTCATTAGCCCAGTCTACATTTTAACGAAATCATACAGCAAAGCAAAAATGTATACGAACGATCCTCGTAAGTATAAAATAGGACAATTAGCATTCTGTTAGACGGAAGGATGATAAACTTGTTGCAAGCATATACTTGGCTAACTTTTTGTGTAGTGGTATGGGGAAGCAATTTTGTATTCGGAAAGATTTTAGTCCAAGATTTTTCCCCAACTCTGTTAACCACTCTTAGACTATTGTTTATAGTATTATTTTTAGTTGGATTATCCTCCTATAAAACACACTTTAAACGTGTAAATAAAAAAGATTTACTTACGTTAATTTTCCTAGGGGTTATTGGTGTATTTATAAATCAATGGTCCTTTTTTGTGGGGTTACAAACAGCTGATCCAACTACATCTGCATTAATTTTAGCAACTACCCCTATTTTAACTGGCCTTTTAGCAGCTATTTTTTTGCATGAAAAATTAACAATTCGCATGTTGATGGGATCTATTGTGGCAATCATAGGTATTTACTTTGTTGTAGCAAAAGGCAATTTATCCTCTTTACATATCGATAAAGGTTTATTATGGATTGTACTAACGATGGTTACATTCGCCATTATGATTATTATGACGAGGCTTCTATCTCAAAGAATAGATCCACTTACCATTACTTTATATTCGAATATAATAGGCTTTGTGGTATCGATTCCTTTTGTTTTTTTACTAGAAACTCCCTTACGAATAAGCTCTGATCTATCTGATTGGACTTTTCTGATTGGAACTGCTGTTGTTGTACACGGTATAGCTACACTGATTTGGAATAACAACATTAGACATGTTGATGCTTCAAAGGCGTCAATATTATCTAATTTAGAACCTTTTGTAGCAATGATAATGGGATTGATCATACTATATAAACCAATAACTGGTACAGAAATTGTCGGATCTCTATTTATAGTGGGAGGAGTTGTACTATCTACGTATCAAAAAAAAGGTGAAAAGCTGAATAATTTCTAGCAATAGTTACCTTATCAATCGTATGTATGATCTTCGAATCGAAACCTGATAACCTTAAAAGATACCTTAATAAGATAGCTGCAACATTAGTCGCAATCAAGGAGGTTCATGCAACCTCCTTGATTTGAGTCACAAATGAAAACGATTACCTCCATCAAATTCAACTTCAACGTTTCTTTCTAATCTTTTTTGATATAAAAAAAGGTTTGCAGAATTATTTCAGCAAACCTTCTGGTGGAAATCTATACATCTCTTAATTTGTAAAATTAATCTGAATCACCTTAACAGTGTTCCACTTTTTATTTGTTCTCAATATTTATTCTGTAGAGGCCTAACGTTTTCGCTTTATGTATTCAGCTTTATTTCGTTTATATACTGAAGAATGAAGGAAACTTGTAGATTAAGGGCTTTTTCCCTCTTAGACCTTAAGGCTAAGACGGCACAATGGATCATTACCAACTAGAATTAGGAGTATCAGACTCTAGACGTCTCATGAATTCTTCTGCAGCACTGTACCCTTGCTGCTTTAGATACCAGTTGTTTGCCGCTGCTTCTATTAACCCTGCTACATCGCGGCCGGGCTGAAGTTGTATTTCAAGATGAGGAACTTGAACGCCCATATATTCCGTAAATGTTGATTTGACTTCCAGGTCATTATTCAGGGAATTTTTCTGCCATTTTGTCAATTCAATATCAAGCGAAATCCTCGTTTCATCCTGAAAAGCTTTTCTCCCATATAAACGCACCACATTTAATAAACCGACACTACGAAGAGCAAGAAATTCCTTCGTCTTTTCATCGTGAGTACCCAGAAGTGTCCGTGGGCTAAGCTTTTTCAATACGACAATATCATCAGCAACAAGCCGGTGCCCCCGACCAATTAATGTGTGCGCTGTTTCACTTTTGCCGACACCTGACTTTCCACGGAGTAAAATCCCCATTCCAAACACATTGATACAAACTCCATGTATCGCGATTTCAGGCGCTAAAGCTTTTACCATATACGCATCTAATTTCATAATAAATTCAGATGTAGTTTCAGGTTCGTTTGTACATAACAACGGAATTCCCTCTTCTACACAATATTGAGTCAAATATGTTAGTCCTTCCTTCCCTGCCGGAACGATAAAGCAAGGAGGATGATATTTGACAATATTACCTATTCGCAACTGTCTTTCATCAATGCTTAATTTATGCAAATAATTAATTTCCTTTTTTCCAAGTATTTGAACGCGTTCAGTCGGAAAAAAATCAAAATGACCAACAAACTCCAACCCCGGACGATGCGCTCGTGATTGCGTAATCTTTTGCTGTAGCTGATTTTCCCCTGCTAATACCTTCAATGAAAACTTTTGAACTAAATCTTCAACCGTTAATAATTTCACGTCCATGATACTCACCGTCCTTTATAACTTTTTTATTCTGAATCCATTTCTTCAACAATTGTTGTTTTTTTAAATTGATCATTGTTTCTTAATCTTATGTAGTGGAAAAACTCAAATGCACTTTCAAAAAATAATAGATATATAGATACTATCATTTTTCGAGTAAAATAATGAGAAAATCACAAACAAATAAAGAATATATTTAAATACTGTAAGGTAATTTTATTTATTTTTTAGGTTTCTAACGAAAGTAGAATCTGTGATTTGTTATACAAACAATTCTCCTATTACAATGAAAGGAAAAATGTATCAATAGAACGAGCCTTCCATCAGTGGGTCTTATCAGATTTTCACGAGCAGTTCTCCGCTTATCTTCTATGTTGCTCTTGAATCTTAAGGTAGGGGTGTTACTAACCGATAGAAAATGAAGGTTGATGGCTTCTCACTTTCCCATTTTATTTAATCTTTGTCGAACAAAATAGACTATACATAATAGGAAAGGAATATAGAGTGAAAAAATTGGGTAAACATTTTTTAATACGATATCACTTTGGTTCATATGCGCTTTATAGCTTCCAGCAAAGAAGATTGAAGTGAAAAGAGTGATAAGACCGAATAGGATAATTAGACGATTTTTAGATACTTTGAAAATAGTTGCTCCACCTATTACAGCAGCATACATAAAAATAGTAATTTTGAAATAAGCGTTAACAATTAACCAAATCATAAAAAGAGAATCTAGTCTTTGAATAAAATGACCAATGTTAACTTTTTGGACCATAGCTAATAAAGGCGCAATTGAGCTATTTCTTATTTCTTCCCCTAGAACTGCTATAGTTAAGAATTGTGTAAACACTAGGACCACTCCACCACAAATGACTCCCGCCAGCCCAACCTTTAATTGTGATTTTGATTTATTCAAATAAGCAAAAATCATCGTAAAACAAATAATTTCACCAAAAGGAGCCATCCAAGTTTCATTTCGAGTAGTTCTAATAATCGTTCCCCAGCCTGGTTCCAAAACAGGTCTTATGTTCTCTAATTTTACGACATCAGAAAAGAATACAAAAATGACCATTATGATTCCAGTGAGTAGGATATAAAGAAATAAAATCTCGCCCGTCCTACCTATAACTTCTATCCCTAAAAATATGCCAAAAAGGACAGGCAGCATAAGAACGGTTCCAATAGCCCACACAGGAGTGCCATCTAAGAATAAAGGAACGAGTTCCATTGCATCTCTAACATCTCGTGCAGCGCCATACAAAAAAAAGAGAATATAAATAATACCGACAATTGTTCCGATATGTTTCCCAAGAATTTTAATGCAATATTCTGTTAGTACTAAGTTCGGATACTGTTTATTTAGATAATAATACATTATAAGTAAAGGTAAGCCGCCAAGAAGTCCAAGTAAAATGGAAATCCAAGCAGCCTGTTTGGCATCTGCCCCTATTGGAAAGATAATCGTCGTCCCTAAAACAAAGATGTAAATCAAAGTGAATACCTGATAAGAGGAAATCTTTACGTTCTCCATTCTTCAAATACTTCCCTTTCAGTAATGTTCGGAAATTTTTTATAGTCGCTAGATTCAGCATCCAGGAATAACTATAACCCTCACATTAATAGTCGTATCTTATCTTTTACCTATTTTGGTAATTTATTCAGTGATATAATCCTAGGGAATAGAAGGATTCGTCTTCATCTCCAACGTTAAAACAAATGAAGGTGTTGTTTCCTTCGCCATTTCCAACCCTCTTGCACAAACACATGTTCCTATATTAATTATAACAAAATACCTTTACTAATTGTACTTTTTTAGGGAAAAAATATAAAAATGAAAATTCCTCCCACACCTGAAAGAATGGGCTTCCTTTGCTTTAAGTTCTGTGATTTTCCCCCATGCCTAAGACCACTCTCTTTATCACGCACACAAAAGAAAAAGGACTACTAATTAGCCCTTTTTCAGCAAACAGCTATTCTTCATTTTCACTTTCTATCAGGTAGTTACTCTATTGCTTCTATTTTATGTCCCACAATACGTTTGGTAAGGTATTGTTGATGACTCAGGCAGTTTCGAGTAATCCTCCTGTTCGCGAGTGTGAGCATAGGGGCTTGAAAGAACATCAAGCAGCCGGTCCATAACGGTATAATCACCCTGTTTCACCGCAGCTTCTAAAGCTTCCTCTACCCGATGGTTACGAGGAATTAGTGCAGGATTGCTCTTTTTCATTAACTGATGCGCGGATTCTTTTGTTTCCTTCTGTCGTTTTAGTCTTTCCTGCCAAAGCTTATACCACTGTTCAAATTCATCTGTACCAAACAGATCCTGACCCTCTAACCTATCAAACGTTAATGCACGAAAGGTATTCGTATAGTCTGCATGATACTTCTGCATTATTTTTAGAAGATCGTCAATCAAGGCTTCGTCTTGTTCCTCTTCATTTACCATCCCCAGTTTTTCTCGCATTCCCGCGAGCCAATGACGATGATACAACTTTGAATAACCTGAAATTACATCCTGAGCAAGTTCCAAAGCTTGCTCCTTGTCATCATGCAACAGCGATAATAAACTTTCAGCAAATCGCGCGAGATTCCAACCAGCAATATACGGTTGATTACCATAAGCATAACGGCCTTGAACGTCTATAGAACTGAATACTGTTTCAGGGTTATAGGCATCCATGAAAGCGCATGGTCCATAATCAATCGTTTCTCCACTAATCGTCATGTTGTCAGTGTTCATCACCCCGTGAATAAAACCTACTAGTTGCCATTTAGCAACCAGCATCGCCTGACGCTTCACGACCTCCTGAAGTAAGGAAAGATAGCGGTCTTTGGAAGCATCCGCATCTGGAAAATGCCGTTTTATTGTATAATCAGCCAGTGCTTTAAGCTCAGAGACTTTACCTAATCCTGCAACGTATTGAAAAGTACCGACGCGCAGATGACTGTCTGCCACGCGGGTTAGGATCGCACCAGGCAGATCAGCCTCCCGAATGACAGACTCACCAGTTGATACAACAGCGAGACTTCGGGTGGTAGGAATACCAAGCGCATGCATAGCCTCACTGATGATGTATTCACGCAGCATCGGTCCAAGTGTCGCTCGACCATCGCCCCCACGTGAGTACGGCGTTCTACCTGAACCCTTTAGTTGAATGTCAACTCGTTCATTTAAAGGTGTAATCTGCTCACCTAAAAGCAGCGCTCGTCCGTCACCTAACATCGTAAAATTCCCGAATTGATGACCCGCATAAGCTTGAGCAAGAGGGAAACCTCCTTCGGGAATCCTATTGCCACCAAGCACCGCTACACCATCATTGCTTTGCAGCGCCTGAACATTCAACCCAAGCGATGCTGCCAACGAAGTATTCAAAATGACCAACTTTGGTGAATGGACAGGATTTAGGTTGAGGCTACTAAATAATGATTGTGGCAGACGTGCATAACTGTTATCAAAATTCCATCCTATTTCCATTAATTCATTTTTCTTTATCATCGTAACTCCATCTCCACTTTTAACTTTTTTATTCTTGACGTAAAGCAAACATCATCGGCATTCTGTAATATCTTTTATTCTCTACTGTCTAGATTAGCACAATACAATTCATTTTAGTGTCTACCTCTCCCAATTGATTATACGCTTTTCAGACATAACAAAATCAATGATCTCGGTTCACGATATAATTCAATAAATGTTTCAAAAAAGTGGTATTGCGTGGTACTTCTTGCAACGTATCCATTGCAAGACAATAATGGTCCCACATCGCTTTTCTCGCATCAACAGAACCTAAAATTGACACAAAAGTTGAATTTTTGTTCTCAGCATCTTTTCCGATTGGTTTTCCGAGTTTGCTTACAACTCCTTCCACATCGAGGAGGTCATCCTTAATCTGAAACGCAATGCCGGCATGATATGCAAATTTCTTTAACGCCGCCATTTCCGACTCTTGTGCTTGAGCGAGAATTGCAGGCATGATGAGGGAAGCTTCGAAGGCGATTCCAGTTTTATAAAAGCTCATCCTATTTAATTGTTCTAGTGTCAATTGTTTCCCTTTCGAATCTAGATCCACCGCCTGTCCCTTACACATTTCCTCTGTCACTTGAGCTGAATATCGAACTAAGTTCAGCACGGTATTCGAATCGAACTGGTTGAGAGATGCTTGTTCTTCAATTGCCTTCTGAGTCAGAAAAAGACCAGTTAATTCAGCTGTAGCAATGTTATACACCTGATGAAGGGTTGGACGCCCCCTGCGGATGGATGCATTATCCTGAGATGGCAAGTCATCAAAGATGAGGGATGCCGTATGCATATATTCCAATGATCGCAAAAGTGGCATAATAGCCGATTTATTTAATCCATATTCGTTCACGCCCATGACCCAAGTGATGATTGGCCTTAACCGCTTCCCATCACCTTCTAAACTGTAATTTGCAGCATCGATAATTGGCTCTTTCATCAAAGGAACATGATTGCCTTTAGGGATGGCTAAACTCTTGTTGATTTGATTGCGTACAGTTTCGATTGTAGCTAAAAAATCTTCCTGCTCTTTCCGCTCATTCTTCAGAATCGAAATCATATGATCACGAAGTAGTTTATCAAAGAAATCTACATCATCCGCTTTTTGAACCAGATGTTGGATGAGACGATTGAATTTTGGATTTCCCGAAGCAAAAATCTCCATTACTTCTTTGTATTTTTTCGTTCCCATTCGTTCCTTAAATCGTTTCAAACCGTTTATTGCCCGATTAAGAATCACCTCACGAGTCTTCTTATCTGATTGATATACATTATGGATCAAATTGAAGATGACCGTCCAATATAATTCAAAAGGGTTTATAAGATCCTGCCGCATATCATGATATTTCATATAATAGGTATAAGGCGTTACTGCACCTTCCTTCATGTCATCAAACATATCTGCAAAATCATCTGCCAGCTGATTGTAAATGCCATAAAAGAATGTCTGGTTCTCAAAGCTCTCATCCACAGGAGCATTAATTAATGACCGGACAATTAATCGTGAAGAAAAGGATTTTAATATAATCGGAATATAAAGCTCTTCATTGGTGTAATTTGCATTGGTGAGATCCTTTAAACGATCGACTTCCTGTGAATGAAAAAATATATAGGTTTGTTCAAAAAAGTTTTTTCGTGTCTCTCGTCGCTGATGGGACTTAATATAGTCGAAGGCTTCTTTTAGTTCAGAATGAATAAATCTGATCAAGTCCTTGTTCGTTCCAGTCCACTCTCCCAGCTCCGGCACAGATCCTGTGATAAGTGTGGTCCGTATCAGATCGGAATAGTTCTTTTCTTCCTCAGCGGATAAGATTTTCGCATCCAAAAGATCGTCAATGAAGGGATAAGTCAAACCATAGGAATAGCCCAGCCTAATGGCTTCATCAAGTTTTTGCTTACGTTCCTCAGGAGATATCTCGGCATCCATCTCTTCAACCACATGCATTAGGACACCAGCAATGATTTTAATTAGTTTTCGCTGAGCTTGCTCAGCATCCATCCCCTTTGGAATATTAGAGGATACAATCTTTAGTTTATCTACCACCCAGATCATGGTGGATTCAATGCCTTCCTTCTGGGCCTTGCGATACAACCCGACCATACTAAACGTCTCGGATTTGTCACCTCGGTCTTTTACGGTGGAATCGGTAAGATGATTTTTCAAACTGTCAACTACATGCCGAATCCTTGTCTGAGTCTTAGTTGAGTCTAGTGCTTTGCCCAAATCACGCATGAAAATATAGGAGATGCTTCGATCCAGGTAATGATCAAGTTTACCTGTGTAATTCAGCCATTGGATATATTTGTGATACTCCTTTTGATTAGACCTTCTCTTCCCACCCGAAAAAAAGGATAATAATGAAGAATGATGAATATGGTTTTGTTTCCAGGAGTGTAGATCATTTGTTAAGGTAGGGACATAGGTCTTTTGCATAACCTGTACATTAAGTGATGTAAAATAATCTGCCGCCTTCTGCTCAGCAAGCCGGTAGCATGATTCCGCATTTTCTATTAACTTCTCATCCATCTATACATGACCTCTACTTACTGTTCTCTTATATATGTTTTGCCCTATCATCGTAATTGGCATTTTTCTTTCAGAATTGACTTTTCTTGAAATAATCAGTATCACCCTCTCTTAGAAGAAACGGACTGCTTCTAATTTATCCTTACCTCACTTAATTTCGAAACATTGGTAATATCTCATTTTATGTCCTCTATTAAAAATTTCACAAAAGAGAGCTACCGCACAATTATTTAAAGCGTTGATTTATCTCATCACGACAATATTCATCAACCCAATTAGTATATTTTTCATATAAAGGACGTATCGTTTCAATATCACGTGCGATGACTTCACATCCTCGATCATCATAAATGTATAGGATGACATTTTTAGTAACGTTGATGAAGAATGCATCTGGACCATATAAACCATAAGGATTATGTAACCTTGGTTTTAATGGTGGGAAATCTTGGTTACAAATTGCTTTTACTAGCAAAGGAAAACGAATATCTTGTTTGCGACATTCTAATGAAAATTGGGAGGTACAACGCTCCTTAGCTTCTTCTTCATCATCAAACATATAGGGAAGAGTTTCTTGCTTTAAACGAATCCTTCTATTGTTATTTGTTATGTAATGACTATATACCTTCATTTTCTTTTTGCTTCTTCCTACATAATCATTACACTGATAGACATTCGTTACCAAAAGAATTTTATCTTCGGTTGCGAAAATATCATTAAAAAGTAGTAGAGCTTGATTATATACTTGATTGAAATACTCAGAATTTAACTCATCTGTTTCACTTTTAAATTGATAAAGCCCCTTAGCCAATTCAAAATGAATACTTATATCCCATTGATGATAAAGACTTGGTTTCAAAACAAGTCCAGGGAAAATCCTCTGTATATAATCTCTTACTTCCATCATGTGTTGTCTCCTATTCAGAAGTGTAGTTATCTAAAACTTCTCTCACTTTGCTCATAAAGCGAGACTTCCATCAGTGGGGGTTTTCTTCATTCCCCCACTGATGGTTAGCGAGACTTATCATGCTCAGGAACGCCACATCCTATGGCTTCGCCTGAATTGGACGTCAATCGTTCGTCGGATCTTTACGGGCAGTTATCTCCCACTTACCTTCTTTGCTTCTCTCGAATCTCGAAGTCGGAGTTTTACTGCCCGTTAAGGTGGGATAAAATCTCGCACTGGAAGATGGCATAAATGTTATTTTATATTTACCGCCAAGTTCCCTTTTCAACTTTTCCGTTAAAGCAACTCCAATTTGATTAAATTTATCTTCCAGTTCAATCCCATTCGGTAGCAATTTATCTATCTTCCAATCAATCCATTCCCCATACTTCGCTGCCCACAACGACAATTCCTCCGCTAATTCTTCTGAAATCGGAATGTCTTCTATATCGAGATTACAGCCGCATTGATTACACCAAATCGGGTCTGCTCCAACATCACCTTCTATTTTAAATTCCTTTGTTTCGCCACTCTCACAACAACAGTTCAAGCATTTTCACCTCCAAATGAATGATTATTATCAAACTTTCACATCAAATCCTCCTAATAAAGCCAACAATAAAAACTCATTGTCACCCTTCATAGCTACTGCTATCATGAAGCAGCGCCAGAATGAAAATTTTTTCAAAGTCAATCGTTCAAGCCGAGATGTTTTTATAATGTTGGATATTGATTATTTTCTTTCTTTCAATTTTAGGCAAGGGGACTCCTTTATGAAGTAACTAGCAAGTCAATTCGTATTGAAGCGTTTCTACTCACTTAACCATGCTTTCAAATATTCAATGAACTTTTTCGTAGCTGGTGCAAGGGTTTTTAACGATGTAACAGCAATACCAATTGTACGATAATTTTCGCCTTCTAACTTAAGAATTCGAACGTTGGGTGGAACCCGATGTAAAACCATTTCCGGAAGTATACTGATTCCCATCCCAATTCCAACCATGGAGATAATGGCTTGATCATCTTCAAGTTCAAATTTTATATTAGGAGTAACATTGTTTTCTGTTAAAATTCGTTTTAAATCATTATCGCTCCCTTTTTTCGACTTGATTAAAGGCTCCCCCTTGATCATATCAAAGCTAATCTCATTCTGTTCAGCTAAAGGGTGTTCTTCTGAGAGGATACAGAGCATTCGATCCTTTTTTAAGGGAATTACTTCAAAATGTTGCGAAGTCGGTAGAGATACAAATCCAAAATCAACCAACCCAGTCGAGATCCAATGCTCGACATCATCATAATCCCCTTCCATCAGCTTGATTTCGATCGAAGGATGATATTCATTAAATCTTTTCAAGATTTCAGGTAGCCAGTGAATCGACACACTCGAAATCGTTCCAATCCGTACAGTACCGATTTCTAATCCCTTGATATTCGCTACTTCTTGACCCATTTCTTCGTTCCATTTTAATATTTCACGTACGTATTTTAAGATGCGCTCTCCATTATTAGTTATATGAACACCTGAACGGCCTCGATTGAGAATCGAAAATCCCCATTCTGATTCAAGACTAGAAATCGCATGGCTTACGGCTGATTGAGTTAACCCAAGTGTTTCACCTGCTTTTGTGAGGCTCCCTAATTCCACAACCGTACTAAATATCTCAAACTTAGCAAGGGACAATTCAACCACTCCTTTTACATGAATTTTTTTCATGTAAATATTTAAAAACATTCATTTTTCTAATTTCAACTTTACAATTATACTAATAACTAATCAATTTGAGCTAAGAGTGGGGAGCAAAAAATGAATCGGATTAATTTATTTAAAATAGGAAATGGAATTGGATCGAACACCCAAGTAAAGGCAGATTTCATGATGCTAATCGTTACGATATTATGGGGATCATCCTATTTGTTTATGAAGATGGGTCTCGATTCCCTTCAAGGATTTAACTTAATAGCATTACGCTTTTGTCTAGCCTTTATCTTGGCCGGAATTGTCTTTTACAAGCGTTTAATACATATTGAGTCTAAAACAATTTTTTACGGATTTTTATTAGGAACCATTTTATTCTTAATCATGTCTGTTGTCACGCTGGGATTAAACTTCACCTCCATTTCAAATGCGGGATTTTTATTTAGTCTTTCAGTTGTATTTATCCCTTTATTACTAGCGATCTTTTTTAGAAAAAGACCTGAAAAAAAGGTAGTTTTGGGCATTAGCGTCTCTATAATCGGAATCGCTCTTTTAACATTAAATAACGCATTACAGATTAATTCCGGAGACTTCCTAATCACTTTAGGTGCATTATTTTATGCGGTTCTCATCATCGTTACGGATAAGCTAACAAAAAATGTTGACTCTATCACACTCGGGATTTTACAGCTCGGCTTTGCTGGGGCGTGGGGACTGTTATTTTCATTCTTATTCGAAGAGCCACATCTTCCTCACACAACGGAATCATGGGTTTCTATCATGGCATTAAGCATACTTTGCAGTGCAATTGGATTTATCGGTCAAGCCACCGCACAAAAATATACAACTCCAACGCACACAGGTCTGATCTTTTCATTAGAACCCGTTTTCGCGGCATTATTTGCTTTTATTTTCGTAAGTGAAACACTCCCAGCAAAAGGATATTTAGGGGCAATCCTTATCTTATTAGGTGTCTTAATTGCGAAGATTGGTTTTAAAAAGCCAATTTTGAGAAAAAGTTTCAACAAAGCAATTAACGGTTCTGAGGCCTAACTTACTATCTCATAAAGCGAGACTTACCTTAGCTTTTACGGGCAGTTATCCCCCACCTTCGCCTCTTTGTGATTCACTCAAGCTTAGAGGTGGGGGTATTACTGCCCGTTAATGCGGGATAAATATTCCCAGCTTCTTAGTTTTTTAACAAAGGCTGTTTCAGTAAACTTTGTTGTTTTTAAACTTACTTGATTTCTAATTCAACTTTTCGAAATGATGTATCGTCCATAATCATGATTTATTGTCAGAACTTGAGATTTATTGTCCAAGCTCAAGGTTTTATTGTCTGGTTTTGAATTTTATTGTCCGAAATCACCAAGGTATCGACCAACCTTCAATTTTCGATATATTTTTCGTCCCGCTCTGTAACTGCTGTTAATCCTTTTATGTTTAAAAACAACAATCTTTTAGAAAAGAGCCTTAACAAAATATGAAGTGGGGATTTCTAACATATTGAACATATCTGAACGCGTAACATCATTCGAGAGGGATCAATTAATCCCCCTCGAATGATGTTACGGTTTCTTTTACAGCCTATTGGGTTGAGCATGTTTCTTTGAAGAGCTGCTATTCCTTCCAAATCCTTCTATGTTCAATCGACAATCAGCAATTTGTACGGGAATATCTCATCAATAAACGATCTTCTTTCACTAGAGTCCCCTTTGTTGAAAAATCATAATTTAAGTAATAGTACATTTTCGTCATAGTTTTCTCTACACCATTGATGCTTCTTTAAAACCTTTCTGTTTATTGTATCTTCTTTAAGGTCAAACTCTTTAAAACCAAATTTCTCATAAAAATTCTTCAACTTTTCAAACGGTAGACAATAAACACGCTTCAAATTACGCTTGTTCGTTTCCTTAACCAAATACTCAACTAACTCGTTTGCAAGTGATAAACCTCTAAATTCTTCTACTATATATATTCCGCCAAGTTCTGCTTCTTCTTTATGTAAATAAACAATTCTACCAATCCCTGCATATTCATTTTTGTAAGTTACTAGGGCAACTGTTTCATTTTCCAAATTACTTGGAACAAATCCAACTTTCCGATAATGTTCATTAACCCATTTGAGGTCCTCTTTTGTTGCTAATCTTATTCCCACTTCTTATCCCTCCTCCATCTATTTTATTAAATATAAGAAAAAATCCCGAATAAACGGGATTTTTAATTAACCTTTTTATAAAGGTAGTCTAAGTGAATCACCTTGGCATTAATAAGAATAAGAGCAGGCAATGCATTCACTGTGCCCATTAGTCAAATATTTCAACAGTTACGATAGAATTTTCTGGTGTAATGCCATTTTCAATATCGCCAGAAGCAAAATCTCCATATTTTCTTGGTAGTTCAATATACTTAACCACTTTTTTGTCTTTCACAAATACAATTAAATTAATATCATCCCGATAATCTATCCCTGTAGCATTATTCCATTTAAAGCCCAATTTTTCTGTCATGTATTCTGATGTTGTATAGGGAGGAAAAATATACGCTTTTTCCCAAGAAAAATCAGTTAGAGCGTTTAGATCAACCTCATTTTGATCTTTATTTAAAAAAACAGAATTCATTCTCCTTTCAACAAGATCATCATTTATTTCTAAATTGTGATGACATCCAGCGAAAAGAATACTACTTATGATTAAACAAGGAATAAGAAAGTTCATATATACATCTCCCAAAAATATTTAGGCAACTACCCGAGAGCAATAACATTTATTCAATCTTATCTATCACTCTTGCAACCAGTAGCATAGCACCGTTTCTTAAAAAGGATAATTATAACAATCCCTGTCCAAATCAAAAATGCACAAGCAATAAAAGGATAAGAGGACGAATCGAATGCATATAATGTCTTATCTATTATGGTTGGGTTTTCCTTGTATTCAATGGCATAACTACCTACAATGCCGCTAAAAAATGAATATATAAGAAATCCTAAGATACTTATAACGAGTTGAACGATATACACTACTTTCTTCATTTATTTTCCCTTTCTCCCCAAATAGGCTTTGATAACAACAGAAGCTCGATTAGCTTTAGTAGATCAACATCATACTTACCTTTCTGGAATTGGTAAATTAATCCATAGTTTTATTGTACAATAACTAGAGATAAACTTGATGTTTTTCTAACACTTATCATTCACCAAAACTTCTAATCTGCCTTGTATATCAACCAACAGCTTAACGCTTCTTTTTTTAGTAGTTTTGGCTCAATAGAATTAGTTGTATCTAATTCAAATTTCAACTTTAACATATGTAAATCCCTCACTTGTCATCGCGTAGTTAGGTAAGGAGAGTCAAACCTTTCAACGAATAAACCAGATCGTGTAACAGCATCTTTTGTCTTCGTACAGTCTCTACTCTCCCCAATGTACATATAGTAATCGTATCCAAAATGAACAAAGAATTGGTTTTTAAAGCCTAATTTGCACCAAATCACATTCCGTAATGTCAACTTGGCTAACTCTTGGACTTCCTGAACCGTTATGGCTTTTCCAATCCAAATCTTTGATAAGAATTCATTAGCATTTTGACTTTTAACCTCGTCAGACCATTGTTCCAAGGCAATTACATGAACCCTATTTAAACCCAGTTCAGTCATAAATGAACGAATAGCATTAATGTACTTTTGCTCCGTTTTTAGATATTCTTCTCTACTAACCTTTGTCCCTACCTCTGAAAAACAAGTCCATTCTTCAGGAGTAAGATAACTTCCATCAGCATCCCTATTTAATGGATCATATTTTGTTACTCGCCAAGAATACAACAGCCAATCTCTCCTTCTAAACTAATCAAACTATAAAGTGAGACTTCCATCAGTGGGGGTTTTCTGCATCCCCCACTGATGGTTAGCGAGACTTATCACGCTCAGGAACGCCACATCCTGTGGCTTCGCCTGACTTGGACGTCCTGTCCTTCGTCGGATCTTTACGGGCAGTTATCTCCCACTTATCTTCTTT
>NZ_JAIQUM010000091.1 GCF_020075705.1 Metabacillus rhizolycopersici | reverse complement strand
AGTAATTGATGCTCTTTAAAATTAACGTCTCTATAGTCTGGTCGAGTCACCGTTCGATCTCGAATAAATTTCCACATTTCTTGTTGTTTCATTGCATTACTAATAGCCGTCATGATGTTAATAAATAGATCGTTATGAGATGCCTTCGCAATCCCATTGTGCAATTGCTCATCTGTTTCTGGTACATATACGCCAGCCTTGGTTTCTTCCTCCATCTTTTTGATGGTCGAACGAAGATCCTTTATGTCTTCATCAGTCGCTCTTTGAGCTGCACATTTTACAATAATAGGCTCTATATTCATCCTTGTTTCAACAATATCCTCTGGGGATATCGATTTAAAGAAGATGGCTGATTGAGAATGATCAGATATAACCTGATTACTTTTCACATAAACCCCTTCTCCTTGACGGGAATAAATAATCCCATTCAATTCCAATGCACTAAGAGCCTGCCGAATAGGGGCCCGACTTACACCAAACTGTTCGCATAGTTCTCTTTCAGTTGGTAGCTTATCACCTATTGCAAATGAACCTGATTGGATTTCCGAAAAAATTTGATTATAAATTTGCATATATAACTTTTCGCTAGATACTGGATTAAAATTAATCATTACCACTTCTTTCCGTATTATGTTCATTTATAATAGCTGACAGGCATACCTGCTTGGAATGCCTGTCCATTATGGACTATATCAATTAGTCCATATGTGAACCACCATTAATATCTATTTCTTCACCTGTAATATACGATGATTCTTCAGAAGCTAAGAATGCAATAGCAGCTGCAATTTCTTCTGTTTCTCCAGGTCTTCCCGCTGGTATTCCTGCAATGACATTGTTTGCCACTTCTTCAGGAAGTGATTTCCAAATATCTGTGTTAACAAGCCCCGGTGCAACACAGTTAACCGTAATTCCATTCAATGCCACTTCACGAGCAAGATTTTTGGAGAATCCTAATACAGCAGCTTTAGATGCTGAATAGTGTGCTCCTCCGAATACCCCTCCTCCTCTTTTAGCAGATACAGAAGAAAGGCTTACGATTCTACCAAACTTTTGTTTTTTCATTGTCTCTAATACAGCTTGAGTACATAAGAACAAGCCAAACATATTTACATTAAAGACGCGTGTCATATCTTCTAGCGTCATATCCTGAACAGTAACTTTTTGTGAAATCCCCGCATTATTAACAAGTATGTCAATACGCCCATACTCTTCTAGAACTTTTTCAACCATAGCATCAACAGATTCTTTGCTCGTTACATTCAGTTCTACCCCTAATGCTTTTCCGCCTGCTTCTTGAATCGCATTAACAGTATCTTGAATTCCATCAGCATTTAAATCAGCAACTACAACAGCTGCTCCCTGTTTTGCAAGTGTTAGTGCAATGGTACGTCCAATCCCTTTTTTTGAGCCACTTCCTGTAACGATTGCTACTCTATCATTTAATTGAAACATGTTTTCTTTCTCTCCTTGAGTTAAGATTTATTTTGTTAATTTTCTATTAAAGAATTTCTTTTGCCGTGTTAATGATATTTTCAACGGTAATTCCATTTAGTTCTAATAACTTTTCGTACGGAGCTGATTGACCAAATTGATCTTGAACACCAATTCTTCGTACTGTTCCTCTTCCTTCTTCTGCCACCACTTCACATACAGCGCTTCCAAGTCCATTTAAAATATTATGATCTTCAACCGTAATGATTTTGCCAATATCTAGACATTCAACGACTGCTTCTCGATCTAAAGGTTTAATCGTATGCATGTCTAATAGCTTTACGGAAACCCCTTCTTTTTCCAATCTCTTTGTAGCTTCTAATGCCAGACGTACAGTATCCCCATTCGCAATAATCGCTATATCTTGACCGTCCTTAATTTTTTTGGCTTTCCCAATTGTAAATTCTTCATTTTCATCATATAGAACGGGAACTGTATCTCTCGTAAAACGAAGGTATACCGGCCCATACATTTTTGCTGCTTGTTCGACTAATTTTCTAGTAGAAAAATAGTCAGCACCCATAATGACTGTCATATTTGGAAAACTTCTTAATACCCCCATATCTTCTATCGCTTGGTGACTTCCACCATCGTTGGCTGGAGTAAGCCCTCCATGAGAGCAAGCAATTTTAACATTTAAATTCGGATAACAAACCTCTTGTCTAATTTGCTCAGCCATTCTTAAGGAGCCAAATACAGCGTAAGTGCTTACAAATGGGATTTTACCAGTTGTTGCAAGTCCTGCAGCTAAACCGGCAGCGTTTTGCTCAGCAATTCCAACATTAATATGTTGATCCGGTAACTGCTTAATGAAATTGCTAGTTTTACAGGATTTTGCAATATCGACATCAATCACATAAATATCTTTATTCTCTTTACCTAATTTTACGATTTCATCACCAAAGGCTTCTCTTGTAGCTTTTTTTACTGTAAGGTCTTTTTCTAGTACGCTCATTATTTTAAACCTCCTGCGATTTCTTCTATTGCTTGTTGATATTCTGCATCATTAGGAGCAACCCCGTGCCAATCAGCGATATTTTCCATATAAGAAACGCCTCTACCTTTTACCGTATCAAGGACAATGCATTTTGGCTTTCCATTTTTCAATTCTCTAATTTCATCTAATGTTTCAACAATCTCTTCCATCGAATGTCCATTAATACGTTTTGTTTCAAAACCGAAGGCTTCAAATTTCTTTTCTAAATCTTGTAGTGGCATTATTTCATCACAGAAGCCATCAATTTGGAGTCTGTTATTATCTACAAACACCACTAAATTATCTAATTGATACTTCACTGCCGTTTGAGCAGCTTCCCAAATTTGACCTTCTTGACACTCACCATCTCCGACTAAAGAAAACACTCGGTAATCTTTTTGATCTCTTTTACCTGCAATCGCCATACCTACTCCACAAGAAAGACCTTGACCTAGAGAACCTGTAGAAATGTCGATTCCTGGGCATCTTTTCATATCTGGATGTCCTTGAAAAGGCGAACCATATTCTCTTAATGTATAGATTGTTTCATATGGGACATATCCTAGTAGAGCTAATGCAGCATATTGGATTGGGCAAACATGACCTTTTGAAAGAACAAATCGGTCACGATCTTCCCAAGTAGGATTGTTTGGATCAATGTTCATTTCTTTAAAATATAGCGCTGTCATGATATCCGCTGCAGAGAGTGAACCTCCCGGATGACCTGATTGTGCTTCGTGAATCATGGTTACAGCTGTTTTTCTCATTTCAATTGCTTTTTCTTTCAATTCTTCGATACTTATATTTTTCATCTACGCCACCTCATTAAATTATGACTTGCCTTTTTAGCTCTTAGCTAAAGGGCTTACATTTTTGTTACTATGATTCATTGTCATCTTATTACGTTGTTAACTTGTCTACTAAGTTACCTTGTAGTTTAAGTATACCTACAATCTAATATTTGTCAACCTGAATTTTCTTTAAATTCATTACATTGCCTTATTTTAAAGAAACCTAGCTTCCACACCATAAAAGACGCTCTATTTCTGGAGTTTTCAATAAACATAGGACTACAAGTCTGGATCTATAAAAGGACATGGTCATATTTATGTAAAAAAATAAAAGAGGAAATCAGAAAGAAAAAACTATTCAGAGTTATCCTCTTTATTGTTGATTTACTTAAATTTGAAAAAATAAAGTAATTGAATTTTCGAAATATTGAAGATAATATGAACACGTACATATATTAAAAAAGGAGGAATTTTTTCATGGGAGTAACATTTTTAGGTAATCCAGTAACATTAATTGGCAGTCAAGTGAAAGCAGGGGACAAAGCTCCAAACTATACAGTATTAGCTAATGATTTATCCGAAGTAACTTTAGATAGTTCAAAGGGTCATGTGCGTTTAATCAGTGTGGTTCCTTCGATTGATACAGGTGTATGTGATGCACAAACGCGCCGTTTTAACGAAGAAGCAACAAAACTTGATAACGTAAAAGTTTTAACAGTTAGTGTAGATTTGCCTTTTGCTCAAACACGCTGGTGCGGCTCCAATGGAATTGAGAATGTTCAAACCCTTTCAGATCACCGAGATTTATCATTTGGTGAAGCATTCGGTGTAGCAATTAAAGAATTAAGACTATTAGCTCGCTCTGTTTTTGTAGTAGATTCTAATGATGTTGTAACATATGCTGAGTATGTGAATGAAGTAACAGAGCATCCAAACTATGAAGCAGCAATTGAAGCAGCAATCGAAGCAGTAATAGCTTCTAATTAATTAAATAATTCCTAGAACCAGAGTGTAATATTCAAAGAGGATGTTCCTTTTCTGGTAACAAAAAAGGAGTTTTACCGGGAGAGTATTTACGATGTAACAAAGCCTCCATTCCACCATGGTTAAACTTGTTCACATAGCTTGAGATGGTTTCGCGGTGTACGATTAACAGCTCTGCTACTTGAATTGCTTAATAACCTTGCAGAATTAGGTGACTAACAGCAATTCTCTTCGCCATCATTGCCTTTTTAATCGTTTTCTCATCTTGACTCGCTCCTTTATTCGTTCTTTATAGGAGCAGTGTAGACAAGAAAGAACAGCCCTTAGACGTATCGAAAAATTAAGTATCATTATCTATAAATAAATTAAGAAAGGCATCGGTTAAGGACCGATGCCTTTTATTGTGTTTAGTTAAACGTTGTCCTTCTGAACCAAATCCATTACTCACGGTCTGTCCCTTTTCAACATCCTTTACATTATATTAAACATCCAACGTATTTCCATTACTCTCCGCTCTAAGTCTTTGTCGTTTTGCCTTTTTAAAATGGAGCAGTTCATACACAACCGGAATCACGACTAATGTCAAGATCGTTGCCACACTCAATCCACCAATGACAACAACTGCTAGACTTGCAGATACTAAATTGGCTGATTCAGCTTCTTTAAATAAGAGTGGAAGCATCGCTGAAATCGTCGCAACAGCTGTCATAATGATTGGCCGCATTCTGACTGTGGCTGCCTCTACAATTGCCTCTCTAATCATCATTGTTTGTTCATTTTGCTTCACACGGTCAAGAAGAACAATTGCATTTGTTACAACAATTCCGATTAACATTAATGCTCCTAGTAATGCCGTAACATCGACAGAAATACCACTAATGATTATTCCTAGTATTGCCCCGATTGCTGCAAGTGGTAATGAGAAAAGAATCGCAATCGGTGCACGAATTGTTTTAAAGGTAATGACCATAATCAGGAACACAATTCCGATTGATGCAAGCATGGTCATAAATAAATCATTGAACTCACTTGCCTGGTCAACACTTGCTCCACCTACAAGCACTTCGATATGATCAGGAATTTCTAATCCTTCAACTGTCCCATCACCAAAGATCTTTTTGTTCACTTCTGTTGAGATCACTGACAATTTTTCCGGATCGATTGTTGCCGTGACCCTTACATATTGCTCACCATCTTTATGAAAGGAACTAGTTGGTTCATTTGTTTGCTTTAATTCCGCTACCTCAGAAATGGTTGTCATTCCACTAGCTGTCATAATTGGAACATCAGATATTTCTTTTTCAGTCTCTGGGTTAAAAATTGGTTCAAGCATCACCATTGTTTGTACATCATTCATTTCAATCGTGCCGAGCGGCGTTTTATTCAGCATCATTGAAGCTTGTTGCGCAACTTGATCAGCTTTAGCTATACTTGGGTCGACAACAAATGAATAGACCGATTTCGTCTCTTCCTGGTTCGAACTCACCTTTTCAATACCTTCAATATCTCTTATTTCAGCTTGAACCTTTTCCGCCATTGTTAGTAATTCATTTACATCATCACCAATGACATCAATCGTGATTGACGTCGTACCTCCACCCATCATTGAAGCTTCTGTAACCTCTAGCGTTGCATCTTTATATTCATCCTTTTGTGAATTAATCGTATCAACAAAGTCTCCTAAATCTGCATCTTCTTCAAGCATCGCCATAATTTGCGTTTGCGTCGGATTACCAACAGCACCGTATTTAGCAGCATCTGCTGAATTTCCTAGCTGCAAATAGACATTATCAATTCCTTTTTGTTTTAATATATATTCTTCAAGTTTGATAGACTCTTCTTTCACTTTTTCAATTGGTGTTTCATTTGGATATTTTAATGAAACAAAGACATAATCTGCTTTTGCTTCATTAGCTGAACCTTTAGGTAGCAACATATACGCTCCAATTGATCCGGCGAACATGATAAATGCAGTCACTAGCACTACCCATTTATGGTTTAAAGACCATGTTAAAAACTTTGTAAATTTTATTGCTGGCTTGTGCTCTTTCAATTTTGCATTTTTTAGTAAGCTAGCACTCATCACTGGTACAACAGTTACTGCTACAAGTAAGGATGCTAAGAGTGAGTACGTAATCGTTAATGCGAAAGGTAGGAGAAAGTCTTGTAAGCTCCCACTTAATAGCCCTAGAGGTAAAAATACGGCCACCGTTGTAAGCGTCGACGACGTAATGGCTGATACTACCTCTTTCGTTGCATCAATTACGATTTTTATCGAAAATTCTTCCTTTTGTACCCGTCTAAAAATATTCTCAATCACAACGATACTGTCATCGACAAGACGCCCAACCGCAACTGCTACTCCACCAAGTGTTAACACATTTAATGTTACACCTGACTGAGCAAGTAAGAATAATGTAAAGCCTAAAGACAGCGGAATCGATACGATTGTAATTAATGTCGACCGAAGATTACGTAAGAAAATCATAATCACAATTGTTGCAAATAGTGCACCTAGCAGTACTTCCTTAATCATACTCGTAACGGAAGATTCTACTGAATCAGCCGTAGCTAATACAACAGTCGATTCTAGGTTATCGTACTTTGCATTTACTTCTTCTGATACCTTTTTAGCTTCCTTACCAATCGTTACCGCATTTGAATGGCTATCCTTTGTAATGACGAATATTAATCCGTCCTTACCATTCAATCTTGTAAGGTTATTTTCTTGCTTTTCAACTGAAATACTTGCTACATCCTTAAGAGATACAGAGGGAATAACTTCCGTATTTTCAAGTTTTTCAATTGTATTTACATCACCAACAACTTTTATATTTGCTGTTTTACCGGCAAGATTGATTTCACCGACAGCAGTTGCAACATTATGCCCTTGAAGCAATGGCATAATATGTTCAAATGTCACTTGCTTTTCAGCCATCTTTTTTTCATCTAATTTAATTGATACATATGAAGGGATTGTGCCATTCGTTTGAATCTCCGCCACACCATCGATATTTTTAAAGTAAGGGACAATTTCATCTTCAGCATATTGAATCGTTTCAGGATTAATTCCTCCATCAAACGTTAACGCAATATATGAAACTGGAATCATTGATGTATTCAATTGCACAATATTTGGCTTCATCACATTTGCTGGTAACGGTACAGTCGCTAAAGCATCTTCTATTTCACGCTTTGCTTCTTTTTTATCCACCTTTGACTCCAAATGAATATCGACAGTTGAATAACCATCACCAGTTGTTGAAAACACATTGACCTTGCCATTAACACTGTCAACAGCCTTTTCAATCGGGGTTGTCACTTGCTCCTCCATCGAACGTGCATCAAGTCCCTCTCCCATAACAACAACTGAAATAAATGGTTGATCAGCAGATGGTAAAAATTCCATCGGTAATCGAAAATAACTTAGAACCCCCATGACTAATATAAGCATTGACATAATGCCTACAGCAGCTTTGTTCTTAAAGGACCATTTCGTAATCCAAGACATTTTTCGTTAACTCCTCTCCATTTTTCATTTTTCTTCTTCGCTACTAAGTCATAATAACTACAATCATTATTTTAATAACAAAAAGTGGAAGCGATAAATGACTTAAGGTGTAAAAGCTTATACGGCTTAAGACGTATTCTAAAAAAATCTTCATTTGTTATGTAATCAAATTTACCGTCGCTTCGGTATTCTTCTTAAAAAATAAGAGTGGAAAATAAAAGCAGAAAATTAGGGGTATGCCCATTACTAGATTTATGGTATCTTATAAAGTGTTAACGTACTAAAGTGTTATGAAATTATATTAAAGGTAGGTTTTTTCCTTATGAAACGTTTAGCTACTATCATTCTTGCTCTAGCAGCAATGTTCACGCTACTTGCTGCATGCTCAAGTGCAGGAGAAGAAAAAGACAAAGAACTTATCATAGGTATTGATGATAAATTTGCTCCAATGGGATTCAGAGATAAAAATAACGAAATCGTTGGTTTTGATATTGACTATGCCAAGGCGGCTATGGAAAAAATGGGCGTAGAAGCTAAATTTCAACCAATTGATTGGAAAACAAAAGAATCAGAACTAAGCAGTGGACGCATTGATCTTATTTGGAACGGGTATACCATTACAGATGAACGAAAAGAGAAGGTTCTTTTCACAAAGCCTTACTTAAAAAATTCCCAAGTTGTTGTCACACTAGCTAATTCAAACATTTCCAAGCTTGATAATTTAGCAGGGAAAGTCGTTGGAATTCAAGGTCTTTCTTCAGCTTCTGATGCATTAGATGCGAATCCAATCAAATCTAAGATTAAGACCATTACCGAGTTTTCTGACAATGTTTTAGCTTTAAGTGATTTGAAAAACGGTCGTGTAGATGCAGTCGTGATTGATGAAGTTGTCATTAACTATTACATGTCTCAAGAAGAAGGTACTTTTAAACTACTCGATGAATCGCTAGCACCAGAGGAATATGGTATAGGCGTGAAAAAAGGCAATGAAGCATTGCTACAGGAGCTTCAAAAAGCGCTTGATGAGATGAATGAAGATGGTACTGCTGCTGAAATCTCGAAAAAATGGTTTGGCGAAGATAAGGTTTTAAAGTAAAATACACCTATTGAACAAATAATGAAGCAAAGAGATTGTCCTATAAGGGTCATACCCTTATAGGACAACCTTTTTTATTTTGGAGGAATTATTTCATGTCCATAGATTATTTCATGTCCATTCTTAAGCCGATGTTAGAAGGAGCACAGATGACTGTCCTCTTGTTTTTTATTGCGATTGTCGTCTCGATTCCGTTAGGCTTTCTCTTAACATTGGCAGTAAAAAGTAGATTCAAGCCGCTTGCATGGCTTGCCCAAACTTATGTTTATTTAATGCGTGGTACACCATTATTGCTACAGCTTTTAGTGATTTGCTTCGGATTACCAATGCTTCCTGTCGTTGGAGAATATTTGGTTCTCGACCGCTTTGTCGCTGCATGTTTAGGCTTTATTTTAAATTATGCTGCCTATTTTGCCGAGATTTTCCGCGGTGGTCTTCTTTCGATTGATAAAGGCCAATATGAAGCTTCTCAGGTGCTCGGTTTGAATAAATGGCAGACCATGACAAAAATTATCGTACCACAAATGTTCCGCGTCGCACTTCCTGCTGTTTCAAACGAAACGGTCACACTCGTCAAGGATACTGCGCTGCTTTATGCTGTTGCCGTACCGGAATTGTTACACTTTGCTCAGACTGCTGTAAACCGCGACTTTACAATTATGCCTTTCTTTGTTGCAGGTCTCATTTATTTAATTATGACGCTTATCTTGACGATGTTCTTTAAATGGCTGGAACGAAAATTTAAATTTGAATAAGAAGGAGTGATGAACGTGGCTATCATTGAAGTATCTAATCTTAAAAAATCATATGGAGAATTAGAAGTATTAAAACAGATAACGTTTGATGTCAATAAAAATGATGTAATCGCAGTGATCGGTCCCTCTGGCTCTGGAAAAAGCACGATGCTCCGTAGTCTCATTCATCTTGAAGAAATAAACGGCGGCAGCATCGCTGTATCTGGTCATTATTTAGTGATGGATGGAGTCTACTCAAAGCCACAGGAGATCAAGCAAATCACCTCTAAAATGGGGATGGTCTTCCAACACTTCAATCTTTTTCCACATCTAACTGTGAAAGAAAATCTCGAGATCGCTCCAAAAATGGCTAAGGTGGAGTCATTAGCAGAGATTCAACGCCGTAGCACTGAGCTGTTGGAGAAGGTTGGACTTTCAGACCGGGCACAAGCTTACCCAGCCAATCTCTCGGGTGGTCAAAAGCAAAGAGTCGCAATTGCACGAGCGCTCATGATGAACCCAGAAATTCTCTTGTTCGATGAGCCTACCTCCGCTTTAGATCCAGAATTGACCGGAGAAGTATTACAAGTTATGAAGGATCTTGCTAAGGAGCACATGACAATGATTGTCGTCACACATGAGATGGGCTTCGCCAAAGAAGTAGCGAACAAGGTCATGTTCATGGACAACGGAGAAATCATCGAATCCGGTCATCCGAATGAGCTATTCATGAATCCAAAATTTGACCGCACAAAAGCCTTCTTGAACAGAAGCTTAAAATAATTCACGAAATGACGCTAGTAAGTGTCTATAAAACG
Source organism: Metabacillus rhizolycopersici (assembly GCF_020075705.1). The sequence continues at coordinate 5,923 of NZ_JAIQUM010000091.1, read as the reverse complement.
ATCGATTGAACTGCTTGAGATTTCAATCGTAATGTGGGTAACTCGAAAAGTCGTTCTTCATACGCCCTTTTGAGTTATCCTTTTTTTATTGTTTTTAGCTGGGTATGTAAATGATTGTAACCTATTAATTTTCTGACTATACTGAATTGTATATAAACGAAAAAGTGGGGGAGATTATTTTGATTAAGGGCATTGGACATCTTGGACTAATCGTAAAGGATATGGAAAAATCACTACATTTTTATTGTTCTATTTTAGGGCTTCAAAAAGCATTCGAGATTCACGATGATCATGATAAGCCTTGGATAGTCTATATTAAAGTGAGCGAAGGGCAATTCATTGAGCTCTTTTACGGTGGCACACACAAACCTCAAGAAGTTGAAAATCAGATTGGCTTTCACCATCTTTGTCTAGAGGTACATGATATTTATGAAATGGCAAATCATCTTAAACAAAACGGAATAACACTAGATATTGAACCGGCAAGAGGTAAAGCACATAATTTACAGTGCTGGGCAAAAGATCCAGATGGCAATCGGATAGAATTTATGCAATTAGACCCTGCTTCTCCACATATGAACTGTTAACAGCCGGTTAACAAAAATCAGACCCCAACAGCACATGTAGTATTGATTACATTCCATGTACTTTAAGAGTCTGACAATTACAGCATTATTTTAAACTACTATTTACTTACCTTCCAATACTTGAATATATGCCTTCATATAATCAGGTAAGTCAGGTGGACGTCTACTAGAAATCAAATGGCCGTCTACAACAACTGCTTCATCAAGCCACGTAGCACCAGCATTCTCCATATCATCGCGAATACCTGGTGTGCTTGTTACCGTCTTTCCATTCAAGATTTTTGCTGAAATTAATACCCAGCCAGCATGACAGATTTGTCCAATTGGCTTTTTTCTCTCTTCCATGTGTTGAACAATATCGATAACTTCTTTGAAACGACGAAGTTTATCAGGAGCCCACCCACCTGGAACAAGTAAAGCATCATAATCGTTAGGGTCTACATCCTTAAAAGCAAAGTCAGATGTAGCTGGTACTCCATACTTCCCTTTATATGTATATCCTGCATCCTCTCCAACTAAATGGACAGTTGCTCCCTCTTCACGCAAGCGAAGAACCGGATACCAAAGCTCTAAATCTTCACAATCTTCATGAACAAAACTTAAAACCTTCTTACCTGTTAGTTTCATATGATCCTGCCTCCTTGATTTTCCTTTTACCTTACCTTATCTACAAAGTAATTACAATTGAAAAGTGGAAGCAACCTGGTCACTCGATAGTGAGTATACCTATGAGCCCCACTTCAATTAACACTGAAATAAACACGAACTACACAAGCCAGCTGCCACGTTCGTAATCTTCTTTTGCAGTCTTAATTAGCAAAAAATATGTATGTACGTTACGTCCCTCTCGCACTATAACAAAAAGGCCAGAGTGGTCTATTACCGACTATGGCCTTTCTAATTACTCATTTCTACCAATAAACTTGCCGTGTGCTGATCGGTTATTAATACATTTGCATACTTCCCTTTTAATGCTCCATAAATCGCTTCGAGTTTTTTGGGTCCGCCGGCTACAAGGATTGATTTTTCCTTTTTCGCTAGTTCGTGTAGTTCAATACCGATGGTGCGATTGTTTAAATCCTCCACACAAATTTCACCGTTTTTATCAAAAAATCTTGAGCATATTTCCCCAGCAGCTTTTGATTGGATAAGATGCTGATCTTCTTTTGTGAAATATTCTGCTTGTAATAAAACCGAGTCTACAACAGGTATACCGACACTAAAAATGGCGACATTCGCTTGTTTACCCAAGTCGAGAATTTTATGGATATGTCGATCGGCTTCAATCGCTTGCTTCACAACGATATGATCAACAATTGCTGGTAGCGGTAATAAAAAGGTTTGCGTATTAAATGCTGCACCTAATAAATGAATAATTTCCGCAGAATACGTTTTTGCTTCTGAATGATTGACACCACCGTTTAACTGGACGATCGTTGTGTTACTAATTGGTTTCGGTGTCAGTGTCTTTGCAACTTCATAAATAGTGGTTCCCCACGATGTTGCAATGATATCATCGTCTTTGACCACTTTATGCAAATAGCTTGCTCCTACTTGACCTAGATGCTTCTTAATAAGTGTGTGGTCATACTCTGGAACAGAAGCTACAATCACTTCCTTCAAACCGAACTTAGTCTTTAATCGTTCTGTTAATTCTTCTCCCGCTTCAACAGGATTATGAATCTTAATTTCAACAATTCCTGAATCCTTCGCTTGCTTTAATAATCTTGAAACAGTTGGTCTTGAGACATCTAGTTTTTTGGCAATTTCTTGTTGACTATAATCTAATTGATAGTAAAGCCTCGCTACTTCAATTATTTTATTAAGCTTATCCATTTCCATTTTTACAGCACCTAATTCTAATTTAAGTGACTAGCATTAGCACCTTTTCATTCTCGATAAACAAGGTATTCTACGCCTATGATTATTCAGGAGATAAGTACTAGCTAGATATCAATTTATTTCTTCATTATCTTTATTACAAAATGAAAGAGAAAGGCTGACATTTAAGTTAAACGTCAGCCTCTTGTCTCTTGTTGATTATTTTATGCTTGGATAAGTTTTTTCACACGAGCAACAACGTTCTCAACTGTAAAGCCATATTCAGCTAATATGCGACTTTCTGGAGCAGAAGCACCAAATGTGTTAATAGCTAAGATATCACCTTCATCACCAGCATAACGATCCCATCCTAGTGAAGCACCCATTTCGATTGCTAAACGTTTCTTAACTTCTTTTGGAAGAACAGAACGTCTGTATTCTTCAGATTGAGCTTCAAAGCGATTCCAAGCTGGCATACTAACTACAGATGCTTCAATACCTTCAGTAGCTAAAACTTCTTGAGCTTTGATTGCAAGACCAACTTCTGATCCTGATGCTAATAGAAGAACGTCTGCTGTTTCTTTCGCAGCTGGTGAAACAACGTAAGCACCTTTTTGTACACCTTCATAAGCAGTTTCTTTTGTGCCTTTGATTGTGTCTAGGTTTTGACGTGTTAAAACAAGTGCAGTTGGAGTTGATTTTGATTCAATTGCTGTTTTCCAAGCTGCAGCTGTTTCGTTTCCATCTGCTGGACGAACAACTGAAAGGTTTGGCATTGCACGTAATGATGCAAGCTGTTCGATTGGCTCATGTGTTGGGCCATCTTCACCTACAGCAATACTGTCATGCGTAAATACATATGTTACAGGTAAGTTCATTAATGCAGCCAAACGAATTGCTGGGCGTAGGTAATCAGAGAATACGAAGAATGTTCCTCCAAATACTTGTAAACCGCCGTGTAAAGCCATACCGTTTAATGCAGCACCCATTGCAAATTCACGCACACCGAACCAAATGTTACGGCCAGCATAATCTGCGCTTGAGAAGTCTCCTGCACCATTGATTGTTGTTTTGTTAGATCCTGCTAAGTCAGCTGAACCACCGAAGAATGATGGAAGACCTTTTGCAATTCCATTTAATACTTCACCAGAAGATGCACGAGAAGCTAGGCTTGAACCTTCTTCATAAACAGGAATGTCTTTATCCCATCCTTCTGGAAGCTCACCGCTGATTGCAGTTTGGAATTGTTTTGCAAGCTCTGGGTATTCTTTTCCGTAAGCTGCTACTAGCTCATTCCATGCAGTTTCTTTTGTTGCTCCTGCTTCTTTAACTGTTTTGTTAAAGTGATCATACACTTCGCTTGGTACGTGGAAATCTTCTTCAAATGTCCAGTCATAAGCTTCTTTTGTTAATTTAATTTCATCTGCACCTAGTGGAGAACCGTGTGAAGCAGATTTACCAGCTTTATTAGGTGAACCAAATCCGATTGTTGTTCTTACTTCAATTAATGTTGGGCGGTTTTCGTCTTGTTTCGCTTGTTCAATCGCTTTTGAAATTTCGTTCAAGTCGTTTCCGTTTTCAACGCGAATTACTTGCCAGCCTTGTGCTGTGAAGCGTTGCTCAACATTTTCAGAGAATGATTTATTTAAATCTCCATCTAATGAGATATCATTCGAATCATAAAGAACAACAAGACGTCCTAATTTTAAGTGAGCTGCTAAAGAAGCTGCCTCAGAAGAGATACCTTCCATTAAGTCTCCATCACCACAAATTGCATATGTGAAGTGATCAACAACGTCAAATGAAGGCTTGTTGTATGTTTCAGCTAAGTGACGCTCAGCCATTGCCATACCAACAGCCATCGCAATTCCTTGTCCAAGTGGACCAGTTGTTGCGTCTACACCTGCAGTGTGTCCGAATTCTGGGTGACCTGGAGTTCTACTTCCCCATTGTCTGAATGATTTTAAATCATCCATTGTCACATCATAGCCTGTTAAGTGAAGTAAGCTGTATAAAAGCATTGATCCGTGTCCTGCAGAAAGAACAAAACGGTCACGGTTAAACCAGCTTGGGTTTGATGGGTTTATATTCATAAATTTAGACCAAAGTGTATAAGCCATTGGTGCTGCACCCATTGGCATACCTGGATGTCCTGAATTCGCTTTTTCAATCGCATCAATTGATAAAGTACGAATCGTTTCGATAGATAATTTTTCGATTTGTGTTAGATCTGCTGTTAATTCACTCATTTTCTTATATCCCTCCGAGAACTAAGTTAGTTTTAAACTCTACTTGATTGTCTTGAATCAGTAATTGCGCAGATGGTTCATTAGATAAACTCCACTCAATTACTGCATTCTTCAATTTATTAGCAATCACTCGATCAAATGCAGTTGGATATGGTCCTCCACATTGAGAATCATCAATATCAACCGTTCTCCAATCAAGATCAAACTCATCAAAGTGTCCGTCAATTGAAGCAGGATCAATAGAATGGTTCATCAAAATGAATGTATATTCTTCTTGATTTGCTTGCTTCATTCTAATGTGCTGCTTAAAGTGCTCGATTTCTTCCTCACTAGCCTTCGTCATTACCTCTGCTTCAACTGCTAACGCTGAATTGATCAAAAGCTTTGATGAACCAAAACCAGGAATCTGCACCTTAAAGACCCTTACTTTTCCATAGGACAAAGAACTAGCCGTGTCCCTTACACACTCTATGTTTTCAACAATTGCATTTAAAGCCGTATCATAACCTAGAGTGAATTGAGATCCTTCAACATTATTAAAAATACTAACAGGAACGTGTAATAACTTAGATGAAAGATGTTTAGTTTCAACTTCATTTCCACCTAATACAATAACCTTATCGAGTGCTGATAATTCATCTGCAATGACCAAAGATTTTTCGTTCCAAACGTCAAGAGGAAAAGTGCTTAGTACATAGCTTTCTGAACCTAAACTTGATGAGAAGCTCTTCTTAGTCATTTCTTTAAGTTCAATATCTTTCGAAACTCTGTTACATTCAATCCCATAGATCGTTGTCTCTTGTAAAGATAGTCCTTCGATAAGGGAACGGACGATCTGTGCTGTACCTGCCGAAGCCCAGCCAAAATGAACTACTCCGATTTTCATCTTCGTTACCCCCCTTACAACAAAAGCATAATCGCCTTAGTTAGTCACAATTCTAAAATTTTATAATAAGCTTTTTTAGATAGAAATTTTGTTCATCAACATTTGAACATTTGTCATATTATTAGTATATACGAAATAATAAAAAAGATAAATAGTTAAATTTGCTAAATTTCAACAAATAACGGTTAGACCAGATTAGCCCTAACTATCTGAGTCATTAAAAGAAAATAACAAAAACGACCATTACAATTCAGAGGCCACTGAAAAAGTCCATTATTAAATTAGGCAGTTGAAAGTTCGATTATATCGAACTTTCAACTGCCTTTTTACTCTATAATGGTTTTATTAACTGTATGTAGGTGATATCCAAATGATTTCAA
>NZ_JAIQUM010000090.1 GCF_020075705.1 Metabacillus rhizolycopersici | reverse complement strand
CTTAACGGGCAGTAAAACTCTCAACGAAAGATTCGAGAGAAGCAAAGAAGATAAGTGGGAGATAACTGCCCGTAAAGATCCGACGAACGATTGACGTCCAAGTCAGGCGAAGCCACAGGATGTGGCGTTCCTGAGCGTGATAAGTCTCGCTAACCATCAGTGGGGGATGCAGAACCCCCCCCACTGATGGAAGTCTCACTTTATATATGAAAGATGATAGCTCGTCTCATGGAGGCATTGGACATTTGGCGAGTCTTAAGACTTGTGGGGTGAAATTCGATTTTTGTCGAATGGTAGATTAAGTTGTAAAGTTGATAGATTTCCCATCAAAGTTGATAGATTTTTTCAAAAAGGGGACGGTCCCTCGTCACTAGTCTTCGGGGACGGTCCCCTCGTTAAGCGATTCTCACTGTTCCTCAACAATTCGCGATGAAACCCAACCAATTACCCCGGTGTCTGTTTCAACTTTCAGCCATTTTATTCCGCTTTCATCGGTATTTTCTTCATCTAAAAAGGTGACTGTTTCATTTGCGCGTAAGTTTTCAATAATTACCCCGTTTAACGAAGGGGTTTCACGAATATTGGCACCATCCTCTTTGAACCTTTCTGTTAAGGAAATCTTCGTTGATGTTGTTATTTCTTCTACACTTGCTTCGGTGTGATTGAGTTGATAGCCGAGTGCTTTTTCCACTTTTTCTTCTGTTACCCAAGTCTCAAATCTTTGCCATGTTTTTGCATAGGATTCAGTAGGGTTATTGAGAATTGCGATTGGAATAATCACAGCGAAGAAAAGCCCTGCGATTCGAAAGCCTTTTCTCACTTTGCGTGCATGATGTCTTCGTAATTGAAACAATCGCGCAAACTTCGTAAGTCCTTTTATTGAAAATGAGAATATATCTTCAATAAACTCAATCCATCCCGGAATCTGATGATTGTCATTCTGTCTTTTTTTGCTCATTAAGGAGTAAAAGCAAACCATCACAGGGTATGAAATAAGTTCAATTCCTTTAATGACGAAACGACTTGCCCAATGAATGAGCGTTGGTACGAGCCGGCAGATGATAGGTCTTATTAGCATAATGATTAAATAAGTGACAATTGCGATTCTTAACCAGACTGGGAGGAATGACAGTGGTACCCAAAGCCAAAATAGTTGATTGATGATGGTTTCCACTTGTTCATTACTCTCCTTTCGCCTGATTTATTTGATAGATTTTTTTTGGACGATCGGATAAATCATCTTTGTTTTCAACTGTTTGCTCATATGGGAAATACGCTTGAATCTTTGCGAGCTGTTCTTTTGCTTCAATCATATCGATTGCGGGATTAAGTATGTGCCTTTTGGCTTGATCCTGAACGACGCGGCGGAATGCTTCTTCATGAAGGATCCGACTTTTCACGATTTGTAAGGCTTCTTTATTTTCTTCGGCAATTAAGATTGCAGATAGGAAGTCGCCAGCTTCGATCGATGCTTGGATTTCGCCTGCGAGGACGCGTGCGCCAGTTCGCTTTTGATCGAGCTTGTGTTGATGTAAGTGGTAATGCTTTTCATTACGGTAGCCTTCTAATTCATAATCTTGATCAATCCTTCTGAACTCTGTGTCATGAAGTTGATCATTGACGCTTTGTTTCACAAGGACATTAATATCGGTTACTTTGACCCCAACTTCTTTTAAGCCAGCGACCATTGATGAATATTCATGAAAACCCTCAATATGTTGTTTTACACGTTTTGCGTCAGATATTGGGTAGTCAATTGTGATTTCCTCTAGCCAATAGGGAAGTTTTTTTCTTAAGAAATTGACAATTTCCCCAGCTTCTTGCTGAATAACCGAGATCGGGTCAACGACTTTATAATCAATGGACAGATCCACTAAAAATTGGCGCCCACGATCTGCTGAAGGAACTTCTTTTTCATAGTGGAAATTTAAGGTTGCCATATTGATTGTATATACTTTCGTGTATTTTCCAGCTCTTAATTCGCTACGTGTTAGGCGATCGCCATGCTTAACGACCTGAAAATGATTTTCAGCGTTCACATAGACAAATGCTTTGCTCATTGAGGAAGCGGGTGGTTTTTCAAAAAAACTAAATTGGACGGCTTGAACATCTTCGATTAAATTCATGTGGTTTTCCTCCCTTTTGATGCCATTAACCTCTGTTTACAAGGTTGGTGAATGTCCGAAGTACTTTCTCACCTATTACATATGCTTTTTTGTAGCTTTTCATGACAACCATTAGCTCTCAAAAAAGATGTGATGTGAATGTCTTAAGAAAGGTTAAGGAAAAATAAAATTGATACAAGGATTCGGAGGTTCGAAGGTAGAACTACTTCCTATGTGGCCGGACAAATGATCGAATACAAGGGGGTGTAACTGAAATCTAGTAAATGAATCAGTAGCTAGTAAGTAAATACTAGATTCCAGAAGAACATGATGAAAAGTTCGACTAAAAAAAGACATAGAGCGTTCATTCGCCTGTTACTAACTGTCTTCGTCATTGGTGGATTGATCGGAGTGGGCGTATTCGCTCAACAACCAAAGCAAATAAAAGAGGAACATGGAGCAAAAACAAATCAGAAAGAGCAGGAGGAAGAAGCTGTCACGCCATTTTCTCAACCGGAAAACGATCTTGAAAAGCGGGTTACTGAGTTAATCAAAAGTATGACGCTTGAGGAAAAAATTGGTCAGTTAACGGTTGTAGGTTTTCAAAGTAAAGAAGTGGATAACCATATTAAAACGATGCTACAAAACTATCACGTTGGCGGCGTGATTTTATATGACCGTAATATGGAATCGCCTAAACAAGTGGCACAATTAACGAATGATTTGCAAGATTTGGCGCTAGAGCAGAATCAGAAAATTCCACTGATGGTGAGTATCGATCAAGAAGGTGGCAAGATTGTTAGAATGAAAGAGCATGTTTCACCGATCCCTTCACAGCAAGAGCTTGCTAGGAAGGGGAGCTTGGAAGCCATTTATGAAACTGCCGCTCATAGTGGTGCAGAATTAAAGGCGATGGGGATTCATGTCAATTACGCTCCTGTGTTAGATTTATCAGCTAGTGACAGCAGGTCTTTCGGAACAGATCCAAAGAAAGCGCAAGCGTTTGGAAAGCAAGCGATAAAAGGATTAACAGATGCAGGGATAACGGCGACATTAAAGCATTTTCCTGGCCATGGACGAAGTAATGTTGACCCACATTTTGAATCGTCATCAGTTGATGCGAATCAATTGGATTTAGAAAACAATGATATTTATCCGTTCAAAGCAATAATTAATGAAATCGACCATAATCAATTTTTTGTCATGGTCACACATATTAAATATCCGGCCTATGACAAAGAAAACCCTGCAAGCCTGTCGCCAATCATTATTCAAGATCTCTTAAGAGAGAAGCTTGGATATGAAGGAATTGTTGTAACAGACGACTTGGAAATGGGTGCCGTTACGGAAGGCTTTACCTATAAAGAGCTAGGTTATCATGCAGTTGAAGCGGGAGCAGATCTTTTATTAGTATGTCACACATTGGAAAATCAAAAAGAAGTAATAAACGGAATTGTCCAGGCTGTACGAGCAGGGAAATTATCCGAGGATCGAATTGACGAATCGGTCAAACGAATTTTAACTTATAAACTTTCTACGATCACATCGCCACATGTTGATGTGGAAAATGCAGAGGAAGTTGTAGGGAACAGTGGGAGATAAACTTTCCAAAGTAATAACAGGCTCCTACCGATAAAGGAGCCTGTTATTTTTCTATTTAATCTTTAATACACGGTCGATCTCACGGCCATAGCCATCAATTTCTAAGCGATCTTTGTAAACCTCGACGATCGAATATGAGTTAGTGTCGGCGGTTTCCACCATCCCTTTAAGATTCACATAGTGAATGCCATTTTTCACTGCATAATTTCCAGCATGATTATGTCCGTTGAAATAGGCGACAACATTACCAGCTGCTTCTAGCTCTTTAATGACCGCATCATCGTTCCAAACATTGTGATTGTTTTCAGGATAGACAGGCATGTGCGAGAACACAACTACTTTTTCGTTTGTTTTTGCAGATTTCGTAAGAACTCCGCGTAACCAAGTTAATTGATCTGTGCTGAGACCACCGTTCCATGTTTGTGCATTTTCTGCACCGATCTCTTTTAAGGAATTGTACATTGTTTCGGCTTGTTGATATTTTTCTGAACCTATGGGATTTGCATAGAGGCTAAGGTCGTTTGTATCTAGCACCACAAAACGCCAGTTCTTATATTTGAAATCATAATACTGGTTAGGCATATCGAGTATGTCGACAACTTTGTCAGTTGTCACAGGAAAGTCGTGGTTACCGAGTACATGATATTTCGGGCCTTCGATCATGTTATAGATTGGTAGAATTGTAGAGAAGCTTGCGATGTCTTTGTCAATAATATCGCCTAGTTGAACAGTGAAACCAAGATCATGATTGTTAAACGTTTGAGCTGCTTCCGTAAGCTTGTCCACTGAGTTGCGGTAGAACCGAGTTCCGGCGTCGTCATAATCGCTATACTGAGCATCAGGGACAAGTCCGAATTCGAACTTTGGCTGTTCCTCGTTCTTTGCGAATACCGATGTAGTCGGACTCATGGCGACAAGTGCTAGTCCAAGTGCAGTAACGGCTCCTAAACTTTTCAATGTGACTGCAAGTCCTTTTTTACCTTTCCGATTAGAAATCATGAAAAAAATCCCCTTTCACTTGTCAATGACAAGAATAAAATTTTCATTCCTTTTTCATCATAGTCTATTAAAATACGAATTATCATAATATTTACCAAATCTTTATAATACTTTTAAAAATTAACAATTTTGATAAACAAAATTAAAAATACATTCGTTCGATCAGCGTTCATCGTGCGAGTTTTAGATTAAGGGAAATAGTGATGGTTTGCTTACAAGAGAGAGCTAGCATGTAATGAAGTAGAGTAGAAGGGGAAGCGAGAAGGGAAAATTCACTATTCTACTTAAATAATTACACAGGAAAAAGCCGTTAAACGTTGAAACGGCTTAAGAACGCTGAATGCTAGAAGTAGAATAGCTTTGAATCATTTTCTGTAAATTTCTGTGGGCTTCTCGTAATTTGATTGTTTCATCAATGATTTGTTGGAAACCTTCCAAGTCTTTATCAGATGCATTTAATACAGACTTAGAAATACCTTCGGCGAGTTGCTGTAAGGATATATCTCGGTTCACGCTCACGAGCAATGACCACCTTTCTTTTTTATATTTTGTGTTATGTACTTTCAATTTTTGGGAGAATCAATTTACTACAAGTTGAATTGAAACGGAGCACCTATAAAAACAAACAATTTTAGTTATTTTACAGATTCTAACCCTTACAGATTACGTTCGAAAAAGCAAAGTATTGGGTGTCATCTTCTTATTATTTCTACATAAATGAACATTTTCCTTTAGAAGATAATAAAAGGGTAGAGCGCCTTCCAGCATATCGTGTTGTTTTAAACTAAAGTCTGATTAAAATATGCCAATATATAATAGAACCCCGCATGGTGTCACTTTTTTAAGTGTCAACCATACGGGGTTCAGGTTAGTAATGTACGTTATCTTCTTTAGGATAACGTAGAGATTTATATTAAAAGAATACTTCTAGCTTACTAATTATTAAGAAATGATTTTTCGAAAAATTCCAGAAGATATTCTAATGTAATTGGATCACTGTAGGTAGATGCTTTAGTATCTATTTCAAATACATGATTGTTTTTAACTGCAGGTATGTTTTTCCATAAAATAGTTTCCGAAAATGAATTATCAACATCTGGGTTTTTACTAAAGATTACGTAATCTCCAGCAAACTCAGGAAGCATTTCCGATGAAAAGGTATAGATACCTGATTCAAGTGCCAATTCCTTTACTTTATCAGGCATTTTCAATTTCATTGCTTGATACAATATTTCTGTTCCACGTGCATAATTATTTCCAAATACATAAAACTCTTTATTACCACTTTCAATTACAGAAACGGTTGCATCTTCACCAATTTTTGCCCGAATGGCATCTCCTGTGGATTCAGCACGTTCTTTGAAATCTTTGACCCATTCTTTTGCTTCACTTTCTTTATTTAAGAGTTTTCCGATTTCAGTTTGCTGTGTTAAATAATCCAGTTTTCCCCACGTATAAACTACAGTAGGGGCAATTTCATTTAGTTTATTAATATTCTTCATATGAGATCCTGCTATGATTAGATCCGGTTCCAGTTCAATGATCTTCTCCAGGTTATCCTCTGATACGACTTCCACTCCCTCTAGTCTATCTTGAAAAAGGGGGTTCATATTAGTCCATTCATCAATCCCGACGATGTTAGCATCTAAAGCCATTACATTGGGTCCGTTAGTAAGGGCAATTATTCTTTGGGGATCTGTAGGAACCTCAATAGGTCCATTTTCTGATTGGTAAGTAAATGTTTCTGTCTCAGTCTCGGTCTCGGTTTTATTATCTTCGTTCACAGTCTGATTATTTCCACAAGCACTAAGAATGAGTACAAACAAAAATAGGAATGGTATGAATAGCTTTTTCAAAGTGATTTTCTCCTTTTCTAAATATAGTGTGAGTTTAAAGATTAATAGAAATAAACGTCATTAATAATGATAATCATTTTCAGTAAATTACAATAAAATACTAATAGTAACGATAAAGATTGTCAAGAAATTTATTAAAATCGATGTTGGTCAATCTTTTTTTAAATGGATTCTTCTTATTTACCGTAAAATACGGGTTTGTGAGGTATTTTTGATTAAACTTTATTTCAAAGTAAAAAGTGGTAATTCTCAATACATTATTGGATGTGGCGGTGTAGGGAGAAGAAATCAATCTTCAAACTCAAAAAAGCTTAACAAGATTTTAACAAAAAATCCCTATCTCCTTAAAAATTAAATGGTAAAATTAACTGTGAACGTAAAAGTAGGGGAGGGAACTATGCGTTACATTCGTTTAAAATCAGGGCTTCAACATGATCAAGTTCTAAATCGGCTCTTTTATAATCCAGAAATTATTGAACTTCATTTAGAAGAACAACATTTGTATCAGCCTGATTTAATTGTTAGGACGATCGAATTTTTAAAAGCAAAAGGTGTGCGTGTTTATCTCCACCATCCGACGACTTTTCAAGGAAAGCACTTAGATATTGTCAGTCCATTTCAGCAAATGAGAGATCATTATGACTGGTCGTGTAAGTTGCTTGCTTCAATCTGTCGCATGGAAGATGTGAATTGTGTGATACATTGCCATTACAAAGCTTTAGATACACATGATTATCTGAATGCAGCGAATCGAGCATTAATGAGAGGACGAATTGAAGAGATCTTGAGCATCTGTGACAAGTCGTTTCTCTGGGAGGATACAACGGAGGGAATCTTCTCGGCGCAAAATCCTTATCTTCTTGGTGAAATTGTGGGGCCTTTGCAATTACCGTTAACGATTGATCTTAGTCATTCCTTTATTAGCTTAAATGGCGATAATAAGCGCTTAAAAGAGCATCTTGATGCGTTTCATCAGTATGCAAACTATTTTCATGTTGTCGATAGCTCTGGACTAAGGCACGACTCATTGCCACTAGGTGCGGGGAAGATTGATTGGAAAATGGTTAAACCGTATCTAAAGGATCGTGATTTTATTTTTGAGATCGATTTAAGAGCTTCGAACTATATCGATTGCAGCCCGATGATTGAGAGTGCGGTTTATTTCGAAAAAATATAATGGTTCTTTTCGAAACGATTGTTGTTTTTGTTTAAGTTGGGCTTTAGTCGATAAATCCTCAAGCTTTTCAACAAACCAAAAAAAGCAACCATCCCGACCAAACTAATAAAGGGGACGGTTACTTCTCTATTCCTTACTTGTTATCACGTAATCTCTACAACTTAAACGGTGCTTTTTACTAATTCAACCGAACGAATCAATTCTTCTTCCGTTTCCTTTGTTACTTGGACAACGACTTTTGATAAAGAAGAAGTTCTTTTCTCTTGATCAAGCCATTTTGCCAAGGCTTTAGTTGTGCTAATGAAATCTTTAATGACCGTTTTCGTAATTGTTTCGTAAAGATCTCTAAAGTCGTTAACGAAGACTTGGTTCCAGAACAATTGATCACATTCTTCCCAGCTTGTCAGTGAATGTTGTTCCAAAATCACTCTTAAATCGTTTAAACTATTTCGATATTTTTTCATCGTATTCTCAGATTTACCAGCCGTTTTTTCTTTAAAGAATGTCACAAAATCCTCTGAGTAGAAATTGTTACTTGTTTCAGGTGTGAAGCCGAGTTGTTCGTAGTAAGGAATATCTTCCGCTACAACTAAAATTTGTTGTTCTTGATAAGGAGCTTCTATTTGTTCAAAAGAAGACTTCCGTTTGTCGCCACCTGTAACAAATGGTGAAAGAGCAAATCCAAGCTCTTTACGCACTGTATTATAGTCTGCTGTTGTCTCAACGTTTTTATGTTGTTGGTTCACCTGCAAATACATATTATACTCCATTTGCTTTAACCAGATGTCTGCATCATCTTTCCGTCCTGTGTCGATCAATTCTTTAATCGATAACCCATCAAACTGTCGGAGCGGTTTATCAAATTGAACTCTTAAGTCATTTTGCGCATAAAGGGCAAAATATTGAGGAGTGTCCTTTTCCGTTGTCACCATCATGTCTCTGATTTCAGCATTTAATGGAATCGTAATGACATTCGTTTTTTGATTCGTATAGGAAAGAGTGGAAGAATCAATTAGCGTTTGGACCATTTGTTTAAATTCTTCTATCCGTGTTTGATTTAAGCTATTAAACTCCAAAACGTCCTTTTCGACAAAGAGCTTTCCATATACTTCAGCGATAAGAATTGGTCCAGTGATTTCGCTATCAGTGTACTCTGACCAGTTACCAACCCAGCTGCATCTCTTACTCTTGTCATCCCATGTGTCGATTTCAAATTGTTCAACACGGTGGATGAAACTAGAAAGGGCTTGTTCATCTTCTACCTTATATTGAAGCGTATATTCTGTAATCTCTCTCTTTTCATTTTTATCTTCACGTTCGTCGGTTAAAAGCTCAGCTAAAATCTCTGGAAAATAATCGAACATGACGTGCTCTTGGCTTTGGTTCGTTGTATCCATTAGCTCCTTGATCTTTTCTACTGCACGATTAACAGATTGTGGATCTTCAAAAATTCTCACACCGTTAAAATAGAATACATCTTCAAATGGTTCAAGGAGAGTTACTGTGCCATACCAAGGAGCTAGAGTTGGAACATTTTCCTTTACGTAAGCTACAGGGTATTGCTCTTTTGTTAACATATCCTCAAAGAAAATCGTGTCGTTTTCTATGTTAACGGCTTGGACAACTTTAGGCGTAAGTGATTGCCATGTATTAGCCATTTTTCGCTCTTCTTCTGAAAGACGTGGCCCGATTTCTTGCGTAAACCATTCAATCCCTCGAAGACCATTTTCAAAACGATGGAAGAAAAATAGCCAAAACTCAAAAAAGCCATTTTCTAATTTTTTATGAATCGAATAGTGCGTGCGCTTTTTGAATTCTGCTTGTAATTTGTAGTAAGGAGTTGGTGGAATTTGTCTGTTAACAAAGTCCCTAACCTTTAAGACAAGCATATGTTTATTTTGCAGAAACCGTTCTTCTTTTACTTCGTGTATTTGAATGATACTCGCTTTTTTAAGACAGCACTTTTTGTATTTTTTTCCACTGCCACAATGACATGGATCATTACGTTTTATTTCCAATTTCATCACCTATCAGTCTTTACAATTTATATAGTTTATTATATGTGATTTTAGTTGAATGCTTGCAACTATTCAAGTGATTGTTATTCCTTACTCTATCAAACAGTGCCTGAAGATTCAGAGGATCAACTTTTCTTTTGCCTTCTTGTTTTGTTCTAGCTCATTGGTTGGATATGATTTTTCTCAGTAAAAAAGGTCGAAACTGCTGTACGAATGGGATAAAAGGTTATGAGAGATAGTTTATTATACCATTAATTGACTTGAATCCCGATGATTCTATGATAAAAAGTGAAATGATAGGAAAAGTATTGAATCCTCATTCTTTTCTTCCTAATACGAAACAGTTTTCTAAGAAATATTATATAATAAGGAAGGAAGTTAACATTTGTTTCAGTGATCTGATTTTTATCGATTAATGAAACTTTCTTCCTTCATCAAACGTACTATTTAGTAAGATAATAATAGGAGTCGATTCGATTGAAACAATTCGTTCATTTTTTTATTCGTTCATCAGTGGCTGCCATTTCAACAGGTACGATTGGCCTTATTAGTTTTTTTGCATTGAATCAAATATTCCTCCTTTCAAGTGTATATGCATTGAGTGGAGGTGCTGTCGTTTATTTCACGATGAAATCGATTACGGCACACCAATTTTTAAAGCAAAATAAGCTGACGAGGAAAGAATATTCATATATTAAAAAGAATTTAGAGCAAGCGAGTAAAAAAATTAAGCGACTTCGGAAGTCATTATTAAATGTGCGAACGGTCGCTTCAATCAAGCAAAATTTAGAGATTTTGCGTGTGGTCAATAAAATTTACTCGATTACGAAAAATGAACCACGTCGTTTTTATTTAGTAGAGCAATTTTATTACTCTCATTTAGACTCAATGGTGGAAATTAGTGAAAAATATGTATTTTTGGTCGGACAGCCAAAGAAAAATCACGAAATATCCACTTCATTAAGTGAAACGCGCAGCACAATGTCAAGTCTAGCGGAAACGGTAGAAAAGGATTTATATGATATCCTTGAAAAAGATATTGACCATTTGCAATTTGAATTAGATGTCGCAAAGCTGACAATCGATAAAACGAATAAACGATGATCATAGGAGGTTCAATTGCATGAGTAAAAATAATGAACTTGATGATTTACTTGCTAATCCATTTGGTGAACAAGAGCTTGTCGCAGGTAACAAGACTGAGCTTGGAAAACAAAAAAAACTGATCGATGTGTTACCTGAAGAAAATCGTCAAAAAGCGATTCAGCTTGCAGAACAAATTGATCCAACAAATCAGCAGGCCGTCTCTTTATTTGGTACACAAGCGCAAACGAAGCTCATGAGCTTTTCACATACGATGCTAGACCACGTGCAGAAAAAGGATACCGGAGAAATTGGTGAGATTATTGGTGACCTCATGAAGAAGCTTGCGCAAGTTAGTCCAGACGACTTAAAGTCTGAAAAAAGAGGTCTTATTTCTCGCATGTTTGGCAAAATCTCGAACTCAGTTCAAGAGGTTTTATCCAAATATCAAAAAACAGGTGCACAAATTGATCGGATCAGCGTCAAATTAGACCATTCAAAAAATGATCTTCTCGGAGACATTTCCATACTTGAGCAGCTGTATGAACAAAACAAAGACTATTTTCATGCCTTGAATATCTACATCGCTGCAGGCGAACTGAAGCTTGAGGAGCTAGAAACGAAAACCATTCCAGCGTTAAAGCAGAAGGCTGAGGCAACACAAGATCAGATGGCCTTTCAAGAAGTAAATGATTTGATGCAATTTGCTGATCGTTTGGAAAAACGGACACATGATCTAGTTTTAAGCAGACAAATTACGATGCAAAGCGCACCACAAATTCGCTTGATCCAAAGTGCAAACCAAGCGTTAGTTGAGAAAATCCAATCCTCAATCACAACGGCGATCCCACTTTGGAAAAACCAAGTGGCCATTGCCTTAACCTTACTGCGTCAAAAAAATGCCGTAGAAGCACAAAAGCTCGTTTCGAAAACAACGAATGATCTACTATTAAAAAATGCTGAAATGCTAAAAGTGAACACAGTCGAAACAGCGAAAGAAAATGAACGTGGCATCGTTGATATCGACACACTTAAGAAAGTCCAAGATCATTTAATCTCTACACTCGAGGAAACACTTCGCATCCAAGCAGAAGGCCGTGCAAAACGCCTGCAAGCACAACAAGACCTCGCTTCAATGGAAACGGATATGAAGAATAAATTAGCGAGAATGTAATCCAGTGATGGCAAAAAGGCCCCTTCAACTCATAAATAGATGAAGGGGTTTTTGATAATATCAGAATTTATCCCACCTTAACGGGCAGTAAAACTCTTAACGAAAGATTCGAGAGAAGCAAAGAAGATAAGTTGGAGATAACTGCCCGTAAAGATCCGATAAGTCTCGCTAACCATCAGTAGGGGATGGAGAAAACCCCCACTGATGGAAGTCTCACTTTATAAGTTTTTGCTTCGAGAATTGTCCAGCGCAAGCGTCCGGCCCCGAAGCACAGGACGTGCAAGTGCAGTCAAGGCGATTAACGTCGCGTTCTTGACTGCCTCTTGGGTCTAAGCCACTTTTGAATTGAAGGCAAAGTACGCCTTCTATTCAAAAGCGTCTTATTTGCCCGAGGCTGATCAAGGCGCTTCCGCTTTTCTTATCGTTTAGGAAATTATAAAATTCTTGAACTGTGGATAAGCGCCCGACATCCAGCTCCAGCGCCTAGCCCCTCGGGGTCATAAGCCACGCATGAATTGAAGGCAAAGTACACCTTCTATTCATGCGCGTCTTATGCCTGTCGGGGCTGATCAAGGCGCTTCCGCTTTTGTTCTGGTTAAACAAACGTTTAATTAAAGTAAAGAAATCAAGTACATAATGATTATACTAGTGTAGAGGGAAATAATGGGGACAGTCCCCAATCACCAAAAAGGGAGGAATTCCAAATGACCAAAGAATCAATACTAATCGTTGAAGACGAGGAAAAAATTTTACGACTACTCGAAATCGAGCTTGAATATGAAGGCTATGAAATTGGGAAGGCAATGGATGGAATTGATGCACTCGAATTATATCATTCGAGATCGTGGGATTTGATCTTGTTAGATGTGATGCTTCCAGGTTTAAGTGGAATTGAACTGCTTCGCCGCATCCGAGCGAAAGAGGCGATTACTCCTGTCATCCTGTTAACAGCAAAAAGCTCAGTTGAAGATAAGGTTTCTGGACTTGATTTAGGTGCGAATGATTACATCACAAAACCGTTTCAAATTGAAGAATTGCTCGCACGAATTCGAGCTGTTTTACGCATGCGACCTGCAGCACCCCAAAAAGTAGAGGAAGACGATGAATGGTTAACAGCAGGTGATTTAAAGGTGAATGATAAATCGCGTGAGATCATTAGAGCAGATAAAGAAATCGAGCTAACTCCAAAAGAGTATGATTTACTGCTTTATTTATTGAAAAATAAACGCCAAGTGCTAAATCGGGACCAAATCTTAGAAGCAGTTTGGGGGTATGATTATTTCGGTGACACAAACGTAGTTGATGTCTATATCCGCTATGTGCGCAAAAAAGTCGATCATGGCTTTGATACGCCGCTCATTCATACAGTAAGAGGCGTTGGTTACGTCTTGAAGGATGCAAAATGAAGCTTCGTCAGAAAATAAATTTATATACAGCGGTATTATTTGTTGTCCTGCTCATTTTGATGAATGTCTCCATCTACCTTGTTTTTAGTAACTTGATGATTACGAATGAGCTTGATCGTGCGAAAGCAGAGACGACGAAAATTGCGAAGGATGTTAGTGCGAATGTCCGTCATATTTCACCTGGTGAATTGCTTCGTGCTTACGTACCAATCGATGGGAAAATTGAAATTTTAAAAGAAGGTCAAGGAAAAGGAACAGCTGTAACAGACGAATCTGAACAACGGTTAATGACCCGAGAGAGTAGCTTTTATCATGGAGAAACGAGTGAAATCATCACGTATCAGCAGAAAAAGTATGTATTCGTCTCTAGCCCAATCGTTTGGACCGATGGTAGTATCGTCAATCTGCAAATGATGAAAAGCAATCAACCTACAGAAGACATGCTCACTGTTTTGCGCATTGTGTTAATCGTCGTCACGATTATTGCGATGATACCGGTCCTAATTTCAAGCAGTATTCTTAGTAACTTTATTGCGCGCCCCATTCGCTCAATGATCAATACGATGAAAGAGATTCAAACGAGTGGTCAATTTAAACGGATTAACTTAGAAAAAAAATCTCAAGATGAACTGGTGGAAATGGGAAATACCTTTAATCATATGATTGATTTGCTGCAAGCGAACTTTGAAAAGCAGGAACAATTCGTCTCAAATGCTTCACATGAATTAAAAACACCGCTCACGATTATCGAGAGCTATGCTAGTCTTTTAAAGAGAAGGGGACTTGAGCGTCCGGATTTATTTAACGAATCAATTGAGGCCATTCATTCTGAAGCGATTCGAATGAAAGAGATGACCGAGCAGTTGCTCCTGCTTGCAAAGAACCAGGAACAATGGAATATCGAGAAAGAAAACATAAATCTTACGGACACAATGACCGAATTAGCGAAAGTATATCAAAATGCGTACAAACGAACGGTAGAAATCGAGAGTAGCGAGACAGTTGAAGTCATATCAGACGTTCAAAAGTTAAAACAGCTATTGTTTATCTTTTTAGATAATGCGAGAAAGTATAGTGATGAGCATATATCTGTCTACATAGGGAAAACAAGTGATGAACCATATCTTCGCATTGAAGATCGCGGAATTGGGATCCCAAAGGAAGATTTACCAAAAATATTTGATCGCTTTTATCGGGTTGATAAAGCAAGAACCCGTAAACAAGGTGGCTCAGGGCTTGGGCTTTCGATGGCGAAAGAAATTGCCGACGCACTTGATATTCGAATTGAAATCGATAGTCTTGAAGGCAGGGGAACAACGGTTACGCTATTTTTTGTCGTTTAGGGAAATTTTTGAACTTAGTGTTGGTGTCTAGCGCAAGCGTCCGGCCTCGAAGCACAGGACGTGCAAGTGCAGTCAATGCGACAGGACGTCGCGTTCTTGACTGCCTCGGGGTCATAAGCCAATCAGGAATTGAAGGTAAAAAACACCTTCTATTCCTGATCGTCTTATGCCTGCCTTAGGCTGAACAAGGCGCTTACGCTTTTCTTAGGTTTCTCATCAAGTTCTCATTTTACGACGATATAATAAAGCCAACAGAACGTTGGATGAGGTGATACGATGAAGAATAGAAAATGGATGCTGTCTGCAGGTATGGTTCTCGTTTTGGGACTTCTGTTATTTGTCGGTTATCAATGGTGGGCGCCATCATTATCAGCGCAAACACTGACAGAAGAAGAAGCAAATAAAGCAGCATTGGCGAAATATCCTGGGGATATTATTAAGACAACGAAGACGAAGGATGAATATCAGATTGACATGCAGCTTGAAACTGGCGTTTATCATATTCGGATTAACGCTGAAAACGGTGAAGTCATCTCGATAAAACGGGAGACGGAGTCGAAAGAAGGTACATCAGAAAAGACTCCAGATGAAAAAACGACAGAAACACCGCCAAAGCAGCTAACACCAAAAGAGATCGAAGCGCTTATTGCTTCACAAGGTGATCTACAATCACTTGAATTTGTAGAGGAAAACGGCAAAGCCTATTATCAGGCGGTAGTGAGCAAAAAAAACGAAAAAATCACTTTAAAACTCGATCAATTCACTGGTGAAATTACCTCTAAAACAAAAGAAGCAGCAAGCATCATTACAGAAAGTGAAGCAATGGCAATTGCAGAAGCACATGTCAAAGGAGAAGCTGACGATGTCGAATTTGTCCAACCGCCAGAACAAACACCCTATTATCTAATTGAAGCTGAATTAGCAGATGGTGAAGATGTCATTGTCCAAGTGGATGCATACACAAAAGCAGTTAAATCCGTCACACGGGAAGAAGATACAGAGGATGACGAGGATTAGTTTAGCGGTTTAGGCATGCTTAAGAAAAGTCTAAACAGATTCCTACCCTATTTTAACCATTTTTTCTCTTTTCTTATTTTTAATCTTTTTAGTAAAGACTGTACGATAAAAAAGCTGAGAAGGAAAGAGAAATGAATGGAACATTTAGTTAACAGAATCACTAAATAATCCATTAATAGCTACCCTTTTAACGAACATCCAAAATAATTCCCCTTCCTCAAGCGTGTGAAGGGTGTAGCCCAACGGTAGAGAGGGGAATTATTTTGGTCAGGCGACAGCCTGAAGGGTTGTGTTGTGGGAACTTATGTTCTATAGTGGGAATAGAATATAAGGGTGGTGACGACAATGTTATTAAATCAAAAATACGAAATCTTTCCAAACGAAGAACAGAAGGAAATGCTAGACCGTTGGCTACAATATTGTCGTCAAACCTATAATTCGGCTCTTTTGGATAAACAACGTAAATATCACGAGTCAAAAGAATCTTATCATCGTTACGATATGCAAACACAACTAAAAATGGACAAAAAGAACTATCCATTCCTAAAAGAAATACCATCTCAACCGTTGCAGGAAGTCTTTCTACGTCTAGAAAAGGCATTTGATGGTTTCTTTCGTAAGGATAAAAACTATCCAAAACAGAAAAAATACAAAGATTACACCAGTATGACATTTCCCCAATTTGGATTCAATGCAAAAGGCAATCGAATGGCTATGTCCTTTT
>NZ_JAIQUM010000089.1 GCF_020075705.1 Metabacillus rhizolycopersici | reverse complement strand
TCGTCCTGAGCCAGGATCAAACTCTCCAATAAAGTGTTTGACTTGCTCATAAGTTTTGTACTATATAGTACGTTTTTGTTAATCGAAATTAACGTTGGCACGCTTGGTTTTGTTTAGTTTTCAAAGAACTTTTTTCACTGTCACTAAGAAGCGACTTTAATATAATAACACGATTTATCTTTTTAAGTCAACATCTTTTTATTAAGAAATTTTCAAATGAAATTCCCTCGTCAGCAGCGACGTTTAATAATATATCACCATATAAAAGGTATGTCAACAAAAAAAGAAACAAATGAACCATTCATTTGTTTAACCTACAATCATTGTTTTAATAATAACTAAAGCAGCTAAACCTGGGATACCCAAAATACCCGAAACACTTGAAGTTATAAAGTTAATTGGTATATGTAAATCAAAACTTGAACCGAAGAAATTTACAAAAAACAACAATAATGCTCCAACAATAATTTTTATAAATAGTTGCCCAATCCATCTAAGAGGGCGAAGGGGGGCACCTATGAATAAAAGAATTAAGATTAATCCACCTAGTATTGAAAAAATAAGTATCGGATCCAATATCATCACTCTCTTTCATTTCTCTTTAGTAATAAATATGAAAGGAGATGGGAAATAGAACAAGCTATATTATGAACTTAGCCAAGGAAAGCGCAAGCGCCTAGACACAAAAACTTAGTCACAAAATTTATACTTTCTTATCCTGTAAGATAATCAAATAAGCCGTTTATGAATAAAGGTTTTTCCCTCCATTCATAAACGGCTTATGATGACTTCTTAGAAAGATGTGCCCCGAAAGATTACATCCTCCCCATTTTAATATTACGTATTTTTGCCTCTTTTAATAAAAAGAAGTATTTCATTTCAGCAATCTTTAATTCGTAGAGAACTTGTGTAGAGGGTTCAACACTTTTATCAACGAGTTGTTTTTGCCGATTCCACTCTTCCTTCAAATCGAGTAAATTCTGTATTAGTTGTTGGTCATACTGACTTCTTAACCAACCCTTTCGACGAAACAGCAAGGCAAACCCTCCCTTTAAAGTTCTCTTCTTCCTTCTATTGCTTTAGATAAAGTTACTTCATCTGCATACTCTAAATCTCCACCTACAGGTAAACCATGTGCAATTCTGGTAAGTTTAATTCCTGAAGGCTTCAATAATCTTGAAATATACATCGCTGTAGCCTCACCCTCAATATTAGGATTTGTAGCTAGAATGACTTCTTGAATAACATCGTCTTGAAGTCTCTTTAATAACTCTGGTATTTTGATATCTTCCGGTCCAATACCATCCATTGGCGATATTGAACCATGGAGAACATGGTATAATCCGTTGTATTCCTTCATTTTTTCCATAGCTATTACATCTTTTGGATCTTGTACAACACAGACTATACTTTTATCTCTTCGTTGATCCTCACATATATAACATGGGTCCTGGTCAGTTATGTGACCACAAACAGAACAATAGGATAGATTTCGCTTTGCATTAACTAACGCCTTCGCGAAATCTAAAACAATATCTTCTTTCATATTTAGGACAAAAAAAGCCAGACGAACGGCCGTCTTTGGCCCAATTCCTGGCAATTTCATAAAACTATCAATTAATTTTGATATCGGTTCAGGATAATGCATGAAAAATCCCCCTAGAACATACCTGGTAAATTCATTCCTTTTGTAAATTGACCCATTGTATCATTTGTTAAGTCATCCATTTTTTTCAACGCATCATTTGTTGCTGCTAATACTAAGTCTTGTAGCATTTCAATATCTTCAGGATCTACAACTTCTTCTTTTATATTTACATCTACTACTTCTTTTTGTCCATTTACAATCACTGTAACCATACCGCCGCCAGCTGTACCTTCAACTGTTTTCACTGAAAGTTCTTCTTGGGCCTTTGCCATATCCTTTTGCATCTTTTGCATTTGCTTCATCATTTTCTGCATATTACCCATTCCGCCACGCATCATGTTTCATTCCTCCAATTTTTAATCTTTTATTTCAATCAAATCATTACCTACTAATTTTCTAGCTTCAGCAATAAGTGGGTCTTCTTCATTTTCCTGCTGTTGATGATCTTCGTCCTTTTGATCACGCAGGAATCCTTCTCTTATTTTAACCCAATCCTGTTCAGGAACGCCAACCATTTCCAAACTTTTACCCGTGAATTCCTGCAGAATCATTTCTAAGTTCGTCCGAACATTGTTATTATTCTCCGCCACCATCTTGCAGTGAATCTCAAATTTAAATTTCAGTACAAAGGCTGATCCCGAAGCAGCAACTGGTTCACTATCGTTTAATAGCGCTGCATGAGAGACTTTATTTTGCCTTTTTAACATTTCTAAGAGCTCTCCCCAACGGCCCTTTATTGAATCTAAATCGTTTCTTGTTGCCACTTTTAGGATTTCCAGAATTCTACCTTCCGGAGTTTTATAGCCACTTTTCATCGACCTTTGTTTTGGCTCTTTGGTTGCTGATGATTGTTGAGGTGACATTTGAATTCCCTGTTGCTTTAATCGACTCAATTCGGATTGTAAACTAGTTATCTTTTCAAGTAAAGAATTGTATCCTTCTTGTTCGAAATGTGAAGATGCCGTTGTTTGTTGACAAAGCTTTACAAGCGCCACCTCTAAGAAGATCCTTGGATGATTGGTCCACTTCATCTCTTGTTGACTTTTGCTTAATGTTTCAATGATCTCGTATATTTCACTTGCATGTATTTCCTTTGCCAGTTGCATAAATTTCTCATCAACTGTTACCCTCTCCAAAACATCCTCTAATGTAGGCGCAGTTTGATATAAGAGCATATCTCGATAATAATAGATAAAATCCTCAATAAACCTAGCAGGGTCTTTCCCCTGGTACATCAATTGATCTAGAGCTTGTAACGCCGTTGCAGCATCCTTTTGTTGAATTGCGTCAGCCATTTTCCCGATAATCCCTTGAGAAACAGATCCAGTAATGAGTAAAGCCTCATCAAGTCTCACCTGATTGTCACTATAAGATATAGCCTGATCGAGAAGACTCAAGGCATCACGCATACCTCCATCTGCTGCTCTAGCAATAACATCTAAAGCCGCTTCTTCTACATCAACTTGTTGATTATGTACAATCTCTTTCATTCTACCTACTATAGCTGAAGCTGTTATTCGGCGGAAATCGAAGCGTTGGCAACGAGAAATGATTGTTAATGGAATTTTATGCGGCTCTGTTGTTGCTAAAATAAATATGACATGTTTGGGTGGCTCCTCCAGCGTTTTCAATAGTGCATTAAATGCTCCAATTGATAACATGTGAACTTCATCGACAATATAGACTTTATATTGAACTGATGAAGGTGCATATTTTACTTTATCGCGAATATCTCTAATCTCATCAACACCATTATTGGAAGCAGCATCTATTTCAATCACATCAGAGATTGATCCATTGGTAATGCCCTTGCATGCAGAACATTCATTACATGGTTCTGCTACTGGGGCATTCTCACAGTTTACTGCTTTTGAAAATATTTTAGCTGCACTTGTTTTCCCTGTCCCACGTGGACCTGAGAAAAGATACGCATGAGAAAATTTATTTTGTATTAGGGCATTCTGTAACGTTTTAGTGATATGCTCTTGTCCAACCACATCATGAAACAGCTGCGGTCGAAAAACACGATATAATGCTTGATAACCCACAAAAACGTCCCCCTTTATCATATTCCACCTTATTATAACAACCAACCATCGTTTTACAAAGTGCGTTTTAACATAAAGTAAGCTTCCGTTAGTAGGGATTTCCCTCACTGTTAAGAAGAGGATAAATTCATAAACTCCTTGACCTATCTAAGATTAGAATACGATGTTCTTGGCTAAAAATGAACACTTGGGTGAAGGAACTCCATATCTTTATATCCATAAAACGCAAAAACTCACCCTATAAAAGAGTGAGTCATTAGTATAAAAATTAACTGCCGTGCACCTTCCTTCGATTAGCAACCATAGGCGTTGCTCAAGCAGTTAGCTCGGCCTAGGCAACCCTACGGCACATGGGAGCTTCCACTTAATGCTGCTTCCTTCCGGACCTGACATGGTTCATGGATTCCCATTGCGTAGGACCCAGGCGTCAACACCACTTACTTGAGACTGCCCTACAGTACACTAACCTCTAGAAGGGATTCGGCCTCGCTAGAGCGGATTGCGAGTACAGGGCACCGCTACCTCCCCGCTTAGCACGGCAAAATTGATACCATATTTAGTTGTGCCGTTAAGTACGACACATGTATTAGTATATAGCCTAGTCAGACAAAATGCAACTTCTACTTACTGTAAACTTTTTCTATGTTTCTTTTTCCGTTCTCTTAACTCTTTAAAAAAGGCACTTAACAATGAACTGCAGACATCCTCTTCGACGCCTTTCGTAATCTCTACTTGGTGATTAAACCTTTGCTCCTGTAATAAGTTCATCAGTGTACCAGCACAACCACCTTTTGGATCTGCTGCTCCATACACAACACGTTTTATTCTAGAAAGGACAATAGCACCAGCACACATAGAACAAGGCTCCAATGTTACATACAGTGTTGCTTCCTCTAATCTCCATGTTCCTAAAGCATTACAAGCTTTATCAATCGCTAAAATTTCAGCATGTGCAATCGACCGCTGATCCCTTTCACGCAAATTAAAGGCAGTAGAAACTACTTTACCATCAATAACAATGACAGCACCAATTGGAACCTCACCAATTTTTTGGGCCTTTCTCGCTTCTTCTATTGCTATCTTCATAAAATACTGATCGTTATACATTAATATACCCCTTATATAATTTACTAAACTGTCGCACCCTAATCCTTAAAAGGAGAGATAATATGGAAAATCAAGCTAAGCATGCACTACTAATCATTGATATGATTAATGACTTCCAATTTCATAATGGACCGATCTTATCAAAACGGGCAGAGATTCTCTCACATAAAATCGTTTCCCTAAAGACAAAATTAAAAACAAAAGGTTGTCCTATTATTTATATAAATGACCATTATGAACTATGGCAAGCAGATTTTCAAAAAATCGCCAACAAGTGCAAGAACCCCTTAAGCGAGAGGATTATTCATACTATTTATCCTGAAGATGATGAATATTTCCTAATTAAACCTAAACACTCTGCATTTTTTGGCACTGCTTTAACTACTCTACTTTACAGTTTAAATATTAAAAGTCTAATTATTACAGGAATTGCCGGTAATATTTGTGTTTTATTTACAGCAAACGATGCCTATATGAGAGGCTATGAGATCATTGTCCCCTCTGATTGTATCGCATCAAACGATGAGGAAGACAATAAATTCGCCTTAAAGATGATGAAAAACACGCTAAAAGCATCAATTACAAGCAGTGAAAAAATAATATTTAGTTAACATGTGCAGTGTCTCCTCTTCATATGATGTACAAAAAGTATGACGAGGAGGACAAACATGCAAATACATATCATCCAACAAGGACAAAGTTTGTACACTATTGCACAAGCTTATGGTACATCTGTACAAGAAATTGTTCGAACGAATGAGATTCCTAATCCAAATTCTTTAGTCATCGGGCAGGCAATCGTAATCCCAATAAGGGGCAGGTTTCATTGGATACAGTCTGGTGATAGCTTATACAAAATTGGCCAGATCTTTGGTGTGACAGCAGCTGAATTAGCGAGGATTAATAACATTCCAATCAATCGTCCCCTTTCAATTGGCTTCAGGCTTTATATACCTGAAAGAACCAAAAGATCAGTTGAATCAAATGCATATATTGAGCCGAGGGGAATGACTGTTGCACCTAGTCTAGAACAAGCCGCCAGAGATAGTTCACCATATTTAACGTATCTCGGTCCATTTAGCTTTCAAATAAAAAGGGATGGAACGTTAAAGGAACCTTTACTTAATAACTTTCCAGTCATCGCAAAACAAAATAATGTAACTTTGATGATGGCCATTACAAATCAGGAAAATGATCAATTCAGTGATGAACTAGGACGAATTATTTTAACGAATATGGATATTCAAAATAAACTGTTGAATAACATTGTGATTACAGCAAAAAAATATGGTTTCCGTGACATTCATTTTGATATGGAGTACTTAAGGCCACAGGACCGTGAAGCTTATAATCAATTTTTAAGAAGGGCTAAAAGCAAATTCAAGCAAGAAGGGTGGCTACTCTCAACAGCATTAGCTCCAAAAACAAGCGCAGGACAAAAAGGACGTTGGTATGAAGCACATGATTACAAAGCACATGGAGAGATTGTTGATTTTGTCGTTATTATGACATATGAATGGGGTTATAGCGCAGGACCACCAATGGCTGTTTCACCAATTAATCCAGTTAGGGAAGTACTTGAATATGCCCGCTCGGAAATGCCCAGTCAAAAAATTATGATGGGTCAAAATTTATATGGATACGATTGGACATTACCATATGTACAAGGCGGACAATACGCGAAGGCCGTTAGTCCTCAACAAGCTATCCAGTTAGCCAGCAAATACAACGTGGCAATTCAATATGATAATAAAGCTCAAGCACCACATTTTAATTATAGAGATGAAAATGGCAAGGAACATGAGGTCTGGTTCGAAGATGCAAGATCCATTCAAGCAAAATTCAACTTAATTAAAGAACTAAATTTACGGGGAATTAGTTACTGGAAGCTAGGTTTATCTTTCCCGCAAAATTGGCTGTTACTTTCGAATAACTTTGTAATAGAGAAAAAATAGCGTGCCCAGTAGCGGATCTGATTCATAATCAGATCCCATATTTTTCACCAAAATTGATTTATCTCCCAGCCTTTGCTTATTTCCCCACTAAAAGTACCTATTTTAGTCTTTACAGGTAATTCTCCACCTATCTTCTTTACTTTCCTTGAATCTTGAGGTAGTGTGTTACCACCCATTAAGAATAAGATAAATATTGGAAATACAAACATTCCCTCAAATCTTTACTGCAAAATGTACTCGCTGTGGTAAAATGAATTTTGTCGATTTTTAAAGTATTGGTGTTTCGTTATAAAGGAGGACCCATTATGACTATACCCTTCATTACTGTAGAAGGACCGATTGGTATTGGTAAAACCTCATTATCTAAGGCAATTGCTGAGCATTATCAATTCCACTTATTAAAGGAAATTGTTGATGAAAATCCATTTCTCGGGAAATTTTATTCAAACATTGAAGAATGGAGCTTCCAAACTGAAATGTTTTTCCTCTGTAATCGCTATAAACAACTTGATGATATCAATAAACAATTCCTACAAATGAATAAATCTGTGGTAGCAGATTATCATATTTATAAAAATATGATATTTGCAAAGCGCACATTAAAAGGCGAACAATACGATAAATATTTAAAGATATACAATATATTAACGGAAGATATGCCTAAGCCAAACCTAATCATTTATCTAAACGCCAATCTTGATACATTACTTTCTCGCATCGCAAAAAGAGGACGAGAAATTGAACGAAATATAGATCCTAAATATCTTCAGCAACTTTCGGAAGACTATGAAATCGCCATGACACAGTGGGAAAGGGAAAATCCCTCTATTCCTGTTATAAGATTTAACGGCGACACCTTAGATTTCGTACAAAATAAAGATGATTTAACAAATATCTTAAAAACTTTGGATCAGTTTTTGGATAAAGGAGCTAGTACAAGTGAATTTACGCGATAAATATAAAATCCCACAAAACGCAGTGATCACAATAGCTGGTACTGTTGGTGTAGGAAAATCAACAATGACCACTGCCTTAGCGAACGCATTAAACTTTAAAACATCCTTTGAAAAGGTAGATTCAAATCCTTATTTAGATAAGTTTTATGCTGATTTTGAGCGTTGGAGCTTTCATTTGCAAATTTATTTTCTTGCCGAACGTTTTAAAGAACAAAAGAAAATCTTCGAATATGGCGGGGGCTTTATTCAAGATCGATCGATTTATGAAGATACAGGTATTTTTGCAAAAATGCACTTTGAGAAGGGGACTATGTCAGACATAGATTATGAAACATACACAAATCTATTTGACGCAATGGTAATGACCCCCTATTTCCCTCATCCTGACCTGCTCATTTACCTTGAGGGAAGTTTGGATGACATTTTGTCTAGAATAAAATTACGTGGACGTCCAATGGAACAACAAACACCTATCGACTATTGGAAAGAAATGCATCACCGCTATGAAAGTTGGATCAATAACTTCAATGCTTGTCCTGTTTTACGCCTTAACATTAATGATTATGATATTATGGCAAACGAAAAAACAATTGAGCCAATTATTGAACGTATTGGAGATTTTATTGAACAAGCGAGGTTATTAAAAAAATAAGAGGCGCTCTCAAATGTTTACCAACTGACACTAAACATTTGAGAGGCCTTTTTTGTATGATTTGATAAAGAAGTATAAAGGCGCACCTGTCAGCCTAAGACTCATGAAGCGTGACATAGACGGATTAGTGCCGCTAATTGCGACTACAAGTACTGTGTTAACTGCCCACCAAAAGTCTATGTACAGTACAAAATTTTTTAAATCTCTAAGCAAAAAAAAAACTGTTACGTAACGTAACAGTTTTATCAATCTCCCATATTTTATGCGCTAAATATGAGATTAATTTTAAATTATGGAGGAGGAAGGGGGATTCGAACCCCCGCGGGTTTTGACACCCCTGTCGGTTTTCAAGACCGATCCCTTCAGCCGGACTTGGGTATTCCTCCCTACTGACAAGAATAAATTTATCATATAAATAATATGCTTGTCAATAGTATTAACAACTTTTTTACAAAAATAATATAAAAAGTTTATAAAGTAGAAATTCGACCTTTTAAAGTATTCAAGAATCCCCTAGCGTCGATAATCTATACGCATGAGCTAGTGGATTCTTTCCTGCCCTTTAATACAGAAGAAATCAATAACTACTTAT
The DNA here is from genome assembly GCF_020075705.1 of Metabacillus rhizolycopersici. Next base: position 8,147 of record NZ_JAIQUM010000089.1, on the reverse strand, counting down.
ACGTTCTTTATTACCCATGTATGGTCTTAAAACTTCAGGAATAATGACAGAGCCGTCCTCCTGCTGGTAATTCTCTAAAATAGCTGCTACAGTTCTTCCGATTGCCAATCCTGAACCATTTAGCGTATGCACATGCTCCACCTTCGCCTTAGGGTCACGTCTAAAGCGAATGTTTGCGCGTCGTGCTTGGAATGACTCAAAGTTACTACAAGAAGAAATTTCACGGTATGTACCATAGCTAGGGAGCCATACCTCAAGGTCATACTTTTTCGCAGCCGTGAAGCCTAAATCAGCCGTACACATGCTCAATACACGATAAGGTAATCCCAATAGCTGAAGGACCTTCTCTGCATGTCCTGTCAGCTTCTCTAGTTCATCATAAGAATCTTCCGGCTTAACGAATCGGACTAATTCAACTTTATTAAATTGATGCTGACGAATGAGGCCTCTCGTATCCCTCCCTGCAGATCCTGCCTCAGAGCGAAAGTTTGCACTAAATGCAACATATTTTATAGGTAACTGTTCAACAGTTAAGATTTCTTCACGATGTAAATTTGTTACAGGTACCTCTGCTGTAGGGATAAGAAAGTAATTCTCACCCGCAATCTTAAATGCATCTTCTTCAAATTTCGGTAATTGCCCTGTCCCCGTCATGCTGTCACGATTAACAATAAACGGTGGTAAGATCTCTGTATAACCATGTTCATCGACATGTAAGTCAAGCATGAAATTATACAATGCTCTCTCTAATCTTGCACCTAATCCGCGATAGAATACAAAGCGGCTACCAGTAACCTTCCCTGCTCTTTCAAAGTCTAGAATTTGCAATTGATCCGCAACTTCCCAGTGTGGCCTCGGTTCAAATGTAAATTCCGGATGCTCTCCCCATTTACGAACCTCTACATTATCATCCTCTGTATCACCAATCGGAACACTTTCATGAGGGATGTTCGGAATTGATAAAAGTAGTGTATCTAATTCAGCCTCAACCTCACGTAACTGATCGTCAAACCCCTTTATACTTTCCCCTACCTCTTTCATCTCATGAATTAAATGGTCGGCATCTTGCTTTTCTCTCTTTAATTGGGCAATTTGAGAAGAGACATCATTTCGTTTACTTTTTAATTCTTCTGCAGAAGAGATCAATTCTCTTCTCTTTTTATCTAGCTCCTCGAATTTACCAAAGTCGGCCAAATCTTCACCGCGTTTTGATAACTTTTCCTTTATCTCTTCAAAATTTGTTCGCAAGTATTTAATATCAAGCATATCTATTCTCCTTTTTCATTTTTTTATGAAGAAAATGGTGATGGAATCTCGCTAAATTATTCGCTTACCTCTCCTATGAGCTTAACTGCAATAATCAATTATAGACTTTTCATCATAGGAGTGAGGCTTGAAAGATCACTTCATTTTCCCTCATTAATTGGTCATAATGTTATAATTTCAGGTGCCTTTTGTACACAGAACAAAAGCGCAAGCGCCTTGATCAGCCTCGGGCAAATAAGACGCTTTTGAATAAAAGGTGTTTTTTGCCTTCAATTCAAAAGGGGCTGGGCGCTGGAGCTGGATATCGTGCGCTTATCCACAGTACAAGAATTTTATAGTTTCCTATAACACGACAAAAAACTCCCGTCCCCAAAAGGGACGAGAGTTACCCGCGTTGCCACCCTAGTTAAAAATACAACATGTATTTTTCACTTAATGAATAACGGTCATTGCCGGAATTGCCTACTTTAACTTTATGTTAGTTCAGCCATTCATTCAAGGATGGATTCACAAGCATCTATCACCGATTTTCACCAAGCATCGGCTCTCTATAGATAGAACATCATGCTACTAGTTCCTATCATCACGTTTACATATAGTATTTTGTAATCATAATTTACTACAAGTATACAGCGCCTGCAAGTTTTTTATACATCTATTTCGATTCTTTTACCATATTAATAAATAATTGCGTCATACGATGGTCATCCGTCAATTCAGGATGGAAAGAGCATCCAAGGAACTGTCCTTGACGTGCTGCAACGATTCTACCATTATGCTTCGATAGGATTTCTACATCTTCTCCAACTTCCACAATATGAGGTGCCCGAATAAATACTCCAACAAAATCTTCGCCAACACCAGTAATCATCAATTCAGCCTCAAAGCTATCCTTTTGCCGTCCAAAAGAATTACGTTCGACAGTTACATCTAATAGTCCCAGATGAGATTCGTTATAGCCTACGAGGTTTTTAGCAAGCAGGATTAATCCGGCACAAGTACCAAACATAGGCTTTCCATCTTGTCCAAATTTCCTTAGAGGCTCCATAAAGTTATATTTATCAATTAACCGGCGCATTGTCGTACTTTCTCCACCAGGGATAATTAACCCATCAACCTCATCAAGTTGGTTCGTTGTCTTTATCACAATCCCTTCAGCACCACATGCCTCAACTGAACGAATATGTTCTCTTACAGCCCCTTGCAGACCTAAAACACCGATTTTTAGCATAGTCAAAACTCCTTTTAATTACCAGCCACGTTCTTGCATTCTTTGCTCTGGTAACAGACTTGAAATTTCAATTCCTTGCATTGCAGCTCCAAGTCCTTTTGAAAGTTTAGCAATTAGTTCATAATCTTGATAGTGTGTAGTTGCCTCTACGATTGAACGAGCAAATTTAGCTGGGTTTTCAGATTTAAAGATACCTGAGCCAACAAATACTCCATCTGCTCCAAGCTGCATCATTAATGCAGCATCTGCAGGAGTTGCTACACCACCAGCTGCAAAGTTAACCACTGGTAACTTGCCTTCTTCTTTAATTTGAAGTAGAAGTTCAAATGGTGCACCCAGATTTTTCGCTTCTGTCATTAATTCGTCTACACTCATCGAAGCTACTTTACGGATTTGTGCATTTACTTTACGCATATGACGTACTGCCTCAACGATATTCCCTGTACCTGGTTCACCCTTCGTACGAAGCATTGCAGCACCCTCAGCGATACGACGAGTAGCTTCACCTAAATCACGGCATCCACATACGAACGGAACTGTGTATTCACTCTTTAGAAGATGGAATTCTTCATCAGCAGGAGTTAATACTTCACTTTCATCAATGTAGTCAACACCCATAGCTTCAAGTACACGTGCTTCAACAATGTGACCAATACGAGCCTTTGCCATTACTGGAATAGAAACTGCATTCATTACTTCCTCAACGATCGTAGGATCTGCCATTCTCGCAACCCCACCAGCTGCACGGATATCTGCAGGAACACGCTCAAGTGCCATAACAGCTACTGCGCCAGCCTCCTCCGCAATTTTAGCTTGCTCTGCATTGACAACGTCCATAATTACGCCGCCCTTTTGCATTTCTGCCATACCGCGTTTTACACGGTCAGTACCTGTTGTATTACTCATTTTGTTTGTCCCCCTTATGTAATTTCCTATAGTATGATTTGTAATAGAGTTATTTAAAATTCATCTATGCTATATTTTATCCCAAATCACAGTAAAATCCTATATAAATTAATGTGATTAGTAAAACTATTCCTAAATCATACACTATTCTATTATTTACTTGCGAATATTTTTCTTATTCACTGTAAATTTTTTTAAACACTAAGAATAAATGTACAATTTCTACCTTTTATTCTAGATAATGGGTTTCCCTCTATTAAAACTATCTAAAATAAAAAGACCCCTATAGTAGGAGCCTTTTTACAATTAAAACCAACCCTTTACTGTATCTGTAATTGTTCCCCACAGACCACTAAAAAATCCGCCTATTCCTCTCATTGATAAAATAAACCAATTTGCCTTTTCTACTGCTTCTTTCGTAACAATGTCTACTTGGGCTTTTTTAGTTTGATCAACAAAGTCTAAAGCTTGACCTTTACCTTCATACTTAGCAGTCATTACCCCTACCTTTTGGCCCTCTTTTATAGGGGCAGTCAATTCACCATTTTTCGTTAACTGACTTTCATCTATTGTAAAGATAGGCTTAAACGCATCCTCCTCACCTTTTTTCACAACAAGTGCTAAAGGACTCTTCGTTTGAATCGAAACTTTATCTTCTTTTCCCTTTACAACAGGTATTGAAGATTGATTTTTGATTTGATAGTTTGCTGGAAAAACCTCTTTTACAGAGAAATTATTAAAAGCATAATCCAACATCTTTTTCGTTTCTGTAAATCTCGGTGTATGCAATGTACCACTGCCATCATCGGCATTCATAACAACAGAAATGACCCGCATCCCATTTCGCATCGCAGTTGCTGTAAAGTTTGAACCAGCGTTACTTGTAGAACCAGTTTTTAGACCGTCTACTCCTTCATATTCATAGACTAATCCTGGAAGCATCCAGTTCCAGTTTGGCATTTCAGTCCTATCGTCAGTACCTTCTCTAAAAACCTTTTTTGAAATACTAGCTGTATCTAGTACTTCTGGGTAATCCTTAACTAACCTTTGAGCTAGTATTGCCATATCACGGGCAGATACCCTATTTTCCTGATCAACACTTGTCCCTTCAGGTTGCATACCAATTAAGTCCTTATTTTCTAAACCAGTCGCATTAACAAACTCGAAATTTGTTAAACCAAGTTCTGCTGCTTTCTCATTCATCATTTTAATAAAGTTTGTTTCTGAACCTGCAATAATTTCCGCTAAACCTATTGCTGCACCATTTGCGGAATAAATTGCCGTCGCTTCGTATAATTCCTTTACTGTATAGGAACCATCTTGTCTTAATGGTACATTTGAAAGGTCACGATTTTGGGAGATTTTATAAACATAGTCACTTGGTGTATATGTTTGATCCCATGTAATCTTTTTATCTTTAATAGCTTCTAATACTAAGTATTCAGTCATAATTTTAGCCATACTAGCGACCGGTAACTTTTCATCTATATTTTTGCCATAAAGAATTGTTCCAGTAGTCTCCTCAATAATAATTGCCGAAGCCGCATTAACTGAAATTGGCTCTTCAGCAGCATTAACCTTCGTGTATGGGTAAAAGGCTGAAACGATAAATGTGAAGGCAAAAATTACTGCCATCAACTGTTTAATTTTCTTGTTGTTCAAATTTCTCCCTCCAAAATCTTTTTTATTTATATAAAAATATTTGTTTATTATCTTTTCCATTCATACGGTGAGCTTACTATTCATCCCATTAGACAACAAGTTTGATTTTATCATACAAAGTTCAAAAAAAATAGGCAGAGAACGAGTCTCTGCCAATTGTAATAGTTCTGTCATATTTAATATTTGATGTATAAATTATTTTATTACAGTGAATAGTTTGGAGCCTCTTTGGTAATTTGAACATCATGTGGATGGCTTTCCTTTAAGCCAGCTCCTGTCATCCGCACAAACTGTGTGTTCTCTCTTAATTCCTGAAGATTTCCCGTTCCGCAATATCCCATACCAGAGCGGATACCACCAACAAGTTGATAAATCGTTTCTGATAATGGCCCTTTGTAAGGCGTTCTTCCTTCAATTCCTTCTGGGACGAACTTCTTATTATCTTCTTGGAAGTAGCGATCTTTACTGCCCTTTTCCATTGCAGCAACAGAACCCATTCCACGATAGACCTTAAATCGTCTACCTTGGAAAATTTCAGTTTCCCCAGGGCTTTCAGATGTCCCTGCAAGTAGGCTACCTAACATAACTGCATGTCCGCCTGCTGCAAGAGCCTTTACCATATCTCCGGAGTATTTAATTCCTCCATCAGCAATAATGGAAACACCGTGCTTTCTTGCTTCTGTCGCACAATCATACACGGCAGTAATTTGGGGCACACCCACACCTGCTACTACCCTAGTTGTACAGATTGAACCAGGTCCTATTCCTACCTTAACTACATTAGCTCCTGCTTCGATTAAATCTTTTGTAGCCTCAGCAGTCGCTACATTACCTGCAATAATATTTAAAGTTGGATATTCATTTCGAATTTGTTTAACTGTTTCTAAAACACCTTTTGAATGACCATGTGCAGTATCAACCACAATTGCGTCTGCATTTTTTTCAACTAGCTTTTTAACACGCATCATCGTATCACCAGTTACACCAACAGCACCGGCAACCATCAAACGCCCTTGGTCATCCTTCGCTGAATGCGGGAATTCAATTACCTTCTCGATATCCTTAATTGTAATTAATCCCTTTAGCACACCGTCTTCATCTACAAGAGGTAACTTTTCAATTTTGTGCTTTTGTAAAATACCCTCAGCTTCTTTTAACGTTGTACCTACTGCCGCAGTAACAAGATTATTCTTAGTCATTACATCACTTATTACTATCGAAAAGTCTTGAATAAAACGCATATCACGATTTGTTATAATTCCAACTAGCTTTTGTTCTTCAGGGTTGTTTACAATCGGAACACCAGAAATTCTGTATTTACTCATCAAATGTTCTGCATCGAATACTTGATGTTCTGGAGTTAAATAAAAAGGATCTGTAATAACTCCTCTTTCAGAACGCTTTACTTTGTCAATCTGCTCAGCTTGCTGTTCAATTGACATATTTTTATGAATAACACCTAATCCACCTTGTCTCGCGATTGCAATCGCAAGCTCTGCTTCCGTTACTGTATCCATACCAGCACTCATAATTGGGATATTTAATTTTAAAGTTGGTGTTAATTGCACACTTAAATCAACATCCCTCGGTAATACCTCAGATTTAGCTGGTACTAATAATACATCATCAAAAGTTAAGCCTTCTTTAGAAAATTTTTGTTCCCACATAGTAAATCCCCCTTTTTTCGGCAAAATATTATTAGTAGATTAACAACAGTCCTATCGACTGTCAAGCGTGAATAAACAGTTTAAATATTCGGAAATATCAGACGGGGTGAATAATTGATGAAATCATCTACTTGGGAGCATTTGCTATCATATCATTCAACTGAAATTGTACAAAGGAAATTAGAAAAATGCTATGAACAACTTTCATACAATAACGCTAGCGGGCTCTCCTATGAAAACTGTTACCGGTTTGTTTATTACCTTAAACATGGTGAGAATTTCTTTTTACAAGCGGCACAATCTCCACCTGCTATTCAACCAATGTTATTATTTTATGGAGTTTCGCAGTTACTAAAGGCCTGCCTTATCACGATTGATCCTGAATACCCTTCAACTTCTTCTGTACTTGCTCATGGAGTTTCAAGTCGAAAACGTAAAAAACAACAATATCACTTTTTAAAGGATGAAATAAAAATTCAGAGAAACGGATTGTTTTCTCATGTAGCAACTAAATTATTTCAGATTCAATCTTTGGAATCTGAAAAGTGTTCAATGGAATTATTATTAAAACAAATTGCTGAAATGAACGAGGTATTTCTATTTCATCATTCAAAAATAAATTTTATTGATGTTGAACTAACTAAAGACCAAATCTTGATCACTGAGGATACGGCACAACTCTTCCACTTATCTTCTCAACGGCTTGCAGAATATCTTGTGGAGCGGTTTTCGTACAGCCTAGCTACAGAAATGGATCAGCATCATGTATTCCTTAAAGGCGATACTCCCATGGCTACCTTTAACTGTATGCCATTCTCATTACATCTTGAGGAGGGGAAGTACTACCTACCAACTTCCCGAGATACCTTTTCAAAGATGCCTGAGTTACTTGTTCATTATTTGCTTTTATATAATTTGAGTATGATTTCCCGATATGAAACGGAGTGGTGGTATGATTTATTATTAAGCGTATCAAATGATGATTATCCATTTATTTTGAGGTATTTGGAAATTGCTAAACGTAAGATTCCTTATTTAGTACTAGATTTCCTAAAGCACACTCTTTAAGAAAGTTTCCTAAATGTATATCCTTTGTTTAAACAATAGGAAGCATTTACTGATTGCAAAAGGGCTAGCATTTCTGCTAGCCTTATCGCCTATTAGGTCTTGTTTATAAAGCGATAAGCACTGTGACAGTAGATGTTATCACAAATTTTATCTTATGCAATCTAAGGCCCTCCATAGCGCAGGGTGCTTGTTTACCATCGTATAAAAGCATTATAGTTACCTAAACAACGAAAAAGACCAGTATCTCTACTGATCTTTTTACTCATTACCTGGCAACGTCCTACTCTCACAGGGGGAAACCCCCAACTACCATCGGCGCTGAAGAGCTTAACTTCCGTGTTCGGCAT
>NZ_JAIQUM010000088.1 GCF_020075705.1 Metabacillus rhizolycopersici | reverse complement strand
AAAGAGGTTGTCCCTTTTTTGCTTCCTTTGCAAAAAGGACTAACAACAATTCTTTCGGTATTTTTTCTTCAAAACCCAACCCTCTTCGGGCTAATACAAAAGCAGCAGATTGGTGTATGGACAAGCCCATAGAAGCCTGTTTACTGATTAGAGGTAGGAAAAACATAGAAAATGGTTGTTAGAAATGCCCTGATATCTCTAACACTATGTGATTCACATCTTGTATTATTCAAAAAAATTCACCCATATTAGATGATATGGGTGAATGAAATACTATTAAAATAATTCCATCTGCTCAATTTTTCCAAGTCTTTCGAGAGATCATTATTTTTGAATATAACCTTGACGAAGATGATAATCTCAGTTATCTCCGCCAACTATCGCCACATTCTGCCGGTCTATAACAAATCCCCTGCCGTTCCATGTCAATACCGCCTGCACAAATCCTAGTCCGTCTGCATTATACCTTCCAGCTATTCGCTGGTATGCTTGAAGTTCATACGTTCCATCTCTGTTAAAGTCTATTGGGTATAAGCCTGAAATCGGATTCACCCAGCCTTCGATTGGTTCTTTCAAGGTACCATTTGCATTATAAATTTCCGCTAAATATTCCTTCCCTTTATACGTAAGGTCAAGAATATATTTTTTGTTTTGACTATAGCTGATCACTGAGGCTCTGTAGTAATCTTCATAGGAAACACCGTACTTTTGGCCTTCATTAAATATATCAGAATCAAAAATCTGTCTCATTCTACCGTTCCTATGAGCAAATACATACGCATAAATCGTACCGCCGCTTCCGCCAGAATCAATGACGACTAAAATATCATTAATCTTATCTCCTGTAAAATCACCAAGAAACAGCGTCGGGTTGTATCCAGCATTATTTTTCATTGCGATTTGTTGATACTGATTTGTTCGACCGTTTTGAATAACCAGCGTAATATTTTGCCAAAATGGACTATCAGGGGTCTTATTTCCGGTAAGAAAGACAGTGTCGATCATGCCGTCACCGTTAACATCACCGCGCTTTTCTGTAATAACGGTTGGTCTATTTTGTCTTGAAGAACCATTCTGAAGGTTCTCCTGCATGTTCACCAGTTCTCGTTCCACAGGATAGGGATATGTCATCAATCGTGCGTTATCAATCGGGTTCAACGCTTCTCCTATCATTCCCGCTCTCGCCTGCATATCAGCCAAACAGTACCAATAATACGGATCATTCGTTTCTTGAATTTTCATGTGGTAATAATTGATCGCTGTTCTTAAATCATTCGTATCCATTTTCCTTCACCTGCCTTTTAATCGGTAGTGAATTATATGCAGGATGAAAAGTGTTCAAGACAGAAAAGTTGACAGCGTGAAGGCAGCTAATGGAATCTACCAAAAGTTTGTTTTTAGAGTTATAGAAAACAAGGGTCATTAAAATAGACTATTTCAGATAGATATTTATCTCCTTCCATGTTTCTAAACGCTTCCCTTGCCTCTTTTTCTGTATGAAATTCAAACATCTTTATCTTTTCATTTAAATAGAGTGTAATTACCCACACGAACAGTTCCTCCAATGGTTTTCTGAATGTTATTCTCATGTGAAGTGAGAATATGATAGGCTAGTTTTCCATACAATGCTTGCACTTAAGTAGTTTTTCATTCACGCTAACATAGGAGCAACCTGATAGTTTTTCTTTGTATATACATATCCCTCCAAAATCATCCGTGCTGTACGGACTACCTTGATAGCCGTAAGATTGCCAGCGATTAAATCAACCTTTGTTTCCATGATTCCAGCTGGATGTGCTAATCTGATCACTTCTTGGTTAACGTTCATAATATCAGATAAGATTGTATCCTGTAAAAAAGCACCTGCAGTTGTACAGATTGCACCTGTTATCGCAAGTGCTTGATGTGGCTTTTGCATAGACATCATTCTTATTGTACAGTCCATATTTTCTGCTTTTCTCTCCACTCCGGTTACATCGATATAATCTGTCGGAGGAGCAATCACAGTCAGTTTTGGGACAGCAGGTGATTTTTTTGTTGCCTCTGCTCTTGGAGCGAATTGACACATTTCAGCTGCTATCGATCTAATTTCCTCTAATTCTGCTAGCTTTTCTTGTGTCATTTCATTAGGGAGTTCAGTACCCTTAAGACCAACATCATGTGCATGTACAAAAACTAACGGATTCGCTACGTCGATGATCGATACATCTACAGTGCCTTTAGATGTTTGAATAACATCAATAGAGTTCTCGGTTGGAAATAGTTTACCTGTTACTGCACCTTCAGCATTCGTGAATGATAGATAAATAGGAGATCCTGTTCCTGGTACTCCAGGGATTGAGCACATACCATCTGTTTTTACTTGACCGTTTTCCACTTCTACTTCAGCAATAATCACCTTTTGCGTATTTGTGTTAAAAATTCTGACCGTTGTAATAGGCTCAACCGCTGGTACAAGACCTTGTTCAATTGCATAAGGACCCACCGCAGAAGAGATATTTCCACAATTCCCCTTAAAATCAACTAATTGATTTTCAACACTTACTTGGGCGAATGTGTATTCAATATCAACCTCTTCTAGATTCGACTTTTGGATAATCGCAACTTTACTCGTTAACGAATTAGCCCCGCCAAGTCCATCAATTTGTCTGCTATCTGGACTTCCCATAATATCCAGAATAAACTCTTCCCAAAGCAAACGACTAGCAGGCATATCCTCATAGCGAAGAAACACACCTTTGCTCGTTCCTCCACGCATCACAACAACAGGCACTCTCATCTCATTAACCCCTTTCCAAAAAATATCAGTTCTTTTGAAAATATAGTATAATAGGTTATATCATAAGTAAAATAGATATTTTATTAGAAAAACGTAAGAAAAAACTTATAATCTAGTTTATTGGGGATGAGCATATTGGATGAAAAAGACTGGAATGCACTCTGTATTTTAGATCAAGAGAAAAATATTAGCCGTGCTTCAGAACGTTTATACATTTCACAACCAGCGTTAACCTACAGACTTAAAAATTTAGAGAAGGAGTTTGGAGCGAAATTATTTTTTAAAATTAAAGGGGGCATTGAGTTTACGAATGAAGGTCTGCATTTAGTCGAATATTCACGAGAAATGATAAAAAAACTACAAATCACGAAAGACAATATGATCAATTTGCAAAATGAAGTAAGAGGAACATTAAGAATCGGAGTTTCAAGTAACTTTGCCCAATATAAATTACCGAAAATTTTAAAGCAATTTTCAACGAATTTTCCGAACGTGCAATTTAATATTAATACAGGTTGGAGCACGGATATTTTAAACCTTCTTAATTCTGCGAATGTGCAATTAGGCATTCTACGTGGAAATTATGAATGGTATGGAAGAAAAACATTATTACATAAAGAAAAGCTTTGTTTGATTTCAAAAAAAGAAATAGAGATGGTAGATTTACCTAAACTCCCTTTTATTAATTACAAAACAGATAGTTCTTTAAAAGCTCTTATTAATGGATGGTGGCATGACAAATACTCTGAACCACCATTTATCATGATGGAAACAGATCGATTAGAAACATGTAAGGAGATGGTGAAAAATGATTTAGGTATCGCCATCGTCCCGCAAATTTGCCTGCAGCCTTCTGATAACCTACAAATTTACGAATTATCCTATCACGATGATGAACCAGTCTATCGCTATACATGGTTAATGTACAATCAAGATTCTTTAAAACTATCAACTGTTAATCATTTCATCAATTTTATAAATGAAAATACAGATATTTAAAGAGGAACAGAAAAGATTCCTCTTTTTCTTTTTGATTATAAGTTTTTTTTTAGAAAATTATTAAAAAATATATATTTTACTTATTTACCAACTTGTTTTATTCTGAAAATACGAATTATTACAAATTTGGTAGACGGTAAGTAGTTTAATAGTTTCAAATTACAAAATTGAAAGCGATTACTTTTATTAAAGGGAGGTCATTTATATTCTTACTTTTTTAGGAATTTCGATGGTTGTTGTTTTTACTTATTTGATCATGGCAAAGAAATTATCTCCTGTTGTAGCTCTTGTCATTGTACCAATTATTTTTGCTGTCATTGGCGGGTTTGGCCTTAAGCTTGGAGATATGATGCTAGATGGATTAAAAGTAGTTGCTCCATCAGCCGCCTTATTATTGTTTGCTATCTTGTTTTTTGGAATTTTAATCGATGCAGGTTTATTTGACCCACTAATCAATAAAATGATGAAATTTGTGAAAGGTGATCCTGTTAAGATCGCAATTGGAACGGCCATCATAGCGATGACAGTCGCATTAGATGGTGATGGAACGACAACACATATGATTACGATTTCCGCTATGTTAGCACTTTATCTTCGAATCGGTATGAATCCGCTTATTCTCGCAACGATCTCTTTACTTTCTGTCAGTATCATGAGTGGGATGACTCCTTGGGGAGGACCAGCTACAAGAGCCATTGCCTCTTTAGGGCTTGATGCGAATGAGTTTTTCCTACCACTTTTACCTACAATGTTATCCGGTATGGCGTGTATTCTTTTTATCGCTTTTGTTCTTGGAAAAAAAGAACGAGCAAGACTTGGTATAATCAACGTCGAGGAAATACCTCAGCAATCTTTACAATTAAGTGAAGCAGCTGCCACGTTTGCACTTCAGGATGATATCAAACGTCCTAAATTAAGATGGATAAACTTCATTTTAGTCGTAACAATTATGGTCATTTTAGTCATGGGATTAATTTCAGCTCCAATCCTCTTCCTCATTGGATTTGTACTTGCTGCGATGATTAACTATCCAAATTTAGAAGAGCAAAAAGAGCGTATTTTATCACACGCAGGAAATGCTTTAACTGTTACAATATTAGTATTTGCCGCTGGTATTTTCTCAGGAATTTTTTCCGGAACAAAAATGGTAGATGCGATTTCAAATGCGTTAGTGTCTATCATTCCAGAATCAGTTGGTTCTTTCTTTCCATTAGTCGTTGCACTAACAAGCATGCCATTTACTTTCGTGTTATCCAACGACGCTTATTACTTTGGCGTTTTACCGATCCTAGCAGAAGCAGGAGCAGCTTATGGGGTCAGTCCTTTAGACATTGCAAGAGCTTCTGTATTAGGACAGCCTGTCCATTTTCTAAGTCCACTTGTTGCATCGACTCTATTATTAGTAGGAATGGTCAAAACAGATATTGGAGAATTTCAACGTTATGCGTTTAAATGGACTCTTCTTTGTTCTTTAGTCATCATTGCTGTTGCTTTTTTAACAACTGCGATAAGCTAACTTTATCTCAAATGAAAACTTGAGCCCTCTCAAATTCGTTAGGAAACTGATTTGAGAGGGCTCATCTTTTTTTAAAACATATGTTAGTCAATGTTTATGTTCATTATGACCTTTACAATCGTTTTCGCAAGATTCATGACAGTAAACAAGCGGGTATCATTTAAAAATTGCGAAGTCGGCAAAGGATCGATATAGTTTACAAACCCCACAAAATGGTAATCCCCAACCGCTGGGAGCATTTTCTCAAGTGCTTTCCCAGGAATTAAAGGCCCCTCTTTAAACCGAACATGACCAACTTGATTTTGATCACCGATGGAGGCATCAATACTAAAAATGAGCGGCTTTTTAAATTGTTTATTGATCTCCTTCAATTTCCCTTTTAAGTTAAATGCATGAACAGGTTCTTCTAATGTACCGTATACACGAAAGGGAACGTTGTTTTCTTTCAGCATTGTCCCGACCAAAGGACCTAATGAATCACCTACATAACGATCAGAACCGATACATAAAAAGACAATATCGTTATCCTCATGTGATGATTGGCGAATGATTTCTTTGATTTTTAGTGCTAACATTTCACAATCTTTTTCTTCTGTTTTTCCATTTGCTTTCACATAATAGGAAGTCGTTTCTTCATTCTTTTTTTCTTTTTCGTAATAAAAAGGACACATAGCCATCCCCCTTTCTTTTCATCACCAACATACTACTGAAAAATAAAGATAGTAGCATCATTATATCCTAAATCCTATGCGGATAGATGTGGATGAGACTTCTTTTTGACCTCCAAATATTTTAGAAAACGAAAGAAAGGGGGAAGCGTAACGCAGACAGTCACGACCCTAAGCACCTGTACGGCTACGACAAATGTAGCGTCACCATTAAGAACGAGAGCCGTCGTCGTCATCTCAGCAATTCCACCTGGCGCAAAAGCTAAACCTGCAGTCAGGAAGGAGATTTCCGTCAAGCTTGAGACAATGTATGCACAGATAAACACAGAGACAATTAAACCTAATGTACTCAAGAATGAAATGATCAACGTTCTATGTAGCCCTACAAACATCGTTTTCGTAAAACGAGAGCCAATGCTTGCACCGATAAAAATTTGCGATACGATCATGAGGCTTTGCGGCCACCAAGCGACAAAATCATAGCCAATCAGTACTGATCCAAAGGATTTGACGGCTGCAACACTAATCATCCCGCCAATTAACCATGGAGCTGGAAACTTCAAAAATTCTCCAATATGATAGCCAATCCATGCGATACATACAAAGAAAATCGTCACGGCAAGTTGTTCCACTTCAAAGGTTGTTAATTCTGCAGGTACCACATTGTTAGACGCGTGAATCTCAGAGTGACCGAACAAAAATGAAATCACGACAGGAATTGTGATGATGACTAAAAAGACACGCATTGCCTGTATGATACTAACAACCCCCGTATTTGCACCAACCTCCTCTGCAATACCTGGTATGGAGGACAAGCCACCTGGTGCAGTAGCAAAAAAACTTGTTAACAGATCCAGCTTACTGTACTTCCATAAAACAAGACCTGACAGCAAGGAAAATAAAATCGATAAAAGAAGCATAATGATAATCGCTGACCAATTCTCTTTAAAAATAGACAGAACAGAAGTATTCACTTTCTGTCCCAATTCAATGCCTAAAATACACTGGCCCATGTATAACCAATATTTAGGGATTCCATTTCGGGTATGAGGCACATGCATAAACTTTGGACGAAGAATAGAGAGTAAAGCTGCGGCAAGGAGTGTGCCAATCATCCATCCTATCGGGAGATGTGTTAAAGAAATGAAGAACCCCCCTACTCCACTTACGATAACAAACCAAACAAATTGAAAAAAACGAGGATTTTCTTTCATTCTGGATCCTTCTTTCTAATTAAGTGAAGTTATTTTGTTTCTTTGCTTGTTAATTCAAATATAGTATAATTTTAGGAATAATTAAAATATTAATTTATTATCATTATTCATAAATAAATTTTATGACAAAAACGGAGGGATTCGCTTGGATGAACGAGATTGGATGGTTTTGCAAGCTCTCTATAGAGAAAAAAACATTACAAAAGCTGCTCAGCATTTGTATATTTCTCAACCCGCTCTTACAAACCGCTTACAGCAATTAGAAAAGGACTTTGGGGTGAAAATTGTCAATCGTGGCAGACGTGGAGTTCAATTTACTCCCCAAGGTGAATATTTGGCTAAAAGTGCTCACGAAATGCTACTAGCTATGCAAAAAATAAGGGAAAATGTACTTAATATGGAGGACAATGTAGCAGGTACATTACGACTAGGTGTCTCTGGCTTTTTTACCGATTACAAGCTTCCTAACCTATTAAAGGGCTTTAAGGAACAGTATCCAAATATTGAATTCAAGATCACGACAGGCTTCAGCAGTCACATCTCCCATTTAATTTACAATCAAGATGTTCATATCGGAATTGTAAGAGGAGATTTCAGTTGGAAGGATCAAAAGCAGTTATTATTTAAAGAAACCATTTGCATCGCTTCAAAAGAAAAAATCGATCTACATAACCTCCCCCACTCACCAAGGATTGATTATCATACTGACTCTTTGCTGAAGAATTCCATTGATAATTGGTGGACTGAACATTTCAGCCAGCCACCACTTGTCAGTATTGAAGTAGATAAAGCGGATACATGCAAAAAAATGGTTGCGAATGGATTAGGCTATGCTATTTTGCCCAGCATGATTTTAAATGATGTCCATGATATTTATAAAACCGACATCACAGACATGGATGGAAAACCAATCGTTCGAAATACATGGATGTTCTACCACAAAAATTCATTAAAATTAAACATTGTGAAAGCATTTGTTGATTTTATGGAAAAGGAATTTAAGGGATAGTAGATAAGCATCTGCCTAAGGATTGGCAGATGCTTATCTGAGATGGTTATAAAGTTTCTACCTTATCTTTCGAATAGTGTGCAGCAGATGTACCAGCTAATTTTCCAAAAACGGCTCCTGACATTAATCCCGAGCCACCAGGATAATTTTTGTAAAAGATTCCCCCAACCATTTCACCGGCAGCGAATAATCCAGCTATCGGTCTTCCCTCATCGTTTAATACCTCACCTTCTGGATTAACATGTAACCCACCAAAAGCAAAAGTAATGCCACAAGTCAATGGATATGCATAAAATGGAGCTTGGTCGATTCGTAATGCCCAGTTTGTTTTTGGCAGAGTAATTCCAACCGTGCCTTTGCCGTCTTTGATCGTTGGATTATAGTCACCTTCTTGAACAGCCGCATTATATTCTGTCATCGTTTTGATAAATTGTTCTTTATCAACTGACATCAATTCTGCTAATTCTTCAAGACTCTCAGCTTGAATATACGTAGCTTCCTCTAGGTTGTATTCCTTTCGCAGCATTGGACGTACTTGAGCATCAAATAGTTGGAAAGCAGAATGACCAGGCTGTTTTAATACTTCGCGGCCATATTTGGCATAGGTGTAATTCCTGAAATCAGCCCCCTCATCAACAAATCTTTTGCCTTCCTGATTAATCAAAAGACCAAGTGGAAATGAGGATTTTTTATAGATATCACCAGGCTTGTTAAAGTCACCAAACTTCGGAGCGTTATAATCTGTCCCAATCGAGTGACAACCAGACCACTCACCATATTTTTGTGCACCAACAGCTAAAGCCATCGTTATTCCGTCTCCCGTATTGAATTCAGTCCCTCTTACAATCGCTGCTTCCCATTCCTCTCCAAGATGCTCACTTCTCATTTTTTTGTTCGCTTCAAAGCTTCCGCATGCTAAAATGACACTCGAAGCAGGAATCGTAACGATGTCCTCCTCCTGATCTATTTTAATACCAGAAATTCGATCATTCTCAGTTACTAGTTCAATTGCACGGGAATTGTACCAAATATCAATTCCAATTTCTTCTGCTCTATGAAAGAGATGTTTGATTAAACCAACGCCCTTGTCTTCTGTTTTGATTGGAAGACCACCCCAAAAATGACGTTTCCCATCTTGTTCGAAGGATTGATTTTCAACATTCAACTCAAATTTTATCCCATGCTGACTCATCCACAAAAGTGTTTCAAACGACTTTGAAATAAGCTGATTGGCAAGTACAGGATCACTTTTCCCTTCTGTTACCCGCATTAAATCATTATAAAAGTCAGATTGTGTATATTCAGGCATGACAATCTTTTCTGCTTCCTCATCTGTTAGATCTGGGATTATTTTTCGAATGTCATCTAATTGATTGTAAGCAACACGAATGGCCCCGTCTGTAAAAAATGAATTTCCACCACGCTTTTCTGCTGGACCTCGTTCTAAAACAAGAACTTCTGCCCCCTTTTCCTTTGCTGCGATCGCTGCACACAAAGCGGCATTCCCTGCCCCAACAACTACAACATCATACTGTTTTACACTCTCCATATCTATCCCTCCTATTAGTCATTGCCTTTCCTTAACCTAATAGTATCGGAGAAACAGAGATTAATAAAATATCATTATTTTATCGAGTTCCATAATTAAAATTTATGGCTGGCATTTTGTGTGAGTATTAGACATAAGAGACAAAATGCCCTCTAATTCAGATTGGGTCATTGACCAAACCGTTTAGAGGGCTCTCAGAATCCACTAAAAAAATTCCCTTAATGTTTCTCACTGTCTAGTTGATAAACATGCTGGCATACAAAAAAAGCGAATCCAGCATAATTTCCTGAATTCACCCTTTCCATTATTCGGTATTAACTTGAACCCCATCGAAGACTTGTTCTTCCTTATAAATCGTTTTTACTGGGGTTCTAACAAACCCATCTTTTTTTCCAGAATATGTCCAATCGATATTTACACTTGCTGCAAGGTAGTTGTCATCAAAGTTTGATTCAATTTCTTGTTGAGGGTATTTTTTTAGAATCCAACCAGTCATTAATGCATAATAAAGAATTGCTCCAGATGCGATACCTATAATATAGGAGTATTCCATGAACAGAATAGCGAGTGCTCCAGAGACCACCCATGCGATAAAGCCTGCAGGATTAAAGCCTTTTGCATAGCGAAACTGTCCGTTTACCTTATATAAATCAGGTACATTCAGCCGTCTTTTCCGAATAAGATAGTAGTCGCAGAACATGATCCCTGCTATCGCCGATAATGTTGCTCCAAAATAACCAAGGAACACATATAAATTATCCAAAATGAACCAAGGCATTGAAAGTGAACCTATGATACCAGCTAGGACAACACCCATTTTGTAACTTAAATGGGGAGCTGCAGCATTAACAAATGCGAGTGCTGCCGGAATTAAGTTTGCCGCATTATTTGTTGACCATTGTGCTATGGTCACTAGTGCAAGCAATACTATCAATGAAAATCCTGTTTCATTGTTTTGAATAATGGTAATGGGATTCCAATCACCAGTTGCAATATAAGCGATTGCGCCAATAAACGCCATTAAAGTAGACACAACAGGAAGTGCAACTAATTGTGCTAGGAAAATATTACGGTTACGACTTCCAAATGATTTCGTTCCTGTTTTAACCTTCAGATAGCGTGAAATATTTGGGATATCAATAGCTAAAGCAGCCCATAAAGTTAAGTTTGCCATAAAAATCGCAAGCAGTGATGCATCCTGTCCACCGACAAATGTCCAAATATTTTCCCCTTGCTCTACAACCATTCCATCAAGATAAAAGTACATCCATACAGATATAGCAATTAAGATAGGAGCAGCTAAATTCGCAAAAGTTTCAACTGCTTTTATCCCTAGCGCCGTATTGACAAGTTGCACAATGGCAAAAAGGGTATACCATAAGATCCAATTATCGTATCCTACTAAATATTGAAAAATCCCATTAAGTGCAAGAGCGCCTAGATATGTTTGAATCCCGAACCAGCATGCAGCGACAACGCCTCTTGAGACTACAGGAAAGTGGGTACCAATGATTCCAAACGGGGCACGTAGAAAAACGGCAAATGATAAACCATGTTCAGTGCCAATATCTGCTGATAGGAGCATAATGAACCCGATTGCCAAATATGCTGCAAAAATCACGATTATACTCGTTAGCAATGGATAAGAGGAAACTGCATCCCCGCCAAATTGATAGGCAACAATCATCACAACCATCCCTACCCAGAGCATAAAATACCCAATCATACCCATCGTTTTTCCATTTGATCCAACCGGTAGAATAGATTTTTCAAGCAAATGATTCCCTTTTTCATTAGCCATATTGATCCAGCCTCCAAAATTAACGATTTCAAGATTTATTCACGATCTGATCTATCGATTAATAGCTTTAAAAATGAATGGTCTGCAAGTTATTCTGTTGGTCGATTTCTTGGAAATATTGGACAATAAATTTTAGATTTGGATGAACCTTTATTTCAAATTGTTTATTTCCTAACACTAGATTGAAGACTATCACGATGTAACGAAAATAATGATAGATCTAGTTTTGCTTCACCATTCATAGTCATTTGACATAAAACCTCGCCAATCCCACTTGCAAATTTAAAACCATGACCGGAAAATCCTGCGGCAATCATCACATGTGGATGACCAGGATATTGATCAATAAGAAAATGTCCATCAGGGGTTCTTGTAAACAGACAAGCTTTTCCTTGATTTAGTTTTCCTGCTGATTCCGGCATGTAAGCTTTTAGAAAATGGCGAACATCTCCTTCATCAAAGTCAAATGAGCCAAATTCAAGTCGTGGATCATCTGGGTTGATTGGTTGATCATCATCAAATCTGCCAAGCTTTACACCAGCGCCCTCAATGCTCGGAAAACCGTAATATTTCCCTTCAGGAACATCTACAAAAAAGGCAGGGAAAACGCTAGATTGATATAGATCTTCATCTGCCTTAAACCAAGCCACTGTTTGTCTGGTTGGTTTTAGCGGAAGATTTAATTCTGATAACAATTTTCCGCTCCATGCTCCAGCACAAACAACAAGTTTATCTGTTGAAAAAACTTGATCCTTTGCCGATACAATGGCTCCATCTTCTTTCATTTCAATATTTGTAACAGGGGTATTCGTTAATAATGTCGCTCCACTGTCTAATGCAAGTTTTCGATAAGCACGAACAATTTTCTCACTATATAACACACCTGAAGTTGGCTCATAGCAGCCTAAATAATCATCAGGTATTTCAATCCCTCTCCATTTTGCTTTTATATCTTTACCGCTAAGAACTTCGAAAGGTAGAGAGAATTCTTTTGCGCTTGCAATCGTTTCATCAACAAACTTAGATCCAACTGGTCCAAAACATAACACCCCTGTTTGTTCAAACAGTTTTTCATTAACTTGCTGCTCTAATTCATACCATAATTCCTGTGATCTTAAAGCTAATGGGACATATTCTCGTCCCTCTCCATATGCATAGCGAATAATTCTTGTATCACCATGATGACTTCCGTACACATGCGGCGGGTCAAATGCATCGATAAGTAATGTTTTCACATTAATCTTCGCTAAATAATAGCCTGCAGCCATGCCAATTGAACCGGCACCGACAATGATGACATCGAAATGCTTCATTGGTTTTCCTCCTTTTTATAGATCCTGTAGGTATTACTGCCGTTAAATGTAGGATAAAATGAGGGTACTCCTCATTATCCTAGGCACATCTATCGGTTAGAGTACTGTTTATTACTAAAAAACTGACTTCTTATTATTCTGAATAAACTGGAATCTCTTTTCGGTTGGCACGTAATGCTTCCCTTCTAGATTCAGTCGCTTTTCCATCTAGTTTCCCATCTGTTAAAACAACACCGTAATCTGAAAAAGCTGTTTCAGGCGAAATCATTTCATCTAATAAATCTTCATATACCTGGTTAGGATCTCGTTCAAGTGGATCTCCATAGCCGCCAGATGATGGGACGAGGATTTTCACGGACTCCTGAGCTTTAAAGCGATGACCATTAATTTTTGAAGGAAGCTCCTCTGGTGCCGTATCAGGATTTTTTATTAAGTTCGCGCTTGTTCCAGGTAGACCACCTTGATAGCCCCACGGACGAACGGTATGTTTATCCCCTTCCATCGTCATAAATCCATCTGTTAAAAAGCGATTCCATCGAACAATGCCTAGACCGCCGCGATATTTTCCAGCACCTCCTGTGTCTTCCCTTAGCTCGTATTGCTCACAAACAAGTGGTACATGCATATCTAAGTCCTCAATTGGATTGTTACGCGTATTCCACGAACTAAAGTCGACTGCATCCATGCCATCTTTACCTGGGCGCCCCCCATATGAGCCTTCATTTACTTCAATGTAAACCCAATAGTCATTGTTTTTATTTAGTCCTGAATAGGAAGCAAATTGGATGTTCGCTGCACTTCCGGCACATGTTTGTTTTGGCATGATAGGTGCCAGAGCTTTAATGATTAAATCTGCCACCGTGTTTACTTGGTTGCCTCGACTGAAGGTTGCAGCTGGTTTATGAGGGTTAAAAATACTTCCCTTTCTTGCTACAATCTTAATTGGACGAAATACGCCTTGATTAGCTGGTACGAATTCTTCATGTGTATACGTATCTAAAAAGATCGAACGTAACACACTGTATACACTTACACAAAGTGCACCTGAGTAAGCTACATTAAAGGCGGTTGAAACTTGGTCAGCTGATTTTGATACATCTACTTCAATCTCTTCCCCCTTTTTTGTCACTTGCACATGGACTTTAAGTCTTTCATCCAGGTGCCTTCCATCATGATCTAACCATGATTCCGCCTCATACACTCCATCAGGTATCTTTGCTATTTCCCTTCTCATCATTCGTTCCGAGTAGTTCATTAATTCCTCACATGCTGACAGCACAGTATCTTTTCCATACTTATCCATCAATTCAATATACCTCTTCGTTCCTAATCGGCATGCTGCAACTTGAGCTTCTAAATCACCGAGTACTTCATGAGGCATACGAACTTTCTGGCGTATGACCTCCACTAATGTTTCATTTCGTACTCCTTTTTCATACAACTTCACTCCATTTAGAATTAATCCTTCCGCAAACATATCTGGTACATCAACTAATAAACCTGGTTGTGCACCGCCTATATCTAAATGGTGGGCAGTTGTGCCGGCATATCCTACTAATTCACCTTTATAAAAAATTGGCTGAGATAATGAGATATCTGGAGCATGTGATGCCCCTGCATATGGATCATTGTTCCAAATAATATCTTCAGGGAATTGATTGTCCCCTAGTTTTTCTTGGAAACCGCGAATATAGCCTGGTAAACAACCAAGTTGCATTGGAGTAGAATCCGCTTCCGCCCAAGTGTCTCCATTTATTGCGAATAATCCCGCTCCAAGGTCTTCCGATTCTCGAATAAGGGATGAATACGCCATCCGCTGCATAAGATGTGACATTTCTAATGCAATCGTTCGTAGTGCCCCTCCGATAACTTGTAAGGTGATTGGATCAACCTTAATTGGAACATTGGCCTTTTCATTCGTATAGGTTTTCATCTACCATTACCTCACTTTCAAGAAAAATTGATTAACATGTTGAGCTGCTCCGCCTTGAATAACTTTAGGAGCGACAAAAAGCGTACCATTCGTCGAGACAGTTGCTTGCCATTCGGGTGGGACTAGGGTTGTTGAATCACGTTGAACAATGATCGCTGGTCCCATCACAATGTCATTTGCAAGCAATTTCGTACGGTCATACCGAGGAGTTTGCAGCCATCTGATCTCACCATCAACTTCAAATACTGTTTCCCTAACATACATGACCGCTTTTTCCGGATTCATCCGCTCTCCACTAGCTAATTCAGGTAGTTTTAATGTAGGAGTTTGCCCAGTTGAAATAACACGTAACGTAATTAATTCAACTGTATTTTCAGGGAATGAATGACCATATTCAATGAGATGAATATCATGGAATCGCCCCGCAATCATTGATAAGGTTGCTTCTTCTAGTTGCCCTTCAGGAATTGGAACACGTAATTCAAATCCTTGCCCCACATAGCGGCACTCTGCTATTCTTTCCATGCTAATATCTTCTGGCTGAATGCCATCTTGCATGAGCTGAGTATGTGCAGAATGTATAAGCTCTTGAAGATCGTTATTAATTGTAGAAATTGTTTCAGTAGTAGGTTGAGATAATGGAACAATTCTAGATTTGATAAAGTCATATTTTAAGTCACCTACTAAAAGGCCAGTTGCTGCCGTAATACCTGGATAATTTGGCACCATCACTAAGTTTGAGCCGACTGTTTCAGCTAGATCTACAGAGTGTAATGGTCCTGCACCGCCAGCTGCTAAAATCGCATACTCCCTTGGATCAATTCCTTTTCGTACAGAGTTTGCCCGTATCGAGAGGGCCATATTATTATTGATAACTTTTAAGATGCCCAGTGCAGCTTCCTCTACTGACATATTGAGCTGAGAGCAAAGCGTTTCTTCAATAGCTTTTACACTTGATTCACGTGACAACTGTATGTCACCGCCGAGGAATTGTTCAGGATCAAGACGTCCAAGTATGACATTTGCATCTGTCACACACGCATCTTTTCCACCTAGACCATAACAAGCTGGACCAGGATTTGCTCCTGCACTTTTCGGACCGACCCGAAAGGCACCTCCAGTATCAACATAGGCGATCGATCCACCACCTGCCCCAATGGTCTCAACATCGATCATCGGAACTAGCACAGGATACCCATTCACTTCAGCATCACGTGGATTAATCATTTTTGGCATATTATTAGGAATGATTGAGATATCTGCAGAGGTTCCGCCAATATCGACGCTTATGATATCGTTCACACCCTCTAATTCTCCCCACCATGCTGCAGCAAGAACACCTCCAGCCGGATCTGATTTCAACAAAGTGACTGGCCGAACCGCCGCCATTTCAGTTGTTGACATACCACCTGATGACTGCATAATATGTAGTTCTGCCTTGACTCCAGCCACATCGAGCGAGTTTACAAGATTATCGATATAATGATTCACCTTTGGGGCAACATATGCATTCATCGCTGTTGTGCTAAACCGCTCATATTCTCTCATTTGTGGAACCACTTCTGCGGAAGTAAAGCATTGGACTTCAGGCCACATCTCCTTCACAATTTCCTTTGCTCTTTTTTCATGTACATCATTTAAGAATGAGAAAAGAAAACAAATGATAATCGACTCAACCTTCGCTTCTTTCAGCTTTAAAACAGCTTCTCGAACTTCTTTTTCATTCAGTTCTGTACGAATATGGCCATCTGGTGCAGCAAGCTTTTCAAGGATTGGAAGGCGGTGTCTACGTAAGACTAATGGATTTGACTGCCAAGGAAGATCTTGTTGAATGGAAAAATTCTCTACTTTTTTGTGGCGAGCAAGATGTAAAATATCTCGATAATTTTTCGTGGTTAGCATTCCGACTGTAGCGCCATTATTTTCAATCGTAATATTCGTCGCAACCGTCGTTCCGTGAAGAATATAGTCAATTTCTGAGATGGGAATTTCAGCATTTTCACAAAGCTTCTTGATACCATTAATGACACCAATGGATTGATCCTCTAGCGTACTAGGTATCTTATAAACATGGATTTTTTGTTTTACCTCATCAACTAAAATGAGATCTGTAAAAGTTCCTCCTACGTCAACACCAATGCGAATCATATTTTTATCTCCTCTCTTTTTCTGTATTCCATACTTGTTTTTGTGTATCCTTATTGAATAGTTCACCACCAATACATTTGTTAGATTTTCTTACAAAACACCCTTTCCTGTTTTATTTGTTATAAAAAGTTACTATAAATGTATAGTATCCTAACATGAGATAGCTATCTATCGTACACACAATACGATTTATGATGCTTCACTACAATCTAAGTTGTATAGCATGCACAAGCAAATTTTCTATCTTTCCAAAAGGCTGTTTTAGTAAACTTTGTTGTTTTTAAACCTACTTGATTTCTAATTCAACTTTTCGAAATGATGTATCGTCCATAATCATGATTTATTGTCAGAACTTGAGATTTTTTGTCCAAGCTCAAGGTTTTATTGTCTGGTTTTGAATTTTATTGTCCGAAA
>NZ_JAIQUM010000087.1 GCF_020075705.1 Metabacillus rhizolycopersici | reverse complement strand
CGTCCGCCGCTAATATCAGGGAGCAAGCTCCCATCAATTCGCTCGACTTGCATGTATTAGGCACGCCGCCAGCGTTCGTCCTGAGCCAGGATCAAACTCTCCAATAAAGTAGTTTGACTTGCTCATATAAATGTCGTCTTATAAAAAGACTTAAAATTAACGTTGACGTTTCTGCTTTGTTTAGTTTTCAAAGAACTATTTTTAAAAGACAGGATAATAATATATCATTTCGTCTCTAAATTGTCAATAACTTATTTTGAAATAATTTTTTCGCAATAAGCTGACAAGAAATAACTATATCAGGTTACAATACTTTCGTCAACCCCTTTTGAGATTTTTTTGTATCTCTCAGTGGGGAATTTCTATAATAACCCCATTCTTCAAAGAAGTCAACAACTATTGGACAAAGAATTTATATTTTTTATCAATATTATGTTTCAGTAGGAAAATAAAAAATCCATAAGTACATAAATTTTATTACATTTAAGAAGACAACTCATTACAGAACCTCAATAAGTCTCTAGATGTGTGAATTTTTAACAAGTAAAATATCCCCGTTATTATTCATGTTACGACTCATAATGGTTAGACTAAAAACTAATACCACATAAAAGGAGATGGCAAACATGGACAAAACGAGTAATGACAAAAATGTGGAAAATTCACACAAAGGAAAAGTATACAGAAGAAAATCAGAGGCGCTTTCAGAATACAAAGTAACACTTCCTGAGCAACCACTTCCTCAGCCTAAGGATTATGAAGAAATCGAGTATTAACTATACAGAAATTAGTAATTCTACTCCCCTACTCTCATTATACCTCGTTAAGAACTTACTATATATATGTAACGAAACTTGCATGTTCTGTGATTGAGAGCTGATTTACCTATCTTCCTAAAAGCAAAAAGGCTGAATCAATATGGTTTGCTCCTTAAAGTAAGGACACCCTATTGATTCAGCCTTTTTAACCTATTGTTGTTGCTACAAATAAACGAGAGCGATCTAGTGAAGAGAAGTCTACGTAGTCGCTACTTTCAACTAACATTTTAGATTTCAGACCATAATTAGCCGCTGTTTGCCAGACCTGTTTCGTTAAGCAAATAATGTTGATCGTTGGGTCTAAAGTGCGTATAGACAAACCATAATGTTCTGCTTCTCTCATAAACGTGTGAACTGAATCACTCGTCGAAAAAAGCACTGATGTGATTGAAGCATCTTCAATTGATCTTTTAATCGCCACGTCAAATCTTTCATCAATCGATGACTGGTAAACATCTGCATAATCATGTTCCCCATATTTATAGTCAAGCTTCCAGCGTTGTTCACTTTTTAGTTTAGTACCTACAATTAACAAGCTGCCTTCCGCATCCATGTCATCAGCTAAACTAGTCATCAACCCTCTATCCTCTAGGGCAATGATTGAAGCTGGCTTTAAACAATAAATCTTTGCCTGTAATTGGCGAATGTCGATTTGGTATTTCTTTAACAGATTAAAAAAGTGCGTAACAGCTTCTGTTGTCGTAAACAATATTCTCTTGTACATCGCAAGCTTATTTCGAACCTTTACATCTAAAGAACCTTCACTTATTTTCCACTTAGGGAATTCAATTACATCAGCCCCTTGGTCTATTAACTGATCGACCATACTTTCTTCTTCAGCACTTCCTCGAGCAAGAATCATTTGTTGGCCAAATAACGGCTTTTTCTCAAACCATTTTATTTTATCTCTCGTCGCAACAATATCACCAACTAACGTAATTGCCGGATTTTCAATGTTTTCATCTTGTACTTTTTGAACAATCGAAGAAAGTGTTCCTACGACACTTTTCTGTCTGCTCCAGGTACCCCATCTGATAACGATGACAGGAGTATCCGGGGATTTCCCGTGCAGAATTAGATTTTCACAAATATGATTTAGGTTTGAAACCCCCATATAAAATGCAATTGTTTGAACTCCTCTAACAAGCCCTTCCCAATCGATATCAGGTTTGCCATCCTTTGATTTATCATGTGCTGTCACCATCGCAAAAGAACCCGCATAGTCTCGATGTGTGACAGGAATTCCTGCATAAAGAGGTGCAGCGATGCCTGAAGTAATTCCCGGGACTATTTCGTATGCCACATTGTGATCAGCAAGAACTTCGGCTTCTTCACCAACTCTCCCAAAAACGCTCGGATCTCCACCTTTTAGTCGAACGACAGTAAAACCTGCCAATGCCTTTTCAAGTAGCGTACGATTTATTTCCTCTTGCCTCATAAAGTGGCGGGTAGGTAGTTTGCCACAATAAATCAATTCACAGTGTGCTTTAGCGTATTCAAGAAGTCTTGGGTTAACTAAACGGTCATAAAGGATAACATCCGCTTTCCGAATGGATTCTAACCCTTTCACAGTGATTAACTCATGATCTCCTGGACCCGCCCCAACTAAATAAACCTTACCTTTTCTCATCTTCCCCATCCTCCCTTAACTTCTATATTAAACGTTTTAAGTAAGGGAAGGCATACTCTCTCCACTTAAATAGCAATTTTATGCTGCCTTACTGTTGGATTTTTTGTTTCTTCTTCAAAGTAAAAGAAATACCTCTCCTTCTTCAACAAGCGTTTCATACGTTTTGACACAACCAAAGTCTGGTTCTTGAACCTTACCGTCCTCAAGGCAAATTTTCCAGTCATGCATTGGACAAAATACATGTTCTCCACTAACAATTCCTTCACTCAAGACTCCGCCTTTATGAGGACATTTATTTTCCACAGCTTTCACTTTACCACTAGAAAGTTTAAACACCGCAACTTCTTTATCCTTTTCTAAATGAACGGTTTTTCCAACTCGTTCTGGTAATTCCAATAACGAACCGACGTACACCTTTGTTTTTGTTACTTTCTTCATGCCCATACCACTCCTTGACGAAATTTTCTGTTATTTCAGTGTATACCTGGAAGAATTCTGATTTTACGAAAAGGTTCAACCAATTAAGACAAGCCAACCGTTTCAAATAGTTCTTTCGTTGTTTTCTCGCTCTCGATAATCTCTTTCCAAGGATCCTTATAAACAGATAACGCCTCATCAATGCGAGCATTTAACTCTTTGCGCTTGTTTTTGTCATCAAGTACTTCTTGGACATGAGCCAAACCAACACGATCTACCCATGCGGATGTACGTTCTAAATAGTTTGCTGTTTCGCGGTAATATTGCAGGTAAGCACCGGTAATTTCCATTGCTTCTTGGTCAGTTTTTACTTTGTATAATAAATCGCCTCCACGTACATGGGTACCACCATTTCCGCCTATATAGATTTCCCAACCACCATCAATACCGATAAAACCAATATCTTTGAAGCCTGATTCTGCACAACTTCTTGGGCAGGCTGATACGGCCATTTTTACTTTGTGAGGAGTTTGTAATCCTTCAAATTTCTTTTCAAGTTCAATACCTAGACCCATTGAATCCTGTGTTCCAAAGCGACAGAATTGTTCACCGACACATGTTTTGACAGTACGCAGTGATTTCCCGTACGCATAACCTGAAGGCATATCTAATTCCTTCCATACCTTTGGTAAATCATCTTTATTTACGCCAAACAGATCAATACGTTGTCCACCAGTTACTTTCACCAATGGTATCTCATATTTATCAACAACATCTGCTATACGACGCAAATCCTTTGCATTTGTTACACCACCGTACATTCTTGGAACAACTGAGTATGTTCCATCCTTTTGTATATTTGCATGCATACGCTCATTCACAAAGCGTGACTCTCTCTCATCTTCATATTCTGTTGGCTTCACCATTCCTAAATAATAGTTAAGAGCTGGACGACATTTTGAACAGCCTTCCTCAGACTCCCAGCCAAGTACATTCATGACTTCTCTTGTATGTGTTAAACCTTTCTCTTTAATTGCTTCTACGACTTCATCTCTTGATAATGTCGTACATCCACAAATAGCTTCCTTTTGAGCAGAAGCATCAAATTCAGATCCAAGAGTATGCTGCAGAACATCTGCAACTAATGATTTACAGCCTCCACATGAACGAGAAGCACTCGTACATGCTTTAATTTCGTCTACAGATGAACAGCCGTTTTCCTGAATCGCTTGAACAATCGTACCTTTTGAAACCCCATTACATCCACAAATAATTTCATCGGCACTCATAGAAGCAACTAAACTCTCTCCTGCAACTTCACCTATCGGCTGTAAAATACTAATCTTTTCTGTATCCGAAATATCTGCTTGTTTTTTGATCATTGCAAACAGTCGATTTCCTTCTTTACTGTCACCAAATAAAACAGCGCCGACAATTTTATTTCCTTTTAAAACAATCTTTTTATAAACTCCATCTTGTTCATCAAATATTTTTATAGCCTTTTTCTCTTCATCCTCAGTAAAGTCACCTGCTGAGAATACTTCAACGCCAGATACTTTTAATTGAGTAGATAATACCGAACCTTTATAAGGTGCCGTTTCTTGACCACAAATGTGTTTAGCTAATACTTTTGCCTGTTCATATAACGGGGCTACAAGACCATATGGGATGCCATTATGTTCTGCACACTCACCTACAGAGTACACATGTGGAAAATCTGTTTGTAAAAAGTCATTTACGATGATTCCTCTGTTTACGGATAATCCACTTTCTTTTGCTAACGCAATATTCGGCTTAATCCCAACGGCCATAACAACTAAATCCGCTTCAAGCTGTGTCCCATCCTTAAACCTCAATCCTTCAACTCGTTCTGTCCCATAAATTTCATCTGTGCTCTTTTCAAGTAGAAATTTCATTCCTTGATTTTCTAATTCCTTTTGCAAAAGCTTACCTGCTGTTTCATCAAGCTGGCGTTCCATTAAAGTCGGGGCAATATGGACAACAGAGACTTCCATTCCTAAATTTAATAGGCCACGTGCTGCTTCTAAACCGAGCAAACCGCCACCAATAACAGCTGCTTTTTTATATTTTTTTGACGCTTCTAGCATCACGTCTGTATCCTTAATATCACGAAATGCAGTTACGCCCTGCTTATCAGCACCAGGCAGTGGAAGGATAAAAGGTACAGAACCTGTAGCTATAATCAATTCATCATACGGTACAATTCTTCCATTATCAGATACTACGACCATCTTGTTAGAATTAATTTCTGTTACCGTTTCTCCCGTATAAAGAGTAATATTATTTTCTTCATACCATTCCCAGTCATTTAATGTAATATCTTTTACCGCGGTATCACCTTGTAATACTTTTGATAATAGAATTCTATTATAATTAGGATGTGGTTCACTCCCAAAAATTGTTATCTCAAATAAATCCTCTGAAACCTTTAAAATTTCTTCGATTGCTCTAACTCCAGCCATTCCGTTCCCTATAAGCACAAGTTTCTTTTTTTCCACCTGTTTTTTCCTCCCCTAAGAAAGTTTCTTTTACTATATCACGTTAAAATAAAATACTTTACATACATGTTAGATTTTCTAACATTGTTTTATTTTATGACAATGGGAAACCTAGTAAACTGAAGGGCTGAGGGCTTATTAAAAAAAGTGCAAGCACCTTGATCAGCTTTAGGCAATGAATAGAAGGTGTTCTTTACCTTCAATTCATTTGTGACTAGGCGCTAGAACAAGACACCCATTCTAAGTAAAAAACTTATACTTTCTTATCTGCTAAAAAGAAAAAGAGGTACGATTGATTCGCACCCCTAAAAATTCCTTATATATTTTTTAACTTTGGTCATACAGGTGTTACATTAACGGCACTCACTTTAAATCCTGGCATTTTACAGGATGGATCAAGTTCTTCACCGATAAGCTTGTTTACATTCTGACTATCTGCCCAATGAAACGGAACAAAAACGGTGTCTTGTCTAATTTTCTCTGACCACCTACTTCTAACTACAATCCTACCTCGTTTTGACACAACAGCAACTAAGCGATTATTATCGATGTTATACTTCCTCGCTGTCTCTGGATGGATTTCCAGATATGATTCGAAGTTTCTCGCTGCTAAGGCAGCACTTTTTCTTGTTTGTTCCCCTGTTAAATAGTGTGACATCACTCTGCCTGTTGTTAAATATAACGGGTATTCTTTACTCGGTTTTTCCTTTGGAACATCAGGAATGTTTTTGACAGCAATCATTTTCGCTTTACCATCTGGGTGTGCAAAGGACTCTTCAAATATTCGCTCTGTTCCTTTGTGCTCAACTTCAGGACAAGGCCAGAGAATTCCTTGTTCTTGTCTTATTCGTTCATACGTAATTCCGTAATAGTCTGCGATCCCACCACGACTAGCTATTCTTAATTCATTAAAGATGTCCTCTGCTTTTGTATATGAAAAATACTTTTCTTTCCCTAGTACTTTTGCAATCTCGCAAATAATTTGCCAGTCATGCTTCACTTCACCAGGACAAGGTCGACTCGCTTCCCGAAGTGTTACTCTACCTTCAAGGTTAGTCATTGTTCCTTCATCTTCTAAATAGGATGAGGCTGGTAAAATAAGGTCCGCTAATTTTGCCGTCTCAGAGACAAATAGGTCAACCGCAACTAGAAACTTTAACTTTTTTAATGCAACCTTTACAAAATTTGCATTTGGGTTAGATACTACTGGATTTGAGCACAACAGGAGCATCCCTTTGATTTCGCCTTCATCAATTTTTTTCAACATTTCAAATGCTGAAACACCTTTTCTAGGAAGTTCATCTTTGTTAATACCCCAAACCTTTGCGATGTAGGCTCGATGCTCTTCATTTTCGATTGAACGATAACCTGGCAGTTGATCAGCTTTTTGCCCATGCTCGCGTGCTCCCTGCCCATTTCCCTGTCCTGTAATCGCTCCATAGCCGGAGTATGGCTTTCCTATTTTTCCTGTAGCGATTAGAATGTTCAGCAAATTCCTTACAGCAGCTGTCCCATCAGTTTGCTGTTCTACACCTCTTGCTGTAAAAAGCATTCCAGATTCTTCGCTTGCAAATTTGATCGCAGCTGTCTTTATTTGCTCAATCGGAACTCCTGTCATTTCAGCAAGATCATGTAAAGATAGTGAACTTACATATTCCCTTACTTCCTCAAATCCTGTCGCTCTTTCTTCAATAAATTGCTCATCAAGTAATTCTTCTTCAATGATTACCTTTAATAATCCATTTGCTAGCGCAGCATCCATTCCAGGTTTAACCTTAAGATGTAAATCAGCAATTTTAGCTGTAGCCGTTTCACGCGGATCAATCACGATAATATAAGCACCATTTTCTTTTGCCTTTTCAAAATAAGGCATAATCGTCGGTTGACATTCTGCGATATTCGTTCCAGCTAAAATAATCACACGCGTAAACGGAACTTCTGTTAATGCATTTGTTAAGCCACGGTCCATTCCAAAGGTTTGATTCGCTGCAGTTGCAGCAGCAGACATGCATAATCGACCATTATAATCGATAAAACGTGTTTTTAAGGCCACTCGAGCAAATTTACCAAGTAAGTATGCTTCTTCATTTGTGATTGAAGCACTTCCATACACAGATAAAGCATCCAATCCATCAGCCGCTTGGATTTCAGTAAATTGGTTTTTAATATGCTCCAATGCTTCCTCCCACGAAATTCGAACAAATTCTCCGTTCACTTTTAGTAGAGGATATTTTACTCGATCTTGATGAAAGGAATGTTGATGGGCATTCATTCCTTTAATACACAATCTACCTTCAGATGTAGGATTGTCTTTCCCTATCGTCGTATACTTTTTTCTTGAAACGATCGATTGTTCTATTAATTGCATCTTACATTGCATACTGCAAAACGGACATTGCGTATCGTAAACTTTTTCCGATTGAACTTCCTGTTGCTTTGTCCGGAAATATTTTAATAATAACTCGGTCAAGGCACATCATCCTTTATTCTTTTAATCTAGTTTTATCGCAGTTTAACAGGCAGTAAACCTCAACTTCAAATCTTCGAGAAGAAGAAAGTTAAGCGGAGGATAAAGAACCCCCCACTGATAAAAGTCTCACTCTATACAGGCTTCCCCACATACGGAAGCATTTCTGCTTCAAGACGTTCAATTAATTGTTTTCTTAGCACATCTTCAAACAATACTTCTCTTATATGGATCAGGCCCACTCTCCCAGTCCAATCACATATTTGCTCAAGGTAATTAGCTGTTTCTCGGTAATATTGAACGAATCCACAAATTAATTCTTTCGCTTCTTGACTATTACTAGCCACAGTAAATAGTTCACCTTGTCTGATATGAGGGCTAATGCTTCCACCAACATAAATTTCCCAACCTCTGTTGATTCCAATCACACTAATATCCTTTGTTATCATATCTACTTCACTATGCTTGCAAGTTGCTATACCTAATACAACTCTATGAGGAGTTAATAAATATTCCATTTCCTTTTCCAATTCGACCGCTAAATGTAGGGCATTTCCCTTACTGCACCGGCATTCTTGGTCACCAAAACTAGCGTTAACAAGCCGGATGTTGTTTTTATGCGCTGGGCGTAAATGCATATTTAATTCTGAATAAACAGCATGGAGATCTTCCTTTTTTATCCCTATTAATTGGATCCTTTGTTCGGGTGTTATCCCAACATCGGTTATTTTATATTTTTCCATGATACTCGAAATCTTTTGAAGTTCTGCTACGTTCGTCACCCCTCCGTACATTTGTGGAGTGATCGAATACGTACCGTCTTTTTGAAGCTGAGCCTTCATATTTTCATTGACAAAAAACGGCTCATTCTTCCCTTCATATTTTGGATAGATCATTGCTAAATAATAATTGAGGGCAGGGACACAGCTTGAACAACCTTCTTTCGTATTCCAATTAAGCTCTACAAATACGTCTTGCAACGAGGAAAGGTTTCTTTGTTGTATTTGTAAAACAACTTCATCCTCTGTTAACGTTGTACAAGCACATAAAGACTTCTTTTGAATAACCTCATCACATTCATCACTATGAATATATGCGAGTAAGTCTGCGACAACTGATTTACATCCTCCGCAGGAGCTAGAAGCTTTAGTACATTGTTTCACCTGATCAACGGTTGTTAATTCCTTCTGCTGAACAGCCTCAATAATTGCCCCCTTTGAAACCCCATTACAATTACAAATAATTTCACTTAGTTTCATAGATTTAATGACGCCTGCATCCTTATCTTTGGATTGGAGGAGCATTCGTTTCTCTTCATCACTAGTATGCTTCCTTTTCAGAATCATATCTAATAGTTTTGATTGATCCGTTGTATCTCCGTATAACACAGCACCAACAATGATATCTCCACGGATGACAATGTTTTTGTACACTCCGTCCATTTCATTGAACATTTTTAACGTCTTAGTCGTTTCGTCTTCACCAAATTCACCGACTGAAAAAAGATCAACCCCAGGTACTTTTAAGCTTGTTGATAAGACAGAGCCCTTATATCCCTCTTCGGCAATCCCACAAATATGCTTTGCCAGAACTTGACCTTGTTCATACAATGGTTTGACTAAACCATAAACCATACCATTATGTTCTACACACTCACCAACAGCATAAATGTCAGATTTATTTGTCTCTAAAAAGTCATTAACGACAATTCCACGATTGGTCAAAATGTCACTTTCCTTAGCCAGTTCTATATTTGGTCTTACACCAACAGACATGACCACCAAATCAGTCTCTACAGATGTTCCATCTATAAACTCGATTTTTTCCACTCTATGATCTCCAACAATTTCCTTTGTCACTTTACTTAAAAGAAATTCAATCCCTTGTTGCTCTAGCTCCTTTTGAAGCATTCTTGATGCAGTTAAATCAAGTTGACGCTCCATCAAATACTCTTGATTGTGTATGACCTTTACTTCTAATCCTAGATTTAATAATCCTCTAGCTGCCTCTAACCCTAATACCCCACCGCCGATCACAACGGCTTTTTTATACTGTTTTGAGGTTTCAATAATGCTCTTACAATCCTCAATTGTTCGAAATGTAACAACTCCCTCTTTATCAATTCCCTGAATTGGGAGAATAAATGGTGTGGAGCCAGTTGCTAAAATCAACTTGTCATAAGAGATTGTACGCTTTTTATCAGTTACGATCTCTTTTTTATTTGAATCAATCTTTACAGCTGTTTCACCAGGATAGAGCTCAATCCGATTCTCTTCATACCACTCTAATGGATTAATCGTTATATCTTGAAATGAAACCTCTCCTTGCAAGACAGAAGATAATAATATCCGATTATAGTTAAGGTGGGGCTCACTTCCTATTATCGAAATGTCAAACGCTTGAGAATTTTGTTTTAAAATCTCCTCAACGCTGCGTACACCCGCCATTCCATTTCCGATCACTGCCAATTTTTTCTTCATCTTAACCCTCCAGCATTAATGGTCTGATCTATTCAATAATCTCATTATTTCATATATTTCTTATCTAATGGTTATTACTGTTAGATTTCCTAACATGAAATTTTGTTATTTTCTCAATTTTACGGGTTTTGATTGGGTTAATTCAAACATTATCATTTTCCAGCTAAGAACTCTTTATCTAATATTTTCACACTACTAAAAAATAATTCTATGTTATATTTTCTGACAGGTAGCTTTTCTAACCAAAATCCTCGGCTTATAATGACTCCATATTGAAAAACTTTAAAAATTAATTGCTGAACACAGTGAAAGGAGTTTATGAAATGAAATTATCTGAACTAAAAGCGAGCGGTCACCCGAAGACACTCTTTTCTTCCTTTTTGTATTTTGATGTAAGCTTTATGATTTGGGTTATGCTTGGGGCTCTTGGTGTTTTCATCACTCAGGATTTTGGATTATCTCCATCTCAAAAAGGGTTAATTGTTGCGATACCAATCTTAGCCGGCTCTATTTTCCGAATTGTATTAGGTGTGTTAACAGATCGAATTGGTCCTAAGAAAACTGCTATATTAGGGATGTGTATCACAACAATCCCATTGCTATGGGGCTTCTTTGCTGGAAATACACTACCGGAGCTATATATGATCGGAATCTTATTAGGGGTTGCTGGTGCAAGCTTTTCCGTTGCCTTACCAATGGCGAGTAGATGGTATCCTCCTCACCTGCAAGGTTTAGCTATGGGGATTGCTGGTGCAGGAAACAGCGGTACGTTATTTGCAACATTATTTGGTCCCCGTATCGCTGAAAATTTAGGATGGCACACAACAATGGGAATTGCTCTAATCCCACTCTTGATTACGTTCGCGATTTTTATCTTTTTAGCAAAGGATGCACCAACACAACCAGCACCACAACCGCTAAAAAATTACTTCAAAGTATTTGCTTATCGAGATACATGGTTCTTCTGTTTACTTTATAGTGTGACTTTCGGGGGATTTGTCGGATTAACAAACTTTTTAAGCATGTTTTTTGTTGATGAATATCAATTATCGAATGTTCAAGCTGGAGATTTTGTCACGCTATGTGTAGCAGCAGGTAGCTTTTTCCGACCAGTTGGAGGCATTATTTCTGACCGAGTTGGCGGTGTGAAGGTTTTAACTGTATTATTTCTCATCGTTGCCGCATGTATGCTTGGGGTTAGTCAGTTACCATCTTTATTAGCCATTATTGTTTTACTATTTGTCGGTATGATGTGCTTAGGTATGGGAAATGGTGCAGTATTTCAGTTAGTCCCACAACGCTTCCAAAAGGAAATTGGGATGGTTACAGGAATAGTTGGTGCCGCAGGAGGAATCGGAGGATTCTTTTTACCGACTGTATTAGGCACAGTAAAAGAACTAACTGGTTCATACGCAACTGGCTTTATCAT
This sequence comes from Metabacillus rhizolycopersici, assembly GCF_020075705.1. The sequence continues at coordinate 5,738 of NZ_JAIQUM010000087.1, read as the reverse complement.
CTTTACTGTCATCGCGTTACTAGCCTTTGTTATCTTGTTAGTTGCAAACTATTCTTGGAAGAAAACGTGGAATTTAAAAAGTGATGCTATGAAGATTTAATTTTATTACTTCCATTTATTTATTCACCCTTGGTTCACAACTCAGTGCCAAGGGTCTTTTTTTTTCATAAATGTAATAAAAAGATTTTTTAACTGAAGGTCATAAAATAGGAGATTACTTTTGGGGGAATTTAAAGTTTCTATATTAAAGCTTTAATGACTTTACAAACTTCTACTTTATGTTATAGTTGGTTTAGTAATTATTTACCTAGGTAAATAATAAGAGGTGAATGATAATGGAAAACACAAACAAGCTATTTCATATGCTTTACAGGAAAACCCGTTCAATGTCCAAAGAAATGAATGAACAATTGCAACGGCACGAGTTATATAGTTCTCAATGGTCAATTCTGTATTGCTTAAAAATCAATGGGTCCATGACACAGAGCGAGATTTGGCGTTATTTAGTAGTAGAAGCGCCAACTGTTACACGTACGCTTGTGAAACTTGAAGAAGGTGGTTGGGTGAAACGGACACATGGTAGCGATAAACGCGAACGCCTTGTTTCGCTTACAGATAAAGCGATTGAAAACTTTCCAGTGATTGAAAAAGATGTAAAGTCTTTTGAACAGAAGATGCTTGAACATTTATCAGACGAAGAACAAGATAACTTGTTCCACTTATTAACGAAACTTGGTATATAAACGGCAAAAAGGGAGGAATAAGTCCGAATGAATCAAGAAGAAAAACAACAAATTTGGACCAAAAGTTTTATTAATATTTCATTAAGTAACCTGTTTATTTTTATTGCCTTTTATGGCTTATTAACGTCTTTACCAATTTATGTGGTCGATGAGCTTCATCGTTCGAAGCTTGATGCCGGTTTAATCGTGACGATTTTTCTTTTATCAGCCATCATTGTTCGCCCATTTTCAGGAAAGCTGTTAGAGGATTACGGCAAAAAGAGAATGTTAATGATTAGTCTCATCTTTTTTACACTCTGTTCTTTCCTTTACTTATGGGTTGAGCAATATTCATTATTACTTGCATTACGATTTTTCCAAGGAATGTGGTTTAGTATTGCAACAACAGCTACAGGTTCAATTGCTGCAGATCTTATTCCACTAAAAAGACGTGGAGAAGGTCTTGGCTATTTTGTGATGTCGACGAACCTTGCTGTTGTTTTCGGGCCACTAATCGCTCTTTCACTCATCCAAGTCACATCATTTTCAACACTATTCCTTGTTCTTGCCTTATTAATCTCGGTCGGGCTACTAATTACCGCTACAAGTAAAATTAACGAAGTAGGTTCTACAGCAACCAAAGCTAAGAAACGCATCCAACTGTCAGATCTACTTGATCAAAAGGCATTACCTATTGCGATTATTGGTAGTTTAGTTGCTCTTTCTTATTCAAGTGTCCTTTCGTTTTTATCTATTTATGCACAAGAACTTAATTTATTAGATGCGGCTAGCTTCTTCTTCGTTGTTTTTGCAGTCGTCATGCTCGTTGCTCGTCCTTTTAGTGGACGTTTATTTGATACGAAGGGTCCTCACTTTATTATCTATCCAGCACTTGTTCTATTTTTGATTGGACTATTTTTATTAAGTATTACAGAATCTTCATTTATGCTTCTTTTATCAGGGGCATTTATCGGGCTTGGTTATGGAACCGTCGTCCCTTCTTTACAAACACTTGCTGTTCAAGCTACTGATCGTCATAGGAGCGGGCATGCTACAGCTACATTCTTTACATTCTTTGATTCAGGACTTGCGCTCGGCTCATATGTCTTAGGCATCGTCGCTACACACCTTGGATACAGTACGCTATATTTCATAACATCTGCGTTTATGATCATTGTTATTGTATGTTATAAATTGGTATTGAATCGAAAAGAAACTACATCAATACCATTAACGGAGTCGAAACCTAGTTTATAAGGAATCGATTTCACTAAAGGTGACTCTCTACTTTATTGCGTAGAGCAGTCACCTTTTTTTGATTTTTGGCACTACGATCGTTTGAACTTCACTAGTAGACAAAGAGAGATAGCTATAAGGCTATCTCTCTTTGTCTACTATTTTCCGACGGTAATTTCACCAATATCTGTTTTCACTTCTAGTAAAGATCCACCACTCCCAAGTTGAGTGATGATACTGCCAGTAGTCCTATTTTCAAAGCCTTTAAATCCATTTATTGAAACATCTCCAATATCGCTACTTAAATCGAACACTATATTTTCAGGCTCATTTACAAATTTAACAGTAATATCACCTACATCTGATGATAACTCAATGTCATCTGTCATTTCCTCTAAACTGATGTCAATTTCTCCTGTATCTGTTTGCGAATTAATTTTCCCACTGATTTTTTCTAACTCAATATCACCAACGTTCGATACAAACGTTCCTACACCTTTAAATTGATTCACATAAATATCGCCAACGTCACTATGTGCAGTTAATCCAGGTGAATTGATATGATCAATATGAATATCACCTACATCTGCCTTTACTTCAAGCTTATCTAGCAAGTTCTTTGGTAGGCTTACATCTAAAGTCCGTTCACTGCTAATATCTGAATTGATAAAAGGAATTTGCATGAAGAATTTATTTGATTGGCTTACAACAACCTCAACACTTGTAGAATGTTCTTCTACCTTAAATGTTAGTTGCTCCTTTACCTTTTTTGGCACATTTCCATGAAAATGAATAGTAATATCGTCATTTTTGCTTTCCTTAATTTGAATTTCTCCAACATCGACATTAACTTTCATTTCTTTAATATTCTTTGATGGAATTATTTCTCGTTCATTTATCTGGACATTATTACCGAAAGAAAATGCACCACCACTTACTGTAAATAATCCAATAATACCAATAATAAGTACAAGAAGCGCTCCTAATGCGACCTTCTTCATTTCCCAGCTCTCCCCTTTACAATACGAATATTAAATTTCACATATTTTAAGATCATTTGATATAAAAACTTTCCAACATAAATCATTCCGATACTCATTAACACACCCAAACTACAAAAGATTATAGCCATAAAAAATTTTATTAAAAAGTTACTTGGTCCTTCAAAAAGCAGAGAAGCAATCAAACCGATTGGAGAGAGAGTTAGTACTATAGCTGTAGCAGATAATGAAAGATAAACTCCGATGATCGCTACAATTGGTCCTAACAAAAAAATAAGATTAAAAAAACTTAAACTAATTGTCGCAAGGACAGCATGGAACATACTTTTAACTGATTGATCACTTTCAGCTTGAGAAACCAAATACTCAGCTAACAAATCCTTAGCAATTAGCTTTGGATTACCTAAACTTTCAGCAATTTCTGCCTCTGTTTTTCCACTTTCCATCGCTAATTCAAAATGCTCCTCAAAATCATAAAGCATATCAGTGCGGTCATGTTCAGGTACAGTATTAAGCTGACTTGATAGTTCATTTAGAAATCCCTGCTTATCCATGATCCGTTCCCTCCCCAATCAATTCATTGACACCACAGCTAAATTGCTTCCATTCTTCCACCAATTCCAGCATATACTCCCTTCCCCTTTCTGTGAGTTTATAGTACTTCCGCGATGGTCCCTCTGTTGATTCAACTAAATATGTTGTGAAGTAGTCTTCTTTTGTTAACCTTCGCAGCAATGGATATAACGTCCCTTCAGCTACATCGATTCGTTTAGAAATATTTTGAGCTAACTCATATCCATATTGGTCTTTTTTAGAGATCAATACTAGCACACAAAGCTCTAGTACTCCCTTTTTAAACTGAACATTCATTTTCGGTCATCTCCTACTATATGTTGATCACTACTGTGTATTGTTTACTAGTGGACCAAAAGGGTTGTTTTTACCAATTTCAATTATACCGTAACACTCACTAGTGAATAATGCAAGGTACTGATTATTATTTTTTTCCTTTTTTTAGGGGTTTATTTCTAGAGTGTATCGTGGAGTTAAAATAAAGATTAATAATTTATGGTAAATTTCAATAAAAATTCCTGTATTGATCTACTGGATTTCTTTATTTAGTTTATACAGAGGGCGCAGATTTGTTTAAGTACGGATATTATTAACATTTTAAGAATAATATGGATTATGGATTATGGATTATGGATTCTGCACTTTTTACTACATCTTTACTATGACAGAGACTGATTAATAGCAGTGTCTTTTTTTCACTTATCGTAAGCGGTATTCCGAAAGGAGACGTTATGGATATTAATAAAGCTCCGAAATTTGAAAAAATTTTTAATAAAACTATGAATTCAAAACTCATCCACGAAGGAATTGTTTACATCGAAGATACAAATGGTGACTTTTCTTGGTGTAAAGGCTATGGTGGTAAGGAAATCGATTCATCATTATTGATGGCGAGCATTACAAAGCTGTTTACCACTGCTTGTATTTTGATTTTGCAAGAGCAGGGAAAACTGTCTTTGAACAATAAAATATCTGAATTTATAGATAAAGACACTCTAAGCGGGCTTCATATCTATAAGTCAAAGGAATATTCATTTGAACTATTCATATCCGACTTGTTATTTCAAGTTAGCGGATTACCTGATAAATTTGAGGAGAAAAAAAACTCCACGAAAAGGAAAGTAATTAACCAAGATTTCCCCTTTTCCTTTGGTGAACTTTTGCATTGGACAAAGGAATTAAAACCACATTTTGCTCCACGTACGAAAGGTAAGGCCTATTATTCTGACATCAACTTTGATCTACTTGGCGAAATTATTGAAAAGGTAAATGGCACAACATTGGCTGAAGCTTACCAACAATTGATTTTTATACCATTACGACTGGAACATACCTACCTGCCACAAAGTGAAGAAGATTTTGTACCAAATATATACTACAAGGATCAAGTATTGAAGCGACCTAAGTTTATTTGTAGTTGTCGTGCAAGTGGTGGTGCTGTCACTACAGCACGGGAAATGATGATATTTATTAAAGCATTTTATGGCGGTAAGTTGTTTAATAAAGAAATTTTTGATGCACTCACCTATTATAAGAAACTCCAAATCACAATGGGACCTATTTGCTATGGAGGAGGATTTATGAGAATTGCCCTTGGCGGCTTACTAATGCCGTTTATGGAAAAGGGAGACTTGCTGGGACACTCCGGGTCAACTGGCTCTTTTGCATTTTACTACCCACAGAAGGATTTGTTTTTTGTGGGAGATGTTAATCAGTTTGCTAATCCTGCACTGCCAATTCGTCTGTCCATGCAGCTTGCAACGGGAGTAAAATAAGATTTTACACAAGCAGAGATATTGAGCAACCGCCGATTCATGTTTTTCAAAATAGGCTCTTTGTTTTCGTTTCTTTATCAAGAGTTATTGAACTACTTCTATCAATCTATTTTCATTTTAAGTGATCTACGATTAGCTAAAACACTTAGCTGACACTCCCGCAGTCAAAGCAACGGAGTTCCGAAAAACCTTTGCTTCTCTTAATTCGTACATATACAAACGTAAATTTACATACTCAACGATCTAATAGAACAGACAGCTTGGGAATTAAGCACTGCAGAAACACCAAAAAAAGACCAGTATATCTACTGATCTTTTTACTCTTTACCTGGCAACGTCCTACTCTCACAGGGGGAAACCCCCAACTACCATCGGCGCTGAAGAGCTTAACTTCCGTGTTCGGCATGGGAACGGGTGTGGCCTCTTCGCCA
>NZ_JAIQUM010000086.1 GCF_020075705.1 Metabacillus rhizolycopersici | reverse complement strand
TTGAACTTAATGATTATGTACATTGGTTCAATAACATTCGAATTCACGGAACATTAGACTATTTAACGCCTGTTGAATTTAAACAACAGCCCTTATAAGTTTTGTCCAGTTTAGTGTTGACATTCCACTAATTGCTTCAAATGAGAAATTTCATGAAACGGCCGAAGAGGGGGGGAAGATAAAAATGCAACAGGAGAAAGAAAGAAAAGTCATCTAGAAATTATTTTAAATATTAATGCCCGGATTCTAATACTGACTATTATGTAAAAAATGAGAACAGGTAATCCCGCTTTAAGTAAAAAAAGGTTGATCCTATGGAGAAGGGTTTATCTAACTATCTAAATGATCATAACAATTACACCAACAAAACGGTAATTTATCTTTAATCCCTTCTTATGGATACAGTATATAAAATTTACAATGTCCATTATGAGTTTGAATGTCTTTGTTACCATGTTCTATTGAAGTCTTATGTTTTTACTTTAATGGTTTTGAAGTGCATTTTAAATTTTAAAAATAAAACAAAATAAATATATTAAAATGTATGACGAGTAAATATTACCTAACATTATTTTATTCGTCATGTCAAAGAAAGTAAGGTATCTTTACTTTGAAAACGAAGTAAAATTTACTAAATATATAAAAAAACAAGGGAAATATATAGAATTTTAAAATAAACACTTGAATGAAAGCGTTTATATTGTTATATTACTAACAGGTACTTTAGTAAACTTTACTTAAAAATAAAAAATATAAAAAGGTAAGTGATTTTATGGCAACAATAAAAGATATAGCTGAATTAGCCGATGTTTCTACGGCAACGGTATCAAGGATACTAAGTAATGATCCGTCACTATCTGTTTCTAATGATACTCGAAAAAGAGTGATGGAGATTGTGAATGATTTAAATTACAAACCAACAAGGAAAAAGAGCGAGAAATTTGATAGATGGCCAGAAACTCATCATATTGGTCTGCTTCTCACAAATACTGAGGAAGATGAAGTGAATGATCCTTATTTCATGTCCTTGCGAATGGGAGTAGAGAGAACTTGTGAACAATATGGAATGAATATTGCTTCTGTCTTAACTGTAGGCAATAGGGACCTCTCTGGAGGGGCCTTGCGTTCCTTAGATGGCCTGATTGTCATTGGCACGGTTGATTCTAAGGAATTAAAGGATAATTACTATGAAAATAACAATATCGTATTTGTAGACTATGCACCGCCTGGGAATGAATTTGATGTTGTTATTTCAGATTTAGAAACTGCAACATATCAAATCCTAGAACACCTGTTTGAATTAGGCCACCAAAATATTTCCTATTTAGGCGGTAGGATATTTGTAAAAGGAATAGACAAGGGGGGAATCTATGAAAAAGAAGATGTGCGAAAATCGATTTTTGAAAACGTAATGAAGGAAAAAGGTCTTTATAAACATGAAAATGTTCTAATCGGTGAATGGGGCCCAAATGGCGGATACATGCTAATGAAAGAATTGATCAATAAAGGTCAGTTACCAAGTGCTGTGGTCGTCGCGAGTGATCCTATGGCATTAGGAGCATTTAGAGCCTTGCATGAAGCGGGCGTAAAGGTTCCAGAGGAAGTATCTATATTCAGTTTTGACAATATTGACGCAGCAGCATACCTTAACCCAGCACTTTCAACTGTCAAAATCCATTCATTTGAAATGGGAAAAACAGCTGTGAAACTTTTGTCTGATCGATTGAAAGGCAGAGATCTGCCTTTGAAAGTCGTACTACCTACTGAGCTTGTATTTAGAGAGAGTGTAAGTCGGAAAAAAGATTGAAATTTAAACATATTAGGAGGTGGAGCAGTCACAAGTACAAAAAAATTGAAATCGGTAACATCATAGTAAACAGATATTAGTAAAAAATAACGGGGGGAACAACAATTATGAAGAAAACCATTTCATTACTAGCAGTCGGCGCTTTATCTATTTCTCTACTTTCAGGTTGTGGTGCTGGAGAGGAAAGTTCAGGTGAAGGAAAGGTAAAGATTGAATTTTTTCATCATAAACGCGAAGGAATGGAAACAATTGATAAGTTAATCGCAAAGTTTGAAAAGGAAAATCCAACTATTGATGTTGAACAGGCAAGCCCTCCTGAACCTTCAACTGTATTAAGAACTAGAATATCGAAAAATGATATCCCGGATATTATCGGGGTCGGCGGTGACATGACGTATAGCGATATAGCTAATGCAGGAGTCTTAACAGATGTGTCCGAGGATAAGAATCTTGAAAAAATCCAGCCAGCCTATGTACAAATGCTAAAAGATGTATCAGGGCTTAAAGAAGTTTATGCTATTCCTTTTGCAGCTAATGCAGTCGGGGTCATTTACAATAAAGCCATCTTTACAGAACTTGGACTTGAAGTGCCAAAGACCTGGGATGAATTTATCGCGGTTGCCGAAAAAGTGAAGGCCGCTGGCAAAATTCCGTTCTTTCATACCTATAAAGATGCTTGGACAACCCTTCCGGTCTTCAATGCGCTTGCTGCTAACACACAAGGAGACGATTTCTACAGTGAACTAAATCAAGGAAATATACTTGCTAAAGAACGATACAAAGAAGCGACTGAAAAATTCGTTCTATTAACTGAGTTCGGCCATAAAAACCAACAGGGTGTCGGCTACAATGACGGAAATACAGCTTTTTCCAATGGAGAATCTGCCATGTATCTGCAAGGGATTTGGGCGGTCCCAGAAATAAAGAAAGCGAATCCGGATATCGAGTTAGGTGTCTTCCCATTCCCAGCAACGAACAACCCGGATGAAATTAACGTTATTTCTGGTGTTGATTTGATACTTGGTGTATCTGCATCTTCGAAACATCCGGAAGAAACAAATAAATTTGTTGAATTCTTACTAGAAGAGGAAAATGCAAAACAGTATATTCAAGAACAAAATTCATTTTCAGCATTAGAGGGAATCACTCAGGATGACCCAACAGTAGCTGAGCTTCAAGCAAGTTTTGAAAAAGGAGCTCTAACTGACTTTCCTGACCACTATATTCCTACAGGGGTAATGCCTGAAAAAGCATTGCAAACATTAGTTGGGGAAAAAGATGTGAATGCATTCCTTGATAAATTACAAAAGGATTGGGAAAAAGTGCAAGAAAGAAAATAACTTGTTGAAGGAGGCTGTTTTCAAACCAGGATGGTTAGGCCCACTATAAAAGGGCAAACTATTTAAAAAACAGCCTCTGTCTTTAATAAGGGAGTGAAATACATGGAAAAAGACAATATTTCTATAAATAACACCAGTTTTTCTGCTGTTGAATCTGTTGAAAGAAAGAAAAAGAAAAAGAAAATAAGTTCGAGAACAATTGCTTTTTATATAATGGTTTTGCCTGCGGTCTTACTATTTGCTGCCTTTCATACATTTCCTGCACTGCAAGGAATTTATTATTCTTTCACAAACTGGAACGGAATTAGCTTGGATTATGAGTTTGTCGGACTTAAAAACTATTTAAATCTATTCAAGGACACAGTTGTCAAAGACTCCTATATCTTTACGTTTAAATTCGCAGTTGCAGCCTCTATCCTTGTTAATATCATTAGTTTAGCTGTAGCGATCGGACTAAATGCAAAAATCAAAGGTAGGAATTTCTTCAGGGCTGTTTACTTTTTGCCAAATGTATTAAGTGTCTTAATTGTTGGATTTATATTTAACTTCTTTTTTACAAATATTCTTCCGGATCTAGGGGAGAAATACAAGATTGAATTTCTTGCGGGGAATATCCTTGGTAATGCCGATCTTGCTTGGATTGGAATATTGCTAGTCTTTGTCTGGCAGGCATGTGCATTTAATGTCATTCTTTACTTATCAGGGCTGCAGACAGTGTCGACAGAGTTATACGAAGCATCAAGTCTTGATGGTGCAAATGCTTGGCAGCAGTTTTGGAAGATTACATTCCCGGTGATTGCGCCGTTCTTCACAATTAACATGGTATTATCGATGAAAAATTCCTTGATGGTGTTTGATCAGATTGTTGCTATGACAGCCGGTGGGCCAGGTTATTCTACAACGTCAATCGCTCTTCTTATTTATAATGGTGGTTTTAGCGGAGGGGAGTTTGCTTACCAGTCTGCCAACGCTGTGATCTATTTTATCGTCATCATGGTGATTTCTGTTATTCAGCTTAAGTTTTTGCAAAAAAGGGAGATGGATATGTAATGAGACAGGGGACAAACTGGCCTGTAACAATATTAATTAGCTTAGGATCTTTACTGATCGTTATCCCTTTGTATATGGCCATTTCTATTGCGCTAAAAACTCCGCAGGAGCTTGCACAATCGGCTCTTTCGCTCCCGTTTGGTTTTCACTGGGAAAACTTTACGAGAGCTATTGAAGCAACAAATTTCTTTAGCGCTCTAAAAAACAGTGCTATTATTACAATTTTTACCTTGATTTTTACTATTCTATCAAACTCGTTAGTAGCTTATGCCATTGCGAGAAATATGCATCGCAAATTTTTTAAAGGGGTATATTTTTACTTTGTGAGCGCGTTGTTTATTCCTTTTCCAATCATCATGCTTCCAGTTGTCAAACAAACCTCGGCACTGGGTTTGAATAATCCTGTTGGGTTGATCTTGCTGTATGTTGTTTATGGAATGGCGATGAATATTTTTATCTACGTCGGTTACATTCGTTCGATACCAAAGGAACTTGAAGAAGCAGCGATTGTAGATGGCTGCAGTACATGGGGAGTATTTTGGAAAGTTATTTTCCCTTTGCTCACTCCAATTAATGCAACGATTGGAATTCTTACTTGCCTATGGGCGTGGAATGACTTTTTGCTTCCGTTAATCATTCTTAATGATTCTGCTGATGCAACGCTTCCACTCGTGCAATATGTGTTCCAGACTGAGTTTGGAGCTGATTATAATCTTGCATTTGCTTCCTACTTATTAGCACTTGCCCCAATGGTCATCGTCTATCTGTTTGCGCAAAGATGGATTATTGGAGGAGTGGTAAAAGGGGCCATCAAATAAAAATCTTAGCTTTGGGAGTTGTTTGTTAAAATGGGAATTCATTATTGTGCTGAAAATAAGACATTTCATTTAAAGGCAAAGGATACAAGTTATGTCATGCAGATTGTTCGTGACGGCTACTTGCTCCATCTCTATTGGGGAAGAAAAATTAACGAATATCGTCATTCTAATGACGTCCAGTTGCTTGATCGCGGTTTTTCCGGAAATCCGTATCAGCATAAAGAGGATCGGACCTTCTCGCTTGATACCTTGCCGCAGGAGTACCCGCAATACGGGAATACTGATTTTCGAAAACCAGCCTACCAAATCCAGCTGGAAAACGGCTCAACGATATCTGATTTGCGATACGATTCTCACTCTATTTTTAAAGGGAAATGCACGCTTGAGGGTCTCCCGTCGACATATGTTGAAGATAATGATGAGGCAGAAACACTTAAAATCATCATGAAGGATTCCTTGTCAGGATTAACGGTTGCTTTATGTTATACCGTGTACGAGCAATTCAATGTCGTTACAAGGTCCGCACGTTTAATAAATGAAGGGACAGAACCGTTAAAACTGTTATCGGCCCATAGTGTATCTGTTGATTTCAGAGACTCTGACTTCGATTTCCTTCACCTGCATGGAGCGCATGTAAAGGAAAGGTATATCGAAAGACAACCGCTCCGTCATGGAGTCCAGTCCATTGAAAGTACACGTGGTGGCAGCTCTCATCAGCATAATCCATTCATCGGCTTATTAAGGAAGGGGACAACTGAAGAAACCGGCGAAGTGTATGCTTTTAACTTTGTGTATAGCGGAAACTTCCTCGCGCAGGCAGAAGTTGATCAATTCAACAACACCCGAGTCACAATGGGAATCAATCCGTTTGATTTTAGTTGGAAACTAGAGCCTGGTGAAGATTTCCAAACACCAGAAGCAGTAATGGTCTATTCTTCTGAAGGTCTTGGTGAGATGTCAAGAACCTTCCACGAGTTATACCGGACCCGTCTCTTAAGAGGAACATATAGGGATAAAGAGCGTCCAATCTTGGTGAATAACTGGGAAGCGACTTATTTTGATTTCAAAGCTGAAAAGATCATTGATATTGCCAACGCTGGCCGTGAACTAGGAATTGAGTTGTTTGTCCTAGATGACGGCTGGTTCGGAAAAAGAAACGATGACACCTCTTCATTAGGTGATTGGTTCGTTGATCAAAAAAAGCTTCCGGAAGGTTTAGGTACACTCGCGCAGCAAATTAACGAAATGGGGATGCGATTTGGGCTCTGGTTTGAGCCGGAAATGATTTCGGTTGACAGTGACCTATATCGCGAACAACCAGACTGGTGTCTTCATGTTCCAGGGCGAGATCGTTCCGAAAGCCGAAATCAACTGATCCTCGATTTTTCAAGAGAAGATGTATGTGAAGAGATAACCAAAAGGGTAAGTGATATTTTATCAAGCGTTCCAATATCCTATGTTAAATGGGATATGAATCGTCATATGACAGAGATCGGCTCAGCGGCTTTGCCATCTGATAGACAAAGAGAAACGGCACACCGTTATATGCTTGGCTTATATAAAGTGCTGGAAAACCTCACTTCCACATTCCCAGACATTTTATTTGAAAGCTGTTCAGGTGGGGGTGGAAGATTTGATCCAGGTATGCTGTATTATATGCCGCAGACATGGACAAGCGATAATACGGATGCTGTATCCCGTCTGAAGATTCAATATGGAACAAGCCTTGTTTACCCAATCATTTCAATGGGTTCACATGTTTCAGCTGTTCCAAACCACCAGGTCAACCGCATCACTTCTATGGAAATGCGCGGTGATGTAGCGATGTCGGGAAATTTAGGATATGAACTAGATTTAACGAAACTACTAGACGAAGAAAAGGAAGCAGTAAAAAAACAGGTTGAGAGATATAAAAGTATTAGAAAATTAATTCAATTTGGTGATTTTTATCGTCTGCAAAGTCCTTTTGAAGGAAATGAAACAGCATGGTTATTTGCAAATAAAGAAAAAACTGAAGCGTATGTGTTCTATTTTACGGTTTTAGCTGAGCCTGCCGCACCATTAAAGTTCTTGAAAATGAAAGGCATAGACACAAACAAAACGTATCAGATAGTAGAAACGGATCAAGTGTATGGTGGAGATGAACTTAGCTATGTAGGCTTAAGCATCCCAGCAGAGATTCGGGGAGATTTCCAAAGCTATGTCTGGCATTTAAAGGAAGTCTAGAAACTTGTTTAGGATAAAAAAGAAACGATGTGATTCACAAAAATTGCATCGTTTTCTTTTGTCTTTGAAACATCTTGAAAGGAGAATCGTATGACAAATCATCAAACACGCCTTGAACAAGCGCAAAAAGCAGTACAGAAGGCGAGTGAAAAGGTACAAAACACCCCTTACCGTTTAGGGTATCATATTATGGCTCCAGCCCATTGGATTAATGACCCGAACGGATTAATTCAATGGGCTGGCGAATACCATGTTTTTTACCAGCATCATCCATATAGTCCAAAGGGAGGTCCGATTCACTGGGGACATGTAAAAAGCAAGGATTTAGTTTTTTGGGAGCATATGCCAATTGCTTTGGCACCTGGAGAGGATTATGACCGAAGTGGCTGTTTTTCAGGAAGTGCCGTGGATAACAATGGAAAATTAACGCTTATTTACACGGGTCATGTGAATCTGGATGTTGAAAAAGATGAATTTGTTGAATACCAATGTCTAGCAGAAAGCAGTGACGGCGTCCATTTCAAAAAACATCCGAGCAATCCTATAATATCGGAACCTCCTAAGGATGGTTCGCCACACTTCCGCGATCCAAAGGTCTGGAAGCGTAATGACAAATGGTATATGGTGTTAGGCAATCAAGTGAACAATTTAGGTAACGTTGTGTTGTATGAGTCGAAGGACCTTATTGATTGGGAATATCAAGGGGTGATCGCCAAAAGTACAGGAAAGATGGGATATATGTTCGAGTGCCCTGATTTCTTTGAGCTAAATGGAAAACATATCCTCTTGTTTTCACCTCAAGGAATGGAGCTTGAAGGAGATCTCTACCAAAGTCTTTATCAAAATGGCTATTATGTGGGTGGATTCAATTATGAAACAAAAGAATTCAACCATGGTGATTTTGTAGAACTAGATAAAGGCTTTGATTTTTATGCAGGTCAAACGTTCCTTGATGATAAAGGAAGAAGGATTGTCATCGGCTGGATGAGCATGTGGGAATCTGTTATGCCAGAACAAGAGCACGGCTGGGCCGGAGCTATGACAATCCCGCGCGAGTTAAAACTAAATGAAAACAATCATCTTGTAATGATGCCAGTTGAGGAATTGAAAATACTAAGAGGAGAACACCTAACATTATCAGCAACTGTGATTTCGGAGAACATTCGACTAGACCATATTAAGGGTGAATGTCTGGAGATTGTCACAGAGTACTCATTAAAGGGATGCACGGCTCAAAAGTTCGGGATCAATATTCGCTGTTCTGAAGATTGTACTGAGAAAACAATGATTTATTATGATACCCATTCAGGGAAAGTAACTGTTGACCGCAATCAATCTGGAAAAGGTGAAGGCGGGATTAGACGAAGTGAAATTCATGGACAAGATCATGAATCAATCAAACTTCATCTTTTTATTGATCGTTCCTCATTAGAATTATTTGTAAATGGCGGAGAAACGGTTATAACGTCACGAATCTATCCAAACCCCTCAAGTGTTTATGTTGAATTATTCGCAGAAGAAGGGGAGGTTCAATTGTTGAACCTTGACTCTTGGAAGTTAGCAGATATCTGGAAATAGATCACAATAAGAATGCAGAAAGGCATGGACTTACATAGCTTTCTGTTTATTCATTTATTGAAAGGGGATTTTATTTGGTTTATCAAGCTGATGAAAAACGTTATGAATCAATGAAATACAATCGCACCGGAAATTCAGGTCTATTATTGCCGGCCATTTCTCTTGGATTATGGCATAGCTTCGGCGGGGTCGCCCCATATGAAAATGGTCGCGCGATGCTTCGTAGAGCATTTGATTTGGGGATTACACACTTTGATTTGGCAAATAATTATGGACCGCCTGCAGGATCGGCTGAGGAAATGTTCGGTTCTATTTTAAAAACGGATTTTGCTCCTTACCGTGATGAATTAGTGATTTCAACGAAGGCGGGATACTATATGTGGCCGGGTCCATATGGAGAATGGGGCTCAAAAAAATACCTTATTTCAAGCCTTGATCAAAGCCTGAAGCGGATGGGACTAGATTATGTCGATATTTTTTACTCGCATCGTCCTGATCCAAACACACCACTTGAAGAAACGATGGGCGCCCTAGATCAAATTGTACGCCAAGGAAAGGCCTTGTATGTTGGCATTTCTAGCTACAGTCCTGAACAAACGGCTCAGGCTATAAAAATACTTAACTATTTAGGCACACCGTTATTAATCCATCAACCAAAATACTCGATGTTAGAGCGATTGATTGAAAATGGCTTGCAAGATGTACTGGAGGAAAATGGTGTGGGTTCCATTGCTTTTTGTCCATTAGCGCAAGGATTATTAACCAATAAATATTTACATGGTGTTCCTGCTGATTCAAGAGCTGCAAGTTCAACAGGATTTTTAGGTAAGGATGAAGTTACAGAGGATGTTATTACAAAAGTGCAAAAGCTTAATCTCCTTGCACAAGAACGCGAACAAAGCCTTGCACAAATGGCGCTTGCTTGGGTACTAAGAGGGGGACGTGTAACATCTGCGTTAATCGGTGCTAGCAAGGTAAGTCAAATTGAACAAAATGTTGCTGCATTAAATAATCTGGAATTTACAGATGAAGAATTAGATAAAATTGATGATATTTTGATGAGTTAGGTAATCGATGGTAAACGTGTTTACTAATAAAAATGAAAAGAGGCAATGCTGTATAACTGGCATTGTCTTTCTATATGAGTTCATTCTTACTTATTAGTTTGGGTGGGTGATCTTTCTTCAAACCGAAAACGCTCCTATCTAACTAATCTGATTTACTTGTTTTCCTTTATATTAGCTGGCAGTCGCCTTGTAAAAAATATTCGGTAACGTAATGGAAAGTACTCGGGATAAACATAATAGGTTTTTTAGTAAAATTTACTTAAAATAAACGAAAAAACCTATAATAATCTAAAAAATTAGGTGATTCCCTCAAAAAAAGATTGATTAAAAGCGATTACATTGTTATATTATTAGTATAAGTTTAGTAAAGTTAACTTAACGAAGACAACTGGCAAGGTAAGTTTATTTTTATTTTAATGAGGTGTTTATGAGATGGGAAAGCTTAGTAAGAATTTTTGGATCTTTGGTACGTTCTTTTTCTTGTACTTCTTTATTTGGGCAGCTTGTTTGCCATTTTTATCCCTTTGGCTGACAGATGTAGTTGGCTTAAGTTCAACGAAAACCGGTATTGTCTTTTCTGCAATGTCTATTGCGGCGATTTGCTACCAGCCATTTTTTGGAATTGTTTCAGATAAGCTAGGCTTAAAAACGAACTTGCTTTGGGTATTTGTCATTCTATTAATTTTTATTGCTCCTTTTTATAACTATATCTTCGCACCATTATTGCAAACTAATATTATCATTGGATCTTTAATAGGTGGTGCTTACTTAGGTGCTGTATTTAATGGCGGGGTTGGTGCAATTGAAGCCTATATCGAAAAAGTCAGTCGTGTAAACTCTTTTGAATATGGTCAGGTAAGAATGTTTGGATGCATAGGTGCTGCAACAAGTACATTTGTTACAGGCCAACTATTCACTTCAAACCCTACCTTGATTTTCTGGATTAGTTCAATTGTAGCTGTTCTTTTAGCGGTATTGCTCTTCTTTAGTAAAACAGATACCAAGCACTCTATCTTAAGTGAAGAGAAAAATGCGGAACCGTTAACAACTGCACAAACACTATCAATCTTTAAAAATAAAAAGTTTTGGTTTTTAATGTTGTATGTACTAGGTGTAGGTTGTATTTATGATGTATATGACCAACAGTTTGCTGTATTTTTTACCCAATTTTTTGAAAGTCCTGAAAAAGGTACAGAGGTTTTTGGAAACCTTTACACCCTGCAAATTTTTATGGAAGCGGTTATTATGTTGCTGGCACCATTCATTATTAATAAAATCGGGGCAAAAAATGCACTTCTATACGCAGGTTTCATTATGTCGATCAGAATCATTGGATCGGGGCTTGCAGACGGACCTATTATAATTAGTATATTAAAGTTATTACACGCATTAGAGGTTCCTATTTTATTAGTAGCAGTGTTTAAATATATATCTGCTAATTTTGATTTGAGATTGTCAGCAACCATTTATTTAATAGGTTTTCAATTCTCTAAACAAGTAGGTTCAATCTTCTTATCTGCAATTGTAGGCAATATGTATGACACAGTAGGTTTTAAAAGTGCTTATCTTTTATTAGGGATGATTGCGCTTACCTTTACAATTATCTCGATTTTCACTTTATCAAGTAAAAAATCATTAAACATGAATAAAAGAGATTTAAATAGCCATACACAAAAAAGCGCTTAATCTGAAAAAATGAAAAGAAAACTCTTAAATAATATGTAAAAATTTTTAGATTTTTGAAAATTTTGATTTTTTAAACAACAACCAACTTAAGAAATAATCGGGTGTGAAAGATGAGGTGCTGAACATGAGTATTTTTAAAGAAATTCAAAATTTGCTTGAATATGGTTCAAAAAAAGGCTTGTTCGAAAAAGAGGATGAAATATATGTACGCAACAGGATCCTATCATTTTTAGGTTTAAATGAATGGGAAGATTGCGCCGCGGAGAACCCTCTTCCGTTAGTTGTTGACATTTTGGATAAGATACTTGATTGGTCTTTTGAGCAAGGGAAAATGGAAACGAATACGACGACGGAACGAGACATTTTTGATACAGAAATCATGAATTGTCTGATAGCGCGCCCGTCTGAAGTGATTCGAGAATTTTACGATAACTATCAATATAATCCTGAAAAGGCGACGAAAAAGTATTATGAGATGTCGATTTCATCGAATTATATCCGTGAGGGTCGAATTGCAAAAAATAAGCAGTGGAAGACTGCCACTCCATACGGGGAAATCGATATAACCATTAACCTTTCAAAACCGGAGAAGGATCCGAAAGAAATTGCTTTATTAAAGGATGCACCGGCATCAACTTATCCAACCTGTTTATTGTGTATTGAAAATGAAGGCTATTATGGAACACTTCGCCATCCTGCGCGAGCAACGCACCGAATTATTCCGATTGAAATAAATAACGAAGATTGGTATTTGCAATATTCTCCTTATGTTTATTATAACGAGCATTGCATTGTGTTAAGAAAACAGCATATACCAATGAAGATTTCGCGGGCTACGTTCGAGCGCCTTTTGGATTTTACAGAGAAGTTTCCACATTATTTTGTCGGTTCCAATGCTGACTTGCCGATTGTTGGTGGATCAATTTTAGCACACGATCATTTTCAGGGTGGGGGTTATACGTTTGCTGTAGAGAAAGCCGAAATAGAAGAAACATTCCAACTCCAAGACTATCCATCTTTAACAATTGGAATCGTCAAATGGCCGATGTCAGTTGTGCGGGTCTGTGGTAGCAAAGAGGAAGTCGCCAATGTAACAGAGCATATATGGGGAAAATGGCAACAATACAGTGACCCATCCGTTGATCTATTTTCTTACACAGGCGAAACGCCTCACAACACAGTAACGCCGATTGCGAGAAGGCGCGGGGAATTATACGAAATGGATATCGTATTAAGAAATAACCGGACATCGGAGGAACACCCAGATGGGATTTTCCATCCACACCAAGAGCTTCATCATATAAAAAAAGAAAATATCGGGTTAATTGAAGTAATGGGCCTTGCTGTTTTACCTGGACGCTTAGCAAACGAATTAAATCAATTAGCTAAGTATTTGACTGCGCCAATTGAACAAAGTGAGTGGAAAGAAGCTCTCTTGAAGCACTGGGATTGGTACAAAGAAATACTCCAAAAATATGAATCCATCACGAAGGAAAATGTCATGCGGATATTAGAAGATGAGGTTGGTGATAAATTCCAGATGGTGCTTGAGCACGCTGGTGTATTTAAACAAACAGATGAAGGGAAGCGTGCCTTTTCAACTTTTTTAAAAACACTTTAATAGTATTGATAGAAAGAAGGTTTTATATATGAATGCAGTTGAATTAAGGAAGAGATTTGCTGAGGAGTATGGATACGAAGAGGGGGTGCGAATTTTCTTTGCCCCAGGTCGTGTTAACCTCATAGGGGAGCATACTGATTATAACGGAGGATACGTATTTCCAGCTGCGTTAACTTTTGGAACGTGGGCAGCAGTTTGTCCGCGTGAAGATGGGATATACCGTTTTCAATCAACTAATTTTGAAAAAAAAGTAGAAAGCAGCGTTTCTGAACTCATATATAAAGAAGAGGATGATTGGGCGAATTACCCAAAAGGGGTTTTAAAGGAATTACTTCTTGAGCTTGCAGGTCCTGAAAAATTCAATCACTATAATGGTGCTGATTTTCTTTTTTATGGCAACATTCCAAATGGAGCTGGCTTATCCTCGTCAGCATCGATTGAGCTTGTCACTGGACTTGCCTTAAGTAAATTAGCTGGCATTGATATTCCGATGATCGAATTAGTAAAATTGGCACAGCGTGCTGAAAACTGTTTTGTCGGCGTAAACTGTGGAATCATGGACCAATTTGCTGTCGGAATGGGGAAAAAGGGCCAAGCGATGGCTTTAAAATGCGATACACTTGAGTACCATTATGTTCCTGTTAAAATTGACGGATATAAGATTGTGATCACAAATACGAATAAACGACGCGGCCTTGCTGATTCAAAATATAATGAGCGCCGTAGTGAGTGTGAACAAGGCCTTGAATTAATCCATGCAGAGATGCCGCATGTGAAATCATTGGGAGATGTGAGCTTGGAGGGATGGGAAAAAGTTCGTCATGTCATAAAAGATGATGTTATTTCCCGTCGTATTGAACATGTCATTACTGAGAATGAACGTGTAATAGAGGCAATGAAGGCGCTTGAGGAAAATGATATCAATCAGTTTGGTAGATTAATGAAAAAATCACATGAGTCGCTCCGTGATTTTTATGAAGTAACAGGCGTGGAGCTTGATACATTGTTTGAAGAGGCATCAAAAATAGATGGCTGTATCGGTACTCGTATGACAGGTGCGGGGTTCGGCGGTTGTAACGTCAGCTTTGTAAAAGAAGACGCTGTCGATACCTTTAAGGCAAAAGTAGCTGAAAAATATACAGAGAAAACAGGACTTGTACCGACCTTCTATATTTGTGAAATTGGTGATGGTGCAAAGGAAATGATATAAGGAGGAGAAGAAATGGCGATTTTAGTAACAGGTGGTGCCGGATATATCGGCAGCCATACGGTTGTTGAACTTTTAAACCAAGGGGAAGAAGTTATCGTTATTGATAATTTACAAACTGGGCATGAAAAATCTATCAAAGCTGAGACATTTTATCAAGGAGATTTGCGTGACCGCAGCTTTCTTCATGATGTTTTTTCTAAACATGATATTGAAGCAGTTATTCATTTTGCTGCAAGCTCGCTCGTAGGGGAAAGTGTCAGTAAGCCGCTAGATTACTATGAAAATAATTTAATTGCGTCTTATTCGCTCGTTTCTGCCATGATCGAACATGGTGTAAATAAAATCGTATTTTCCTCGACAGCGGCAACTTATGGGGAACCTAAACAAATTCCAATTCAAGAAGTGGATGAAACGTGTCCAACTAGCCCCTATGGGGAAACAAAACTGGCAATGGAAAAAATGTTCCGATGGTGTGATGGAGCGTATGGCTTAAAGTCAATTTCGCTGCGCTATTTTAATGCTGCAGGTGCGCTTCCTGATGGAGAGATTGGAGAAGACCATGAACCGGAAAGCCATCTTATTCCCATCATTCTCCAAGTAGCACTAGGACAGAGGGAATCGATCGGTATTTTTGGTGAGGATTATCCAACTGAAGACGGTACTTGCATCCGTGATTACATTCACGTCATGGATCTTGCTAATGCACACTGGTTGGCATTAGAACATTTACGGGAAAATGAAAGCACCGATGTATTCAACCTTGGAAACGGAAAAGGATTTTCAGTAAAAGAAGTAATTGAAACAGCTCGACATGTAACAGGCCAATCCATCCCGGAAGTCGTAAGCTCGAGGCGTGCAGGTGATCCAGCTGTCTTAATTGCATCTTCAGAGAAAGCGCAAACCGTTTTAGGCTGGAAACCGAAGTACAATAACTTAGAAACAATTATTGAAACCGCTTGGAATTGGTATCAATCACACCCAAATGGGTATGAGGACAAAAACTAAGCGAGAAAATTATAATGAAGTTAAAAACCTGTGATCATCGTATTGGGTATAACTATACAAATTGTTATAACATCTAAGTAATTAATAAAGACCTATGTTTAAGGGGGGAAGTATTAACTATTCCCCTCGTTGCAAAGATTCGTTCTATAAGGAGGAAATGAATGATCAAAAAATGTAATCACCAGCAGCTTATAAAGGTAAAACAACCAGACGGTCCTACTTTAATAATGTGTGTAACGTGTAATAAGGTACTTACGATAGCAAAAGAATAGGGATCTTTATTACTAGCTTAAGGTGTTGATAGTGTTTTAGGTAAATTTAAAACTCCTAATCTAGGGGTACGGAAACGATTCGAAGAATGAGGGATCACTATGGAGGTAAATACCATTTAATCAATTTTGATATATGTATTTGAGAAGCTTTAAAGCCTTGAAAATCAATAAAACGCTACCTTCTCAATAGGGTATACTCTTTTGATAAGTCTAAAAAACAATAAGTATTGAGCAAAATACTCGTTTATGGTTAATATTTTCGGTGTGGCCCCTCGTTCCTCGAATCGTTTCCATACCCCTATATGAAACAGTTATGCTCCTTAAAAAATCTTAAAATAGTTTATTCTCAGTAGAGTATATCCTTCCATGTTCTAAAAATAGAACTCTCATTTTTATACAAGATTTTATGCAAAATTAATATGATCTGGGAACCTTCTATCATGATTAAAACCTTTGAAAATACTAGATTGTATAAAATACTGCATAAACCACAAAAAACGACCAAAAGTCAAACCAATGCTATGACTAGGTTTGGCTTTTTGTGTCACTTCCGGAAAAATTGGCTTTATGTTAACTAGTTTTGTATATGATATACAATAAAGTATTTTGTTAACCACTGAAAAAATAAGATTTACATATAAAAAAGATATTCCTATAATTGTTTAAAGAGAGAAGATTTAAAAGGAGTAGTATCTGCTTGTTAGAGAAATTTAAAAATGGATCTGTCATGTTATAGAATGAGTAGTATAGAATTACGAAATAATGGGGTATCTAATGTTTAAAAATAAGTTATCTTTATTTCTACTAATTATATTCATATTGTCTTTGTTCTTAATAGTATATATATCTAAAACATTATCAGCTGAAAAACCAAATGTAACTGTTGTTTTAAAAGGTCTAAATTCAGAGTATTGGGAGCTTATGGAAGCCGGGGCGAGAAAAGGATTTCAGGATTTTGGTATAAATGGTAAAGTTATTGCACCTTCTGATGGAGCATCTGTTGAGGAGCAAGGTCGTTTTTTAAAACGAGTTCTTATGGAAAGTCCTGATAGCTTAATTATAGCTCCTATTTATACGGATTATATTAATCCTGCGTTAGAAGACTTTGCCGAACAGGATATTCCTGTTATTTTACTTGATACTGATGTTTCTTGGGAGGATAAAACCTCTTATGTTGGTACTAATAATGTTGAGTTAGGAAGAAGAGCGGGAGCGTTACTAGGTTCGCAACTGCAGCCTGGAAATGAAGTTGCCATACTAGGAGTAGATACATATAGTCCGGTAGCTTCTGACCGGATAAAAGGTGCTAAAATAAGTTTACAGTCTGTAGGAATTGAAATTGTTGCAGAAGGAGTTGATGTTTCCTCAGAGCCTTTGCAAGTAAAAGAAGATTTAAAAACGATTTTAGACGAACACCCTAACCTTAAAGGAATAATCGCCACGAATGACGGACTAGCATTAACTGCTTTTCACACTATTGAAGACCTGGGTTATAAAATGCCAGTCATTGGAACGGATGGTATTAATGAAATGATTGAATTGATAGAAGAGGAAAAGCTGCCTGGAACAGTTGCACAAAATCCTTATGATATGGGATATTTAAGTGTCGAAGCTGCTATGAATGTATTAAATGGTAAGAATGTTTCAAAGAATATCGATAGTGGAGTCGATATCATCATTAAAGGGAATGCAAAGCAACGTTTCGAATTTCAGGAGAGAGTCCAAAGATTATTAATAAACAGGTGGGTTAATTTTAGAAACAACTAAGAGGATCTTCCAGCCGAAGATCCTTTTTCATGTGTGCCATTTATATGGACAACTCATTGGCATTCTCCTCTGTTCTTCTACGATGTTTCAAATGCGACAGCTTCTGCTTGAAAAGAAAAAGCAGGAGCTGAGTGAATACAAAGCGATTTATATGATTAAA
>NZ_JAIQUM010000085.1 GCF_020075705.1 Metabacillus rhizolycopersici | reverse complement strand
TTAACACAACCATTACTTATGGCGACATTAGCTTTAGCATTCGGTTTACCAGCCCTTGGATTGGTTATTTCAGTTGTTGCAATGAAATTCTATAAGCTAGATGCTAAGAAAATGGAAGAAATTCAAACAGGTATTGCGGCAATTAAAGAGAAGGCAAAGCAAAAAGGAGATTCTGTTGCCGGTTAAGTAAATGAGAGAACAGAAAAGGAATCTAGCAAAGGATTAATAGAATCAGATTGTTTAAGATATAGGGTGAGGATATTGTACGATGTCCTTGGGAGAATGGAGTAAAATGTAACCGGATTCAAAGAGGGATGCAAAAATATCAATCAATCAAAAGCTTGGCCTTTGCCAAGCTTTTTTTGTACAATTGATTCAGGAAATGATATTACCAAGGAGGAAATTTTGATGTCAAAACAATCCGAATTAACACGTGGAGCTTTAATCAGTTTCGTCAATAAACTGGATGAAAAAACAATTGATGTGCAACCAGAAGGATTTAACAACACAATTCGCTGGCATGTTGGACACTTATTGGTAAGTGCTGAGGGGTTAATGTTTGGTTATCCAGAGCATTCAAACAATATTCCTGAGTCATATCATGCAATGTTTAAAACAGGCTCAAAGCCATCTGATTGGGGCAATGCAGAGGTTCCGACGTTATCGGCATTAATTGAATCACTTGAAAAGCAAGCGATACGACTAAATGAGCTTTCTGAAGAATTTCTTGCGGAAAAACTCCCTTTTCAATTTCCAGTCGGTAACCCTCAAACATACGGAGAGATGTTTGAATTCGTCATGTTCCATGAGGCGTATCATCTTGGTCAAATGAAGGCGATGAATGTTATAACGAAACGTTAAGTTCATGACCTCTACAAGGAAATGATTAACGATGCAAAACGCCCTAACTCTGTGGATGAGTAGGGCGTTTGTTTCATTATGAATAAGTGATGATTCGAATCCCATCAGTGTAATGGCTTGAAAATTGACAACAGCCATTTGCAAAGGTGGCAACCCTCTATTTAAACCAACCTTTTTCCTTCGATTGTGTGATAGCTTCTATCCGGTTCTTCACGTCAAGTTTTTCTAATATCGTTGAAATGTAGTTGCGGACTGTTCCAGTTTTAATACTGAGCTGGTCAGCAATTTCTTTTGTGTTTTTCCCATCGGCTACAAGCTCTAGTACTTCTTTTTCTCGTTCAGTGAGAGGATTTTCTTCACTGTAAACGTCATCCATCAGTTCTGGTGCATAAATCCGTCTTCCTGCGATAATGCTGCGGATTGAGCTGGCTAATTCTTCACTCGGACTGTCTTTCAATAAATAACCGCTAACACCAGCCTTTAAAGCGCGCTGGAAATAGCCTGAGCGAGAGAAGGTTGTTAAAATGATGACCTTACAGCCAACGTCCTTTAGCTTTTCTGCGGCCTCGAGCCCGCTCATCCCAGGCATTTCAATATCCATGATACAAACATTCGGTTGGTGTTGTTGTACAAGGATGAGGGCCTCTTCTCCATTGCTTGCCTTTCCGACTACTTCCATATCTTCTTCCAAATTTAGGAGTGAACCTAAGGCTCCCAATAGCATTTGCTGATCTTCTGCAATAACAATTCGAATCATAAAAGCTCCTCCTTATCTGTTTGCTTTACGACATTCGGTACCTTTATAAGTAAAGTTGTTCCTTCCTTAGAAAAAATCTCAAGATTTCCATTAACAAATTCTAGCCGTTCTTTCATTCCAGTCAGTCCGTTTCCTTTAACTAAATTATTTTTCGTTAACTTGCCGATACCGTCATCACGAATAATGATTTCGATGCCTTTTCGCGACTGGTCGATAGAGATGTAACAAGTAGAGGCATTACTGTGTCTAACGACATTGTTCACAGCTTCTTTTAAGCACATGCTGAGAATATTTTCGGTTAGCAGGGGAACGTTTGTTAGGGTTGATTCTTTTTCAATTACTATATGAATTTGAGCTGCTTTGAGTATTTGTTTAACGCGAATCATTTCCTCTTTCACTCGAATTCCTCGCATTTGTGATACCATCTTCCTTACTTCATTCAACGCCGTTCTCGCGGTTTGCTGTACGTCTTTTAATTCATTTCTGGCTTGTTCGGGGTCTTTGTAAATTAATTTCCTCGCTAAATCACTTTTTAATCCAATCAAAGAGAGTTTTTGTCCCAATGTATCATGAAGATCACGAGAAATTCGCTGACGTTCCTCTAGCTTAACAAGTTCGGAAATCCGTTTGTTAGCATCTTCTAGCTTTTCTTGGAGCTCTCCACGTTCATTCCGGTTATAAATGCTAAATGGCAGAAGAATGATACTAATGCAGAGCATAATCACAAATGGTAACTGATTTAAAAATAGTTCTTCCTTAAGTACGATATTTAGGTTGATAGAAGCGATCGTACTCACGATATGAATGATATATAACGTAATAAAAGGTATCCGTTTTTTTATATTGCCAATCAAGTAGGCGATATAAAAAGCGAAATAAATATAGTTGAAAAGATATGTCGATATAAAGGAAATACTAAAAAGGATAGATGTCCATAAATAGACGGACCATCCATTTGATATAAAAGCAATCCGATAGGTGATAAAGAATAATATTGTCAACAATATACCTATCACGATTTCGAATGTAGAGGATGATTGGAAAATAAAATAAAACGGTAAAATGCTAAGAAAAGCCCAGAAATAAGGAGAAAGGCCATTACTTTTCTGAAAGATTACAAACTTTCTTTTCATAAACAAACCCTCTTTTTTAGTATAGGCACCTACTTAAGGTATTGTGGATATTAACAAAAAAAGAAACATGTAAACAAAAGCAACCGGTGATTTGCCGATTGCTTCTTAGTCTCTACGCAGTGCTCTCTTATCAAGAGCTAATATCATACCAAGTGTGATTGACTTTATTTAAATAGTAAACAAAGGTTTAGGAAACATCCTTTGTTTACTATTTAATGAAATTTTATCATAATAAGCCTTTACTTTGTATGGATAAGCTGATTAGAGTGGTTTGAAAACAGTTCACCCATCGATGAAATGTTACTCGTTATTTTTAGATAAATGGTTAAAGCCAACAAACTGTTTGTTTTTAGCGTCCCATAGACGGAATTTAAGTGATTTCAAACTTGTCGATAATGTAATAGTCGGCACGTTTTGTAAAGGTTGTGTATTGTTATGCGCCTCTTCAAGTTTATAGTTTGGTACTCTAGGACTTAAATGATGTACGTGGTGGTAACCGATATTTCCTGTTAGCCATTGTAACAGTTTTGGAAGCTTATAAAATGAACTTCCTTCCACAGCAGCTTTCACATAATCCCAGTCTTCGTTTTCTTCAAAATATGAATCCTCAAATGTATGTTGGACATAAAAAAGCCAAATACCGAGTGAACCTGAAATCAGAAAAATTGGACCTTGTACTAATAGAAAAGACCAGGCACCAAGTGTCCAACACAAAATACCTATCAAAGCAGCGATTGAAAGATTTGTAATATAGGTGTTAATACGTTCCTTCTTTCTTGCACCTTTTTTGTTAAATCGATTCATAATTAGGAACGTGTAAATTGGACCTAAACCGAACATGACGAACGGATTTCGATAAAGGCGATAAGCGATTTTCCTCCAAAGAGGCTCTGACAAATATTCATCAACCGTTAGTACCCAGATGTCACCAGTCCCACGTTTATCTAAATTACTACTTGTTGCGTGATGAATCGAATGATCATGCTGCCATTGACTATAGGGGAATAAAGTTAATACCCCTGTTATCGTTCCAAGAATTTTATTTGCTGTCCTATTTTTGAAGAATGAGTAATGGCAACAATCGTGAAAAATGATGAAAATTCGAACTAAGAATCCAGCAGCAATTACTGCAAGCCCTAAAGTTAGGAAATAAGAAATTGATAAACTTTGATAGGCAAGGATCCAGAGAATAAGAAAAGGTCCTATTGTATTAATAAGCTGTTTTATGCTGTCTTTTGTATTTGATTTTTCATATGGAGAAACTTGTTTGCGTAAGTTTTTTTGTAATTGATTAGTCATCTTTTAATTCCCTTCTTCATTGGTAATTCGTATTATAAAGGTATTATCCAACTTGTTGCAGATATAGGTGTCATATGCAAAGTATGACAAATGTCATATATAGTTTAAGCCACCTTACTAGACAAGGGGAAATGTGGTAGCTGTAAGATGTAGAAAACGACTACAATGGGTTTTAATATGACTAGTTCCTTTTGCATCAAATAGTTTATCCTGTATGAAAGGGTACCCCAACTGTTGGAAGTCATACTAGATTAGATAAACAAAAAAAATATATTTATATTAAGAATTTATAGAATATTACATATAATTAAACGAATATCCGAAAACTTCCAGGAAAATAAAATTGTAAGCATTTAAATGGGAATTGACGTGAATAAAATTTTGAGAATGGAAGATTTAGTTGTTGGTGACGATGCGATTTTTGCCGCAACAGGAGTGACTGATGGAGAGTTATTAAAGGGTGTACAATTCAAAGGAAATATAGGAACGACTCAAACTCTTGTACTTAGGGCGAAATCAGGTACGGTTAAATTTGTTGATGGCAGACATAGTTTAGTTAAGAAGCCAAATCTTGTCATTAAGTAAATGGAGGAACCTCTCTTTTCAGGTATAATTTAATACTCTCTAAAACCTTAGCTCTAATCATAGGGCTAAGGTTTTTTGTGTTTTTAAAATTAACATTTTTCATTCTGACATTTACCTGACACATTCAAGATTTATTCTATTCAATGTAAATAGCAAGCGTAAGTAAAAACAAAAAAATAGATGAAACAAGTTAAGGAGGAAATTTTCAAGAACTGAATTGTTTTTGACATTACAAGTTTCTAAATTTACTAATCATATTTAACAAGGAAGGAAGAAAATAATGAAAAAATGGTTGATAAGTGTCGTAGTGCTCATAGTTGTAATTGCTGGGGGAGCAACAGCGTATGGAATTTTTAATAGTGAAAAAGAAGAAGCAAATGCACCTTTAATGGAAACACAAACTGCAGTCGCAGAATTAGAAAATGTTGAAGTAACGGTAAGTGGAACTGGGAGCATTTCTACTATTAATGAGGAAACAATCCTAGCTGAAGAAAATAATGCTGTTGTTGAAGAGGTATTAGTTGCAGTTGGTGATACGGTCGAAGAAGGCGACGACTTAATCACATTTGAAGATGACGATCTAGATCCAATTGAAGCGCCGTTTTCAGGAGAAATTACAACGTTAAATGTTGAAGAAGAGGGTACAGTTTCGATGGGAACTGAAATGATCGCAGTAACAGATTATAACAATCTACAAATGGTTGTAAATGTTGATGAGCTAGATATTTCTAAGGTGAAAGTTGGACAAACTGCACAGATTGATATAAGTGCGTTACCTGATGCGGAATTCACTGGTACTGTAACAAGTGTGTCGAAAGAAGCAAACACATCAGAAGGAAGTAGTGTTGCTCAATACGCAGTAAATGTGACAATTAATGAACCAGAAAATATAAAAGTAGGAATGACAGCAGAGGCGATCATTACAACGGAAAGTAAGGAAAATGTCATAACGGTTCCAATTGAAGCTGTTCAAACAAAAGGTGATCAATATTATGTGCAAGTTCAGGAGTCTACAGAAGGAAGTACAAATGAACAATCAGGCTTAGATTCTGAGACAAGCGGGGAAGCAAATTCTACACCACAAGGAACAGGAAAAACAGTAGAAGTTGGTCTACAAAATGAAGAAGTAGCTGAAATTGTTAGTGGTCTAAATGAGGGAGAAGTTGTCATATTACCTACACTTCAATCAAGTGATGATTCTGAGAGTGATATGAGAGAAATGATGCAAGGAGGATTCCCGGGTGGAGAGATGCCAGACAGAGGACAAATGCCTCAAGGTGGTACGGGACAAGGTGGAAATCGAGGAGGCATGGGTCAATGATTGAAGAACAGCGCATTGTCGAGATTCGAAATGTAAGCAAATATTATACGCTTGGAGGAGAAATCGTAAAAGCGTTAGATGATGTCAGTTTTTCTGTAAACAAAGGAGATTTCATCGCGATTATTGGTCCATCAGGTTCTGGAAAATCAACTCTTATGAATATGATTGGCTGCCTTGATGTCCCAGACGATGGTGAATATTACCTTGATGGGCAAGATGTATTTTCACTAAAGCAAAGGCAATTAGCAGATGTGCGTAATCAGAAAATCGGGTTTATTTTTCAATCATTTAATCTATTGCAGAAACAGTCTGCATATGAAAATGTAGAACTTCCTCTCATTTATCGAGGTTTAAATAGTAATAGTAGAAAAGAAATTGCGATGGGTGCATTGGAAAAGGTTGGTTTGACTGAACGTGCTGGCCATCGACCAACCGAATTATCTGGAGGACAGCAGCAGCGTGTGGCGATTGCCCGCGCGCTTGCTGGGAATCCGCCGATTCTACTTGCTGATGAACCAACAGGGGCATTAGATAGTAAAACGGGCATTGAGGTCATGAATTTGATAAAAGAATTAAATAGCCAAGGTCATACGATCATCTTAATTACACATGATTTAGAAGTTGCCAAACAAGCGAAGCGTGTCATTCGAATTCAAGATGGCAAAATTTCAGAAACAAGGGAGGTGGTGGTCCATTGAAGCTAGGTCAAGCCATTAAAATTGCAATTAAAAATATCGTGATAAATAAACTAAGAGCTTTTTTAACGATGTTAGGTATTATCATCGGGGTTTCAGCAGTTATCGCCCTGGTCTCGCTAGGTCAGGGAGCCTCACAATCCGTTTCCGAAGATGTATCATCATTAGGAACGACAATGGTGTCCGTCAATATTCAAGGGAATTCAAGTAGCGAAGAAGTCGTTGATTATGATGAAGTGATGGCATTTGAGGAATACTCAGAAGTAGAAGCTGTGTCGCCAACTGTTTCAGGAAGTGGTACAGTGAAAAATGGAACAACAAGCATGGATAGTGTCTCTATTAGTGGGGTAACACCAACTTATCAAAATGTCAAGGATACAACAGTTAGCTCTGGTCGTTTTATTTTAGATATAGACCAGGAAAACCGCAATAAAATCGTATTATTAGGTTCAAACGTAGCTACAGAGTTATTTGGCTTTACGAGCCCTGTTGGGAATGAAGTTAAGTTAGATGGATCGACGTTTAAAGTAGTCGGTGTTCTTGCAGAACAAGGTGAAGAGCTACAAGGTTCTGTAGACGATATGGTTCTTATACCTTTTACAACAGCACAACGCTTCTTAGGTCAAACAGTTATTAATTCAGTTGATGTTAAAATGGCCTCTGAAGATACAGTTGAAATTGGGATGGCAAAAATGGAACGTTTCTTATACAACCAATTTAGTGGAGATGAAACGAGCTACAATGTTCGTAATCAATCAGATATTTCAGATGCATTATCATCCGTAACAGACACAATGACACTCTTGCTTGCAGGTATTGCTAGTATTTCTCTCATTGTCGGTGGGATTGGAATTATGAATATTATGTTAGTATCTGTAACAGAAAGAACGAGAGAAATCGGAATTCGTAAAGCAATTGGTGCGAAAAAGAAAGATATACTAACGCAATTTTTAATAGAAGCAATAGTATTAAGTGGTCTTGGTGGATTACTCGGTGTCCTGATCGGAATTGGAAGTGCAGAGGTGCTTTCTTCCATATTAGACATGGCTGTATCAATATCTTGGCTGGCGGTAGGTGTTGCAGTAAGTTTCTCCATCATCATTGGAGTTGCCTTTGGAATTTTCCCAGCCAACAAAGCAGCAAACTTAAGTCCGTTAGAAGCATTAAGACAATAAAGAGTTACATTTAGAGGAGGATGACAAATTTAGATGGTCATACTCCTTTTTTCTATAAAGGAAATGGGACGGAACCCGCTAACTACCTAAATTTAAAATAGCTTGTAAAAAGACTAGTGTGTGCTTCAAAAACTTAATGTAAAGCAAGCTTGTGCCACCCCTCATTGGAATGAGTCTTGTAGGTTAACTCCATGTTTTCCTTCAGTTCAAATGTTTGCATGAATAGTTCATATTCGTTTTGTATAAAGTTACGTTATAATCAAAAGAAAAAAGGGAAAAATGCTATGAAAACAATTTTAGTTGTCGAAGATGAAATCGCGATTTCAATGGTGTTAGGTGCATACCTAGAAAAAGAGGGATATGCTGTTCACTACGCCTACAATGGCATTGAGGCTTTACAAAAAGCTGAAGAAGTGAAGCCAGCCCTTATATTATTAGATGTTATGATGCCACAACTCGATGGCTTTCGAGTATTAGAAAAAATTCGCGAAAAAAGCTCCTGTCCGGTTATCATGATCACTGCATTATCAGATATGAATCAAAAATTACAAGGGTTCGATGGAGGAGCAGATGATTACATCACAAAGCCATTTGTTGCCGAGGAAGTACTGGCCAGAGTGAGTGCCGTTTTAAGAAGATCACCGCAACTAGAAGAAGCAGAACAAGTAAAACTATATGGCACATTGAAAATCAATTTGCGTGCTCATCAGGTTTTTTTAAATGGAGTAGAAATACAATTTACTCCGAGAGATCTTTCATTGTTTCTTTTTTTGGCAGAAAACCCCAACCATACATTCACAAGAGAACAGTTAATCGAAAATGTGTGGGGGTATGATTATGAAGGAAGTGATCGTGCTGTTGATCTTGCAATTAAGCGAATTCGTAAATTATTAAGTGGGTGGGATAAGGCGGATGGAGAGATTAAAACACTTCGTGGCTTGGGTTACCAATTCTATGTTAAATAGAAAAAAGGCTAAAACCCCACTACTCTATTATTGGACAAGAAGGTATTTACTTACTTTAGTTATTGGACTTATTCTAATCGCGATCGTATCAATATTTTGGATAAGACACACTACGATTGAAAGCAAGTTAGCATTAACAAAATTAGTTGCGCAAGAACTTTCAGATCGATCTGTTGATGAGAATGGAGGTATTGTCGTAAGTCCACAACTTCCATTTATTCTAGAAGAACGGGAGAGATTCCTAAACAATAGGGAGCCGTTACATTTCTATATCAAAACGAAAGAGGGCAATCTGCTGTCACCAGGTCCAAGGGGCCCAGGTCTAGGAAATGAGGGGCAAAATAGGAAGCTAATTGAGTTAATGGAAATACCAGAGGAGATCACGGTAGAGAAAATTTCCTCAAATCATGATCGTACGGCTTATGCTGTTATTTCCCCAATTGTTTATGAAGAAGAGACCATTGGGGCAGTGTTTATCATTCAACCGATTCCAAATTTAACAAATATAAATAAGGAAGAGTATGAGTTACTAGCATTACTTCTTTTCGGGCTAGCTCTTTTGGGATGGTTTGTCATTTATTCGTTATCGAGGAAATTAGCTAAACCTGTTGAACAAGTGGCAGAAGCAGCAGGAGAGCTAATGAGAGGGAATTATGATATTGAGTTGAATGAGGATGTTCAAGAAAAAGAATTGCATCAACTTGTTGTCTCTTTTAATGAAATGGCCCATCGCCTTCAGCAGCTTGAATCGTTAAGGACTGAATTATTAGCAGGTGTGACACATGAATTAAAAACACCAATTACTTCTGTTAGTGCACTAATTCAAGCAGTAAATGATGATGTTGTTTCAGTGGATCGTAAAAAAGAGTTTTTGCAAATGTCATTAAGGGAAGCGAAAAGGCTACAAAGTATGGTAGAGGATTTATTAGATTTCAATAGCTTTAGTGCGGGTTCCATTAAAGTAAATATAGAAGAAATCGATATATGCCGTGTAGTGAAAGAAATCGTTTATCAATGGGAAATTGTTCATCAAGCTCAATTGGAACAGATAAAACTTACGTTTACTACTCATGAAGAAAAGCTTATAGCACTAGGTGACCATGTCAGGCTACAACAAATTTTAGTGAACTTATTAAACAATAGTCTTCATGCAGTAAAGGGAAGGGAAATGGGAAGAATTTCTGTAGAGCTTTATCGAGAGGGTTCATTTATTTCTTTGGATGTAATCGATAATGGGTATGGTATTCCTAAACAAAATCAGCCATTTATTTTTGAACGATTTTATCGTGGTGAAAATAAAAAGCATGTTGAAAGAGGTCTTGGTCTAGGACTATCATTTAGTTTGCTTTTAGCAAAGGCGCAAGGTGGGGATATGTCTTTAAAGGAAAGTTCTGGAGAGCAGACAATGATATCTCTTCAGTTGCCATTGGCTTAAATATATAGAATAAAAGTACTTATCTAAGGAAAGTCCTTGTGGTAATTTAGAATGAATCACCCACTTTTTGTAAGATTGATTAACAAAAAGTATAGACATATGCCTATATGTTGCAGTATAATAAACAATATCAAAAGAACGAAATAAAGTTAACTTCCACCGTAAAGGGGAGTAGCGTCAGGATAATCCTGAAACAAAGTCGTCATTACATGAACTTAGTTCATCGGCTTTGTTGGCACATTTTGTGCTTAGCGAGACCTTTGCCACTATGGCAAAGGTCTCTTTATTTTTGTTGAAATAACTATTTTTGAATTTATAACTATTTGAAAATAGTAAAATATAATTTTTATAGGGGGTATACAAATGGAAATGGAATTTTTAACTGCACTTTTAGCGATAATAATGATTGATTTAGTTTTAGCTGGAGATAATGCCATCCTGATTGGGCTTGCAGCAAGAAACCTGCCGAAACAACAGCAGAAGAAAGTAATTTTATGGGGTTCAGTTGGTGCTATTGCGATTCGAGTTGTAGCAACACTAGCAGTTGTTTGGTTATTGGAAATTCCTGGTTTGCATTTAGTCGGAGGTCTTTTATTAATCATCATTGCGTACAAATTGCTTGTTGATGACGGTGATCATGGTGATGTGAAAGCTGGAGCTAACTTTTGGGCAGCACTTCGTACTGTTCTTATTGCTGACACATTAATGGGTCTAGATAACGTATTAGCAGTTGCAGGTGCTTCACATGGTAACATGACACTTGTCGTACTTGGATTATTAATCTCTGTTCCAGTGGTTATGTGGGGGAGTACAATTATCTTAAAATGGATCGACCGTTACCCAATTATTATTACAATTGGTGCTGCGATCTTAGCTTGGACAGCATCAAAAATGATCGTTGGGGAAGGTTTCTTAAGTGGAATTTTCGCTAATGGATTTGTAAAATATGGATTTGAGATTTTAGTCATCGTAGCTGTGATAGGATTAGCAAAATTAAAACAAGCTAAGAATCAAAAATCAAAGTCTGAGAAAAGCCAAAAGGAATCAGTATTAGCTAATACTGGATCTAACTAAATGAAGTCAAAAAAGACGTTCATCCCCTTCTTCAACTAGAGGGATGGACGTCTTTCTGTCGTTTAGT
The DNA here is from genome assembly GCF_020075705.1 of Metabacillus rhizolycopersici. The sequence continues at coordinate 7,322 of NZ_JAIQUM010000085.1, read as the reverse complement.
AAACTATAAAACATGGCATTTGCTAACTGGAATAAATAAAAAGAAAGAGCGAGGAGATTCGCCCTTTCTATAGACAGAATAAGGTGTGATGGGTATTAGGGGATGAAGAGGGGAATTATGCTCGAAATCTTAGTAAACAAATGCTGAACCAACAATGATTAAAAGGATAAATAAAACAACGATTAAAGCGAAACTGCTACCAAAATTGTGACCACCCATAAAGTTCACCACCTTTATTATGTGATACTTCATTTTATGAAAGCAGCTATCGTTTCGTAAGGTACAAGTATGGAATTCAAATAATTTTAAGCTTTATTTGAAAAGTTAGGTAAATTCGACTACTTGAAGTCGCTTTTATATTTTTGAAAAAAACAACTTACAATAACTATAGAACCAACTAAAATAATAAAAAATTGCGATAACCAAAACATTGATGACGAGTCGAGCCAAGAGATGTTCATCATCAAGTGATTCAATATGAATTCAATAATAAGTGGGATAAGGATAAAGAGTGGGATAAGTATTGGGATGGATGCTATAAAAAAGGTAACTCTTGTCAAGAATCAATTGATATTTGGAGAGATTGGTACTGTGGTGAGGATAAAGACAAAGATAAGTATAATAACCACAAAGACAATTATGCATGGAATGATGAGAAAGAAAATAGCTGGGATAAATGGACGTGGTGGTAATGTCTCGAAGTAGCAGTTTGATTTTGCTATTTATCGCAGAATAACGGGTAGTAAAACCCCCTAATCGAGGAAGTCTAAGTGGGGATAAAGAAACTCGAAAACGATGGAAGTCTCACTTATCTTTTAAAATGATTCGACTTGCCTTTGGGTAAGTCATTTTTTAATGACCTGTTCTAGAAGAAGGCATGAAAAAGAGCTTGTGTAGATTCATTCACTAAGGATAGTGATTTTATCTAGAAAGCTCTCGAACTTTTAATCCGTTTCAACTATTAAGTACGCTGAATTCCCGATGTAGAAAAGCTTTTGATCATTTGCTGTAAATTTCTATGTCCTTCCCTTAATTTAATCGTTTCTTCAATGATTCTTTGGAATCCTTCTAAGTCTTTATCAGAGGCATTTAGTAATGATTTGGGAATCCCTTCTGCGATTTTTTGTAAGGTCATATCGTCTCTCATAAACAACGACCACCTTTCCTCTAATTTAATAAACTGCTTTTTGTCCTCTTTATTAGTTTTAGGAAAGGTTGGAGATTTCCTGCCAAAAACAACAAAAAATTAATCTACATATATCTTCAGATTGTTTAATAAATAGATAGGATTATTCTTAATTTAACAAATAACGACGGGGATGAATGGATTGTCAGCAGTTTACAATGCTTTCAAGAATGATATTGACTGAACTAATGTCGGGTGATATTCTACTAACAAATTATTTATTCACTCACAATTTCAGTATTTGAGTTTATTTGTATCCGGTTTCATTTCTTGGTATTTATGAAATCGATTACACTATAGTGGAGGAAATTATGTTTAATTTTAACAAAAATAAAGATCTAAAGCAGGAAGAAGTGTTCACAAGGAATTTAGTTAATCAGTTAGAAAAAATTTATGAAATAAATGCAAACTACGGGTTATCTGGTGATGTGTATTTACAAGGGAATAATGAAGTAGAGGAAATGATTAATAAGATTCTTGAATTGAAAAATTCCCAAGTGAGAGAACAATTTTTGCTAAATAGTGAGATTATCGAATTTGTCACTCAAATGGATTATGTAAAAGATATGGTAGATAAGATATCGATTCAAAAAGAATCAGTAGAAGAAATAGCAGCTAGTAGCGAAGAGATGAGTCATGCCATTGAAGAAATAGCTAACTTTTCTCAAACTTCCTTAACGACTACGAATGATGCTCTTTCAATATCTACAAATTCACTTGAGACGATTAATAAGTCTTTTCAATTTATTAATAAATCATTTGAAGAGATTAATAATGTTCAAGATAAAATGCATTATGTTGTTGAAGGTACAAAAGAAATTGATTCGGTAGTAAATATTATTAACGAAGTTGCAGCACAAACGAATCTGTTAGCATTAAACGCTAGTATAGAAGCAGCAAGATCAGGGGAAGCAGGCCGAGGTTTCGCTGTAGTTGCGAAGGAAATTAAAAAATTAGCAGAGAATACAAAGGATTCAGCGAATTATATAAAGGATATGGTTAAAAAGTTAAGAGAAGAAATTGGAGATTCAGAACATGCTATGATTGCAGCCGTTCAAGTGTTTACTAAAGGTAAAGAACACATTAATCAAGCAGTAGTATCAATGGATAAGATGGAAGGGTCTTTAGAAGGTATTAGCTCGGTCTTTGAAAGCATATCAGCTAATGTAGAACAACAATCTGCAACAACTCAAGAAGTAACTGCAAGGATAAGTGAAATCAATTATCAAACACAAATGTTAAGTGAAGTTTGTATGAGAACAGGTCAAAGTATTTATACGATAAGTACGAAACTTGAGAACCTTAGAAACACAGCTCTGCCTTATTATAAAGATTTTAAAGGAAATCAAATGTTAATTCCAGTTGCTGCCGAACATTTATTATGGAAATGGAAAGCTTATAATGCGGTTTGTGGTTTTGTAAAACTTGATGAAAATGATGTACCAGATCATACTACTTGTACTTTAGGGAAATATTTAAAAAATGCAAAACAGTCTAATCCATCTGATGATATGGTCGTAAATTTGTATGAATCACATAAAAAGATACATGTGCTCTCAAGAGAAGTTATTCGTGCTGTAAATAGTGGAAATCGTAGTAATATAGATAATTATTTAAGGGAATTAGATGAAGCTACATCAGAATTAATAACTAATATAAAAACAACAACAGTGAAATGAATGGGTCGTAAAGTAACGTGAAATAAACACCAGGAACATTGAGTACTTCTTGATGCGAAAGGGAAAAAGGTAGGGCAAAGTTTGATCTTTGCCCTACCTTTTTAATGTTATAGCGTACTATAAAATTCTTGAACTGTGAATAAGCGCCCGACATCCAGCGTAAGCGTCCGGCCCCATTTGGGTCTACAGCCAATCAGGAATTGAAGGTAAAAAACACCTTCTATTCCTGATCGTCTTATTTGCCCGAGGCTGATCGAGGCGCTTGCACTTTTGTTCTTTAAATAACATGATTTAAAACAATCTTATCGTCTTGTTTGAGGATAGACTTACCGATTAAGGTAATGTCTTTAGAGGATCCCTTTGAAACGACGGCCAAATCATCTTCTATTACGACTCCGGGACCAACCACTGCTTTTTCAATTCGGACGTTTTTACCGATCACTGCATTTGGTAAAATAACGGAATCCTTTATGATTGCTCCTTCCCCGATTTTTACACCGCTGGAAAGAACCGAGTTTTCAACGGTTCCATAAATTTCGCATCCTTCACTGATAAGGACTTTCTTTACTTTGGCATGATTGTCGATATATTGAGGAGGATATGTTTGTTCAACCGTATAAACTTTCCATTCTTTATTATTTAAGAAAATATTCGATTCCTTATTTAGTAAATCCATATTTGCTTCCCAAAAGCTATCAATCGTTCCAACATCTTTCCAATACCCATTAAATTCATAGGCAATTAGTTTGTTATTGTCATGGAGCATAGCGGGAATGATGTCCTTACCGAAATCCTTAGATGAGAATTGGTTCTTTTCTTCTTGTTCCAAATACCTCTTTAGTTTTTTCCAATTAAATATATAAATCCCCATCGATGCCAAGTTTGAAGAAGGGTTTTTTGGTTTCTCTTCAAAATCTACAATTTGTCCGGTATTTTCATTTGTTTTCATGATACCGAATCTGCTTGCTTCATTCCATGGAACTTCTTTTACAGAAATTGTAGCATCTGCTGATGTATGAATATGCTGTTGAAGCATTTTATTGTAATCCATTTTATAAATATGATCTCCAGAAATAACTAGGATATTTTCTGGATCATATTGATCGATTACGTGCCTATTTTGATAAATTGCATGTGCAGTCCCTTCATACCACCGTTCACCATTTTCACATTGATATGGCGGAAGAATACTTAAACCTCCGTCTCTTCTGTTTAAGTCCCATTCCCTTCCATCTCCAATGTAATTTTGCAAAACATGAGGATGGTACTGTGTTAAAACTCCAACTGTATCAATGCCAGAATTTTTACAATTACTTAATGTAAAATCAATAATGCGATATTTTCCTCCGAATGGCACGGCAGGTTTAGCTAAATTTTCTGTTAGGCTTTTTAATCTGCTTCCTCTTCCTCCAGCCAAAAGCAAAGCAATACATTGTTTTTTCGACATAGTTCCTCCTGAAATTCAATTGTTATTTTTTAGCATAATTTAACGAGAAGCAATACCCCGACTACACGCCTATAGGGTATCGAGATAGTGATAAGTAGGGGATAAACTTGGTTAATGTACAACTAACCAACAGACGGGCATTCTTACTGGTGAATGAATCATTTAAAATATTTTTATAAGCGATCCTCTTCCCAGAGCTTATAAAAATATTCTAACTCTTCATCATTAATTGAACTTGGATTATTATCCTCTTCATGACTTACTGCAAGAACTAATTCTTCCATTGGGCTCCTCCTCTAGTTGTCTCTTTCAATATGAATCAACAGGTTTTATGTTAACAAACTTCATACAATAAAATAATCAAAATATTACGCCTATTTTAGATTAGCCTCGACAAAATTATGATAAATACAACATTTCTTTATCCTTTTATTAGTTGAAAGTGTAGGAATTTACAAAAAAAAATATATATTTGTCGAATGTTTTTTGAAGTGATGTTCACAATTTATCCACATTTAATCAACAGTTTTCTGTTTTTGTATACAAAAGTAGATGGTAATCGGATATTCAACTGGGGATAAATGGATTAAATTACTGTATGGGCTATTTTCGCAATCCATCTAATAAACAAAACTCTCAAGTCCAACAAAAAGAAGAAGCGCTAGGTGTGGAAAAACTTGTAGAAATCGGGCGTGTAAAAGTGAAGGGAAAATAAATATAGAAATTTGATGTTTATTTTTCACCTTGTCCTTAACAACTGAATATATTGTATTAATCTATAGGATGGAGTGTGATTCGGGTGAAATTATTTAAGTTTTTAACTGACTGGTATCATGCTAAGAAACAAAAACATCTAGATAAAATGAGAGAACAGGGAAAGTGTCCAATATGCCGTGGGAAAGGATTTGCTGTCATAACTAGTCCATATGTTGGAAATACCGTTGATTGTCATTTATGCAATGGGACTGGATTATTCACTGAGTGGGAGAAAAATAGTAGGTAGACTATCTCTGTTTTTTCATAAAAAATTATTTTCTTTTTAATCCCTTCTGACATTAGTTAGGGGTTTCTTATTTTTACCCTCATAAAATGCATAATATCATTTATATAGGGAATGTTAAGCTAAGATTTACATATTAATTTGAAAGGGGAATGACCATGAATAAAAAATGGTTTCTCATGATAACAAGTATTTTATTAGCTGCAATGATATCGGTAGGTTGTAATGCTGATCCTGATCCAGCACCACCAGATGATGATGTAATAGAAAATGGAGACAATGTACCTGGTGTAGACGAAAATGATACGATTATGGATGATGATGAAAATGATGCAGATCCAGACCCAGAGGATGCTATTGAAGATCCACAAGATATTGGTGACAGAGATAATAAAGACGAATAATTTATCCCGCTTTAACAGACAGTAATACCCCCACCTTAGAGCTTTTAGTGAATCACAAAGAAGCAAAGATGGGGGATAGCTGCCCAAAAGAGCCTGATAAGTTTTGCTTTCCAAATAGTTTCGTTGTACTCAAAAAGCCCTTAGTCCGGTAGGTTGGACTAAGGTTTTTTTAAGTAGTATTGAATCCTTCATACATGACCTTAAGGAGATTAAAATATGTCTTCATCCAGTTCAATTGGATGATATTGATAGGCTTTTAGGTCAATGACATGTTTTTTGGTAAAAACAATGCCTTCATCCTCAAGGAATTGCTTTTGTGCCGAAAATGCGTCATCATCCTTAAAACTAATTTCTCCTTTTGAATTTATGACCCTGTGCCAAGGAAGATGATATTTTGCACTCATGGAGTGAAGGATTCGTACTACCTGTCTTGCGCCCCGCGGACTTCCTGCATACTTTGCAATTTGCCCATATGTCATGACTTTTCCTGGTGGGATGTTTTTGATAATAGTGATTGTTCTTTCTGTAAAGGAAAGCATGTGTCGTTCCTCACTTCCTATCGATAAAATGATGATTTTTTATCATATCAGAATTTATAAGTTTAGGCTTCGAGAATTGTTCAGCTCCAGCGCTTTTGTTCTCGTGTAAGATTGATTGGGGAATTTCAGAAAGAATCGTTTGGTAATCATGAAACTATTGTCCATTTTACAAGTGTTTTTGGAAAAACACTACCTTAGTCCCGCAAAATTTGATGTATACTAGAATCTTGAATGTAAACTTTACATAGAAATAGGTGGGAAAATTGAATGGAACTGCACATGCAACCATTGGTGCTGGGGCCGGGTTTGTCGTTGCCCAGTCAGTTCAAGCTGATCCAACTACAACATTGTTACTTGTAGGAATGGGAGGATTAGCTGGACTATTGCCTGACATCGATATTGATGGGAAATTAAGCAACAAAATTACACTTTCGCATACGTTAATCCGATCGGTTGCACAATTAATTGGTTTCATGATGATTGTCTACATACTAGTGGAAGAAACGGGAACAGAGAGATGGCTGGGGATTTGCGCCGGGGTCGCCATCATCGTGATTGCTTCTTACATTAAGCAGAGGCATATGCTGACAATTACTGGTTTAGGAGTGCTTGCAGGTGGATTTTCCTTACAAGAAATCTGGCTACTTCTGCTCGGTATCTATATCATCATTGCTTCTTTTGTTTCACATCGAAGCTATACTCATTCACTCTTAGGGATTGCCTACTTTGCCTTCATTGCTCATTATTTAGAAGCGTCTCTTGAAATAGAAGGGGTCTTTCTTACATGTTTCATTGGCTATATTAGTCATTTAGTTGCCGATATGAAGGCTTTACCTTTTAATAAGCGTGGGGTGAAATTCTTTTTACCTTTTTCTTCGAAGGAATTTTAGCTTCAATTAACGAATTTGAAGACAAGTAAAAACCCTTAGTTCAAGCATAAGAATGTGATGCACCCCAAAAGTTAGAGTTGAAAATCTAACCTTTGGGGTGTTTATTTATGACTAAATATAGTGATGAATTTAAGATTATGGTAGTTCGAGAATATCAAGAAGGAGAGCTTGGATATC
>NZ_JAIQUM010000084.1 GCF_020075705.1 Metabacillus rhizolycopersici | reverse complement strand
TCGCCGGCACCACTTACTTCATTATAGTAATACTCATTATAATATGAGCCATTAGCTCAGTTGGTAGAGCATCTGACTTTTAATCAGAGGGTCGAAGGTTCGAGTCCTTCATGGCTCATCATTTACATACTTTGCACAGTTTTTTGAAACTGTTGATCAGAGGTTGAATTTTCTAATGTACGTAAAAAACCTAATCCAACTGGGATTAGGTTTTTATTTTGTCTTTTAAGTAATACTAAAAGTAAAGGTGTGTAAGAGAATAAGCTAACTGCTAGAGATTATTGGAGATTGGCAGACATTGTGAAAAAGAAGAAGCAACTGATAATTAGTTACGAACATTAGAGTAAACAAATGTTAAATTCAATTATAGCGGAGATGAGATCTAGCTTCGAAAAGGCATCTCGTTGTTACATAAAATTCCCCAAAAACAAAGAATGGTATTTTTCAAAAATTTGAAGTCCGTAATCTAGGAGCATTCCACAATTGATATTTTAAGTTGGAAATTATTATCAGTGTGAAGTTGAAAAGGAACTTGAGAATATTTTTTAATCAATTAGAATGAATAGTATGAATGGAGGAGAAAGTATGTCGAATTTACCTAATTGCCCAAAATGTAATTCAGAATACACTTACGAGGATGGAAGTCTTTTTGTATGTCCAGAATGTGGCTATGAGTGGACGACAGAATTAGAGACTGAAACTAGTGAAAATGAAAAGGTTATTAAAGATTCAAACGGTGCTGTCTTAACTGATGGTGATACTGTAACTGTAATCAAAGACCTAAAAGTAAAAGGTAGTTCATCGGTTATAAAAATAGGTACAAAAGTTAAAAATATCCGTTTGGTTGATGGTGATCATGATATTGATTGTAAAATTGATGGTTTTGGGGCTATGAAATTAAAATCTGAATTTGTTAAAAAGATATAAATCTGGCTTTAATAAAACAATAGTAATGAGATTTCCACTTTTATCCCACCTTAACGGGCAGTAAAACTCCCACTTCAAGATTCGAGAAAAGCAAAGAAGATAAGTGGGAGATAACTGCCCGTAAAGGTCCGACGAAGGACAGGACGTCCAAGTCAGGCGAAGCCACAGGATGTGGCGTTTTGAGCGTGATAAGTTTCGTTAACCATCAGTGGGGGATGAAGAAAACCCCCACTGATGGAAGTCTCACTTTATCGACAATCGCATGGAAGTGAATACTCGAAGAGAAAAGACGTTCATTAAGATAATATTACTTAATGAACGTCTTTTTTTCGTTTATCATTAACAGTAGAACTTATTTGAAGGGATATGGAGACAATTGGAAAAAGGTAATAAAACAATAATAAAAGCTGGACCAGAAAAACAAGAACTTTTTATCATTTTCCGACAGAAGACTCCCACTTCAATTTTGTGCAGAGCGAAGCCCGAAATAAGTGGGAGATGAATGTCGGTTGGCGATAGCCAAGACTTTCCTTGCTATGATATAATAAGAACTAATGTTCTGTACAAGTGAGATGACACTAGTATTCAAACAGGTTCAATAATTGCTGTAAAATCAATAGGTGAAGAGGAGAAGGCTACCTTTCAAACGGGTGATGTGATTACTTTTACAGAAGAAAATCGATTAGTTACTCACCGAATTTCAGACGTTATCTCAACAGATAGTGGTGTTCACTATACGACCAAAGGGGATAATAATCATGCACCAGATTCAAATCCTGTATTAGCAGAAAATATCGTAGCAGAATACAATGGATTTACGATTCCGTATGTTGGTTACTTCCTTCATTTTGCTCAATCTCCAAATGGAAGTATTTTATTTATGATCATACCGGGTGTGTTGATGCTGGGGTACTCTTTATTCACGATTTGGAATACGTTAAGACAAGTAGAAGAAAAGCATAAAAGTAAAACATTAGATGTGAAGTAAAGTAAAAAAGTCTTTCATGATAATGATAGTTAACGTAAAGGATACAGCACCTTATAAGAGAATTTTCGGTGAATGTGAGTAGTAAAGGCGATTCACTTGGGGGATTAGTCATTGTCGCGGTATCTTGTAGATGCTCTTGACCCCTAGTACGTTCATGCAAAAGGGGTCTTTCGCCTTTGACAAAGATTTTATGTACTGTTTGATGAATTTCTTGCCAATGTGCATATGATCACTAATGTAATTTTAGCATTTCTCTACAAAACGGAGCTATGTATCTACATAAACGCAACGCTTTTACCGCTGTGATACACCTATCTTTTTCCTGAATAGAGCAATACATAAGAGTAAGAAAGGAATGAGGAGTTGAACGGTAAAAAAGTAAAAAGGGGTTGTTGTACCCATACTTTTAATCATCTCCTGTAATGACGGTGTGGACCAAATTGAGAACAGGATAATTAAAAAACAAAATGGTAAGATAATCGGCTTATAGCTAGGCAGTTTCAGCCATTGTGAAGTGCCGAGGACGAGCATATAAAAAAATGCAGAAAGCTGTACAAAGCCACCAAGAACCCAAACAGCTATGACAATGGATTCAACATGTTCAAAAAATGTTCCGATGCTAATATATCTAGCCGCTTCAAACACAGGAAATTGAATGCTTGTAATAATTCCTCCGAATAAAAAAAGATTTCCAAGATTAATAAATACCATGGTTACTACGCTCGCAACTACAGATAACATACCCCATTTCATTCCCTTTTTTTCGTTTGTTAAAAAAGGAAGCAGAAAAGTCATCAATGAAAATTGACTTAACCAAGCATGTGGTGCAAGAGAGCCTTTAACAGAAGGGAGCCAACCGTACTCCATGATTGGAAAAATATTTTTTATGTTCAAATCGGGAATAAGGAGTAAATAGATCATGATGTAAAGAACCACAACAATTGGTAAGAAAATCAAGGAACATCTTCCGATAACTTCTAAGCCCCCATGAACTGCAAAAGCACAAGTGAGGGCAATACTTCCAGTAACAATGACCATCGGGGTTTTATGCAAAAAGGCACTTTCAACGAATTCTCCGTATTCCCTAAAAGCGATTGCAGTATCGTGTAGAAGAAAGAACAAGTAGATGAATCCGATGATTTTTCCAAATGCTCGACCAACGATGAGTTCACTATATTCAATAAGCGTTTTCTTTGGGTAAAGTTTATAAAGCTTAATCATGATAAAAACGATCAAAAATCCACTTAACGAAGCCCAAATGGGTGATAGCCACAAATCACGCTTCGCATATTGTGCGGTTATAAATGGAATGTAAAGAATAGCCGTTGCAACAACGGTCGCATACATAATTAGTGCCATTTCGAAGGGGGATATCTTCCCTTTTTCAATCATTATGGTTCATTCCTTTTCTTAAAAGATAAGAAAGTATAAGTTTTTTGATCGTAGTTTTGGTGTCCAGCGCAAGCGCCCCGAAGCACAGGACGTGCAAGTGCAGTCAATGCGACAAGACGTCGCGTTCTTGACTGCCTCTTGGGTCTACAGCCGCTAAGGAATTGAAGGCAAAGAACACCTTCTATTCCTTAGCGTCTTATTTGCCCGAGGCTGAACAAGGCGCTTGCGCTTTTCTTAAAGGGATAATGAAGCTATTTATCAATTTCCCAATAATCTACCTAGAGGTGAGTAGATATTGTCAATTAATTGACTAGGTCCCGGTAGAGTAGGGAATAAAACGAGTAGTATAGCAAGCAACCATCCAATCGTAATTAGCGTAAAAAAGACAACTTTTACTTTCCGTAGATCTTTCTTTAATTTCGGCCATTCATAAAAAATGATAAGCATCAATAGAGACGTGATCCCAAATATAGCTCCCCACTTTATTTTTCTTCACCTCGTTTACTTGCTTCCTCTGAGACTAAGCCTGTTCTTTTAATATTTACTGTTGTTTCAAATGAAACGTCTACATTTTGGAATATTTCGTTCCATTCACCTTTTTCCCTTTTCCATATCTCCGGATATTCCCGTTGAAATGATTCTGCAAAGCCGAAAATGTCCGCATTCAAATTTTTCTGAGCTTCCGATAAAGCTAATTTCTCCCTTTCCTCAATGTCTTGAACAACTTTGTGTTTTACTTCTTTTGAAAATTTTGGATTTAATGAATTAAGATTTGTTGTATTTTGAATAATTTCTAAATCGGCATTGGTCTTAACAACGATGCTCCATTTTCCGTTCGTAATATGAGGGATCAATTGATTTTGGCTTCTTAACAAATTTAAAGACACATAGCCCTTTTCATTTTCTAAAGAAGTCGTAATAACACCTGATTTTATTTCATTTCTTGGCCAAAGGATCCCTCTCGTTACGTTATCATTTAACTTCCCGACCATCTTGTCACCTTTAAATACGGCTGCGCCTTTTATAAATGGAACTTCCTGTCCGTTTTGAACATCTGAATTTTCAGATGGCATTTTTTCAACCGAAGGAAGAACCGCTGCACCAGACTCCCCTGATAACATTTGCGACAAATCTTTCACCGTTACTTTTACTCCTATATTTGTCTTTACCAATTCGTGAAGTTGTTTTGCAGAGTCCCGCTCCAGCTCAGGTATCGACTGTAAAACTTCCTTTGCCATTCCTTCTGCAATAAAAACGTCTGCACGGACGCGAGGACCTGAATGCCTCATCCAAAAATCAATATGATCACTTAACCCTAACTTTGCTAATTCCTCACCAATAATTAATACTTCGTTTTGTCCCCAAAAAATTTGCCTCGTAAGTTTCTCTTGAAGCCTGGACATGGCATCTGCCAGTGTAATTCCTACAGCTGACTTAACAAAAGTTTGGGCACTGTTGCTTCCGCTTGCCATTCCTTCTTGTTGCCCACTCTCTGACGGTTTCGGGATAAATACTTGGACGGAGAGTTCAATTTTTTCATCGTCACTCTTATCAATTCCAGCCGCCATGATTAGGGCAATATCATTCACCTCTGTTCGATCCCAGCAACCTGCAAGGAAAACCATTGTAAAGAAAAGAAGGAGAATGAAGGAAATGGATTTTTTTTTCATCCATTTAAAACAATTCATCCTTACTCTCCACCTTTACTAGGGTTGGGTTTCTGACCATAGGGTTGACGATGTAAGTTGCCTAATTCAGTAGACTCGGGACGCGTATCCATTGCCCACCAAGGAGCGCGAATTAGCACATCTTTTAAATTTCGAAGCTTAAGCAGAGAAGTAGAATCCAAATATGGAACTCCGAAAGAACGCAAAGTACAAAGATGGACGACAATCACGATAATACCGAGCATAACGCCTAATAATCCTAACATTCCCGATAAAATCATAATTGGAAAGCGTAGCATGCGAATGGCTATTCCAGCAGCATATCTTGGTATTAAGAACGAGGCTATGCCAGTGATTGCCACCACCATAACCATCGGGGAAGAGACAAGACCTGCCGCGGTTGCAGCTTGTCCTATAACAAGTGCTCCAACAATACTAACAGCAGCACCGACTTGTTTTGGCAGTCGTATACCTGCTTCACGTAGTGCTTCAAACGTGATTTCCATTATAAACGCCTCAATCAATGCTGGAAATGGGATTTGTTCGCGACTTTGTGCAATCGTTAAGAAAAGCGACGTAGGGATCATTTCTTGGTGATACGTTAAGATCGCAACATAAGCTGATGGTGCAAGCAAGGCAATAAGGAAGAATAAATAACGCAGCCAACGAATGAAACTGCTCATTAAAAACCGATTATAGTAATCTTCCGGTGCTTGTAATAAACTAGCAAACGTACACGGAGCAATAAGTGAGAAGGGGGTCCCGTCAATTAAAATAACAATACGCCCTTCTAAAAGACAGGCAGCAGCAACATCCGGCCGTTCTGTTGTTAAGATTTGTGGGAAAGGAGAAAATGGATGATCCTCAATCATTTCCTCAATATATCCACTTTCTAAAATACCGTCGATTTCAATTCGTTCTAACCGATCGGTAACCTCTTTGATTAACGTGTTGTTTGCGATTCCTTCAATATAAGCAATGATTACTTGCGTATCTGTATAACGCCCGATGTTCATTTGCTTCATTTTTAATGAGGGATGGCGAATCTTTCTTCGTAATAACGAGGTATTTACTCTAATTGTTTCTACAAAGCCTTCCCTCGGCCCGCGAATAACCGATTCAGCTGCAGGTTCCTCAATTCCCCGTTTATCCCACATTGGCAAGCCTAAAGAAATCCCACTTATTTGTTTATCGATAAGAATGACAGGATTGCCACTGGAAATCTGTTTAAACACCTCAGACAGGGAGGAAATTTCTTTCACATCGGAAACAGCTAAATTCCTTTTCACACTCTCAAAAGATTTATCTTGCTCAAAGTTTTCAATCTGTATGAGTGTTTTTAGAACATGTTGATCAATTTCTTCAATATTCGAAAGTCCATCTATGTACAGAAGGGTGGCATTTATCTGACCGGCGATGATAAATTCACGAAATATGACATCCGGACAATTAGTGTAGGCAGATTTTAGTAGTTCTATATTTTTATCCAACTCTGGTTTCAGTGGTATTTCAGGGAATTTATCGAATGATTCATTTTTATTCCTGCTTGGTAAGTTGTATTGTATAGTTCGCGTTCGTTTAAAAAAATCCATCATCAAGGTCCCCTTGTCTGTATTCAAATGTATTCTTTCCTTAATAGGGAAATTTATGAAACTGGTTTTTAAAGCAGATGTAGATGTATCCTTGAAATGATGGCATTTGAATAATTGCCTGATGGTGAGATGAGTTTAGAAGGGGATAAGGAATAAGAATATCAAGAAGAGTATAAATATCACCATCACCATTACTTTTAGCTTGGTTAATCGCAGCAGTAATTAGAGTTGCACAAGGTTCTGCGACAGTGGCAGCATTAACAACAGCTGGTTTAGTTATCTCACTGGTAGAGGGGACAGGTGTTAACTTAGAATTTTATTAGTACTAGCAACTGGCGCTGGTAGTATCGTTACTTCACACGTAAATGATACCGGTTTCTGGATCGTTAAAGAGTCTTTTGGATTAACGATGAAAGAAACATTCGCAACTTGGACAGTACTTGATACACTTATCTCAGTTTTAGGACTTGGATTCGTTTTACTATTAAGTATGGTTGTTTAAGAACAATTATATGATTGGTAGGATGCAAGGTTACTAACCGTGTAAAAAGAGTAAAGGATATGAGTCATAAAAAGGATGAGTAATTGGGATCTATATTTCGAGGTAGGGAAATGCCCAGTTGCTAATCTAGCTACAGAAGAAATAAATAATTTTTTTATTGGAAAAATTTACTATTATATAGACATTAAGATAAGCATTTTTATGACAAAATCTATCTTTTTACTTCTACTCCTCCCTATATCTTGCGATGATTATGGGGAGGAGTATTTTTGTGTTTAAAGATATAGAAAAGATCTATAGTTTATTTGGTGATGTCTACTAATTCTAATCGAGCATTTTCTAATGTTAAATGACCAATCAAGCTATGGGTAGGAAAAATAAACGTCCATGGCATACTTGTTTTTGACTCAATGATTAACGATGGAAGGGTAAAGATATGTTCTGCCACAATTTTATTGTTTTCCAAATAGTGTAGTGTTTTGTCTTGGAATAGATGGATTTGTTTACTGAAATTATGTATTAACACTGTTACTAATAAGTCACCTTTATAATTTAATGCTTGCCTTAAAGGGATAAATTGAATACTTTCATCGTTTGCCACATTTGTTTCTAAAAAAAATTGCTGAATCATGACCCGGTCTTTATCGGACAGTGTCTTATCCCATGAGGATTCAAACCGAAGCAATTGCATTTACTGACACCTCTTTCCTATGATTTCATTTTTAAAATTTTAACATATTGGTTATAAGAAAAGCATGTTACATCACCCAGTAGTATCAGGTTGTTACCTTTTTACGAGAGAAAAAAGTAACTGCTTGTCAGAAGTATGTTATATGAGAAGGAAAAGTGGTTACTTGTTAGGTAGGAATTTCCTTCTTCACTGTGTTATATTGTAAATATGACAGGAGGGATAGAATATGAATCAAGACCATTTCGTACTATATGATCATAAAAAGCCAATTAGATTACATGCGGAAAGAGTTTCATTCTATCTACAAGGGGAAATTATCGAGGCGTTTAGTGAAAGTAATGAAGTTTATTATCTTTTCTTTTATCAATACCGTTTCCTTACCGCAGTAAAGGCAACAAAACTGCGCCGTCAATCATACATTGAGCACGCCTTTAAAAAAGGTATGGTTTTTATGGCTCCCCATCCGTTTATCAATTTATTGCTTACCTTCGATCACCCTTGCCACATTATTAGCTTTAAGCAATTAGTAAAAAAACTCGAGACGCTTTACACTCCGCAAGAAAATGCATTCATTCTCACCTTCTTTGAATCGTTTTTTCCAAGAAAACAATTGTTTAATGAAATTAAATCGAAATATTATGAATATCGTCGTAATGGACAAATGTTTTTGGGATATCGAATTGTCCGTATTTTAATGGATTTTGTACCAAAGCATAGTTTGGTGAAAACACTCGCCAATGACATAGGTTTCCATAAGTATGCGATTCTTTATAACCAAAAGTCTGAAGAGTTATTTGCTAAAGATGTAATCTTTGCTGAAAAAACACTCTATTCTCAAAAAGAAAACGATCAATGTTTTCAGAAACTGGTGTCCCATTTAGAAAAGCAGTCCCGATGGATCGATTTAATTGCTTTGTTAAGTGATAAATTAACAGTAACCCCTTCAACTGATTACTACAGACCTCTAATAAAACTTCTCGAACAGCATTTAAATGAAAATGAAGCTGCGTACATTTTAGAAAAGTTAGCCAGCCAATTACCTGACTTCCTTCCTTTACAGCAAGATTTATTTACGAATTACATTAGAATCCACAAAATGGAGTGGGTTTTAGATATGATGAATAACCGTGACTTCAAACTTAGTGACGAACAAGTCCATACCTTCGGAGATATGTTAGATCATCTTGATACAAAAACGAATTCATTGCAGCCAGAAAAGCTTATATCCCTATTGAAATCTGTTATGGTCCTATTCCCCAAAAATGCAGAAAAGCTTCTAAATCTATATGTCATTTCATTACTAAAAACACATGATTTAGCTTATATTAAAGACTGGATCAAGCCAATTAAAGAAATTCATGGTAATCTTCAGGTGTTTGGAAAAATTGATACGATGCAAGCGATTAGTGATGAACTAGACGACATGCAAACTCTTGGTGAGTTATATTATGAATTTAGGCAGATGGATAAAGCGATTGAATGTTTTGACTGGGAAATGGAACTAAAACCAACCGATCCAAAACCGCTACAATGGTTAGCTAAAATCTATCGGGAGAAGGGAATGAATCAAGAATCAGACGCCTATCGACAACTTTGTGTAAACCTGCAAAAATGGGCTTAGTGAATGTGGAATATTCTTGATTTAATTTGAACCACCTGAAATTACCTCAACCTATAAAGCGAGACTAACTGAGTGCTTTAGTTGAATATGAGACAGTGTTAAATGGAAGAAGGAGATTAACGATTATTCCAGAATTTCACTTATATAGGTTAGTTTTGATAATGATAGAGGGGGATTTGTTAGGAATATTTATACTCTCACCCGAAATTGTCTTCTTTCATTAAAGAGAGCGTTTATGGAACAAAAAGTAAAAATATACTAAGATTATTTTTAATCCCACCTTAACGGGCAGTAAAACTCCGACTTCAAGATTCGAGAGAAGCAAAGAAGATAAGTGGGAGATAACTGCCCGTAAAGATCCGACGAACGATTGACGTTCAAGTCAGGCGAAGCCACAGGATGTGGCGTTCCTGAGCGTTATAAGTCTCACTAACCATCAGTGGGGGATGAAGAAAACCCCCACTGATGGAAGTCTCATTTTATGATTTATTACGATTAGGTTTTGATACCGTATGCTAAGTGTTACGGAATAATAAAGTTATTTGAAAAATAATAAAGTCGTATAAAGATAATATAGCAAAAGCCAACATTAAGAAAATAATGTTGGCTTTTGCTATATCATGTACAGAAAGAATTTTCTTTCAATAGATATCCATTAAGCAAAGGTTTTGAAGAGTATTGTTCATATTACGAACTACTAGCTAATAGAAGCTATGGATTATTCATTCACTATCATTCAGTCAATTAAAGTTTTTTGGTAGACAAGAGTAGGGTTAAGAAATTCCTATTTATTACTATGTAAAACTCCTTCTATTAGTTCGTTTCGGGATTTTTATTCTTGTCATCTACTTCATCCTTTTGTTTTCCATCACTAGGATCATTATCTTGATCTACTCCATCACCAATACTGTGATTTTCCAATTTGTTCTCTACTTCCTTCTGAGCTTCTTTTAATTTTTCTTCTGCTTTCTTGGCAGTTTCCTGTGCTTTCTTTTCTGCTTCTTCTGCGTCCTTCTTGGCTTTCATCTGTGTATCGTTATCTATCTCATCTTTTTGTTGTCCATCACTAACACCGTTATCCTGATCTATTCCATCACCACACCCTGTTAATCCACCAAATGTTAATGCAACAGCCAATCCACCTACTACAAAATTGTTTTTCCAATTAATATCCATCATTAGTTCCTCCTTTTAAACTATTAGTAGCTTTACGAAGTTTTTACCCTTTTATAAATGTAACTAAACAAAAGAGTCATTATTTCCTAAAGTCCGTTTTAGAAATTAACTAAATTCCACAAGATCATATACATAAATAAATTTAGATTCTTATAAGGTATGTTTATTAAGAAACTATTAATTTGTTTTAAAATCAAAGATCACTTTAAATTATTTTTCTTAATCTCTTCTAATAAATAAGCCTCCATTCATTTGAAAAATGATCCATTCTTTTTACCTTTTAAAAGGTCACCAGTCCAGCCTTTAATTTTCAAAAACCCATAAAGTACGAGCGTTGAGACAACGATCAGAATTAATGACAGTAAATAGCCAAACTTCCATTCCAGTTCTGGCATATGCTTGAAATTCATTCCCCATAATGATCCTAAAGCCATTATTGGGGTGAAGACCGTTGTTATTACGGTTAAGGTTTTCATAATTTCATTTCCACGATGGGAGGAGATCACTTCTTCTAAATTAATGATCGAATCAATTTCATATTCATATTCGTTGAGCAGTGTCATAGCTCGTTCAATTCGTTTGCACGTACAAGTAAAGATTTTTCCCTTACTTACTTCATCAAGATAGACTTCCTCTATCCCCATTTTTAACTCCTTTATTGGAATTAAAAGATTTTTCCAAACTAATAGTTCATGCCTACGCTTATAGATTTTATCGAGAATGCTAGTATCATTCTTTTTAAAGACACCCCATATTAGTGTTTTAAGTGCCTCCTCAAACTCATCAATCTCAACTAACAATTCATTCATAAGTTCTCCAAGAAAAATTAAAAATCCATCAACCGCGTTTTCAGTCCTATCGATTTGTCGAAGCATTAATTCATAATTGATATGTTTAAGGGAAGACAACTCAAGATCGACTGTAATGAATTGATCATTCGTTACATAAAAATGAAAGATTTTATAATCTCGTTCTTCCTCAACACTTTGCTTGTAAATAAGGGAACCACTCACAATTTTTTTCTCATTATCAAGTATTTCTATTCTTAAACAATTTGTTCCATTTTTTCCTACCTGATCTAGCCATTTTTTATTGAAGGAGTAGTTATCATTTTCGATAATCTGTTTTATTCTATTAATCTCGTTTTTCTTAAATTGATACCATTTCCAATTTTTAGGGATGATAGATTTCTCCATATTATCTCCTTTTTTTGAAAGTCTTTTTATCTAAATTCCCGATTATTGAATAAATGAAACTTAGAAAACTTTGTTTTATACGGAAAAAATAGGGTATTAATAAAAATAGAACTGTAGTTGAATTGAGTTAAAATAACTGCTATTTTAAGAGATTGTTTAAAATCTAAAGGGGGTCTTGTTATGAAAAGAGTTTTACGTTTGAAATCAATAATAGTTTTAGGAATTGGGGCATCTGCTGCGATGTGGTTATCGTCTAAACCGAACAGAATAAAAGCTGAAAACATACTTAGAGAATGGAAACGTAAAATTAAACCTTCTTATTTCGATAAAAATAATAATCTCCCGATCGAAAAGGGAGGAAATCCTCATCCAGAAGATGTAGCAGACAATAATATGGTTAGTGAAGGAGCTATGTATTCAGTGGATTTTTATAATGAGAAAATGCAGTGATAGAAGGTAGGTTGGGGTGTATTACACCTCAACTAATTTTCTGGATTTTTTGCAATTTTAAATCGATCTCTCTACAAGGGTAGAGAGAACAACAGGAACTTGTTTCACACAGCAGTGGACAAATGTTTGTCGGAATTTAAGTATTATTCTAGAATGATCCGATAAATTGTAAAAAGTTTATCCACCTTAACGGGCAGTAAAACTCGCACTTCAAGATTCGAGAGAAGAGAAGAGGGAGATAACTGCCCGTAAAGATCCGATAAGTCTCGCTAACCATCAGTGGGGGATGAAGAAAACCCCCACTGATGGAAGTCTCACTTTATATGAACTTTTCTTGTAAAGGATAATTCTTTAATAGAAGAGAAAGGTTTAAGAGATTCCTCTTAGGGTAAAGAACGAATAGAAACAAAAAAACAATTACAAGGAGGATGTTAACAAAATGAACAAGGATAAATTAAGAGGAAGTCTGGATCAAATGAAAGGTGAAGCAAAAGGGCAATGGGGTAGATTAACAGATAATCCATCAAAAGAAGCGGAAGGGAAAATGGATAAAGTGAAAGGTAAGTTAAAGGAAGGTATTGGGAAAGTAAAGGATAAATTATCCTGATTGTAAGTGGTAAAAAGATAAGTATGGAGAAGAATTAATGTGGAAAGCTGTTTTTTAGAACTGTGTTTCCCAGTTTTATAGGTAGCTATAAAGATATAGTCTACGAATGGAGAAACACTGCATTTTGTTTCTTTTCAATTCCCCTTTTTCAAAACAGAGATACATTGGTCACTTATTGAGCATTCTTAACGTTCAAAATAACAGAGGAGTGAAAACTATGCCTTTATTAGAAATTAGCGTCACACCTGTTGGAACGGATTCTACTAGTTTCAGTTCAGATGTTACCAATGCTGTACGTAAGATCAAGGAAAAGGGATTAAAATATCAGTTGACACCTACTGCAACAGTGGTGGAAGGAGATATCGACCAATTATGGGAAGTTGCGAGAGACATGCATCAAGAAGCCATATCGAGTGAGGTACAGCGGGTCATCACCAACATTAGCATTGATCATCGAACAGATAAACAAATGGATATGAATCACCAAGTAGACACGGTTCGGCAATCGTTAGAGTAATTTGTCTTTTGCCAATGTTAGTTGAATGATATAAAGCTGAAGAGTAGAAACACCTATTAAATGAAAATTAGTCTAAAAATAATTTAATTAAGATTACTAAACAATTTTATTTTAGCTGTTTCGAAAACATCATTTCTAGCATTTCCACTTTTTTAAAGATTAAATAGAATAAGCGCATTGTTAAGGATGTTTTGATAAAGTGGCCAAAAGAAACTAAGGGGTTGTCCCATAAGAGACAGCCCCTTAGTTTAATTATGAAAAGCACAAACTAAATAAGTACCTTCGAGTGGGTCAGTACGATGAGTTTTGATTCTCTTATTGCAGTTTATTAGCCGTATAAATTCGTTTATCACCTCTTCTATCTTCTTCCTGCATTGAAAATGGCTTTTCCTCCACTTCATTTCTTTATCCCACCTTAACGGGCAGTAAAACTCCCACTTCAAGATTCAAGAGAAGCAAAGAAGATAAGTGGGAGATAACTGCCCGTAAAGATCCGACGAAGGACAGGACGTTCAAGTCAGGCGAAGCCACAGGATGTGGCGTTTTGAGAGCGTGATAAGTCTCGCTAACCATCAGTGGGGGATGAAGAAAAACCCTATTGATGGAAGTCTCACTTTATCGTAATTTTTAAAAAATCCAGGATTTCCAACTTAGGGATGATTTTATATTTATTATTTTGAAATGAAAGGTTTAGTGTTCAAGTGATACGGGTAAGTATTTAAATAGCTTAAAAGTTATTTTTTGAGGTGATAATTGATGGATATAAGAATAGATAAGAATCACAATGATGAAAGAACGTTTGTTTCTGTCAAAGGAGAAATAGATTTATTTACTGCTCCAAAGTTAAAAGAGGAATTATTGCCATTTGTTGATAAGCAAAATCATTCACTTATCGTCAGTTTAAAAGGTGTATCTTATATGGATAGCACTGGTTTAGGTGTATTCGTTGGTTTATTCAAACAAATAAATCAAAATAACGGCCAATTCAAGCTGGTTGACTTATCAGAACGATTGGAACGACTTTTTCAAATTACTGGGCTAAATAACATTATAGATATTTCTTCTAAGTCAGAGGGTGGTGTACAATGAACCAATTTGTTGATTATATTGAAATGGAGATTCCAGCTAAGCCTGAATATGTTGGTATTATACGATTAACATTATCGGGAATTGCCAGTAGAATGGGCTATACCTATGATGACATTGAAGATTTAAAGATTGCTATAAGTGAAGCATGTACGAATGCTGTACAGCATTCGTATAAGAGCGAAGAAGGTGGGGAAATTGTTATAGGTTTTGGTCTTTATAAAGACAAGCTTGAGATCATGATAGCTGATAATGGAAAAAGTTTTAATTTTGAACAGACAAAGCGCAAACTAGGTCCATACTCTGCATCAAGTACTATCGACCAACTCTCTGAGGGAGGTTTGGGTCTATATTTGATAGAAACGCTCATGGATGAAGTCCGTGTATTAAATAATTCCGGAGTAACGGTCTTCATGGTTAAGTATTTAAATGGGGAGCGTGTAAATCATGACACAACCATCTCGAATAATGAAACGAACTAAGGAAGAAATTAATGAACTTATCTTAGATTTTCAGCGTACGGAGAGTAAATCAGCTCAAATTATATTAGTGGAATATTACTCTTCACTAGTTGAGAACCTTGCTAAAAAATATTCAAAAGGCAGAAGTTTTCATGAGGATCTAAAACAAGTAGGAATGATCGGGCTATTAGGAGCAATAAGAAGATATGATCCGGACGTTGGAAATTCATTTGAAGCGTTTTTAATACCTACTATTATCGGAGGAATCAAGCGTTTTCTAAGGGATAAAACTTGGAGTGTACATGTACCTAGAAGGATAAAAGAATTATGGCCTAAAATAAATACAGCAGTCGATTATCTTACAAATCAAAATCAAAGTTCACCGAAGGTACAGGAAATTGCGGATTATCTAGATGTTTCAGAAGAAGAAGTATTAGAAACGATGGAAATGGGTAAAAGTTATCAAGCTTTATCTGTGGATAATTTAATGGAAGCTGATTCAGATGGTAGCACCGTTACTATACTCGACAGAGTTGGATCCTACGAGGAGGGTTACAAAAGAGTTGATCAAAAGCTTTTGCTTCAAAGTGTTCTTCATGTTTTATCACAAAGAGAAAAAGAGGTCATACATTGTACTTTTATAGATAATAAAAGTCAAAAAGAAATAGGTGAGTATTTGGGGATTTCACAGATGCATGTATCTCGTCTTCAAAGAGGAGCTATTCAAAAATTACGAAAGGCACTCGAGAGAAATGCCTATACTAGGTTAACAAGTGATTGAACTTAAATCTAAATTTATTGTTCATACAGATGGATTTAATATACCTTCAATTAAACAATTATTAAGTAGTTTTAGCTCTATCGAAGAAATGTTGAATCAATTAGAAATGTATACGAAAACAAGGAACGATGTAACCTATATTGTAGGTGAACTATTTTAATACAAATTATTTAATTAACTTATTCTTTTAGTTTGATAGGTAACTAAATATCTAGCAAGAAGATGATTAGCAATTAATGATTGGACCATGTTCCTGATTTTTCTTAGTGCATGGTTAGGTATATTTTAAATCTAGCACATTGTAGGATCTTGCTGTGACCGGACTTACGATTATACCTGCGATTATAGAAGCGTTTACTGTTGTTTTTATTCTTCGTGCTATTTTAAAAGGTATTGGGAATAGAACCTAATGCTTAAAGGATAAATTCATTGTACATAAATTTAAATAATAAAACGAGTTATAAAAAAAGTACCCAATTGAAGTATAGTGCAATTGGGTACTTTTTTTATTAAAATTGGTTTAAGGGGAAAATACGGTGACGAAAAAATGTAGCAGTTAGTAGGGCGGATAAGTGGACTAAAGACACCAAAATATTAAATTGATGATAAAATTATGCATAACTGTAACCATTTTTTGTTTCATCGACTTTATTATTTAATAAATTTGATATGGTATCTAGAGTTTTATGAACATCAGCACTTTCACCTTCTAGAATAAACAAAAAAGTATCGCCCTTTTTTAGAGTTAAGAAAAAGGAAACTAATGCAGTAAGAGATTCAATATTTGTGAATAGACCGTTCTTAATTAAAAAGAGATTGGTTTTGCAATCTGTTACTTTTTTTAAAAAGAGATAAATTTTTTTTAGAGTAAGGGGCTCCTTATAAGTTATGGATGTAGAACGTATTACCTTCATTATATGTAATCTCCTCTCAAATTTCTTTCGATTTACTAAAAATGCACCCTGAAATTCATCTTATAAACCAAAATTCAAACAGTTTTTTCAACATTTTTTGGACTAAAGAAAGATTTACTTTTGTATAAAGTACTATTAAAGAGGCTTG
The DNA here is from genome assembly GCF_020075705.1 of Metabacillus rhizolycopersici. The sequence continues at coordinate 2,054 of NZ_JAIQUM010000084.1, read as the reverse complement.
TCAAATTGGCAAGCCTTCTTCTTTAGAAAGTCCAATGTCCTCCATTTTATTACGCAATTTATCACCTGTTTTTTGGAAATTGTTTTTAATACTTGTTCCTAGATCCTGTTCTTTTATTCCAATGGTATTTGCATCTGCTTTATCAGCAATCTAATTTTTGGATGTTTCCTTTATTCACGTAGCCATGCGTTCGCAAGCATCATGGCCCCTTTTGCTGCTTCAGTGTCTGCGAAATCGTTAAGCATCACAAAGTCATGAATGATACCCTGGAAACGCACAGCAGTTACCTTTACTCCAGCCTCACGAAGCTTGTTGGCGTATGCCTCTCCTTCGTCGCGCAAAACGTCGGCTTCTGCTGTGATAATTAAAGCTTCAGGAAGTCCCTTTAATTGTTCCGTTGTTGCCCGAAGTGGAGATGCAGTAATTTCAGCTCTCTGCTGTGGATCGGAAGTATACTGTTCCCAGAACCACTTCATCCCATCCCGACGTAGAAAATATCCGGTAGCAAATTCTTTGTATGATTCCGTATCAAATGAAGCATCCGTTACAGGGTAGAAAAGTAATTGCTTGCGTATAGCTGGGCCTTTTCGCTCTTTGGTCATTAGCGTTATAGCTGCGGACATATTTCCTCCAACACTGTCACCTGCTACTGTAATGTTACTTGAATCCATCCCGTGATTTTGGCCTTCTTTAGCAATCCATTCCAAGGCCGTATAGACCTCTTCTATAGCAATTGGATATTTGGCTTCTGGCGAAAGACTATAATTAGTGAACACGACCGCTGATTGTGATCCAACAGCAAGTTCCCGAACTAAACGATCATGTGTGTGTGCGTTTCCGAAAACCCAGCCTGCACCATGTGTATAAAGAATGACAGGGAGATTTTCTGGGGCGTTTTCAGGACGCAAAATTTTAATGGATACAGGTCCAGTTGTTTCTCCCTCAATGGTAAGTTCTTCTACCTCAACCGGCAGCTTACTAACCTCTCCGGACTGTACTTCATCTACAGTTTCCCGGCCCTTCTCTGGACCAAGATCAAACAGATACGGCGGATTAGCCGTGTCCTCTACGAACTTTTGTGCTTCTGGCTCCAATACAACTTTACTATTTTGATTTTGTGTCATCATTAACTCCTCCTAAAATTTTTTAGTTTTCATCTTGTATTTCTCTAAGTTTAATTGCGCACATTACCATGCCGCGAACGACCATATAAAGTTCAAAGAGAAATGAACGATTTAATCGATTACAACAATTTTTCCTTTCCTTTATCCAGTTTTCCTTCTATTTCCGTTGAAGGGTCATTGGTTAGTTTACCCAATTGCTCTTTTGCCTCACCCTTCAGCTGACTAAGACTTCCTTTTACCTTATCTTTGTTCATATTGATGTCTTCGTTATCTTTGTTTTTTGGTTCTATAAGTCTATTACCCTTTGATAAAAGGATCCAAACTCCCTTTTAAGGATTTTTGTTGTCTAATTCATCCTTCTTCATATCTTGTAGATTATCGTTTGTTTCCTTTAGGGTGTTCTTGGCTTCCTTCTTTGTATCGTTATCCAGCTCCTTCAAAACCATAACATGTTATATAAAAACATAACAAATCGTAGGTTTTATGAAGTAGGGAACAAAACAAGGTTTTGCCCGACCCTTCGCTGGTGGGGGTCTAGTTGCTAAAGCCACCCAAGTCTTTCGGTCTCCGAAGAGCACACCAAGGGGCTGGAGTTACCAGAACTACCTGAACTCCCACACAGCAATCCTTCTATCGGAATTTTCACACCGAAGTGTCTGTGCAGAAAAACAAGCTTAAAGGTTTTTATTCCATAAAGTTAAAAAGGAAACTCTATTTCGCTAGTAAACGAGAGATCGGAAACAATAAAATCTTGTAAAAAACAGTGTTTTACATTCATTTTTATTTTTTTCATCTTTTTTAGGAGGTCATCATGCCATTTCTTTACTACTTTCCAGTGTTTGAATAAGTCCGAAAGAGGTTGTCCCTTTTTTGCTTCCTTTGCAAAAAGGACTAACAACAATTCTTTCGGTATTTTTTCTTCAAAACCCA
>NZ_JAIQUM010000083.1 GCF_020075705.1 Metabacillus rhizolycopersici | reverse complement strand
CCCTTGTGGAATAGTTGGTTCAGCATATCTCCCGTCCTTGACCAATTGAGCAATAACTCTGGCATCTTTTACATCGTTTTTAGTTGGTGAATTATCATCTAATTCCTTACTTTTCTTTACGTGTAATAGATTAACTGCCACAAACTTAATCTTATGTTCTCTAAGCATAGAAGATAAATTAAACCAATAATGACCTGTTGGCTCCATACCGACAATCACTTGATCCATCGTTTGAGCTTGCATAAGTTGTGAGATCCAATTAAGAAAATGACGAAATCCTTCTTTTGTATTTTCAAAGTAACAAGGTGAGCCAAACTCTAATCCTCTAAAATCTTGAGCTCTGGCTACATGTTTGAATTTAGCAATATCTACTCCGATAATAAGTGTTTTAGGGGTAATTTGAGCGATTTTCTTATTTTGGTTATAATTCATGATAGGCCTCCTGGTCATGATAGATTTATCCTTTTCGCTGGCCAGCTTCGGGACATTTTAATCATACCAAGAGGTCTTTTTGATACTCAAATCTCATTTTCATTCATTACAGGAATGCTGGCCCTTTAATGGAATAATATGATTGGCTTTATTAAAGGACTTTATTATCACTTAAAATCCATTTTGAATGCAATTTAGCATTTAAAAAGTGTGCAATTTATCTCTTAAAATCACACTCTTTTCTCATTTTTCCTTTGATTTTATTGCAACATAAGATAGGCTTCATTAGGTTATTGAACGTAGAATAATGAACAGGGTTTTGTAACGTCTATAGCAAGAAAAAACATCCTTTTAACTCAAATCTAGGTGTGTTCAGAAAAGGACGAGTTTTGGAACAAATAATAACGTCAATTTATATATCAATTTCTGAACACTGAAAAATTTAAATAGTTTTCTAGTTGTCACTTTGACCGATAATTTGCGCTTGTTTTAAGTGTTATTTTGCACATCCAACTTTAAAAACCTAGCTACCTTCATGTGAAGATTAGCTGGGTTTCTTAATTATTTACATCCAATCATCTATAGAACTATTCTGATCGGTTTAGTAAAAAAGCGACTGCTCATTGTTCCGCAATTGCTCCCTTTAATGGAATAACTGAATATGTCTCAGTCCTAAAATCACTTAATTCTTCTTAAACTGACGCCACCCTTTAACACACTAAGAAAAAGCTGCCACAATGGCAGCTCCGCCTATTCTAATGTTGTTCCTTTAGCAACAGCTACTAGCTCCTAATAAAACCAATCCTGCACCTTCTTGACTTTCTTCTTTATCTAAAGTTAATTCATCAGTTCCAGTAATTTGAGAATCAATTGCTACTCTGATTCCGTTAATGGTTTTCACAGTATCAGTTTCCTGTGGTGCATCTAAAGAAATCGTAAATTGTGGTCCACAGCAACCTGCAACAGAAGAAAGGCGAATTCCTTCTGCACCTTTTTCATTTAAAAAGTTTTCTAATAGTTGTTTAGCTCCATCTGTAATTTTCATTTGTTTCTCCTCCTTGAATTAACTATGCATTTGGAAAGATTCTTTTTAATGTTTCTTTCATCTCTGGTTTTACATTGATTTTTGGTCTTGCTGTCTTAGCTAATTCTTCTGCTTCTTCAATCGTATCAGCTTTTCCTAAAGCCAGTAGTGTTCCAATTGCAACAGTACCTGTACGGTTACTACCGCCCTGGCAGTGGAAATACACCTTTTTTCCTTCATTATATGCACTTACTACATGATCAATTGATTTCTTAACAGATTCATCTTGTTGCTCTGCATCATCAACAATTGGGCTATGAACGCGATTATATTTCGATTCTTCTTTGGGTGCTTCTGCTCTCAAATCAAATGCAATATCTACTTTTTCATTTTTCATCACATCTTCGATATCGTCTGCACCACCGATATAAATATGATCTTTTAATAGTTCATGATAATTCTTTGTTGTCATTATAACTCCTCCAATTAAATTGATTTACTTCAATCGTGAATAATACTTCCTTCTAAGTATCTTTCTGGCTTTATGACTGCCATAAGGCCAGTACCCTCCAGTTCCATGCCAACCTATCTAACAAAACTTTTTAGCTTTTCATACCCAACCATTTCTTCATGTAACCAAGGAATAAGAGCACACTTCTCAGCCAACTTTTCATTAGCTTCGTTTATCCATTCCTTTTCTACCATTGCTTTACTTTTTAAAATAGGATCATTCGTATTTGTAGCAGATAAACTTTGATTAATCACCCACCACTTTGGATTAATCTTAGCTCGTCTTAAATCATCTTGTAATCTCGATGCCTCTAAAACAGGTGTTGCTTCCGCAAGAGTGACAATGACAATGGCTGTTTCTTTTGGATTTCGAATTTGAGGCAGTAGTCTTTTTGCATTGTCTGGTACTTCTCCCCCAGTTGACCTAGCAATTTCTTTACTATAAGACTCTGAAGCATCTAACAATAATAATGTATGTCCTGTTGGTGCTGTATCAATAACTACAATTTCATTTTCTGTTCTAGCCACCACTTCAGCAAAAGCTTGAAAAACGGCAATTTCTTCAGTACACGGTGATTCTAAGTCCTCTTTTAAGTAAGCGAGACCTGCTTCATCCAAGTCCTTACTTGATTTGGCTATCACTTCAGCTTTATATTTTTCGACTTCTACTTTTGGGTTAATGCTACTAATCGTTAAGTTTTGATTCAGTTTATTACTTTGGAATTGATAATCTAGGTGAGCAGCAGGATCGGTTGTTGTTAAATGGACACGGTGCCCTTTTTCAACTAGTCCCACCGCAATGGCAGATGCAATCGTTGTTTTTCCTACGCCACCTTTACCCATTGTAAAAATCAGCTTTGTTTTGTTAGCTGAAAAGTCATTAATGATAGCTTGTAATCCTGGGAGATTATTTGATTGATTTTCAATATTCAACTCAGTTGTTGGAACCTCATAGGGTTTAAATAGACTTCGAAGGTTTTCCACGCCTGTTAAAGAGTAAGAAACATACGGTAACGAGTACGCGATGGCCTCTTTTAAATTTTCTGGCATTTGCTTTAATGCGTCTTTTTGTCGGTTGTAAAAAGCTGATGATATTTTATCTTCCTCATTGTGGTTCTGAAGAAGACCATTTACAATAAGCATTTGATTTTTGATACCAATCTCTTTTAGCTCTTTTGAAGCACGGTCTGCTTCTAAAAGCGCTGAAACATCTGGTCTTGTTACAAGTATTAAAGTGGTTTCAGTTGGATTGGAAAGAACAGATACTGCGCTTGAATAGAGATCTTTTTTATCTGCTAATCCAGATAAAGGCCCTAAGCATGATGCACCGTGTGTACTTTCTTCTAAAAATCCATTCCATGCAGTAGGAAGTTGTAAAAGTCGTAATGTATGACCTGTTGGAGCTGTATCAAAAATAATATGGTCGTATTGCTTGACGATTTCACTATTTGTGAGAAAACTAGTAAATTCATCAAATGCTGCAATTTCAACTGTACAAGCTCCTGATAATTGTTCTTCCATTGTAGCGATTACAGATTCTAGAAATTTATCTCGATATGGACCAACAACGCTTTCACGATAGGCTTTTGCTGAGCTTTCGGGATCTATATTACTCGCAAATAAATTTTTAACAGTTGGAACTGCTTTTGGTGAACTGGTTAACTCGATTCCAAATACATCTTGTAGGTTAGACGCAGGGTCTGTACTAATCAATAAAACTTTTTTTCCACTATCAGCTAATGCCACTGCTGTTGCACATGCTGTTGATGTTTTTCCTACCCCACCTTTTCCTGTTAAAAATAAAAATTGAGTATGAATATTATTTGGACTGAATGATGGATACATGTTTCTTCCTTCTTTCCAAATTATTATAGTTGTTCTAAATTGATAGAAAGTCGAGCTTTTGGTTTTTCATTTAACTCTTCAGCCTTTACCTCAAACCATTCTGAAAATTCTTCGTTTGTTGGATAACTTCCCACTTTTACAACTTGATCATTGACTAAAATAACTGGTAAGGCATCAGGACCTTTTCCCTTAAAAATACGAGTTATTTCATCGTTTTCTGCAAATTTCTCAGGATTTGTTGTTAATTGGTATCGTTTAATATTAAAGCCTTTTTTCTCTAATGAATAAACAGCAGATGCCACTCTCGTTAACTCTGGATCAACGCCAGGCCCACATACTCCAGTCGAACAACACATCGCAGGATCAAAAATCTCAACCTTATACATTTAAATCCCTCCAATATATTATTAAATAAGCATTTTCTTATTTTTTATTCTTAAAAATAACCAAGAGAATGCTCTCTTGGCTATTTGATTGTATTATTCTCCAGTTTTTGCGAAACGTTCAATTCGTTCTCCAATTTCATCACGAACACGTTGGAAGAAAGCCCATTTTTCTTCATCTGTTCCTTCTGCTTTTGCTGGGTCATCGAAGCCCCAGTGTACTCGTTTGATATGCGGAGGAGTCACAGGGCAATTGTCTGCAGCATGACCACAAAGTGTAACGATTAAATCAGCATTATTTAAAACTTCTGGATCAATCACATCAGATGTTTGGTTCGAAATATCGATTCCTGTTTCCTTCATTGCTTTTACTGCATTTGGATTTAAACCGTGTGCTTCTAAACCTGCACTTTTCACTTCCCACTCATCGCCTAAGTGTTTCTTTGCCCACCCTTCTGCCATTTGGCTTCTGCAAGAGTTTCCTGTACATAAGAAGTAAATTGATTTTTTAGACATGTTGAAATTCTCCTTTTAGAAAAATAATAGTGTTAAGTATAAACCAAGCAACGTAATAAATAGGATAGGGATTGTTAAAACAATACCCGTTTTAAAATAGGTTCCCCAAGATATGTTAACCCCTTTTTGGGATAAGACATGGAGCCACACTAATGTGGCAAGTGAACCGATTGGTGTGATTTTTGGACCTAGATCTGACCCAATCACATTGGCATAAATCAGTGCTTCCCGAATCATACCAGAAGTATCGGTTTCAGCAATCGCTAATGCATCAATCATCACTGTTGGCATATTATTCATAAGCGATGACAGGAAGGCAGCAATAAAGCCCATTGACATCGTAGCCATGAATAAACCTTGTTCGGCAGCTACTTGGATTACACTAGCTAACGCAGTTGTTAGTCCAGCATTTCCTAATCCGTATACAACAACATACATCCCAATCGAAAAAAATACGATACTCCATGGCGCTCCTTTAATAACTGCTTTCGTATTAACGGCTGCACTTCTTCGCGCCATCAATAGGAAGAATATCGCGATAATTCCTGCAACGATAGAAACAGGGAGATTGATAAATTCACTAGCAAAGTAACCAATTAGTAAGACCCCAAGAACATACCATGAAAGACGAAACATTTTTGGATCTCTAATTGCTTCAACTGGCTTTCTTAATCTAGATAAATCGTATGTTCTTGGAATACTTTTTCTAAAATAAATTAATAATACGATGATTGTTGCCGTCAGTGAAAATAAGTTAGGAATAATCATTCTGGAAGCATACTCTACGAATCCAATCTCAAAGAAATCTGCAGATACAATGTTAACTAGGTTACTCACTACGAATGGTAGTGAAGTTGTATCCGCAATAAATCCACTTGCCATAATGAAAGGGAATATCATTTTTTCTTTAAAATTCAAATTGCGAACCATTGCTAGAACAATCGGTGTCAATATTAATGCAGCCCCATCATTGGCAAAAAAGGCAGCGACAATTGCACCTAAAATACTGACATAGATAAACATTTTTATTCCATTACTTTTTGCAGCCCTTGCCATATGAAGGGCTGCCCAATCAAATAATCCAATCTCATCTAATATTAATGAAATGATAATAATTGCAACAAAGGATAAAGTTGCGTTCCATGTAATGTCTATCACTTCTAGGACATCACTAAATCCGACAACTCCTACTAATAGGGCGAGGATTGCTCCTCCACAGGCAGACCAACCGATATTTAATCCTTTAGGCTGCCAGATAACTAAGATAAGTGTTAGTAAAAAAATTACTGATGCTAATATTAATGTTGTCAAAGTACTATCCTCCATTAGTCACACGAGACACGTAATCCCTGTTCTTCTAGTTCTCGAAATTTAAAATCTTGGTTTGGAAGATATTCCAGAAGTTTTTGAACTAATGGGTAAAACTCATTATCTTTATTCAATGAATAAATAATCCATTGTCCACTTCTTGTTTCTCTGACTACCCCCACATCTTTTAACTTACGTAAATGCTGACTAACTGCCGGCTGACTCATATTAAATATCGGAACAAATTCACATACACAACAATCGTTAGTATCTAACATTTTCACCATTGTTAGCCTTGTCTTATCACCTAATAGCTTTAAGATTGTTGCAGCTTTTTCTATTTCAATCGTTGATACTTGCATGTAAGCACCTCCCAAATCCATCCGAGTATTAATATATAATAATTTACTTATATATACAACAGGAATTATTATATCTTTATTGTCTAAATAAATACTTCACTTTATTCAAATAGTGAGGAATTCAAGTTACGATTGCTCAATAATAATATGAAGATCGATTTTACAATTAACTAAACCTAATAACGAAATGATTCTACAAAAGTTACAGTAATTCTGCTCTACATTGATCCAATTCTTGATTACACCAAATAGATTTCTTTAGTTCAAATGGATTGACATTAAAAGCAGTAGCTATTGTTTCAATGAAATAGTCTGATGGATGAATTTTACTAAGTTCAAGTTTTATTATCACATTTTCGTCTGTTTTAGTCAGTAATCCTAATTCAGAACGTGTTAGTCCTAACCTTTCCCGCATTTCTTGAATTTTTAATCCATACCCCAAACATGGTTCATTTAACATCTAAAATCCCTCCAAAATTATCAAATTAATATATAACGATTTACTTATATAATATTTCGCTTATATAAGAATTGCAAGTTTTTTTTTATTAAACAATAAAAGAGATTGTTTAAAGTTAAAGGAATAATATTTTAATCTTTTTTCAAACCAAAAGGCCCTCTTCTAAAAAAGGTGGCCTTTTGGGAAAACATGAAATCTATGAGCAACACTTTGAAGATTCAGCAATTTCTACTTTCTGCACATTTGGTACACAACATGAAGAATTGGTCTATTATCTTTTAGTTCAAATACAGCTTCACAACAAACTGTGCCGTTTGAATCCAGATTTTCTACATCTTTTTCTGTATAGAAAAATCCCCATTCATTCCCATTAGGATCTGTTACCAAAAATTTATCTTGAGTTGCATAACAACATATTACATTCATCTCGTCTTTAGCAAAGAAACCTAATTTTTCTAAACGGAATACCACTAGCAAACGCAGATTTACAACGTTAAGGAAATACAAATATAAAAAGCCTAATTTCTCGGGTGTTATAAGTAAGAAATTAGACTTTAGTTACTTCAGAAAAGCGTCCGATTATGGAATATCGATAAATTTAAAAGAGCTTCAAAAATTGATCTTTAGTTATTGAACTAACATTACTCGTTAATTTAACAAGAGCAACAAACTTTCTATAAATACCTATTTTGATAATCTTGTGTTTTTGGGAAACAAAAGAAAAAGAACCATTCCCTCCTGTCAGAAAGAAATAATTCTTTTCTCATTTTATCTATTTTTACTTCACAATAAGAACGGGGCAGTTTACTCTTTTAACTACTTTATGACTCACACTTCCTAATATCATTTCTTGCAATGTGTTTAGACCTCGACTACCTATTACTACTAAATCAAAATTTTCTTTGTTTGCATAGTCTATAATAGATGGACCTGGCTCTCCATGTAATAATTAAAGACGATAAGACAAATTACTCGATTTCATTTGTTCCTCAATAGGTAAAAGCTTCTTTCGTCGTGACATTTCTAATTCTTCTTTTCCTTGAGAATGAAGAACTTCATCCTTTGATTTTGAATAATCGACTACGTAAACCACCTCAATTGCACAATCGCTCATTAAATTAGCAATCTTAATTGCTTCATTCGTCGCTCTCAAAGAATGGATCTGAGTCAATATCTTGGATACAAATAAGTTAACTTTTCATGCTGATTGATGGAACTGATCTTCCACTTCTTGTGGCGTCTGAAAGTTTAATTGGCCGTGAATACGTCGGCGATTATACCAGCCTTCAATAAACTGAAACAAGGCTGCGTTCGCTGCTTCAAAATTTAAATAGATTACGTGATGGACTTCTTCCTTCTTTAAAATGGCATGAAAAGATTCAATACATGGGTTATCGTAGGGGCAGCCTTTACGACTAAAAGATGGAATGATTTCCTGTTCTTTAAGCGCTTGGCTAAAATCTTCACTTGTGTATTGAGAGCCAAGGTCCGTATGCAAAATGAGGCCAGGTCCCGGCTGTTGGATAGAAACGGCATTGTCTAAAGCATGTAAAACAAGTTCAGTCGTCATAGAACGAGAAAAAGAATCTCCGATAATTTTTTTAGAATACAGGTCTAAAACCGTAGCTAAATAACACCAGCCATCTCGCAAAGTGTGAATATAGGTGATATCAGCCACCCATTTTTCGTTTAGTTTGGACGTAGAAAAATCCTGTTGGAGTACGTTTTCACGAGCCTCAATCGGTTTTTTGTTTGATTGTGGACGGAATTTTTTAATCGTAATTGAAGAAACCCCCGCCTTTCTCATGATCCGTTGAACTCGTTTAAGACTAGTTGAAAACCTTGTCTTTAATAGAAGAAAATGAATCTTAGGTGCTCCATATCGGCCTTTACTCTCGGCGTGAATCAGCTGAATCTGTTCAAGAAGCAATTGGTTTTCTCGGTCACGTGCTGATTCTGTTTTAATCAGGGACTGATAATAAGTGCTCCTGGGCATGTCCAGCACTTCACACATGACTTGGACGGGAAACACTTCTTTTTGATCGTGGATCAAGTTTGTGAGCTCGGTATCAGTTACTTTCTGGCGAATATGGTCATAGCCTTTTTTAAGATTTCGATTTCCTGTTTCATTCGAAGGTTCTCTTTTTGAATTTCAGTTATGCCCTGTGGTGTGAGGCTATTTTCCTCGCCACTCACTGGGGTTAAGGCTTTAATCCATTTATAAATTGTGACTTCAGATACGCTATATTCGCTGCTTAACGTACTTACCGAGCTACCAGTGTGATAAAGTATAAAGTTCCACCACCATCTTCTTAAAATCGTTGTTATATTTACGCTTATTTCTTGATTCCATGCCGGACACTTCCTCTCTTATTTCTATCATAGAGAGTTAACTAAACCGTGTCCATGAAACTATACTAACTCCATTTTGTAATATGAACATACGTTACCTCCTAAAAATAAATTTCTGGGCAAAAACACATAGAGGAGCCTATAACAACAGGCTCACTTACTTTTAACTTCGCAAATTTATTCAAGAACCAAGCTGTCACTTTTCCAAGCAATTAAAATGGCTCCTGTGAAAATAATACTTTCTTCAAAATAAGCGTTGTTAAGGCAACCTCTCCACCACCTGCAAATAAACATATGATTCCACCTTTCAATATTCATAATTTGAAAAATGCATACAAAAAGAGCCTGTTACCAAAGGGCATAGTTATCCCTTGGTGACAGACTCCTCCAAGTGTTCTTTTCTATTTTCTTGTAATATTAGCATACTAACATAAATATTCTAGGTAATAAAGCAGAAAAATCATCCTATTTTTAACTAAATTTTTTCGTTACTTTAAATACAATTCTTCATAATCACTTCAACTTAAACACTATATTGAATTTCCTTTAAATTCTTTATTCCAGAAAATGACCCCGTTTGTTGAAGAATACAAGACCTCGACTTCGACTAATATTTCCTATTATTTCTGACGCTAAGTTATGGCACCCTTCAATACCTTGATAATTCAGTGCTTTAAAAACATTGTCAAAACTTTTAAGTTATGACACTTAAATACAAAAAAAGACCGTCTATCGACAGCCCTGTTCTGGTATGTGCTATTAGTTCTACTTATACCTTTCTATTATTTCAAACTTTCCTTTAGTACTTTTTCTAGGAAGGTTAATCTTTCATTCCCATTACCCTTTATAAGGATATCTACCCCGCTATCTATGACAGAATCAATGGTTTTCCCCTTTGCCACATTCATTGCAGCTTGAGCGCTAAGGTATCCCATATCGTAAGGGTTTTGTGCGACTGTACCAGATAACAACTTTCCCTCTTCAACTAACTTAACCATTTCAATAATTCCATCTGCCCCGACGACTGGTATCTTATAGTCTTCTTCGTCTAAAACCTCTAATGCACTTAATGCCATAATATCCGTTGTGGCAAATACACCTTTTAGATCCGAATGCTTCTCTAAAACATCCCTCATTACTTTTATAACCTCATTAGGCTCATTTGATAAATCTACTTTTTCAGTTACAATTTTTATACCTGCATCTTCTAAACTTACTTTTGCACCTTTAAACCGATCACCGGAAACTGGACTTGACAAATTACCAGCTATAAGGGCCACTTCATTGCCTGGTTGTAATTCTGACGCTAATAATGCGCCCGCCATTCTACCTAATTCATAGTTATCAGTCCCTATATAGGAAGATTTATTTGTTAATGGAACATCTGTATCTACTAACAACACTGGGATTTTCCGATCAATAAATTTCTCCAGTATAGACATATGTTGAGCTGACTCTCCCGGAGAAACCACTAAAACATCTGGTTTTTCAATCAACACCTTTTTTAAAATGTCCACCTGATTATCATGTCCTAAGTTGTCACTAGATTCAATCACTTCACCATTTATATCAAAATCTTGAAATCCCTTCTCTGCTCCAGCTTTAACAATTTGCCAATACTGATTATCTAATTCTTTTAACACAACAACGACCTTAGGCTTTTCTTCCTCTACTTTCTTAGTTATAAAAAAAATGAAACTAGCAGAAAAAGCTACAATAATTAGAACAAATATAAAAGTTTTTTTCAACTAAATAATCCCCCTTCTCTTATTTTCAAAACGTAAAAAGTAACACTGTACAATTAAGGATAATTTTATCTTTTTACAATATTTCTTCAAGGGATGGTAATGCGGAAATAGCCCCTATTTTTGTACATGTTATTGTGCCAACTTTATTAGAGATGGATATCATTTCTTTTTGCATTGTAAAATCACTTTGAAAATTAGCAGGTTCTTCTTCATTGGAGATTTGGTACAATAATGCGCCTGTTGAATCAACCGATTTTATTGAGATACTTGGAATAATTGTTTGTTTCGTACCATTCGAAACGAATGTACCATTTTTCCCAGATTTAAAAATATAATAATCTCTATATTTACTATCAAGTGGGTTCTCTAATAAATCCTGGAACCACAGATGTTCATCTGATGTATGATTAATAACAAGATCAAGGACAACTTTAATTTCTTTTTCTTTGCCTTTTTAATTAACTCATCCAGATCTTTCATTTCCCCGAACTCTGAGTTTAATTGATAATAATCTGAAATATCATACCCGTTATCGGCCATTGGAGATTTGTAAATTGGACAAATCCAAACCATCGTAATCCCCAAAGACTGTAAGTAATCTAATTTTTCTGTAATCCCTTTTATATCGCCTATTCCATCATTATTCGAGTCATAAAAACTTTTTGGATAAATTTAATATATAACTTCTTTTTGCCACCACTTTTTCTCCCAACATTATATTTGTATGAAAGTAATATCTTTAGATAATTGCAAGACTTACTATACTTTGGAATCAGTTCCGTATTTTCATAAAAAAACACATACATTTTTATGGTTTACTTTTAAAAGAAAAAATAAACTTTTAATCGCTTTCATGTTATCGTCCGTATCAACCTCAAACAAACATTTGGAATCGGTTCCGTAAGAGGGTTAAAAACGGGTGTTTAACCATTAATTCTTAATGCATCACATGGAACCGGTTCCGTTTTTATTATAATTGCCTGTGTCGCTTTTTGTCAACGCTTTCTCGCTTCAAAATTTCAAAGGTTAGCGTAGTACACATTTCAATATCCTTTTTATTAATTAAATCATTAATTTTTCGGGCGGCCATTTCTCCTGCCATCTTATAATGAAATTTTACTGTAGTTAACGATGGATACGTGAACTCTGAAACGCTATATCCCCCAAAACCAGTAATGGATAGATCTTCGGGTATTCTCTGGCCATTTTCATGGGCTGCTTTCATTACACCTAGCGATATGTTATCCGTCGCACACACAATAATCGATGGATTATAGACTTCGATTATTTCCTTGGCCTTTCCCCTCGCATCATCACTGTTAAATGTTGTTTAGTAAAATTGAACCCCACTGTTCTTTCCTTCAACAATCGCACGTTTAAAACCATTTTTCCTGTTAAGACCAACAGCGATATCCTTCTCTGTCACCCCTAAAAAGGCAATTTTTTTGTGACCATTCGAAAGTACATACTTCCCTAATTCATAAGCTCCCTGTTCATCGTTATGTATTAAACAATGTACATCTTTATGCGTTTGACCAACGGCTAATACAGGGATGTTAATTTTCTTAAATGCTTCTAAATGAGCATCTGTAATCTCTGTAGCCAATAAAATGATCCCGGCAACTCTTTGTTTAGCTAAGCTGTATATGTTTTCAATTTCTCTCTCAACACTTAAGCTTGAATTAGCAACAAGCATCTTTAAATTTAACTCTCTTAGTTGATCATCAATTCCAATCATTGTTCTTGAAGCTGAATAGGAATCAAGTCGTGGGACAACCACTCCAACTAAATTTGTTACTCTCGCTTTAAGACTTTGGGCAAAAGAGTTTGGTACATAACCCGTATTTTCAATAATTTTCTCGATTTTTTGTTTTGTGGCCTGACTCACTGATCCACCATTTAAATATCGTGAAACAGTGCTTTTTGCAACTCCAGCCATTTTTACAATATCTGCTATAGTAACCATGTTATGTTCTCCTAACAAATAAAAGGAAGTTTATTTTATTATAACAAGAAAATAATGAAATCTTGCCAATATAATTGGAATGCTTATATTTTTTTGCATCTCTTATTTTAAATTACTTATAAGATTAATCATCCTTACATAAAAAAATCAGTTATAGACATCTCGAGCTACTTCTACATCAAAAAAATAAAAGGATCATAGTTCCTAATTACTTTTTTATTTTATGTATATAGTATATTAAACTTTATCGTCTATACTTCATCAGTCGAAGAAATCGTGCCATAACACTTAAGTTATGACACTGTTATTTTTAGAAGATTTCATTCTTGAGAATCCTTAAGAACGTGGTCAACTACCTATAAAACGGTTGATTGTTTTTCGTTAGGAAATAGAAAAAAGACGAAAATGTGTGTTTTAACAGGGTTAATAGTCAACTCAATTTGTTGCTTTTCTTCATAAGTATTAGTAAGGAAACTTAAAAACTATGAATGAGGAGCATATAATTAATGAAAATGAATGATTTCCAAAAAGATCTCAAAATGTTGAATCTTGGAGATTTCCAAGCGAATGAAGCAAGTTCTTTGGATCAAACTCAGAATGGTGGTTCGAATTGTGGTGGGAGGTGCTTTAATTGCTTTAATTGCTTTTCAGCTTGTCAACTGTTGGAACCAATTGCAAATATGGAGCAGGCACTAGTAAACACTTTAAACGCTGTTGTTGCTAGTGGAGCAAGTCCTAAGGAGATCGAGAGAATTTTAAAACTGATTATCAAAAAAGAAAAAATACTTTTCGAACTTTTGCTAGAGGAATGCCAGATGACAATTGATGCAGATGCGAATGTAGACGCAGATAATGATGCTGATGTGAATGTAGACGCAGATAATGATGCTGATGTGAATGTAGACTGATAATATCTACTCTTTTCAGAGAGGAATTATTTATCCCGATCTTTCTCTTTTCTTAAATTTTTGTATGAGGTATACAAACCTAGTTAACATAAAGCCAACTATCGGAAATTAAAAGATAGTTGTGACCTCAATCGATCCCCATATCTCCTTAAGAAATTTACCATCTAATCTTACTTGCTTGAGCAATTCCTCAATACTGTCACTGACAACCTTGCTTGTAGCATCTTGAGACTTACAAAACATGCGCTTTTTTCCTGATCCCCAGCCAATAAAATACTTTTGACCGTTATAAACAAACTGAAATTCTCTCCCTATTTGCAAATCTGCAAAAAACTATTTATCTAGCGTTACCCTTACCTCTTTAGAAGACACATTCTTTTTCTCCTTCCTTAGGATAAAACGGAGTTAAAAAACAATTTAAAATATATTATATTTACTATTAGTTTGATGTATAGACAAACATTATGAATAAGTGATTTTTTAGTAGTAACTAGGGACTAGCAAAGAAGATTATGATGTTTTTCTAAATAAAAAATGGACAATCTTTTTGTATCATTTTACCGAAAGATGAATATAGTATATTAACTCCATATATATATGCAAGTGGCCCTTGCATATATATATGGAGCCTACATAATTCTATATCAGAGGTTATAGGTATGAAAAAAGGATCTTCCAATCGGGACTGTTGACAAACTAAAGAGTCTCATTACTAGACACAGCATATAGTAAATAAAAAAGAAGATGAACACTACATTTAGTAGGTATTCATCTTCTTTTTTGTATGAAGGGGTGGATTGTCAACACTAAACTGGACACTTTTTATAAGGACTGCTGTTTGAATTCAACTGGTGTCAGGTATCCCAGTGTACCGTGAATTCGAATATTGTTAAACCAATTCACATAATCGCTCAGTTCAAGAGCGAGCTGTTCAAGGGAAGTAACGTTCATTTGATTCGCAAATTCTGTCTTAAAAATCTTGAAAGTTGCTTCTGCCACCGCATTGTCATAAGGACATCCCTTAGCGCTTAAAGAACGTTGAATACCGAACGTTTCGAGTGCATCTGAAATGAGTTGATTATCAAACTCTTTTCCGCGATCTGTGTGAAACATTTTAACATCGTTCAAGTTTGTAGGAATACGAGATAATGCTTCGTACACAAGGGCTGCTGTTTTATTGGCACCTGCACTATAGCCAACAATTTCTCGATTGAAAAGATCGACAAATAAACATATGTAATGCCATTTATTTAGCACACGGACATACGTTAAATCGCTCACGATAACGGCTAACTGTTTTTCTTGTTTGAATTCCCGTTGTAATTTATTCTTTACTGGGGCTTCGTTACATGTTTGTTTATGCGGTTTAAATTGAGCTACTGTGTAATTTGAAACGAGTCCAAGTCGCTTCATAATGCGACCAATTCGACGACGAGAGACAATCTTTTTTGTTTCTAGTTTCTCTAGTTCTTTCTTAATTTTACGTGTGCCATAGTTATTTCGACTTTCTTTAAAAATACGCTGAATCTCTTTAGAAAGCTCGGCTTCTTCAGCTTCATGTACTTCTTTTTCACGCAAGTTAACGTAATAGTAGTACGTACTTTTTGGTAGGTTGAGGACGTCACACATTGCTGATACTGAATATTTGTGCGTATTGTTACGAATCACATCTATTTTCGTCCTATGATCAGCGCGGCTTGCTTTAAAATATCATTTTCCATCATCAGGCGTTGGTTCTCTTTACGAAGACGAATTAATTCATTCTCTTCTTCCGTACGATTATCTTTCGCAGAAAACGAACCAGAATCTTGATGGTTTTTAATCCAGCGATCTAATGCAGAAGGTGTAATTTCATATTCTCTCGCAATGTCTGCACGAGATTTTCCATTTTCATAAAGTTTGACCATTTGTAATTTGAATTCGTCCGTAAAAGTTCGACGTTGACGTGACATAGTAGCACGCTCCTTTAAGTTGTTAGAGTAAGTGTACTAGCCCTCATTTAATTTGTCTAACTTAGTGTAGCCTATCCATTTACTTAAGAACACTTATCTTTAATAAAAACCTGTCTGATTTTTTACTGAAGTAATAAATGTATATGTTATTCAGTTTTAACTTATCTCAACAAGTCCCTCGTAAAGTCTAGTCTTTGCGTGGCATTTTGCTTAAAGATAAAATCTACGCCACTGTCGATGTGCTTTTCGACCGTTTCTCCATTCGTTACTTTCAACGCAGTTTCTACACTTAAATACCCCATATCGTAAGGGTTTTGAACTACAGAACTTGGTAATGTTCCTTCTTCGATTGATTCAACCATTTCAATTATACCATCGGCTCCTGTGACAGGTATGATTAGATCATGTTCTTTTAGTGTCTTTAATACATGGACGGCAATGGTATCATTAACGGCCATGATCCCTTTCACATCAGGGTGGTCCCGTAAAATTTCTTCTGTTGCTTCTTTTATAGGTATTGGGTCATTGGATAATTCGGATAAATCTGTTTTTACTGTAGCAATTTTGATTCCCACTGTCTCTAAACTGATTTTAGCACCTTTCATCCGTCTACCTGAAATAACCGGATTTTCTCCTCCGATCATTGCGACTTTATCACCAGGTTGTAGTTCTGTCGCTAATAAAATCCCTGCTTTTCTACCTAATTCAAAGTTATCGGTACCAATGTAAGCCGTTTTACTTTTCCAAGGGTCATCTGTATCCAACAGAAGGACAGGTATATTCTGTTCAACAAATCGGTCTAAAATCGGAATAATGGGAGTCGAATAAGTAGGAGAAATTATTAAAACATCTGGATTTTCTTTCAGAACGTTCTCTAACATTTTAGCCTGTTCTTCAACGGTACCACTAATAGGAGCGATCACATTCCCGTCTAAACTAAAATCTCGAAATCCATTCTCAGCACCAGCTTTAACAATTTCAAAATACTGCGAGTTTAAATCTTTTAAAACAACAACCACTTTCGGTTTTTCACCTGCAAACGACACAAACCGGATTAAAATAGCAGTAAAAATGAAAATAACAAGAAAAAAAATCGCCCTTTTCTTCAATTTTCCCCCTCCTCCTCTTGTTTCTAATACCGCTAGATAAAGTATGTTTTTCGACCATTATAATCTAATAGTCGGCAGCCGAACACTGCACCGAGCGGAGCCCCAAAAAGAAGTGAACTCGTAACGAGACCTTCGTTAATGGGTTGAGATTGAATGCCTCAGACATATAAGGCAAGGAACCCATTTATGATTTATGACACCAGTGTCGCAACCAAAGAGAAGCCACCGAATGTCAAGACAAAGATAACTTTAAACAAATAAGAATTTTTGGTATTTATTCATGAAAATTCCTCATTCCTCGGAATATAGCGGTTATATTTTGGTTATATTTTAGTTATGTTTTAGTTGCGTTTTGATAATATCACTAAGAGCGCTTACAGTCAATCAAAATTTTATTCTTTCTATTCGGGAATATTACTGGTGCAGGTAGCCTATTTCTGAAGAAAGAAAACAGCCTTGAATGCTGCTCTATGGCGTAGTTATGTGAGTTAGTTCACTACTTCTTTCTTTAAGGGGTACGGAAACGATTCTGGGTTTCAAGGGCCACTATAGGATTAAATTCCATATAACCTATTTTGATAAGTGTATTTGAGAACCTTCAAAGCCTTTAAAATCAATAAATTACTTTCTTCTCAATAGGGTTTACTCTAATGATAATGTTAATATTATGAGATATAGGACTAAAAGAAGGTGGACTAATGGCAATACGTACTGTATATCCAATAAAGTACTACAGCAAGGAAGGTTTCATTGAACGAAAATTGGAGATCAATGAGGAAGACTTACAGGAAATCATTGGAGATTATTTAAGAAGAAATAATGATTTTGATGAAGTCAAAATCGTCAATAACCGTCCAATGAACATATGGCTTTATTCCAAATGTAGAACATATATTGACCCCGATAATCCTGAAAAAGACGAAGCACTGTTTGATGCGGAAGTAGAAATTACCGGAAACTATGACGGGAACCCTACATGATAGACTGGGGCCTACTGTAAATATTTTCTACATAGACCCCTCATTCCTCGAATCGTTTCCATACTCCTGTTAATAAAACTACGATCCATATTAAAGCAACAGTATTAATTAATTCAAAGAAAGGCCCAAATTTATCTATGAATATGTAAATGAAATCCATTCAAATCACTCCTCTTTAAGTGCTTTTACATTAGATTAAATGCAATATAATATCTACTCTATTGCATTCATCCTCAAAGATGGTCTAGGAAAAAATTAAATAAAATGAAAATCTATGAAAAACAGAGAAAAAAGGCGAAATATTGAGAAAGCACTATATTTTATACGTTTTAAATCCATTGTTCCCGTTTTCACAGGGATTGTTTCCGTTTTCAGGGACTTTGCCCAAATAATACCAAACGTGACATAATTAGAATAACCAATCACAAGGGGGAAAGTAAAATGAGAAAAATGGTTGAATTAATCGCTAATGCAATGGAAGTGTATGGGAAAGCAATGGATACCTACGGAACTGCAATCTTAAAAACAAAAAAGAAGTAAGGATGGTTTTAATGAAAATCTATATTGAATATCAAACTGATCCACCAGCCGATTCTCAAAGATAAAAAAGAGAATCGGTTTTTTTACGTGAAAAATCTCTTAGCTCCTACCTCCCACATTTTTAAAACTTATTTTGTCGAAATTTTTAAACGTGATTTTACTAGAATGTATACGATATACAGAGCTAGTTAACATAAAGTCGCTTATCGGCAATGGGAGCAGAGACAAGCACTTCCACATTTCTACCTATATGACACTTGTCATACCTATGACTTGACGTTTATGCCTACTCCTAATAGCAATATGCCTTTATAATTAGGGTAATAATTCGTTTTAGGAGGATAAGATGAGCAGAGAAAAGACGCTTGAATTACGCAAAAATGTGAAACCATTTGAAAATTCCGAGTTGAGAAAGAGCATTTTCCAACTTATT
>NZ_JAIQUM010000082.1 GCF_020075705.1 Metabacillus rhizolycopersici | reverse complement strand
ACCTCTAAGCTTGAGTGAATCACAAAGAGGCGAAGGTGGGGGATAACTGCCCGTAAAAGCCCGATAAGTCTCGCTATCCATCAGTGGGGGATAAGGAAAACCCCCACTGATGGAAGTCTCGCTTTATGTTCTAATTCATCATTCCTCTATCCTTTTCCTTCAAAACTTTCAAATACCTTAGGGAAAATTCAATTTTAATAAAGCAATGAAGTATTTTGCCAAAAAGTGATGGGAGAGTGAGCTCTTATCCCTTTCTCACACCTTTTTTGATAATCCCATCTACTTCGACCTCTCTTCGAAAATTTTTAAAGTAAGTAACTCTATGACCAAGCATTTTTTCATACACCTAACATAATATTATGTAATATACTCTTTTGAAAGGATAAAAAAACTATGTAAATGACTACTGAAAAAATTCAATTTGAAAACGTATACAAATAACTGTTCATCTTTTTCATAGCTTGATGTAAAATGAAAATCAGGAGGGAATTAAAATGAAAATTGGGTTAATACAAGAACAATCATTAAAATTAAGGATGACTCAAGAATTAAAGCAAGCGATTACATTGTTGCAGTATTCCTCTGCCGATCTCCTTTCATATGTTCAGGAACTCGTCGTGGAAAATCCCCTCATTGACGTGAAAGAAACCTATAGTACTCCTTACCGAGAGCGTCGTACGAATTCGAATAAGCAATCTTTTATCGAAAATTCACTTAAAGAAAGAACTTGCTTGCGCGAGCATTTACGTAATCAGCTTATAGATATTCGAATGGAGCAAAAAGAAAGGGTTTACGTCGATTTTTTAATTGATGCACTAGATGCAAATGGGTATTTGAAGGATGATTTAGCCGAATTAGCAAGCATTTTAAAAGTTAGTGAAGAATTGCTTGAAAGTAAGCTTTATTTGTTACAAACTCTAGATCCTGTTGGTATTGGTGCACGTTCACTTCAGGAATGTATTTTACTGCAGTTAAGAAAATTACCTGTCCGAAATGCTGTAGCAGAAACGATTATATCTGATCACTTTCGCTCATTTGCCGAAAAATCTTGGAAAGACTTATCGAAAAAGGTAAACGTCCCGATTAGTGAAATCCAAGAAATTCAAAATATCATCAAAACACTAGAACCTAGGCCAGGTTTAAAATATGAAAGTGATGAAACGACATATATCACCCCAGATCTCACTATAGAACGAGTAAATGATGAATTACATATTATCTATAACGACGAGATTCTACCTCAACTAATCATCAATCAACCAATAAAGTTAAATGAATCAAACAGACTAGATACTGAAACGAAAGACTATTATTCTAAACATCTCACACAGGGAAAATGGCTACAACGAGCAATCGATCAGCGTAAGGAGACGATGATCAACGTTATGAAAGTCATCTTACATAAACAAAAGGAGTATTTCCTATATGGTAAAAATTTTTTGAAGCCACTAACGTTAATGGATATTGCAGAAACATTAGATGTCCATGTATCCACGGTCAGCAGGACTGTAAAGGATAAATTTGTTCAAACACCACATGGTCTAGTAAGTATGAAATCATTTTTTTCGACTAAACTCGATGAAGTGAGTGGAGAGGTTTCCACAACTTCGGTAAAAATTCACCTGAAAGAATTAATCTCAGCAGAGGATAAAATGAAGCCATTATCAGATCAAAAAATTGCAAATTTGTTAAAAACTAGTTATGGTATAACTATTTCAAGAAGAACTGTGACGAAATATCGTGAGCAGTTGAATATTCCGACATCAGTCATCAGAAAGCAATATTAAATTAACTCAGGGGTTAAACGGACTGGACGTGCATAAAATTGAAAAAAGTTACCTTCTACTCAAAAGAAAATTGCTCTTTATGTGATAAGGGGTTAGCCATTCTACAAGACATTCAAAAGGAAGTTTCCTTCAAAGTGGAAATTATTGACATTTACAAGGATGATCAGCTATTAGAGTTATATCAAATCATGATTCCTGTAGTGAAAATTGATGACGAGCTCGTTTCTTATGGTATTTTGGAAAAAGATAGAATAAGAAAGCGTTTACTTTGAAAAAACGAGAAACATTCCTTGAATAAGCAAATTTACCCTGCTAAAATAAAGATTGTGCAGGGGAGATTTTTTTTTGAGTAGGTGGGACAAAATAAGTCACAGCGGGACCATATAAGTCCATACCGACTCAGAAAGGGATAGCAAAATGAATTCATTAGTAGAAGTACAAAAGAAATTATTGCCTGACCTTTTACAGGTTATGCAAAAACGCTATCAAATTCTTCAATACATACGTTTGATGCAGCCAATTGGACGCAGAAGTCTCGCAACAAGTCTTGGGTTAAGTGAACGAATACTAAGAAGCGAAGTTAAATTTCTGAAAGATCAAAATTTAATTGAAATTCATAGTTCTGGTATGAACTTAACGAAAGACGGTTCATCTCTGTTAAAGATTCTTGAAGAAATGATGAAAGACGTATTAGGATTAACTCTTTTGGAAAATAAATTAATGGAGAGATTTAATCTTACGAAAGTTATTGTCGTTTCAGGTGATAGTGATCAATCTCCATGGGTGAAAAAAGAAATGGGTAGAGCATGTGTAACATGTATAAAAGAGCGATTAAACGGTAAAAATATCGTCGCTGTCACTGGTGGGACAACTCTTGCAGCTGTTGCTGAAATGATGACCCCAGATAGCAAAAATCGCGATATCCTTTTTGTCCCTGCACGCGGAGGCCTTGGAGAAACAGTTGAGAATCAAGCGAATACGATTTGTGCAAAAATGGCAGAACGTGCGAGTGGAAATTATCGACTTTTGCATGTTCCAGATCAGCTGAGTAAGGATGCCTATCAATCGATTATTGCAGAACCCCATATTAAAGAGCTCTTAGAAATGATGAGATCCCCAAGTATGGTTGTTCATGGAATAGGGGACGCTAAAACTATGGCGGAGCGCCGGAGAACTTCGGAGCAGGATTTCAATAAAATTGAAAAGGGAAATGCCGTAGGAGAAGCGTTTGGCTATTACTTTGATCAAGAGGGGAAAATCATACATAAGGTTCAAACAGTAGGGATTCAGATTGATGACATTGCTGAAATGTCAAATGTTATGGCGGTAGCTGGTGGTGCGTCAAAGGCAAAGGCGATTAAAGCCTATTTGAAACAATCCTTAGACTCTGTACTAATTACAGATGAAGGGGCAGCAAATGAGTTAATAAGGGATTAATTGTCCCTGATTATACACGTTCATTTCTTTTAGTTTTGTATTATTGATTTGAACAAAAAATAACCTACGCAATGTAACGTTCAAAGGTGAAAACACCGATGGACACAATTAAAGGAGGAAATTAATCATGGCAGTAAAAGTTGGTATTAATGGTTTTGGACGTATCGGACGTAATGTATTCCGTGCAGCTTTAAAAAATCCAAATGTGGATGTTGTTGCAGTTAACGATTTAACAGATGCTAACATGTTAGCTCATCTTTTAAAATATGATTCAGTACACGGTAAAATTGATGCAGAAATTTCTGTTGATGGTAACAACCTTATCGTTGACGGAAAAACAATCCAAGTATCTGCTGAGCGTGACCCAGCGAAATTAACTTGGGGTGCACAAGGTGTTGACATCGTTGTTGAATCAACTGGTTTCTTTACAGACCGTGAAGGCGCAGCGAAACACTTAGAAGCAGGAGCTAAAAAAGTAATCATCTCTGCTCCAGCATCTAACGAAGATATCACAATCGTTATGGGTGTAAACGAAGATAAATACGATGCTGCTAGCCATCATGTTATCTCAAATGCATCTTGTACAACAAACTGCTTAGCTCCATTTGCTAAAGTACTTAACGAAAAATTCGGTATCAACCGTGGTATGATGACAACTATTCACTCATACACAAATGACCAACAAATCTTAGATTTACCACATAAAGACTACCGTCGTGCTCGTGCGGCTGCTGAAAACATGATTCCAACTACAACTGGAGCTGCTAAAGCAGTATCATTAGTATTACCTGAATTAAAAGGTAAATTAAACGGTGGAGCAGTTCGTGTTCCAACTCCAAACGTATCTTTAGTTGACTTAGTTGCTGAATTAGGCAAAGAAGTAACAGTTGAAGAAGTAAATGCTGCATTACAAGCTGCTGCTGAAGGCGAATTAAAAGGAATTCTTGGCTACACTGAAGAGCCACTAGTTTCTGGTGACTTCAACGGTAACACAAATTCTTCTACAATCGATGCATTATCTACAATGGTTATGGAAGGTAACATGGTTAAAGTTATCTCTTGGTACGATAACGAAACTGGTTACTCTAACCGTGTAGTAGATCTTGCTGACTACCTTGCTTCAAAAGGATTCTAATCATTAAATTTTTTAATGAAAAATAGAAATTCAATTGAATAAAGCTTCAAGGTAAGAAAAATGGGGAATGGGGATCATCCCCATTTCCCTATTTTTTTATCGTGTTTAGTGTTAGAGTCTAGCTATAGCGTCCTAACACCCGGGCTTACAAGCGATCCGAAGTATACCCTTTTTTAGGGAAACTTGTCTTGAGTGCTCGTGGCTGACCAAGGCGCTTTGGCATTTCAATTAAAGGGAGGGCTTTTCATGAATAAGAAGTCAGTAAAAGACATTGATGTTAAAGGGAAAGTCGTCTTTTGTCGCGTTGATTTTAACGTACCGATGAAGGATGGACAAGTTACAGATGATACACGTATTCGTGCAGCTTTACCAACGATCGAGTATCTTACTGGTCAAGGTGCGAAAGTTGTTTTAGCAAGTCATTTGGGACGTCCGAAAGGCGAAGTAGTTGAAGAGCTACGCTTAAATGCAGTAGCAGAAAAGCTACAAGAGTTATCTGGTAAAAATGTTGTGAAAACTGATGAAGCTTACGGGGATACTGTAAAGGCTGAAATCGCTAAACTAGAAGAAGGTGGCGTTCTTCTATTAGAAAACGTTCGTTTCTATCCTGGTGAAGAGAAAAATGATCCAGAATTAGCGAAAGCATTTGCAGATTTAGCTGATATTTATGTTAATGACGCATTTGGTGCTGCACACCGTGCCCATGCATCAACTGAAGGAATTGCAAAGCATATTCCAGCTGTTGCAGGCTTCTTAATGGAAAAAGAATTAGAAGTACTTGGAAAAGCATTATCAAATCCTGAACGTCCTTTCACAGCTATTATTGGTGGTGCTAAGGTTAGGGATAAAATTGGTGTTATCCAAAACCTACTTGATAAAGTTGATAACCTTATCATCGGTGGTGGACTAGCTTATACATTCATCAAAGCATTAGGTCATGATGTAGGTAAATCACTTTTAGAAGAGGACAAAGTTGATTTAGCAAAATCATTCCTTGATCAAGCGAAAGAAAAAGGCGTTAATTTCTATATGCCTGTTGATGTCGTTGTAGCAGACGATTTCTCAAATGATGCAAATACGCAAATCGTTTCAATCGACAGCATCCCGAGCGATTGGGAAGGTCTTGATGCAGGTCCAAAATCACGTGAAATTTATGCAGATGTAATTAAAAACTCTAAATTGGTTATTTGGAATGGACCAATGGGTGTATTCGAATTAGATGCATTTGCAGGTGGAACAAAGGCTGTTGGTGAAGCACTTGCTGAGGCGAAAGATACATATTCAATCATTGGAGGAGGAGATTCGGCAGCGGCTGTAGAAAAGTTTGGATTGGCTGATAAAATGAGCCATATTTCTACTGGCGGTGGAGCTTCTCTTGAATTCATGGAAGGTAAAGAACTTCCGGGCGTTGTAGCATTAAACGATAAATAAAAATAATATGAAAATGTTTTGGGAAATGTGAACTCAAGATTAGTCGCGACATCTTGATTAATGTTTTTCCGTGCATTTCTGTATGCAAAAGGGAAGGTGTAATCATGAGAAAACCGATTATTGCTGGTAACTGGAAAATGAACAAAGTATCCTCTGAAGCACGAAGCTTTGTTGAGGAGGTAAAAGGACTAGTACCTTCACAAAATAATGTTGACTCAGTAGTATGTGCTCCTGCATTATTTTTGGAAAGTCTAGTAGGCTTAACAAATGGTAGTGACTTAAAAGTAAGTGCACAAAACATGCACTTTGAAGAAAGTGGAGCTTTCACTGGAGAAATTAGCCCAGTTGCACTGAAGGATTTAGGTGTTAGCTATGTTGTGTTAGGACACTCTGAGCGTAGAGAAATGTTTGCTGAGACAGATGAAACAGTAAACAAGAAAACGATTGCTGCTTTCAAACATGGTTTAACTCCAATTGTTTGTTGTGGTGAAACGTTAGAAGAACGTGAAGCAGGTAAAACAAACAATCTTGTTGGTGAACAAGTGAAACAAGCATTACAAGGTTTAACTGAAGATCAAGTAAAACAAACGGTTATTGCTTACGAGCCAATCTGGGCAATCGGTACAGGTAAATCTTCTTCTGCACAAGATGCGAATGAAGTATGTGCACATATCCGTCAAGTTGTTGGTGAACAATTCTCTGAGGATGCTGCACAAGCAGTTCGTATCCAATATGGCGGAAGTGTAAAACCTGAAAACATTAAAGAATATATGGCCCAGCCTGATATTGATGGTGCTTTAGTAGGTGGAGCAAGCCTAGAAGCACAATCTTTCCTTCAGCTTTTGGAGGCTAGTAACAATGAGTAAAGCACCTGTAGCACTTATTATTCTTGATGGTTTTGCTTGCCGTGAAGAATCGGAAGGAAATGCAGTTGCGCACGCTAAGAAACCAAACTTTGATCGTTTTTGGAATCAATATCCACATGCACAATTAATCGCTTCAGGTGAAGCTGTTGGCCTTCCGGAAGGTCAAATGGGGAACTCTGAAGTTGGTCATTTAAATATTGGTGCAGGTCGTGTTGTTTATCAAAGTTTAACTCGTGTAAATGTATCGATTCGTGAAGGTGAATTTGAAAAGAATGAAACTTTCACAGCTGCTATTGATCATGTAAAGCAAAACGGTACAAATCTTCATCTTTTTGGTCTATTGTCTGATGGTGGCGTTCATAGTCATATTCAACATTTATTCGCTCTTCTACAGCTTGCAGCTAAAGAAGGAGTAAAAAATGTGTACATTCATGGCTTCCTTGATGGCCGTGATGTTGGACCAAAAACTGCTAAAACGTATGTGAATGATTTACAAGAAAAAATCAAAGAATACGGTGTCGGAGAAATTGCGACGTTATCTGGACGTTATTACTCAATGGACCGTGATAAGCGTTGGGACCGTGTAGAGAAATCTTATCGTTCAATGGTGTACGGAGAAGGTCCTACTTACAGTACTCCAATGGAATGTATTGAAGATTCTTACAACAACGGAATCTTTGATGAATTCGTTCTTCCATCTGTTATGACAAAAGAAGACGGTTCACCGGTTGCAACAATTAGTGAAAACGATGCGGTGATTTTCTATAATTTCCGCCCAGACCGTGCAATTCAAATTTCGAACACGTTCACAAATGAAGATTTCCGTTCATTTGACCGTGGCGAAAAACATCCGAAGAACTTACACTTTGTTTGCTTAACACACTTTAGCGAATCTGTAGATGGGTATGTTGCATTTAAACCAACAAACCTTGATAATACAATTGGAGAAGTGTTGGCACAAAACAATTTGACACAGCTTCGAATCGCAGAAACAGAAAAATATCCACATGTTACATTCTTTATGAGTGGTGGCCGTGAAGAGAAGTTTCCTGGTGAAGAAAGAATCTTGATTGATTCACCAAAGGTTGCAACGTATGATCTTAAGCCTGAAATGAGTGCATATGAAGTAACGGACGCGTTACTTGCAGAAATTGAGGCTGACAAATTCGATGCAATTCTATTAAACTTTGCGAATCCAGATATGGTCGGTCATTCTGGTATGCTTGAGCCAACAATTAAAGCAATTGAAACAGTTGATGAATGCCTTGGAAAAGTTGTTGATGCGATTATCGCTAAAGGTGGTAAAGCAATCATTACAGCTGACCATGGGAATTCAGATGAAGTTGTAACATTAGAAGGTGAGCCAATGACTGCTCATACAACGAATCCAGTTCCTGTGATTGTCACAGAAAATGGAGTTACACTTCGTGATGGTGGAAAATTAGGAGATTTAGCTCCAACAATGTTAGATTTATTAAAAGTGGAACAACCAGTTGAAATGACTGGAAAAACATTAATTCAAAATTAAAGGAGAGAAAAAAACATGCCATACATTGTAGACGTATATGCTCGTGAAGTATTAGACTCACGCGGAAACCCAACTATAGAAGTAGAAGTACACACAGAATCAGGTGCGTTTGGACGCGCAATGGTACCAAGTGGTGCTTCAACAGGTGAATACGAAGCAGTTGAGCTTCGTGATGGTGACAAAGAGCGTTATTTAGGAAAAGGCGTTTTAAATGCTGTTAAAAACGTAAACGAACTTATTGCTCCTGAATTACTTGGTTTCGAAGTAACAGAACAAATCGCAATTGACCAAGCGTTAATCGAGCTTGATGGAACTGAAAACAAAGGTAAATTAGGTGCAAACGCAATTCTTGGTGTATCTATGGCTGCTGCTCGTGCTGCTGCAGATTTCTTACAAGTACCTTTATACCAATACCTTGGTGGATTCAGCGCGAAAACATTACCAGTACCAATGATGAACATCGTTAACGGTGGAGAGCACGCTGATAACAACGTTGACATTCAAGAATTCATGGTTATGCCTGTTGGCGCTGAAAACTTCCGTGAAGCATTACGTATGGGAGCAGAAATCTTCCATAGCTTAAAAGCAGTTCTTCATGGTAAAGGTCTTAACACTGCTGTAGGTGATGAAGGTGGTTTCGCTCCTAACTTAGGTTCAAACGAAGAAGCTCTTCAAACAATCATCGAAGCAATCGAAAAAGCTGGTTACAAGCCAGGTGAGCAAGTAATGCTTGCTATGGATGCTGCTTCTTCTGAGTTCTACAATAGAGAAGACGGTAAATACCACCTTTCAGGTGAAGGTGTTGTTAAAACATCTGCTGAAATGGTTGACTGGTACGAAGAAATGGCTTCTAAATACCCAATCATCTCAATCGAAGACGGCTTAGATGAAAATGACTGGGAAGGTCATAAACTATTAACTGAGCGCCTTGGCGGTAAAGTTCAACTTGTTGGTGATGATTTATTCGTTACAAACACGAAGAAACTTGCTGAAGGTATTGAAAAAGGAATTGGTAACTCAATCCTTATCAAAGTTAACCAAATCGGTACATTAACTGAAACATTTGAAGCTATCGAAATGGCAAAACGCGCTGGTTACACAGCAGTAATCTCTCACCGTTCTGGTGAAACAGAAGATACAACAATTGCTGACATCGCAGTTGCTACAAACGCTGGACAAATCAAAACTGGTGCTCCATCACGTACAGACCGTGTTGCGAAATACAACCAACTTCTTCGCATCGAAGATCAACTTGTTGACGCAGCTAGATATGATGGAATCAAAACATTCTACAACTTAAAAAAATAATGAACTAATTAAAAGGGAACTGCTGAATTCTATTCAGCAGTTCCTTTTTTTGAAGTAAAATGTATAAGTTTTTATACTTACTTAAGAATGAATCTGTGGATAAGCGAACGACATCAGCTCGGAAGCACTGGACGTATAAGTGAATTCATGGCAATTAACGTCGGCTCGGATTGAACCACTTTCTCTTATTAATAAACCATTTCACTCAAGAATTGAACCAAGTCTCCTGTTTTTGACCCACTCTGCAAGCCACTGGTCTTTATTAGACCTACTATTGTTCATGAACTAAAGGTAAAGAAATTCTTACCCATAGTACGTACGCCTCAGGTCTTTGATCAAGATAACCCTCAGACTCATTTGAAAATAATAGAATTGTTATAAATTTGTAAATTTAAAGAAATATATGGAAAATTGACTTAAAATTAGAAAGGGGAATAAAACAAACTATGGGATGGGAGAAGAGAGTGTATGTTGAAATCGATTATTCGTTTTAGTATGAAAAATGCGGTTGCCTTGTTTTTAATGGTTTTTCTTATCGTAGCTTGCGGGTTGTATTCATTAAAGGAAATTAATATTGAAAAGTATCCGAATGTGGATATCCCTTATATGACGGTGATAATTGCGTATCCAGGAGCCTCTCCAGAGCAGGCAATGAAGGATATAGGAGAGCCGATTGAAAGAGAGCTTTTGAATATCGAAGGTGTAAAAAATGTATATACAGATGGGGTAGCAAATGTCGTTTATTCGACAATGGAATTTGATATGTCTGTTAGTATGGATGATGCCGAGCAGATTGTCAGGTCGACGATTGAGAAAGTACAGCTACCAGAAACGTCTGAAAAACCAGAAATTGTTTTATCAGGACCTGAGCCAGATCCAACAATTTTCTCGATGGGAATTTATGCGGAGGGAAATTATCAAGAGGCTCAGAAATTTGTAGCTGATAAGATTATTCCTCGCCTTGAAGGGATTGAAGGGGTAAGCAAAGTGGATGTAGGAGGGATTGACGATGAAACGGTTTCGATTCGTCTCAAGCCTGAAGAGTTAACGAAAAGGGGAATGACTCTTGATGATGTAAAAGCAGCTATCACCGCAAATAATTTTAACATTCCAACTGGAGATCTATCCCTTTCAAATGAAGTATTACCCGTACGTGTAAGTAAAGAACTAACAACTCTTGATGATGTGAAGAATATCCGGTTATTCACTCAGGGAGAGGCTTCAGAAGAAGGTTCACCTCAGCTTGAAGCAATAAAACTTAGTGAAATTGCTGATGTGACATATGAAAATGAAAATATAAATAATTTTACACGAATAAATGGAGAGCCTGGTGTTCGCTTTGGAATTATTGCCGAGGGCGGAGCAAATGTGGTTGCGATCGTTGACGAAGTGAAGAAAGAAATAGAAAATATGAATCTTCCAGAAGGGTATGAAACGGAAATATTACGTGACCAATCGATTGAAATTAAGG
This sequence comes from Metabacillus rhizolycopersici, assembly GCF_020075705.1. The sequence goes on along the minus strand of NZ_JAIQUM010000082.1, from coordinate 8,010 downwards.
AATCAGTATACTCAATGCTTCGAGAAGCAATACTTGGTGCGGTTATGGCTGTTGTGGTTACTTTACTGTTTTTAAGAAATATTCGCTCTACGATTATTGCGGTTATCTCGATTCCGTTATCAATTTTTGCTTCTATTACCGTTATGAATATGCTGGGCTACACGCTAAATATTATGACGCTTGCAGGAATTGCAGTTGCTGTAGGTAGGGTTGTGGACGACTCCATCGTTGTCATTGAAAATGTATTTAGAAGAGTAAGGGCAACAAATGAACGGAATGAAGAACTAGTAGAGCAAGCCACAAGAGAAGTAGCGTCTGCGATTACATCTTCTACGATTACGACTGTTGCCGTGTTCTTGCCGATGGCCTTTGTCCCGGGAATTGTTGGGGGATTTTTTAAACCTCTCGCATGGACCATTGTGATTTCTTTATTGTTTTCACTTATAGTAGCGATTACAGTTGTGCCGCTTATGTCGAGAATTTTCTTATTAAACATTACGTTAAAGGAACATAAGGAAAATGCTTTACAAAAGGTCTATCGAAAATGTCTCCATTGGGTACTGAAACATAGATTCGTGACTCTCGCAATGGCTTTTGTGCTTCTTGTTGGATCTGTTGGATTCATTGCTCCACAGCTAGGCACGACCTTTTTGCCGCAGGAAAGAGTAACGGACTATGATGTGAACATTTCGATGGAGAAAGGAACTGCACCAGAAAAGACAAGTGAAGTAGCAGGTGAAGTAGAGCATATTCTATTAGACAAAGAGGAAGTTGATCTAGTTAGTACAAATGTCGTTGGTGAATCGGAATATGCCTCCATTTCATTTGTCGTCAAAGATTCTGTTGAGAATATAGAGGGATTGATTGAAGAGTTACGGAATGATTTTGCCGATATCAAGGAGGCTGAAGAAATTTCTGTTAACGGTGTTGGCGGGCTTATTGGAGGAGCTGAATCTCAATATACTCTTGTCGTAAATGGTTCAGATTTTGAAGAGATCAAAACAGCTAGCCAAGAAATCGTCAGCGCATTAAAAGAAGTGGATGGCATGGCAGATGTAGGATCATCACTAGAGGGAGAAGAACCTGAAATTGAAATAGACTTGAATGAAGAGAAGCTTGCTGAAAATGGACTTATGCCAGCAATGGTTGGACAAGGTCTTCGAAATCTGATTAACGGTGATGTTGTAACGAGTATGACACTTGAAGATGAGGAAACCGATGTTAAGCTCAGTTTAAAAATGGAGGACATTACTTCTCTTGATGCATTGGGGAAACAGGAAATTAACAATATGATGGGGATGCCAGTTGCTCTAGAGGAAGTTGGGGAGTTAAAGCGAGTCGATAATAGAACAGCCATTACCCATTTAAATTCAAATGAATATGTCATGATTTTTGGACAAATTACCGATTCAAATACAGGTAATGTAACGGCAAAAGCAGATGAGGTCATCGATCAACTTGATTTACCTGAAAGTGTAAGCTACTACAAGGAAGGAGCCTCAGCAGCTATGCAGGACGGCTTCACAAATTTAGGAATTGCGATTGGCGTCAGCGTCCTATTAGTATATTTAGTCATGGTACTAGCATTTGGAGAAGGGAAAGCACCATTTGTCATCTTGTTTGCTATTCCATTTTCAGTCATTGGAGCCTTAGTAGGACTTTATATTTTGAAAGAGCCAATTGGGATGCCTGCCATGATTGGATTGCTAATGCTGAATGGAATCGTTGTGACAAATGCCATCGTTCTCATTGATAAAGTAAAGCAAAATGAAAAAATGGGAATGCCGAAGCATGAATCATTAATTGAAGCTGGGGTGGTTCGGATTAGACCAATCTTGATGACAGCAATCGCCACTGTCGGGGCTCTCATTCCAATGGCTATTTCATCTCATGCAGGAATCGTTTCTTCATCCCTAGCCGTGGTTGTTATTGGGGGTCTGACAACATCTACACTTTTAACGCTCTTTATTGTTCCGGTACTTTACAGTCTATTTAACCCTGTGAAAAAAGTGATGAGTGCGGAAGATGAAAAGCATATAAAAATGGGGTAACATATGATTTAGCAGGTTTCTGAAAATTTTGCCTTAACGTTTGAAAAATGTATGCTCCGTACAAACTCAATATTGTGAAGAAAATGCAAGTGTGATACATTTAAAATATTGAATTGTCCGCATATCAGGAGGTGTCGTTTCATGCATACTGCTTTACTAGTCTTACTTGTTATAGTATCGATTGCTTTAATTACAGTTGTTTTATTACAATCTGGTAAAAGTGCTGGATTATCTGGTGCGATTTCTGGTGGTGCCGAGCAGCTATTTGGAAAACAAAAGGCTCGTGGACTAGATTTAGTTTTACACCGTGCTACGATTGTTTTATCCGTTCTATTCTTTCTTTTGACAATATTAGTAGCGTATATCGTTCAATAATGTATAAATCAAAGGGTCTGAGGGTTCAGGCTCTTTTTTTATTATTAAGGCATGGGGACGAAACCCGTATGCTCATATTTCGAGCTGGAAAGACTAGTGAAAAGAATCGCAAAGCGACACTATCTTGGTGGTGAACACGCCATTTTTCCTTATTTGAATCGTGACGTTAGTAAGCAAACCTCTTTGTATTAAATCAAACTTTTGATTAAATAGAATAGTGGAGATTATATAAAGCTCGCCAATACATGCGGGACTACTGTTAGTCTATATGGGATAAGCTAATAAAAGATTATTTTTTAAAAGGGGACACTAGAATGAAAAGAGTATTACCAAAACCGTATACATTTGAGGGCGGGGAGAGAGCCGTTCTTTTATTACATGGATTTACAGGAAATACTGCAGATGTACGAATGCTTGCACGTTTCCTAAGTGAACGAGGCTATACGTGCCACGCGCCTCAATATAAGGGCCATGGTGTTCCACCAGAGGAACTGGTCCAGACTGGTCCAGTGGATTGGTGGCAGGATGTGCAGCAAGGGTATGAGCATTTGCAAAATATGGGGTTCGAAAATATTGCAGTTGGTGGTTTATCACTAGGTGGAGTGTTTTCTCTTAAATTAGGATACACTGTACCTGTAAAGGGCATTGTCACAATGTGTGCACCTATGTATATAAAAAGTGAAGAAGTGATGTACCAAGGAATACTTGAATATGCTAGAAACTATAAAAAGTTTGAGGGCAAATCACCAGAAAAAATCGAGGAAGAAATGGTCGAGTTTGCGAAATCACCGATGAATACGTTAAAAGCGTTACAGGAGCTTATCGCAGATGTGCGTAAAAATGTTGATATGATTTATTCCCCTACGTTTGTAGCACAAGCAAGACATGACAATATGATTAATACAGATAGTGCTAATATTATATATAACGAGGTAGAAAATGATCAAAAGCGCATAAAATGGTATGAGGAGTCTGGTCATGTCCTCACTCTTGATAAAGAACGCGATCAATTACATGAAGACGTATACCAATTTTTAGAAAGCCTTAATTGGTAAAAAAGGAGGATACTTAATGGATCCAGAAATAAAAGTACATATTGATAAGTTACTTGAATTCATGAAAGAAGAAGCTTATAAACCACTAACGGTTCAGGAGTTGGAGGAAGCATTCGGAATAAAGGATTCGGCGGAATTCAAGGATTTTGTTAAAGCATTGGTGGCAATGGAAGATCAAGGTTTAGTCGTGAGAACGAGAAGTAACCGTTATGGCCTTCCTGAAAAAATGAATTTACTAAAAGGTAAACTTATTGGTCACGCAAAAGGTTTTGCTTTTGTCGATCCAGAGGATGCAAGCTTAGATGATGTGTTTATCCCACCGACTGAGCTAAAAACAGCGATGCACGGTGATACCGTTCTTGTAAGAGTTAGCTCGAAATCAGCGGGCTCAAGACAAGAAGGAACGATTATTCGTATTTTAGAACGCGGCGTAAAGGAAATCGTTGGAACGTATACAGAAAGCAAAAATTTCGGATTTGTGATTGCTGACGATAAAAAGATTGCCAATGATATCTTTATTCCGAAAAATGCTTCAAACGGAGCAGTCGAGGGACATAAAGTTGTCGTGAAGTTAACAACTTATCCAGAAGGGCGCATGAGTGCAGAAGGGGAAGTTATTGATATTCTAGGTCATAAAAATGATCCTGGTGTTGATATTCTATCTGTGATTCATAAGCATGGACTTCCAGGACCGTTTCCTGAAGAAGCGATTAAGCAAGCAAACGATGTACCGGAGACAATTAGTGAGGAAGATGTAAAAGGCCGTCGTGATTTGCGTCATGAAGTCATTGTGACAATCGATGGTGCAGATGCGAAGGATTTAGATGATGCTGTTACCGTTCAAAAATTAGAGAATGGGAATTACAAATTAGGTGTACACATTGCAGATGTTAGTCATTATGTCACAGAACAGTCTCCGATTGATCGTGAAGCATTGGAGCGGGGGACGAGTGTATATCTTGTTGACCGGGTGATTCCGATGATTCCACACCGCCTTTCAAATGGAATTTGTTCATTGAATCCAAAGGTAGACAGGTTAACATTGTCTTGTGAAATGGAAGTAGATGAAACAGGGACTGTTGTGAAGCATGAAATCTTCCAAAGTGTGATTAAAACGACGGAACGTATGACCTATTCAGATGTGAAGAAAATTCTGGAAGATCGTGATGAGGCGCTTCTGCAAAAATATGAAAAGCTTGTACCAATGTTTGAACAAATGGGTGACCTAGCACAAATCCTTCGAACAAAACGGATGACTCGCGGTGCCATTGACTTCGATTTTAAAGAAGCAAAGGTTCTTGTCGATAGTGAGGGCCACCCACAAGAGGTAGTGATTCGTGAGCGATCTGTAGCAGAAAGATTAATTGAAGAGTTTATGTTACTAGCAAATGAAACAATTGCGGAGCATTTCCATTGGATGAATGTTCCATTTATCTATCGTATTCATGAAGACCCGAATGTAGAAAAGCTGCAACGCTTTTTGGAGTTCATCACAAACTTCGGATATACAGTCAAAGGTACAGCAAATGAAATCCACCCAAGAGCTTTGCAAAACATTTTAGAAGAGGTAGCGGGTACACCTGAAGAAACAGTCATTTCAACTGTTATGCTTCGTTCAATGAAACAGGCAAAATATGACCCAGCTAGCATCGGACATTTTGGTTTATCAACAGAATTTTATACGCACTTTACATCACCAATCCGTCGTTATCCAGACTTGATTGTTCATCGCTTAATTCGAACGTACTTAATTGAAGGAAAAGTCGATGAAGATACACGCTCAAAATGGGCTGAAAGCTTACCTGTCATTGCAGAACAAGCATCAAATATGGAACGAAGAGCAGTTGAAGCAGAGCGTGAAACAGATGAGCTGAAAAAGGCAGAATACATGCTTGATAAAATCGGTGAAGAATATGATGGCATGATTAGCTCGGTAACAAACTTCGGAATGTTCGTAGAGCTACCAAACACAATCGAAGGTCTTGTTCATGTAAGTTATATGACAGATGATTATTATCGCTATGATGAACGTCATTATGCCATGATTGGAGAACGTACTGGTAATGTGTATCGAATTGGCGATGAAATTACAGTACGTGTAGTAAGTGTGAATAAAGATGAGCGTTCAGTTGACTTTGAGATTGTTGGAATGAAGGGAACGAGAAGACGCCAAGCAAAAGATACGCCAAAAGTCATCTTCTCTGGTAAAGGCCGGAAAAATCAAAGACAAGATCAAAAAGACGGTCAAAATAAACGTAATGACGACAAAGATGGAGAATGGTCAACACGTCCACCACGGAAAAAGAAGAAAAAGAAGCATTATGAAAATGCACCAAAAGCAAAGCGGAAAAAGAAAAAGAAGGCTTGATAATTTTCGCTAAAAGGATCTGACACTTGTTAGTGTGTCAGATCCTCTCCATTTAGCCAACAACAATTGGACAATATCCTCTTGGTAGGAATAACAATTTGATTGATACACGATCATCTCATTGCCTTTCCATTGTGATTAAGTCCAATTTTTGCTAAAATAGAACGTATTCCACTTAACGGGCAGTAAGATCCCCACAAGCAGAGAAGGTGGGGATCACTGCCCGGAAAAGTCCAATAAGACTCTTTAACCAACAATGGAAAACCACCACTGTTGGAAGTTTTGCTTTATCGCTGTTTAGGAAATTATAAAATTCTTGAACTGTGGCTAAGCGCACTGCATCCAGCGCAAGCGTCCGGCCCCTCGGGGTCATAAGCCACGCATGAATTGAAGGCAAAGTACGCCTTTCTATTCATGTGCGTCTTATGCCTGCCTTAGGCTGATCAAGGCGCTTGCGCTTTTGTTCTAAATTAATCGCTTTATTGAGGGGAGGGGACACAATGCCTAAAGGAATGGGAAAAGTAGTTGCTCAAAATAAAAAGGCGAATCATGATTTTTCAATTGAAGAAACATTTGAAGCCGGCATTGTCCTTCAAGGTACGGAAATCAAATCAATTCGAAATGGTCGCGCAAACTTAAAGGATTCGTATGCACGTGTAGAAGGCGGAGAAGTATTTTTGCATAATATGCATGTTAGTCCATATGAACAGGGAAATCGATATAACCACGAACCATTAAGAACAAGAAAGCTTTTGCTGCATCGACGTGAAATTGCGAAATTAATTGGTGCAACGAAAGAAGAAGGATATGCATTAGTACCATTGAAAATGTATTTAAAAAATGGGTATGCTAAGGTATTAATTGGCTTAGGTAAAGGTAAAAAGAAATATGATAAACGTGAAGACTTAAAGAAAAAAGAAGCGAGGCGTGATATCGAACGTGCCTTCCGAGATCGCCAAAAGGATTACTAGGAAAAACCTAACAATTGCATTTTGGTATGATTCTGATATAATAGATTTTGTAAGACAGTCACTTACAAACAATTTCATAAGCAATTAAGCTTATCTACTTTTTAACTTCCCGTATACCCAAAGCTTTTATATACGGCTTATCATGGGGACGTTACGGATTCGACAGGGGTAGTTCGAGCTTAGGTTGCGGGCCGAAGGGATCGTCTTCGTTAAAACGTCACGCCAATAATAACTGGCAAAACTAACAATAACTTAGCTTTCGCAGCTTAATAACTGCGTAGCTAGTTCCTCCCTCCATCGTCCATGTGGTAGGGTAAGGGACTCACTCTTAGTGGACTACGCCTAATTCCTCCGTCTGGGGATGATGGAAGAGACCAATCAGACTAGCTGCTCTGACGCCTGTCGATAGGCATAGGAGTTAGCGAAACCGCGAATATATCGACTACGCTCGTAGACGCTTAAGTGGCGATGTTTCTGGACGTGGGTTCGATTAGTCATTAGTCGCCTTATGTGGTAACACATAAGTGAAAATTCGGCTTTATCGGTGAAACCTAAGTCACAAAATAAGTGATAGGGCAATGCCGAGCGGTATGTGGAGCAATCCAACAGCCGTGTATCGACTCATAGGCTGCCACAACATGGTAGTACTAGGATACGAAAATCTGTCTGATCATTTCAGATAAATCTATGTTTCGTATAATACGCCGAAGGACCTGGAAATCAGGTTCAAGATATAGTCAGTGCCATAACGAAAGTATGGAATAGCACGTCCCACCGTCTCCACCAAATACATAATTTGGTGGTTTTGTTTTGTCTTTTTTATACCTGTGGGCGTAAAACCACGATACCTTTAGGTCCGTGGATGTAAGCCCACGGTTTTCATCCTTGTTCGTGAATATATTTTTGAATCATCTCTTTGCTGACATTTCCAATGGAACAAGCGAAATATCCTTCATTCTAAAAGGTTCGTTCCTTCCAAAAATGTTTAGAAAGATACTTTTCATGTTGTTTCCAAATATGAAAAGTAGTCATTTGCTTGAGTAGTCTCACGATTTCAAGAAACCTCATCTTAGGCTCATACTGAATAAGCAAATGGATATGATCCTTATCTACTTCCATTTGCTTATTCTAAAATGGTATCTATTGGCTATATCGTGCATAAGTTGTTTCACATCATTTCCAAGTTGGAT
>NZ_JAIQUM010000081.1 GCF_020075705.1 Metabacillus rhizolycopersici | reverse complement strand
ACGGACGGTATGTGCTTTTAGTTGAGGCGGATACGATTGAGTTTGAGAAGGGCGTTTCACCGATTGAGTTTCATCGGCCGGATGATTTGCATGAAATTATTGAGCGAATTAGTCGGAAAGGTGTTGGGGATTACTAAAACAATAATAGGGTTTTCTAAATACTAAAAGTGTTGGTATAACTGCGATTATAAGCATTTTTGCAACCACGAAATTAACATTTAAAAGAGTGTTTGTGACCAAAAATGTGACCACGGTTGTGACCACAAAATATTAAAAATTAAGGTCTTAAAGCTTGTATTTTAAGGTTTCCATTTAATCAAATTATCCCTCCAACTACTTCTTTATCAAAAAAGGAAAAGTTTCCTGTAAATTGATTTTGTTAAATAAAAAGAGAATACTTTTTTCAGTCACAGGTTAAAAAAACAATTTAAAAAGAAGTTCTTAATAGCAACCAAAATCACAACTAACTACCATGTAGCAAAGCAATCAAAAAAGCACCTGTTTGGATACAGGTGCTTTTTAAATGAAATTGTGTTTAATTGTTCAACTAATGACACCTTTTCTGAATGTATTGAGTTTAATAACCTATGTAATTAAGATTGTTTCATTTTTCTTTTGCGTAGATAATAACCCCCGACAATTCCAGTTGGTACTAATACTAAACCTCCAATTAGAATTTGTTTATTCCGCTCGTCCCGCCCTTCTTTTCCTTTTTCATAATATTGATGATATAAGTCTACTACAGCATTATTATTCTTAAATTCATCTGGTATCGATAGCTCATCACCGCTCTTACCAGCTTCAAACGCCTCTTCACGCAACTCTACAGCTTTTTTATTTGCTTCAAATCCGTTTTTATGTTGCTTTTGAAGATTAGAATATTCTTTATACTGGTCATCAGCCATATACTTTGTCATTTTAAACGCTAAATCATAACCTCGTTGGTATGCTTCATCTTCTTTTGCTTTATTTCCATTTTCAAACCCTCGCTTAAAGGATATCTTGTATAATTCGGGAACATCGTCAGGAATAGTAAAAGTCTGTTGATTATATCCTGCTTCATAGCCTTCTTTTTCATATGTTTCTTGTAATTGTTTAATCCTTTCATCCTCACCTTTTTTAAAGCCATCTTCAAATGCTTGTTTTATTTCGTCTACACTTGTGTATTTAGAAGGAATACTTATATCTTCCTGTGTTAAACCTTGTTGATATCCTTCTTCTTTTGCCTGTTCAGCTAGCTGTTTCAGTTGAACAACTTTTTTGTATCCAGCTTCATAGCCTTTATTCCAATATTCAGTTTGGGAGGAATTAGTTTGTGGATTTTGCTGAACTGCTTTATTTTCAAAATCTATTTTTCCTTGTTGGTATCCTGTTTTCTCTCCCGCTTGATAATCCTCTTCTTGTTGTTTTTGAATCTCTGCAGCTTTTTTTTCTTTGCCTTCCTTATATCCAGCTTCATAGCCCACTTCATACCAACTGTATTTATCGTTTGATAATTCAGAATATTCACCTTCATGAAAATCTACAAACACTTCACCGTTATACCCATTTTGATATCCAATATCATAACCTTCACTTTGTAATTCTTCGTAATGAACTTCTAGTTCTTCCTCAGTCATAACTGGAACATCATCCGTATAAATAGAGTCAGAGGAAGCACCACTTGAACCAGAAGATGAAGAACTATCCGCACCACCATGCCCATGATATTCACCATACTCTAATCCCCATTTTTCGCAATTGGTGCGACAAGTATGTTTTCCAAAACTATCAGTATTTCCTGGATGTGCTTTCACTTCTTGGCATATAAAAAATAATAAAATTGAAGTTGCCAAGACGATAAAATTTCTTTTCAATCTTTCCACCTTCTCCATAGTCTATGTTAAGTATGTCTATTGTACTTAATAAACCAAAGATTTAATGTCGAATCTTGTATAGGATTAAAATTATAGATAAATATGAACTATGCAGGTATGAATCAAAAGTATTCTCATTAGACTTTCTGAGACTTTTCATTCTAATTTAAGATTCTTTATTCTCTTCAACTTCAATTATATTTTTTTGGAGATTTGATAGGTTCGTATGGAAGGAATCGAAAAATTTGATGCTGTGGATTCGTAGCTACCTAGGTCGATTCCCCTATAAAAGTACCGGTATTTTGTGCTAATTATCCCCGTTGCATCATTACAATTGAATGAGACCGTATTAGGTGAGATTGTATAAACTACCTCACCTTTTCTATATCATTAATTGCAAATGAAAAGAGACCCCTTGGGGAGTCCCTTATTAACTCACTTGTTGATGCTCTTTGATTAACTTATCTAGGGTTGGTCTCGATACTCCTAGTTCTATAGCAAGCTGAGTCTTTGATACTTCTCGATTCATATACCGTTTATAATGCTTATCGAAATCTGGGATTGTTACCTCTTTTCGTCCTTTATACTTTCCTTCTGCTTTAGCTATGGCAATACCTTCACGCTGTCTTTCTAACATGTTCGCTCTTTCAAACTCATTGATTGCACCTAACATAGTTAGCATAAGTTTTCCATTCGGAGTTGAAGTGTCGATATTCTCTTTAATTGATACGAGTTGAACTCCTTTTGATTCTAATAGTTCGACTAGTTCCAACAAGTCTTTTGTGGAGCGTGCTAATCTTGAAAAGTCTGCAACATAGATTGTATCTCCTTCTCTAGCATAGTCTAACATCTCAAGTAGCTTCGGTCTGTCTGTATTTTTTGCTGAGACCTTCTCTTGATAAACCTTATCTATCCTGTACCGCTTCATTGCTTCAACTTGTCTTGCTTCGTTCTGTTCAACTGTTGATACTCTGATATATGCTATGTTCAAATTCATCGTTCCTTCCATAATCTTCCGATGAATTAATGTTAGCGCAATGTAAAATTAGAATCAAATACTTTGTTTACAAATTGTAAATTAATTATAAAATATATTCTAATTTTACAATACTACAATTCTGAACAACTGTAAATTTGAGCATGCTCTAGATTTACATATAGCTTATCGAAAACAACAGGAAAGAGTAGCACTATCTATTCCTTTGATATCACTCTAAAAAGGATAAGCCTCTTTTATCGATTATGACTGTCGAATAACATCAGTTTATTACTATTGAATTTATCACTTTACTGCACAAAATCGCACCTAAAATTTGAGTCGTGTCGGAAATTTACCGAATGCTTGTTTGTGGATGAGTGTGGTTTCTTCTCTCTTACTTATCCAATATAAGCATTTGTTCTCCTCCATTAAGTTAATCCTGATAATAGCTGTAAAGCTCCTTTAAGCTAATGTTAATTCCACTTCTGATAAGTCTTTCTCTCCTGCTATTGAATAGCTTATCTATTATTTCTTTCTTTTCCTCAAACAGTCCATGATGGATTTTCTTATGACAAACTAAACAAACTGAAACTATATTAGCATGGATGTCTATGCTGTTATTAAATTGCTCCTGATATTGCATTGGTATTAGATGATGAGCTTCTACATAATTCTTTCCATTAAACTTAGAAATGAAATGCTTATGCTGATTGTCAAACTCACATAAGTAGTCTGCATCAACTACTACCTCGCTTGCATATTTAGGATTTCTACTCCATACCTTTTTATTATTTACTGACCTGTGATTAGGTTTATCTTTTGGCTTATCCTCAATATTAGCTCTGCTAACATCAGCAGGATTTTCTGTAAGGTACTTTTCAAACTTCTGCTCCTCTTTAAATAGCTCAGCTTGTAACTCAGAGTCATAGGAATACTCAATGTATTTTTTAAAATGCTTTAAGGCTGTGCTGTACATTCTATGTCCCTTGTCATTCTTTTTTTTAAACTCAGGATTACTTAGGATTGTATCAATAAAGGCTGTATCAGGTAGATTAAATAAATTAATTCTCTGCAATCCAAAGTCTCCTAATTCTAATGATAGAGTTTCAATAGCTCTAGAATATCTTTTTATTGCATATGGTTTTAAATCAGTATAAGTTTTTAACCATTCAGCAAAAGTATCTTTATTCAAACCAATTACCTCATTCCCTGTATGCTATACATCAATATTAATGCAAAAAGAGAGCCACATCAGCTCTCATCTTTAATATATTGACCATTACATTTTTCTGCAAAGTATTCTCTGTAAAACTTCCTTAACATATAGCCAGTGTGCTCTCTTATATTATCAACTGGTACATCCATAGTCATTTTACATCCATGCTCACTGTCTTTATCTAAGAGTGGGAATGAGTTTGTAAAAAGACTATCATCAGATAAATTTTCCCCTTTATGCAAATACTTTGACCTTTTATCATAGTAATCAATAAACTCATTAGCTAATTGTTGATTAAGGTATTTTTGTGCTAGACTTTTTACCCTTTTAGAAATTTTGAATTTAGGCTGCCCACATTCTCTACATTTTTCCTCTTGGAATCCAATTAAGGTAATAACCTCTAAAGCTGACAGGTATAGAGTTGTTGCTATTTCTGTCTGAGAGCTTCCCTTTTTTTGAGCAGAATCTGACTCCATACTACCTATATTTATTTCAAATTTAACAGTTTCCCCCATAGACACCTTAGGTATAGGGTAATTATGTAATTGGGCATCATACTTTCTTGCAGTATGGTAATGGTAACAAGCCTTTAAGAATAGGGCTAAATCTTCATCTAACTTGTAACTGTTTGCTATGTAGTCTACAAAGTTTTTACCTGCCTCTGAAATAACAAGATAGTCATCCTTAACAGATAGTTCATCTATAAAGGCTGGTATTTGATATACTTCTTTAGGAGATATTTCAACTTGTTCTATACCAATATGATATTTATAATCCCTCCAAAAAGGAGCATTCGTTTCTACTGATAAAAAGTCCATTATCTGATTTAACTTAGGAAACATTTTGCTAGATACTTGACTTTTAATATGGGCAAAAATAGGGAAAGTGATTTCTGTCCCCTCATTTGTTGATACTTCTGTTATAAAACTACTACCTTTATAGCTTGACAGAGCATGATAAGAATTAATGCCTATCTTAACAAAAAACTTTTCATAGTTCTCTTTGTTTCTTCTTGCTTTTTTTACAGCTTGTTTAAGCCTTTGACCTAAAGGAGATATTAGCTCTAATTCCTTACTGTTGTCCTCATATTCAAAGAGTATTTTAACAATAGAGACATTGTCTTTGTATGTAATGCCAACACTTAAATGTGCAATACCTATATCCATGATTCCAAAGTGAATTTTCTGTTCCTTTTTATCTTTTCTAGGTGCATAGTAAATAAATTGACCTTTTCCAAAGTCTTTTTCAATTTCTGCCCAAAGACTTGCAAGAAAATCATTGGATTGTTCTATATCCTTAATCCCAATATCTAAATCCATCTCCACACTCTCCTCACTATTTAAAAGGCTAAACATTTTGATATTATTTAACTTCTTAAAATCAAACTACTTTAATCATTAGTATTAGTAACTTGGTGTAGAACAGTTGTTAGACGATTGTCTATTAAATTGCCTCTCAACTATAGCAGCATATGCCAATGGTCGACGCTCAATTTCTATTATTTTCTCCCTACTAAGTGCCGCACCAACTGCACCTAATAACCCGATAGTTGCACTTGCAGTATCTAGTTTACTATCTTCAGATATCCCTTTCACTAAACCTAGAGCTGGAGAGGCTATTGAACAAAATGTAGCAAAATTTATCATTCTCCATTTAAAAGATTTCATTCTATCTGAAATATATCTGATTTCATCCTCTGAATTTTCAGCAAACAACTTTATCCTTTCTTCAACTTGATATTCTGGAAGGAGTTCTAGATTAAGAATAAACTCTTCTACGTGTCTACGAAATCTCGCTAGCTCATCACAATGCTTCTCCTTAAACCGATAAATATCGTATGGGTCTTCAACAGAAGCAGGAACAGGTAATACTTTCTCAATTACTTTTGCCCGAAGTTGTTCTATGAATATTTCACGGGTGTTCTCCTTCTCTGTTTTAGGAAGGAAATAGGATAATTCATTATAACTATCAGTGAGAGGTGTATACTCTGTAATTGTTCCTAGTACTGTTGCAAGATATGTCATAAAATTAGATGCTGTATACCCCTCTACAGTGTACCACGCCCCTCTTCCTTTAGTTGCTAATCCTCTTTGTTCTAGCTTTTGTCCAAGACTTCTAAGCTTCCCCATATGTATCTCTGTTGTTGTTTTTATTACTCCATTCTGACCAATTAATCCCAGCTTTCCCAAATTAGAGATGGGTAGAAATACAGGATTATTATCAATAAAATCTATGAATGCCTCTTCAAAGTTTGGTATATTCCATAAATACTCCTCTGGTACTACCTGCTCAATCAACTTAGCCTCTACTAGTTTTCTCATATGCTCCCCTAGCAAGCTTGGTTCATCTAAAAATTCTAGAGGTACGATAGAACCTACCTTATCCCAATAAAACAATGACCCCATTAGCCATTGGCTTTTAGGAATAGAAATCGATGGAAAGTAAAGTATTTTATCCACTGCATTTTCTCCTTTCATTTCATAATTAATCTACCATTTTTATTCTCTGTTATTACAAAAAATCTTACTTTTTTCTATCATCAAATTTACATTGTCTAAAAAACATTCTCCCTATGCCATTTCATATACTGCTGTTGACCTTCATTCATACTAATATGCATAGTTTTATTAACATTTAAAAATAATCTTGTCCCTTCATCTAAGCCATCTGAAATTAGAATTGTTCCATCAGCATCAAAACTAATATAACCCTTATCAAACAATAAATCATGGTTAGGACATAATAACAAACCATTATTCACATCTAACCGTTCTTGATTATTAGATTGACTCCATGGCTTAATATGACTTGCTACAAGAAACCGTTCATCTGAGACACCACATAACTTACATTTCTTTTCCGTATCTAAAAGAGCCTTTTTAAACGTCGATTGACCTATTCTACTTTTAATGACTTGTTCTCTTTCAGTCTCTGTTACTTCAACTGTATCTTTTACTGCTGTGACAATTGATTCTAATTCAATATACTCTTCTGATGCAGACTCCACCACTCGGTCTAAATCAACGTTATCTCGTTGTTCATATCTTTGAAGAGATTGAATAACTAAACTAAATTCAGAATCATGCTGTTCTAATAGATTTATAGCTTCATCTATACTTAAATCTTCACACATCCATTTATGTTTATCATTTAATCCGATATAATTCAGTAATGCCAACGCATGAGACCCACGACTAACTTTAGGATTTAACTCTAGTATATGTTCATCAAGCCATTCGTAGGAGCGTTGGCGTGAATGAAAAAGAAATTCATAAACAATTTCGTCTATTACCCAATCCTCATATGTAATATCTGAAATTTCAACTATTGTAAAGCCTAGACTTTCCAATAATACCCTAGGGTGAATTGCATTAGCATTGTAGGAAGGTAGGTACTCCTCATCGTCTGCAAATTCCCTTGCAACTAATAATACGTAATTAGGTGGATAAAAGTTATTTTCATGAATTAGATGATACCTTTTTGAACGTTTTCTCCAAGGCATTCCTTCCTTTCCTATCTTTTGAATAGCTTTTATAACATGCCCTCTTCCGATATATGGGTCTTTTGACATTTCATATCCCTCACACTTGATACTGATATTATTTCATGTTTTCTATGTAATACATTGACTGCTCTTCCATGGCTTTTCCCTGAAATGGAATATTGCAGATAATACAAACCAGTCATCATAATCTTTCTGTTCAATAAATTTAACAGCTTTCTTAAACAAAGTTGACTCTTGGTACATCTCTCTAGCACTGCATGGATAATCGGCTTTTAATTTAGTACAACTTACTAATGCTATCTTCATAAGGGAAGTACTCCTTTTAAAATTATATAGGAAAATCATACCATATTGGTAAAAAAAGAGCATCACTCTTGATGCTACTCATAAAACTTTGCAATGTGCATGTACCAATAGCATCGTTGGAGGCGAGAGTAGGATTCTTTAGCCAAACAGCTAGTTATTTATTGTGGAACGAAGTAACACCTAGAAGTTACTCAGTGGTACTGTAAGAAGAGAGGGATACCTCCCCCCACGCAAGCGATGCGGAGGAATGTGGATTTGCGTTAAGCGATACGAAGCTTACATAGCACCATCAGATTGAATCCTGAGATTCACTACCTAGAAGCCTTGTAACTTCTGTTGAGCAAATCTAAGCGTCTGCAGGAGTATGCTTTATGATTCTCTGAGCATCAAATCAACTTTATAATTAGAACAAAAAGGACTTGGAGAGTATCCAAGTCCTTTAAGATTTGTTATTCAACTCTTGCATCCATTAGTTTAACAACTATTTTTCTTTTGTAAAAAAGAACCCTGTTCCATTCTCTTGTGGTACAAATCCCTCTTTAACGGACATATTTTCTATCATGTTTTGTTCTTCAACAGATATTACTGTGGTAATATCTGTTTGTTTTGAAGTAACTAGGATGTCTTTTATAACCTCTGCAAGGACATCTACGGTTCTATATTCCTCCTGCAACGTGTTTTCGACTCCACCTATTTCTAACAAGACTGAGTTATCCAAAACATCTTGATTGTAAGTATTTTGTTTTTGTGGATTGTCTTTAACAATTACTCCTCTTGATAAGCTAGGATATTTTTCTTCAATTTTACTATGGAGGAGTTGGGCAAACTTTAAATTTCCCTCATAATTTACACTTGAACTAGATACAGTGAATGCAATCCTTGGGAAATCTTTTCCATTCATTTTAATGGTTGTATCACTTCTTTTTCGTGAATCTCTGTGTATATCAAATACCATTTTAATATTTTTATTTTCATCTATGGCATCTTCTAGTGGCTCTCTTGAAATTTTATAAGCTTCACCAAATGATAAGCCTTGTTCATTTAGAATTTCCATTATATTGGTTTTATCATGGATTGAATTAATGCCTTTTTCTTGTAATGATTGTTTTAATCTTTCACCAACTAATGTTATGTTTTTGGTTTCGTGAAGTGCTTTGTTAGGTTCCTTCACTTTAGCTTCTGTTAAAAATGACTCTGTATTATGTGATTGGTATATATAAACTAAAGGTTCTTGTTCATTAACTGAAGTTGACGAATTTCTTTCACCAAAGGAGTTAAGATTATTCGTAAGTATATCTATTCCTCCATAAAAGAAAAACCACGAAATAACGATGGCACAGATTGCAATGTTGGTTGAAGCAAAAGAGAATTGTTTAATTCTACTTTTTCTATTTAGTTTCCTTGCACTTTGTCTAAGTTTATTAGAAGTAGATGATACAAACTCCTCTCTAGGGTTGAGGGGATATGCTTCTTTAATGAGGTTAAACAAATCCTTATCAGTTTGCATTTCCAATAACCTCCTCTGCATTTATGTTCAATTTCTTCTTAAGTTCTTTTAAGGCTCTATGATAATCCACCTTTACCTTTGACTCACTACATTGAAGTATTTCAGATGTCTCTCTTATTGAAAATTCGTTTATACCTCTTAGTATTACTACTGCCCTATAGTTTGGTTTTAACTTTGAAATTGCTGAGTGAACTAGCTTTTTCATTTCATTTTGTTCAATTAATTCAGTGGGTTCTTTTTCAGTTGAAACGATTTGTTTAAAAAATCCATCCTTTATGAGGGAAGAAAATCTTTTTTTACGATAGTGGTCAATAGCAACGTGCTTAGCAATTGAAAAAATCCATGTTTTTAAGTTGATGATACTGTTAATGTTAGAGAAGTTATTGAGGACACGAATAAACACTTCTTGTGTTAAATCCTCTGCATCATTTTGATTTCCAGAAAAACATACAAGGAATCGATACACGTCCAAATAATGGTGATTATAAATTTCAACAATCTTTTCCTCTAACTTCTGATTGTCAATCAAATCGTTCCCCCCTTTTTGTTTACATATATTAATCGTTTGAGCCTATGTAAAGGTTACAAGTATTTATTTTCTTGATGAACTGATTAACTTTGTCAAAAAGACAGACCTAATCAACTGTCTTATTTACACACAACCTTTAACAAATTTCTCGAAACTAAACCTTTTTCCTCTATTTTTGTGTTCTTTAATCACAAAATCCCTGTAAAGTGCAAACGAACAAAAATAGATTATCTATTAAGCTAGATATTAAAATCAAAGGTAGTGGGGGATGAGAGGGAGCGAAAAGTAGAAAGGGGCATCACCCCTAACGAGAGAGTAGTACATTGTAATATTGATATGCAAGAGTATCATCAAAAGGGTAGGCGTAACTGCTCAACTTGGACACCAGATTGTGGATTGTGTTTGTGTGTATCTAAATCTAAGTAACTACATAAGCTACCACGAGCCATTCTGAGCGTCTGTAGACGGTGTTATTTATGGATTCTCTAACCTCAAATCGCTTCGTGACACACTAAAAAGAACTTGGTTGGTTTCCAAGTTCTTTTCAGTGTTGTTTAACTATTGCTACCTTCAATAAAAAGACTTCATTCTGAGGTCATCTATCTGCTGGAAAAGCTGATTCTTTTTTTGTTTCTTGGACCTTTTGGGTACTAAGGACAAAACTAATGATTGCTGCAATGCTACAAACATACGGAAGGAAAGGGTATCCCCAATTAGATATGACATAACCACCAATCATTGAACCAATGGTAATACCAATATACAGAGCCGTATTATTCCACGCCATAACAATTCCTCGTTCCTTTGGATATTCGATTGCTAATCGTGCTTGGTATGATGTAAATCCTGCATACCCAACCAATGCCCATATGAACAGAAAGAAATAAATCCAATCGCCAGATGAGAAGAAGATTCCTAAACAAACGAGTATTACAGTCAAAAAAATTAGCGTAGCTTTCGAAATCTTCCTTGCTCCAAACCTATCTGTAAATTGTCCACTTATAAGACTTCCTAAAACAGCACCAATACCATAAAAAGTAACAGCTAATGCGATTTCTGATGATGAGAATCTATTTTCGGAATAAAGAGCCGCACCTAAGTAAACATAAAGAGCATACATTGAAATCGCCCAAATGGTGGTAACACTTACCGAACCAAGTATTCTTAGCAGATTTCCTTCTAATAGATTTCTTGTAAAATCACTTTTAGGAACATATTTCCACGTTTTGAAATTTACTACTGCCAATATAATCCCTATAATAGCCATTACAACAAATACTGAACGCCAACCAAGAAAATGCTCTAGTAATGTACCGACTGGTGCTCCTGCCCAAAGAGCTGTTAAATGTCCTGAAATAACAATAGAAAGCCAAGTTCCCCTCCGATTTGATGGTGCAATATCCCCGATAATGGCATAAATCAATGGGGTAATCGCAGCAACCGACAAACCAGCTAAAATACGACTAATGATTAACCAGGTAAAAGAAGATGAAAAAGCAGTTAAGATATTAGAGAAGGAAAATAACAATAACCCAAACGTAATAAAAATCCCTCTTCCATTTTTATCTGAAGCCCAACCAAAGAAAGGTGCTACAATAGCATATGTTACAGCAAAAACAGTTACCATCCATCCTGTCATCGCTGAACTAACATTATACGCTTCCGAAATGAACGGTAGTAACGGAGACACTACAAATAAATCAGTACCCATTAGAAACAAAGTTATCCAACCAACACTTAAACTTACTCTCCCTTGCGAGTCCATTACATCCCCCTTTTACACTTATTGTTATATGTATATTCTTTAGAGTCATAAAAAGGACTTCTTGTTCAGTAAACTCCCGTTAGTGGAACAACAAAAAGGGCTGCCGCAGCAACCCTGAATCTTCAACTCTAGCACCCATTTAGTTTAATAAGGAACACTTCCAAAATACTGGATTATCGTAGCATACTCTCCAATTTGTCCTTCACTAGCACCCATTCTTGGTCGATTATACTGTAAAAAACAGAGTCTCTTAGATAACCGTCAGGCATAACCACATGATTCCGAAGCACTCCTTCTTTTACCGCACCCAGCCGTTCCATTGCCTGCTGAGACCGCACATTTCGACTATCTGTTTTCAACTGAACACGAATCGTCCCAAGTGTCTCAAAGCAGTGTTTCAAAAGAAGATACTTACATTCTGTATTTATTCTAGTTCGCCAAACAGTTGGAGACAGCCATGTCCAACCAATTTCCAAGTTACGGTTTGGTATGGATATATTAAGAAAACGAGTGCTTCCCACAATTTCCCCCGAATCCTTATCGAAGATAACAAAAGGAAATTCGCTTCCTTGCTCTCTCGCTTGAAGTGCTCCATTCACAAGGTACTTCATATCTTCAATGGATTGAACCTTCATTGGCATGTATGCCCATATATCTGGATTGTTTCCCGCATCAAATAATTCCTGTACGTGATAATCTTCCATAGGTTGTATCTTTACTCTATCTCCTATTAATACTACTGGTTTTATCTCCATAATTCTTCTCTCCTTTTCTTCTTTGGTAGAATTATATACACAAACTGTCCAGTATTAAAGTGTCAGTTGTTTATTTTTTATCAGGGTGAGATAAAAGAGGGAGGTTAAGCAACTCTTCTTCCACTAATCTGCCACATTACTTTAAGTACATTCTTTCACAAACTCTCAATCAATTTTACTTACTGTTAAACACAATAAAAGAAGAATATTATTAATATGTGTAAAGATGCCGTGAAATTGACTATTGTTCAATCATCCGTTCTAATATACAAAAAAAGGATAACTCAAATCTAAAGTCATCCCTTGCCTACACTTGCTTCAGAACCACCCTTTGAATAATGCATTGATATCATCACCAGTTGTTTGATTAATGCACCCGTTAGCCATCCATGCAGCAGAAAAATCGTCGCTGCACCACAGAGAATGAAAGTAGGGTTTTTGTGGTCATACTGATATTGGCGACATGAGGTTTAATTTACGGCTCAGTTTAAAAAATTTTAAATTGCTGGGTCTACTTTAGTATTGCCATTTTTAGATTTTCACTGTTTTATACTTTCATGGTAGTGAAACAACAGCTTTAACACTAAAACCATTCCTTATTCATTTCTTTTAGAAACAATTCTGTGATGGAAAACCCAGAACTCTCCCCAATTACAGAATCAATTCCACAATAAGGACAAACTGCTGTGTCATCGTCGTCCCACCATTCATCAATTTCATTGGGATTAAATATTTTCAAACAATAAAAGCATCCACATATAGCATCATTTTCTAAGTCTTTTCTATTATGCCTACAAAAACGATGTGCTTTTTCAAATTGTTTCTCCAACAATATTTCTCCCCTTCTCTAGTCATCTTTTGACTGAATTTTACCATATACAACCATCATTTTGATGGAATTCTTGTTCAACTAACCTGCCATTTAGCTTATGTACATTCCTTCACAAACAATAAAAGATTAGTTATAGTTAGTTTGTTTATGCTGCCGTTCCAATCCTATGTTCAAGCATCCGCTCCAATATACAAAAAAGAAGAGCCTCAATTAAGAGACTCCTTCAAAGTGTTTTTTATTGTATAGCCTTTTATGTTATACAATTCGAATAGCTGTCCCATCCGCTCCATATACAGATTCTGAAGGTGCAACCTCTTAACGCCTAGGTCATACCCTGCAATGATATCCTCCAGTTCCTGCTGTGTGTAGAAGAATCTAATCCATTTTTCCTCTTCTGTAGTGGCAAACGTAATTTTCTGCTCCTTGTATTCCTTAAGCTTCTGCTTGTGGCGTTTCTCAACCTTCTTCATGATATTAACTTTACGCTTAAGGACATAGTCCGCTTCATTTTCATTGATGAATAGGTCTTTATTAGTCACATATGCTTCTAAAGCATCGGCACAATATGTTTCAAGATATCGCTGTACTGCTTTACTTGAAGCCTTTAATATCACTGCGTATTCTTTCCAGTAATACTTGATTCCTAATTTATTTCCATTTTCGTCCTTAACTTCAGCTAATGCCTCTTTCCATTCACGTTTGAAGTTTTTAACCTTTTTAGCATTTCCATGTGCAGTTAGATTGAATTCAACAACATCATGTTTCTCCATTAAATCCCGTCTAGTCTTTTCAATTTTCTTCATTATTTCGGGATTGATATCGACCTTTCCATCTTTACAATACCCTTTCCAGTTCTCATAAAATAAGATGATACCACATTTCTTCATATGCTCTAAGGTCTTAGCCAATTGTCCATATATCTCAAGGCAGTACTGTGTAAACTCATCTAATAGTTTCGTTTGGTCTTCATCAATGATTCCAAGCTCAACTGCTATGTTAATATGCTTCTGATATTTCTTACTATTGTGTCTTGAACGTAATAAGTCATATTCAAGTTCTGTAATTAGTCCAAATTCAATTGCCCATTTCCCTAGGCTCATACTTGCTTGGTTCGTCATATCGTATTCTAAATGAGTTGCTACAATAATATCCATTGGGATTCTATGCTCAACTTGTTGACGACCGCTTCTTACACGACCGTCTTTCTTCATAGCTTTATCTTCAAGTTTTCCACTGCATTTGATTTTCCGTTTCGAGCCTCTGCCTTCTTCTTTGACGGATTCCCAATCTTGCTCAACACGTTTGATTATTGAACCAAATGAACGTCTGTTTAGATTCCCATTCTTTTTGAATGATTCCTTTTGAACCTCTGTTCCATACTCCTCAACTAACTCTGCTAAAGTAAATACTTTTTCCACTATACATCTTCCTTTTCAATAGAGGTGGTGTAATCATTTAGATACACCACATTTAATTCACTCCTTTCATAGTTTAGTTGTGTTTTTACTAATAATTTAGCCCCCTTAAAATCGTGCAACTTTTGTCGTAATATAAGAAGGGTATATATATTTATATTATGTCAAAAGTTGCACGATATTTTCCATCCTTATAAACCTTGATATTACAAGTGCTTAAGATATTATGCTGCAGTATGAGCTTGATAGGGTCGTCACCTTTAGGTGGCGAAGTGACCGCAGGGAGCGTCCCAAACAACGACCGTAGGGAGGCGTAGCAGTGAGCGAAGCGAATGCCCTTTATTCTATCACACTCAAACTCTACTGTTGAAGCAACACACTAAATCGCTTTAATCCCTTCAATATCAGTGGTTTGAGCATGATTTATGAGTTTTACTTGTAATAATTAACATATTGTGTTTGTTAAAAACCCTTTAACATTTACACCCGCACGGCTATTTATTAATTAGTAATACATCTGTTATTAGCCGCTCCTTAGAAAACACAAAAAAGGAGAGAATCTGATGCTCCTCACCTCGTTAGAAAGCACACTTCACCCTGTCCAATTTAGGCATAAGATTAGCCTAATCCTATGAGAATGACATAGGAAAAATAGAACAGTATAAGTGTGCCTCTATATGAGACGGTTGCATCAGATTCACTCCTTACATAGTTTATTTGTTTGATGATATATTCATTTTCAATAGTTATGTCTAACATAATAATACTATCAATATTGTAATGCAATAGATTAGTCCATTGTTCTTCTTGGAAATATTTTGAACGTTCTATTGACGTGGAAAAGGAATAATGTATACACGTTTCGAGGTTTACTTTAGGAATACTCGTTGTTGAGGTATTTTTATTGGGTGAAAAGCAGCAAATGTCCCTCTCAAATTGGTTTATACACCGTTTTGGTGTGAGGCGGGGTGCTTCCTCTCTAATACAAAAGGTGTATGTATGTGAAAAAAGTCCATAAAAAGCTTTCATAAAAAGAAAAAGGAGTAATTACAATTAGCAATTACTCCTAGTGCTTCTGCTTATTCATTTGTAACAATTGGTACTTCTATTCGGTCTCTTGCCACACATACTCTATTTTTAACAATGTAGCATTCAACGAAATGCTCTCCTCTGAAGCTAGTTCTTTCACTATGTGTTTCAGAGTTTGTCTTCACGATTTGCCCTCTGATACAATTTCTTCTTTTCGCTTCATCACCGCTATTTTTCACTTTCCAATAAACCTGATATGGTTTTGGAACATTATGATGTTGAATGTAAAAATCCAATTGTCGGCTACTTGGCAAATGTACTCTCTTTCGTAGCATCTCATTCAAAAACATGGTTCTCCATCCATCGTGAGTGACTTTGCATTCCAAAGACAAAGAGTATTGAATTTTTAAAGGAAATATATACTCCATAAACTCTTCCGTTTCATCATACAAGACATCTTTTGTGGTGCTATAAGATTTTGCAACCACCGCATTGGTTTCTTTGGCTTGTTCCCATTGTTCTTCCCAATAACTGTGATTGAAGAAATCTTTCCATGCTTCAATCGCTTGCCTTAGTGTACAATCTTCCTCGGATAAAACATCTAATTTATTTAAATAGGTGGTTAATCGAGATTCTAACCTTTCAAGACGCACATCGTCTTTTTTGATTAATTTGAGGCTTTGCTCTTGGTCAGCAGGATTATTTACCTCTTTGTTGAGGATTAATCTGTCCCGTACGGACTTTAAGGTTTCATAAAACATTTTATCTATTCGTTCGTCCGACTGAAAACACTCATTTACCAAAACGGACTGAACAAGTCCTCCAGGCATCACCCAATCGTTTCTTGATTTACAAAACATCTTCAGAAGTCTTGCCACGACCCGTAGCTTATAATTCTTGCTTTTGTTTTCATCAATAAACCATTTGGTAATAGCTCTTGGGTCTCTTGTCCTCCATTGACTTCCGCAATGCTCATATTGATACTCGCCATTTTCATTAGTAAATCTTCGATAAATTGCAAAATCAACATGATATCCTTCCGCATAAACAATTCTCACGCAGTTTGTTTTTGCTTCAGGTTCTACATTGAATTGCTTACATTTTTTCTTTAGTGCATTTGCCACCATATTTTTTACGGCAATTGTTCCATCTAGAACATTGCCTTTATCAAAGACAATAGCCACATCAATATCGTAGTCATTGCTTTCGTTTTGCGTGACCGTAGACATGGCAACACTTCCTTGAACCACTGTCTCTACAATTTGATAATTCGTTTTGTTCTCCTCATTGTAATCCTTCAGTCCCTCTTTCAATCTATCAATATTTAGATTTTTGAGGCGGAACAATCGTTTTTTTTGCTCTTTAGGCAAAACAACGTGGTTCTTGTAAAAGCTATTAAATTTATTGCTCACATCGTACATTTATGTCCCCCCTACGCTTGAATAAGTTTTCCTTTCTCTTTTCCATTGATGACCAAGCCCCAAGAATATTTTTTCGGTTGTTGCATGTCAAAGAAGTAACAAATGACTTGTACCATTCTTCTATCATCCACTTTCTTTCCAATTTCTAATGCCAAACAACTTTGACTCGAACAAGCGAAGTGAATGTTCTTTAAATGAGGTATTTGCCTTCCAAGCTCTTCAATGGTTTCTACAACTTTGTTGGCATAGTCCATCAATTGTTCTTTAAATTGAATCTTATTATCTTCAGGATTATCTACGGATAGCCTAACCACATCCATCCCAGCGAATTGCGTTAAATGGGCATCAGGAATTTCAGTTGTGATGGACACAGCCACTACGATTTCTTCCGATGAATGATTCAGATTATTCAAGTTTCCTTGTAGCTCTAAAGGTGGATAATTGGTTCCTGATTTTAGCTCATAAAATTTCTCGGTTGTTTTTTTATCAAATTCAAAGTAGTGGTCAATCTTTTCCTTTTTTAAATACGTTCCAGATAATGCGACAAAAGGTATCGGTGCGATTCCTGTATAACCCCTCTTAAATTCTTTACTTTCATCTTTGAAAGATGTGGTCTTGTCTTTAATAACTTGAGCAATTTGCTTTGCCAGTGTCGGCTTCATATCCTTACTAAAAATTCGGATAAAATCTATTTCTCTTTCTTTAAATTCAAATTTTCCCAAGTCCAAGTCACGATTATGTCCTTCAATTCGTTTGTCCTGATAGGCATTGATGTTTAAGATATAAATTTTGTTTTTGATGTAGTGCCAAAAATAAATGCCAAAAGCCAACAATGCTATCCCGATTAACAATTGAAGGAGATTAGGTTCTGACATCTCTTTTGTAATATTGATAGATTCTTGTGCTGTTTGGCTATTTTTGAGAATGGCAAGAATTTGTATGATTTTATCCCAAACGGACCCAAAGGAGCCTACAATTAATGAAAGTCCCGCTGTAACCAAAACAGCAGCTACTCCCAGCTCTTTATTTTGATTAGCAAAGTGCCTTACTGTAAAATAGCCTCCTATTAGAATAATGACTCCTGCAATTATCCAATATATCAATCTCTGTCTCCCCCTAGATTTTCTCTTTTTTAGAAACGAACAAAGTCGCATCTTTCATCATACAAAAATTGGATTTTTTTTGCAACAAAGTTACTATTTTCATATTTTCCCCTGTTATGTAATAAAGAAAGGGTCCTTAATTAAGATAAACAACATAGGAAGTTCCTATGAAACTACCACCAATAACGGAGAGATGGAGGATAAAGTTAACCTAGCTTTTACAAAAAGAAAGAGAGCAGTTCTTTATATTGTCTCGTGTCGGTTATTTTGCAAACCGTATTGCATGCGTTGACCTACTAGGTAATCACTTGATACAACACAGGCTGTGCGATATGTGAAAATAAGCCCCCACTACATACAATATAGTAAGGGTTCAGTTCCCCCATCTCCGTACTCTACATTCTCATGTTAGTGCTACAACAACTCAAAATATATTAGTAAATTTACTACTTTCTAACCCTTACCCCAGACTTATGATAAAATAAGTATATAAATGGAATCCTTTCAACAAGCCTACGACCTAAGGGAGGTCTTAGTGCTATGAAAGGCAGCATTACTAAAAATAAAAGGACAGGTAAATGGGATTTTGTTTTCGACGGTGGAACAGACCCTTTAACTGGTAAACGTAAACAAATTAAACGTAGAGGCTTTGAATCCAAACGTCATGCCATGGATGAAATGACCAAGATAAAGGCTGAAATTTTAGAAAATGAGTTTCTCGATTTGACACAGATATCCTACTCCAAGTACATGGAAGAATGGTTTCAAGAAAGAAAAAGCCGTCTACAGAAATCCACCTTTGAGACTCACTCCATCTTTTATAGGAACGTCATAAAACCGAAACTCGGTCATCTTAAATTACAGCAAATTGCTCCTATGCAAATTCAAAAATTTATTAACGATTTAGTTAATGATACGTCTTATTCAGAACATACTGTCCATCTTATCTTTCGAATTGTCAGTTCATCTCTTAAGAAGGCTAAAGTCTTAAAGCTTATTAAAGACAATCCTACTGAAGGAATCACACTTCCAAAGGTAAAGAGAAAAGAAATAAGTGTTTGGTCTCTTGAACAGGTGAATTTCTTTATCAAGGAAGCTAAAAAGATAAAGCGACTGACTCGCTGCCATATCGGATTTCTCATAGCAATCTATACAGGAATGCGACAAGGAGAAATACTTGGACTAAGATGGAAAGATATTGACTTTGAGCAACATACTATCTTTGTAAGGCAGACGCTCACTCAGAATGCAGAGATTAAGGCAGGAGCAAAGAACGAGGCTAGCATTCGTTCCATACACATTCCAGACAAGCTAGTTAATGAGTTGAAAATCTATAGGAAACAGGTAGTACAGGAAAAGTTGGTTCACGGGCAAAGTTACAATGACAACGACCTTGTTGTGTGTACAAGGGCTGGCAAGCCCATGATACCTAGAAACTTCCGCAAAGAGTTTTATAATCTAATAGAGAAAATCGACTTGCCTAAAATACGCTTTCACGACCTTAGACATACACATGCTACGATACTCATTCAACAAAATGTAAATGTGAAGCTTATCTCAGAGCGGCTAGGTCATGCAGATATTGAAACAACTCTAAATACTTATAGTCATGTCCTACCAGATATGCAGAAATCCGTCTCGGATAAATTGGACAAAATCATTGGAATGTGACCAAATGTGTGACCACTATACATTCACAGTACTTTAAATACAGTCATATCAATGTTTCAGCTACCTTTGACCCCTACATGCCTGAAGAAGGAATGGTGGAAACAGGCGAATTAAAAATCCACCAATCCTCACATGCTCGCTACTTTGAGGATTTCTTAAAGTTTGTCGAATACGGAGAATCGATGCCTGAGATATT
>NZ_JAIQUM010000080.1 GCF_020075705.1 Metabacillus rhizolycopersici | reverse complement strand
AATCCGTCCTCACCTCGACAAAGATAAAAAGGCTTTTTGCACTTGCATCACCGAGACTTTCCTCATCTCTACTTAAATGCAAGCGACAGAGCAACGGTCTGGTGCGTCAACCGAAGGTGTCATGACCGATCTATCGTAGCTAGGATTTTTCCTAACTGAGTCTGGTGAACTCACCCTTGAAGGGACGAAGCTAAAACCATGCAACTTCTTTTCAGAAGCTACGATGCCTTTAGGCTCGTGGTAGTTCACTATATAAAGTGTCTAGAAAATACAGATTGCAATAAATCCCCAACTGTTGGTCTTTCATTTGTGGGAAAAACCACGGTTAATTAAGTGAATTTTCTGAGTATAGTCTTTGACTTCGGGTGCATCTCTAGTGCGAAATGTTTCTAATTTAAATTGTGGGGTCACATCTCTCAAGGTAAGGGTAGACAGCAATCCAGTAATAGTATTTTCAATCAAGATAACTTGAGAGATCCCATTAAGAGAAACCGACATGAAAGAAAAAAGCGGTCCCATGTGTAATGAATGTCGGCTGCTGATCGGATTCCTTTAAAAGGATAAAATACGAATAGCTTTGACTTGGCACTCCTTTTGATCAAAAATTAATATATATAAATCTTGATATATATATATACTATGATATATTAGGATTTTAAGAGAATCAATCGCGATTATTTAGTAATAACTAATACTTCGTCAAAAAACGATATTATATGCTTTTTATAAAACGAACATTATTTAATTAAAAAAATAATAATGTTCGTTTTAATCGTATATTTTAGGTTGGAAGCTACTATTAAAGTCCTTTTGCAGAAAAGACTTTGATAGCCTACTACCTGTTATGTTGTAGATGAAATGAGATGTTATTGATAACTGATTGTTTTCTTGAAAAAACTAGCTCCCTTTTTGGTGCTTTCTGTATGAAGGGGGCCTTTTCGTTTAAGTAGTCAGTACGAAAAATAAGGAGGCTTTACCATGCATTTATTACCGCGTGAGATAGACAAACTCATGATCGTAGTTGCTGCCGATCTCGCAAAACGAAGAAAAGATAGAGGGTTGAAATTAAACCATCCGGAATCAGTTGCACTTATTACATACGAAGTATTAGAAGGTGCACGAGATGGAAAGACGGTTGCAGAATTGATGGAATACGGTGCAACGATTTTGACACGTGAAGATGTAATGGAAGGTATTCCAGAAATGATTCACGATATTCAGGTAGAAGCTACCTTTCCTGATGGTACAAAACTGGTAACAGTTCATAATCCAATTAGATAAGAAGCCATAGGAGGCAGATTTAAATGGAACCGGGACAATATATTTTAAAAGATGAAGATATTATTATAAATGAAGGAAAAACCATATATAAAGTTACAGTCATTAATGTAGGGGATCGCCCTGTTCAAGTGGGCTCGCATTTTCATTTTTATGAAGTGAATGAAGCCCTACAATTTAATAGAGAAGAAGCATTTGGAAAACGATTAAATATTCCTGCAGGTGCTGCTGTTCGTTTCGAACCTGGTGATGTGAAGGAAGTAGAGCTTCTTTGTTTTGCTGGAGAACAACGTGTTTACGGATTTAACAATAAAGTAGACGGATCGGTAAAAGGGGGGTGCAAGTAATGAGTTTCAAAATGTCGAGACAGCAATATGCCCAAATGTACGGTCCAACAACAGGAGACTCCGTACGCTTAGCGGATACAGATTTAATGATCCAAATTGAAAAGGATTATACAACGTATGGTGAAGAAGTCGTATTTGGTGGTGGAAAGGTTATTCGTGATGGTATGGGACAACATCCTCTGGCAACTCGAGCAGATGGAGTTCCGGACATCGTTATTACAAATGCTGTAATCCTAGACTATACAGGGATTGTTAAAGCGGATATTGCGATCCGTGACGGGAAAATTTCTGGAATCGGTAAAGCTGGTAACCCTTTAGTAATGGATAATGTTGATATTGTAATAGGGGCTTCTACGGAAATTATCGCTGGAGAAGGATTGATTGTTACAGCTGGTGCAATTGATACCCATGTTCACTTTATCAATCCAGCTCAAATTGAAACCGCATTAACTGCTGGTACGACGACATTAATCGGTGGAGGGACGGGGCCAGCTGCTGGATCAAAAGCAACAACGGTTACTCCTGGTGAATGGAATATCCATAGAATGCTCTTAGCAGCGGAAGGAATGCCAATTAATGTAGGCTTCACAGGAAAGGGACAAGCTGCTGACGAAGAGCCGCTAGCAGAGCAAGTACGTGCAGGCGTAATTGGCTTAAAAGTCCATGAAGACTGGGGAGCTACAGCTTCAGCACTTGACTTTGCTTTACGAGTAGCTGATAAATATGATGTTCAAGTAGCTGTTCATGCAGACACCCTAAATGAAGGTGGATTTATGGAAAATACGATCGATGCGATTAAAGACCGTGTGATTCATATGTACCATACAGAGGGTGCTGGTGGAGGACATGCTCCTGATTTAATCAAATCAGCTAGCTTTATGAATGTTCTTCCATCCTCTACTAACCCTACTTTACCATTTACAGTAAATACGATTGATGAACATTTAGATATGTTAATGGTGTGTCACCATTTAAGCCCATCAATTCCTGAGGATATAGCTTTTGCTGATTCACGGATTAGACGTGAAACCATCGCTGCAGAAGATATTTTGCATGATATGGGTGTATTTAGTATGGTTAGCTCAGATTCTCAAGCGATGGGACGAGTTGGTGAGGTTGTTTTACGTACATGGCAAACAGCAGATAAGATGAAAAAACAACGCGGTGCATTAGAAGGAGATAGTGAGTTTTCTGATAATAACCGTGCAAAACGTTATGTTGCAAAATATACGATCAATCCTGCCATTACACACGGAATTTCTGAATATGTTGGTTCAATTGAGGTAGGGAAAATTGCTGACCTCGTTCTTTGGTCACCAGCATTCTTCGGAGTGAAGCCTGAAATGGTTCTTAAAAATGGATTTGCGGTGGAAAGCTTAATGGGAGATGCCAATGCGTCAATTCCAACACCACAGCCGATGATTTATCGTCCGATGTATGCACAAGTTGGAAAAGCATTGTCTAAAAGTTCGATTACGTTTATTTCTCAAGCGGCTTATGATGATAAAGTACACGAGAAACTTGGATTAGAAAAAATGGTTCTTCCAGCGCGTGGCATCCGTAATTTAACGAAAAAGGATATGAAGCTTAATTCTGAAACTCCAGAAATTACGGTTGATCCGCAAACATATGAAGTAAAAGTAAACGGAGAATTAATTACGTGTGAACCGGTTGACACAGTACCGATGGGACAACGATATTTCCTATTTTGAGGTGAAAGTATTGATAGTTGAACAAATTGTAACGAATATTGAAAAAATGGATAAAGAAGAAATTGAAAAACGTCATATTGAGAAGGTCTATCTTGAAAGTGCACTTTTAGTGAAACGAATTCAGCGTGTGACAACAGATCACGGCAATGAAATCGGCATTCGTCTAAAAGCCCCACGTGACCTAGTAGCTGGCGATGTTTTATTTATGGATGATAAAAATATGATTGTCATCGATGTGAAAACAGATGATTTATTAGTGATTAGCCCCCGTAGCTTGAATGAAATGGGGACGATTGCTCATCAACTAGGGAATCGTCATCTTCCGGCCCAATTTGAAGAAAACGACATGCTTGTACAATATGATTATCTTGTTGAAGAATTGTTACAAGAACTTCATATTCCATACACACGCGAAGATAGGAAAGTAAAGCAAGCGTTTCGTCATATTGGACATAGTCATGGATAAAAACATTCTTTCTTTATTTCAACTATGCGATTCAAATTTTCCAACAGGTGCTTTTAGTCATTCATATGGTCTTGAGAGTTATATTCAAGCAGATCAAGTTCATGACAAACAAACATTTTCCAGGTGGCTTTATGTTTATTTGAATGAACAGCTCATCTATTCAGATGGGCTTGCTTCACGTCTTATTTATGAAGCTTTAGAGGTTGGAAACTTAGAAAAGGTGTGGAATTTAGATCGAATGCTGACAGTACAAAACCTACCGCGTGAAACGAGAGAAGGTACGCAAAGAATGGGCGATCGCATGTTAAATCTTGTGGAATCTTTATATGAGGTGCCTATACTCTCTTTGTATAGAGAACGTATTAAGAATAAGCAATCATTTGGCCATCCAGCAATCGTCTTCACAATGATAGGACATCATCTTGGTATTCCACCAACAACAACTACTTTATTTTATTTATATTCTGCTGTTTCGAGTCTTATTCAGAACGCAGTAAGAGCGATTCCTTTAGGACAAACAGCGGGTCAGAAAATTACTCAAGATTTTCAAGATGAGTTAATAAAGGCAACAGAAAAAATTCAGAGTTTGGATGAAGAAGACTTTGGAATTATTTCACCAGGTTTAGAGTTGGCTCAAATGCAGCATGAACGTGTAAATATTCGTATTTTCATGTCATAAAATAGAAAGGGAAGTGTGAATTTATGGAAGCAATTAAAATTGGTGTAGGCGGACCTGTAGGCGCAGGAAAAACAATGTTAGTTGAAAAATTAACAAGACATTTAAAAGATGAAATCAGCATGGCGGTTGTAACGAATGATATTTATACAAAAGAAGATGCTAAATTCTTAATGCAAAACGGCGTACTGCCTGAAGATCGAATCATTGGTGTAGAAACTGGCGGATGCCCTCACACAGCAATTCGTGAAGATGCATCAATGAACTTTGCGGCAATTGATGAATTAAAAGAGAAGCACCCTGATGTTGAACTTATTTTTGTGGAAAGCGGTGGCGACAATCTTGCCGCTACATTTAGCCCTGAGTTAGTAGATTTCTCCATCTATATTATTGATGTTGCCCAAGGGGAAAAGATTCCACGTAAAGGTGGGCAAGGGATGATTAAATCTGATTTGTTTATTATTAATAAAACAGATTTAGCACCTTTCGTTGGAGCAAGACTCGATGTAATGGAGTCCGACACGAAGGTTTTCCGTGGGGATAGACCATTTGTTTTTACTAACTTAAAAGATGATTCAGGTCTTGATCAAGTGATCGACTGGATTAAAAAGAATGCATTTCTAAAAGGTCTGGAGTAGGATGGAGGATTGGACGGGAATCTTGCGATTAAACGTTGAGAATCGCATAGGAAAAACGGTCGCAAAGAATGTGTATTTCCAAGGTGCATTAAAGGTGATGCGTCCGATTTATCATGACAATTCTGGACAAGCCTGTTATTATCTATTAAATCCAGGTGGAGGTTATTTAGACGGGGATCGCTATCAAATGCAGATTTCATTAGAGAAACAAGCCCGACTAACTTTAACAACACAATCGGCAACAAAGATTTACAAAACACCAAATCAACCTGCCTATCAAGAAACAGAAATTACCCTTAAAGAGGGAAGTTATCTTGAGTTTATTCCTGATCCGCTTATCGGCTATCAAGATGCGCGATATAAACAAAAAAATGTGATACGTATGGAGAAGGGTTCCACACTGCTTTACTCAGACATCATTACCCCGGGGTGGTCTCCGACTGGCGAACGATTTAGCTATGATATGCTTCAATTAATAAATGAGATTTATCTGGAAAATGAACTAGCTGTCTATGACAATATAAAATTAAATCCAGCTTCCCAAAATATGGACGCTCTTGGATTCATGGAAGGCTATTCACATTTGGGCTCCATGATTGTAGTTGGTGAAAAAACGACTGATGACCTTCTTGACAGGATAGATCGGGCCATTCACAAGAATCCAAATGAATTTAAAATGGGACTATCATTACTACCAGTCCCAGGCTTTACAGTGCGAGTTTTAGCGAATACTACTCAAACAGTTGAAAAAATATTTACAGAATGCCACAATATAATTAGTCAAGAATGGTTTAACAAAGCACCAAGCTTTTTAAGGAAATATTAAGCAGCATAACCCAGCAATCAACATGGTTGCTGGGTTTTTAAACAGAAGAGGAAAGTGAAGGAAAATTGATATAGAGGTTACATTAATTTCAGTTTTACCTCTAAGTTTTATTTACGCTATTTGCTTTTAGGGTAATGTTTATTTATCTAAAAATTCATATTTTAGGTAAATGGTCAATGTCATTGGTGTTTTTAGTAGAAATTATGATAGTATATTTAGGAATTGCAAGTATGTTAACGATTAGAAAAAAATAGAGGACATTCCCATCAACCGAATTATGGGCAATCTTATTCTTATGGTTTGATAAAAAAGCATTCTATTTTAATCTTTGGTTTAGGGGTAATTATAGGTATGTTACAATTAACAACAATTATTGGGATACCTTTCATGCTAAGAAAAAAGAGGACTACATTGAGTCAATCACTCATATTTGCAACAGGTACAAATTTGCCCTTTATTTTGAATGTATTATATTTATAATTTAGAGATTCATTAAGGGTTATTTATCGTATAGATTTAGAATAGGGTAAATGCAACATTATTTTACGTGCTAGCTTAGAAGAATTCAGGTTGACCATTATATGGTGGAGGTGAATGCTATGAATACCCTTGGGTATGCGATACTCAGCGCTCTCGATAGAAAGCCTTGCTCAGGATATCAATTAGTGGATTATTTAGAGGTATTATGGCCAGCGAAACATAGTCAAATTTATCCTCTGCTAACTAAAATGGAACAGAAGGGGCTCTTAGTATATAAGTATGTTGAACAAATCGGAAGACCGGGTAAAAAGGTATTTTCAATCACAGACACGGGAAAGGAAACTTTGGATAAGTGGGTTGTAGAATCGCCGACTGATCCAATCATTCGAGATGAATTTTTGATTAAAATGTATTCTGTTTGGCTGACAGATGAAGATAATGCAAAAAAATTAGTTCAAGATCGAAT
This sequence comes from Metabacillus rhizolycopersici, assembly GCF_020075705.1. The sequence goes on along the minus strand of NZ_JAIQUM010000080.1, from coordinate 13,328 downwards.
TTCTATTTTAGAACAAAAAGTAACGTCGCGAGAAAAGAAGATTGTCAAAATGGAAAAAGAACAAGAGAGCAAAGGACTAGATAACGTGTCTAAGGATTTTGGGCGCTATATTCTTTATAGTAGAAGGAATTTACTAGACAAGGAAGAAATTTCTTGGTGTAATTGGGTTCTGAATTTAGTTAAGAAGAAAACTTCAGAAACTTTTGATAGACCATCATTTCATTTAAGTGAAAAGTGATAGTCTGAACAAATGGCCCATGTTAATTTATGGTAATAATTTACTAATTATCCATTAAAAGTGAAATTATTTAGTGTGGGTGATTTGTTCGTTCATTTAGCTATTCTGACAATCAGAGATGAAGAAAATCCTATTTAAAAATGAATATCCTCCTGCCTATTTCAGAGGATATTCATTATTGAATAGGACGTAATTGTTCCAGTAAAGGTGACTGATCAACCTGAAGCTACCTTCTAAATTTCAATGAGTAGAAATAAATAAAGCGAGTCTTTCGTCAGTGTAGGTTATCTTTATCTCCACTAACAGAAAGCTCGCTTTATCTGTTTTACAATCTGTCATTGTTTAGAACTCTTCGTAAATAGCAGGGTCTTGATTTTTTAATCTTCCATTTGGTAGCGTTAATTCTGCGATGGCGCTCATTTCTGTTTCATCTAGGGAGAAATCAAAAATTGATATATTTTCAAGTTGTCGTGCAGGTGATGCAGATTTTGGGATTGAAATTGCCCCAAGCTGATAATGCCAACGTAAAATAATTTGTGATACCGTTTTGTTATAATGGTCAGCAATCTTTTTAATTCGTTCGTTTTGTAAAACTTCACTTGCTCGAGCTAACGGACTCCATGATTGTGTTTTAATGTTATTCTCTTCATGCCATTTTCTTTGTTCTGCTTGGTTGAAAAAGGGGTGTAATTCGATTTGGTTTATGCTTGGCTTCACGCCTGTTTCCTTTACTAGACGCTCAATATGTTCAGGTAAGAAATTACAAACACCAATTGAACGAATAAGGCCCCATTTTTTTGCCTCAATTAATGCTTGCCAAGCTTCCACATAGTTATCTTGTTTCGGGTTAGGCCAATGAATAAGATATAAATCATAATAATCTAGGTTTGCGCGATACAAGGATTCTTGAATGGTCGTAACAGCTTTATCATACGTTTGATAGCGACCTGGCAATTTGGATGTAATTCTTAATTCTTCTCTTGGAATAGAACTGCGTCGGACAGCTTCGCCTACAGTCCCTTCATTTTCATAATTATAGGCAGTATCAATTAGTCGATATCCTACATCGATTGCACTCTGAATCGCATTGGCGCCTTCATTTCCATTAAGTTTATATGTACCAAACCCTATAGCTGGTAAAGTAAGACCATCATTAAGTGTGATCTCTGGAATTGAATTACTCATAACTAATCACTCCTTTCGGTTATATTTTAAGGCTACCATATATGTGGGAAAATTCTATAAATTTGCTTTCATCTAGATAACAGGGTGCAAAGGAAGTCGTGTTGCTGAGGATAGCTCTTGGGTGGTAAATAAATAGAACAATATTGTTTGACAAAGTTGGGAACCTAATTGATAATAAAATACATAGAAACGAATATATGTTCGATTTGTGTTTGATAATCAGAATTGTAATATGTATCTACATATGCAAAAAGGAGAGAGGTTTAAATGGATAATTCAAATCAAAAGATTCATACGTTTTTAATGTTCGAAGGCAAAGCTGAAGAGGCAATGAATTATTATACTTCTATCTTTGACCAATCAGAGATCATGACAATTACACGTTATGGAGAGAATGGACCTGGTGAAGAGGGAACTGTAGTACAAGCAACTTTCTCCATTAAAGGACAAGTGTTTATGTGCAGTGATAGTTATGTTAAGCATGAGTTTACATTTACTCCTTCCATATCATTGTTTGTAACATGTGACACAGAAGAAGAGATTAATCGCGCATTTGAGAAATTATCAGAAGACGGCAATGTGTATATGCCGTTACAAGCTTACCCATTTAGTGAAAAGTTTGGCTGGGTTGGCGATAAATTTGGCGTTACGTGGCAGTTGAATCTTGCGAAAAGCTAAGTGGCTTTGCCAAACAAGTTACATGAAATAAAAACGGAGTGAGATTCTAAATGTCTCGCTCCGTTTTTTACATATGAGTAGTTTTATTTATCCTTTTTTAACCGGCCATCCTTTTTCGCTGCTTCACGAAGGAGAAATTCAATGTGACTATTCACGCTTCGAAAATCATCTGCAGCCCATTTTTGGATTATTTCATATAATTCAGGGTCCATCCGTAAAGGGAAACTTTTTTTCTTAGACATTGTTACCACTCATTAATATAACGTACCTGCATTGATGACAGGTTGGGCAGGCTTTTCGGCTACAATTGCGACAAGTAGATTATTGACCATTTGAACTTTGCGTTCATCATCCAAATCAATTGTCTTATCTTGTTCTAATTGTTTAATCGCCATTTGCGCCATTCCGACAGCACCTTCTACTATCTTTTGGCGGGCTGAGATAATGGCTGATGCCTGTTGGCGCTGAAGCATGGCTTGTGCGATTTCAGTGGAATATGCTAGGTGTGTAAGTCTTGCTTCAACAACCTTGACCCCAGCTACGTCTAATCGTGCCTGTAGCTCTGTTGCTAATTCATTTGAAACCTCTTCAGCATTCCCTCTCAACGTTAATTCGACATTTTCAAATGTGTCATAAGGGTATTTTGTTGCGACATGGCGAATGGCCGTTTCACTTTGGATTTCAACAAACTCCTCATAATGGTCTACATCAAAAACAGCTTTAGCTGAATCGACCACTTTAAAGACAATTACAGCAGCAATTTCAATTGGATTTCCATCAACATCATTTACTTTTAGACGTTTACTGTTAAAGTTGCGAACTCGTAAGGATACGCTCCGTCTAATCGTAAGCGGCACGGTCAAAAATAGACCACTAGTGCGAATAGAACCTAAATAACTTCCAAAAAAGGTTACGACGATTGCTTGATTAGGTTGAACGATGGTAATGCCACTAGCTAAAAGAGCGGCGATAATAATTAGTAAAATGGCCATTCCGATTGATTGGTTAATAAACGTAAAGACACTCAAGCCAATTAAAATAACAATAGCCAAAATACCAATAAAACCATTTACCTGAAAAACCTTATTTTCCTTCATTTTACTTGGAGAGGCTGAAGTATTGGAAATCCGTTATTTTCGGGTGTAATAACAGCGCTTCGTACCTTTAAAATTGAATAAATTAAACGAATTTTATGATGAATTGTTTCTTTGGAAAAAGATAATTTCACATGTACTTTGCGAAGGTTTATCAGTTGTGATGTTACATAAATTGTGTTAATGTACTAATTAAGTAACATTGACTTTGTAGAAAATGATACTGCGGTGTTTGTCAATCCAATCATAGACCTAGAGAAGATGAGTGGAAATAAGAACAATTTAAAGACATTAGTTTCTTTTTGTATTTGGAGTTGTTAGAGTTCATCCCGCATTAACGGGCAGTAATACCCCCACCTCTAAGCTTGAATGAATCACAAAGAAGCAAAGGTGGGGGATAACTGCCCGTAAAAGCCCGATAAGTCTCGCTATCCATCAGTGGGGATAAGGAAAACCCCCACTGATGGAAGTCTCGCTTTATCGGATTTTTATACGGACTAAATTTGGTGAGAAAAAGGCATATTATAATAGCGTGAAATATGTTTAAGTCATTTGATAGGGAAAAGCGGATAGGCATTAATAAAATGTGGACGTTTGTTTATCCTATATGATGATGGAGTGCAGGTCACAGAATAGCAAAAAATCCTCCACTTAAAGTGTGAAGGATTTAGAACGTACAAACGTATTGTTATTGCTGATCGTTGTCAGCTTCGATTTGTGTGGTAATGCTAACGTTTGTAAAGTCTTTCACGCAGTCTTCTGTCACGTTAACTTGAATTGTTTCTTTGTTTTTCATAAATTTAAATACACCATTATTAAAGTCAGTTCCATGTTCTTTAAAGAAAATACCCTCATACTCAACGTCTTTTGTATGTTTGAAGCTTAAAAGGTAGTGATCTTCCTCTTTGATAAGATAGGCACGGACCCCTTTTTCGAACATACCCTCTTCATTTTTAAGGGCACGGGCAACTGATATGATGTGCAAATCGATAAATGGAATTTCACGTAACAATGAGTTGATAATTGATCCTTTTGCAATTTGCTCCCAGCGGCTTTGGGCTGTTTGGCCAAGGATAATTTGTGTTATTTGTTTTTGTCTTGCTACTTCAGCAACGACTTTGGAAATAGGTCGTTTTTCATTATCGAGAAGGATGAATTCTTCAGCGTTATGTTCTTCAGCTAATTGTTTCCACCTATTAATATAATCTGATTTTTCTGCGTCCATTTCATCAAAGGGTGCCGAGTCAATGGTCAGTATATAAAGTGGACAGTCAAGCATATTAGCAAGTTTACAACCACGTTGAATGAGGCGTTCGCCATTTGGTCCATAGTATACGCAGACGAGGATACTTTCGTCCATACGTCCCTTTACTTTTTTCATTTCCTATCACCTCGGTATTGATGGGCATCAACGAATTATTATTTGTTCCGATAAACTATGTATGACTATAGCTCATGGTTCATCTTTAGTCAATTGAATTGTATATTGCCATAATTCAAATCTGTTACTTTATTCATTGTTTAGGAAATTATAAAATTCTTGTACTGTGGATAAGCGCACGGCATCCAGCTCCAGCGCCTAGCCCCTCTTGGGTCTACAGCCACTTTTGAATAGAAGGCAAAGTACGCCTTCTATTCAAAAGCGTCTTATGCTATGCCTGAGGCTGATCAAGGCGCTTGCGCTTTTGTTCTTTAAATAAAAAATTCATTGAAATAAGGAGGGAGATTATTTGTCTTGGTTGCACTTTGTCATACTAATTCCGTTTGTTTTTGCCATCTTTGTTCCATTTTTCTATAAACATTTTACACCACGCATTCATACCGGTTGGTTTGTATTAGCGGTCCCACTTTTGGTATTTCTTTATTTATTAAGGTATATTCCTCATATCTCTAATGGAAAGACAATTCACCATTCTGTACCATGGTTACCATCTTTAGGGATTAATTATACTACTTATATTGATGGTTTAGGACTTATCTTTGGCTTGTTAATTACTGGGGTGGGTGCATTAGTCGTACTTTATTCGATTTATTACATGTCTAAGCATCGTGAAGCACTCCATAACTTCTATGTTTATTTGCTTTTATTTATGGGAGCGATGCTTGGAGTCGTTTTCTCGGATAATATCCTTGTCTTATATGTATTTTGGGAGTTAACGAGCATTTCCTCATTTTTATTAATTGCGTATTGGTATCAACGTGAAAGATCTCGTTATGGTGCGCAAAAATCAATGCTAATTACAATATTTGGTGGTCTAGCGATGCTTGCAGGGTTCATTATGCTCTCGATGATGGCTGATACGTACAGCATACGTGAAATGTTGAGTCATACGGAAGTTATTACTAGTCATTCTTTATTTATTCCTGCAATGATTCTTATTCTTCTCGGTGCTTTTACAAAATCCGCGCAATTTCCATTTAGTATTTGGTTACCTGATGCGATGGAAGCACCAACTCCAATCAGTGCCTATTTACATTCAGCAACAATGGTAAAAGCCGGTATTTATTTAGTCGCTCGCTTTACTCCTATTTTTGGCGTTAGTTTGGAATGGTTTTGGATCATTTCAGGAGTTGGAATCGTAACATTGATCTATGGTTCTGTGAATGCAGTGAAACAAACTGATTTAAAAGCATTGTTGGCCTATTCAACGATAAGTCAACTGGGTCTAATTATGAGTCTACTCGGTTTAGGTTCTGCTGCTGTGTATTTTGGGCATGGCGATGAAGCCACTATGTCGGCAACGGCTGTGTTAGCTGCGCTTTTCCATTTAATAAATCACTCTACTTTTAAAGGAAGCTTGTTTATGGTTGTTGGGATTATTGACCATGAAACAGGAACTCGTGACATTCGAAAATTAGGCGGATTAATGACCCTCATGCCTATCTCCTTCACGCTTACAATTATCGGAAGCTTTGCCATGGCGGGACTTCCACCGTTTAATGGTTTTTTAAGTAAAGAGATGTTTTTTACAAGTGTTTTAAACGCCTCAACATTATCCTTTACTGGGATGGATAGCATTGGGATTATTATTCCAGTTGTGGCATGGATCGCAAGTGTATTGACCTTTATTTACTGTATGGTGCTTGTATTCAAGACGTTTACTGGTAAATATAAACCAGGAAGGTTGGATAAGGAACCGCACGAACCACAGATCGGTATGTTGATACCACCGATGATTTTAGCTCTTCTTGTTATTGTCATTTTCTTTATACCGAATGTTGTATCGAAGTATTTCTTACAACCTGCTTTAGTTGCTGTTCTGCCAGCCTTTTCTGAAACGGGTGGTATTGATGTAGTGATTAAGCCTTGGCATGGTTGGAATACAGAGTTATTTATGACAATTGGGGTGGCAGTCTTTGGTGCATTATTATACATCACCATGAAGAAATGGTCTTGGGTATATGGAAGTTATCCTCAAAGTTTAACGTTAAATAACATCTATAACGAAGGATTAGGTATGATGGAAAATTACTCGTTGAAAGTAACAAATCGTTACATGACAGGATTTATTCGTGATTACCTCGTCTATATTTTTTCATTTTTTATCATCATTCTCGGTGGTTCTTTGTGGCTGTTTAATGGGTTATCATTTGATTCGTCGAATGATGCTCCGATTAGTCTATATGAAGGGGGATTAATCGCAGGAATGGTCATAGCGGCCTTCGTCATTGTTTTAGCAAAGTCAAGGCTCACGGCCATGATTGCATTAGGAGCTTTAGGATTTCTTGTTTCAATGTTCTTCGTTGATTTTAGAGCGCCAGATTTAGCTTTAACTCAGTTAGTGGTTGAAACGGTGACAGTTGCGTTATTTTTGTTATGTTTTTATCATTTGCCTGAGCTGCGCAAGGAACGTAGTCGGGTTCCGTTCAAAGCGACAAATTTAATTGTCTCATTGGGAGTTGGCATAATCGTTACAATTATCGCTTTATCTGCAAACGGAAATCGACTCTTTGCACCGATTTCAAGTTTCTATGAACAGGCCTATGAACTTGCGGGGGCAAAAAATATCGTGAATGCCATCCTTGTTGATTTTCGTGGGTTCGATACGATGCTAGAGATTCTTGTTTTATGTATGGCTGGCCTAGGAGTATTCACGCTAATTAAGCTTCGAATAGCAGGGAGGGATAAGGATGAAGCCTAATGATGTCATTCTGCATTCTGTTGTAAAAATAGCTGTGATTATTATCCAAACATTTTCAATCTACCTCTTTTTTGCAGGTCATTATACACCGGGTGGAGGCTTTATAGGAGGACTTGGTATTGCTTCCAGCTTGGTATTGCTTTTCCTTGCATTTGATATTGAGACTGTTCTTAAGCATATTCCGGTAGATTTTAAAGTGGTCGCAGCAGTAGGAGTGTTAATAGCTGTTATGACTGGAGTCGGTTCATTTGTTTTTGATGCACCATTTTTAACGCAGTCATTTGGTTATTTCCATCTTCCTATTTTTGGGGACACTGCACTAGCAACAGCTGTCATATTTGATCTTGGGGTTGCATTAGCAGTTATAGGAACTGCTGTCACAATTATTCTAAGTATAAGTGAGGATGGATAAAGATGGAGACAATAATGTCTGTCCTTGTAGGATTGTTATTTACGATTGGAACATATTTGATTTTAACGAAAAGCTTGCTAAGGATTATTTTGGGGACATCTGTCATTAGTCATGGCGTCCATCTGCTCATCCTTACTATGGGAGGGTTAAAAAAGGGCGGACCTCCATTATTAGGTGAAAGGGGTAGTTCATATACAGATGCGATTCCTCAAGCGCTAATTTTGACAGCAATTGTTATCAATTTTGCAACAACTGCTCTTTTCTTAGTCTTAAGCTATCGTGCATATAAACAATTAGGGACTGATGATATGGATAAATTAAGGGGTATTGAAGATGAATAATGTGATTATACTGCCAATCATCATACCGTTAATTGCAGGGATCATTATGATTGTTTTTCGAAACAACATTCGATTTCATCGCTTGTTTAGTATCCTAGCAATTGTGGTAACAGGTATGATCTCAGGATTTCTTATCAATCAAATTAAGACAGAGGGTATACAAACGCTTCAACTAGGGGGATGGCAGGCACCTTTTGGCATTAGTCTAGTCGTTGATATGTTTGCTGGGTTACTTCTATTAACAACAAGCGTTGTGGCGTTTGCGTGTTTAGTTTATGCTTTTAATTCGATCGGAAAGGAAAGAGAAAGGTTTTATTTCTACCCGTTTTTTCTATTCTTAATTACTGGTGTCAACGGGTCATTTTTAACTGGCGATCTCTTTAACTTATTTGTCTTTTTTGAAGTGATGTTAGTGGCATCTTATGTTCTTATTTCATTAGGGGGAACGAAAGCGCAGCTTCGTGAATCGCTTAAATATATTTTAATCAATGTTCTTTCCTCCTTCCTATTTCTCGTTGCCGTAGCGTATTTGTATGCAATGACAGGTACCTTGAATTTAGCTCATCTGTCAGTACGTGTTGCTGAAGTGGGACAGGATGGGCTTATGACAACTGTTGCACTCTTATTTTTAATTGTTTTTGGACTGAAGGCTGGACTTTTTCTCTTCTTTTGGCTACCTGGATCGTATAGTGCGCCACCAACTGCGATCTCGGCTATATTTGCAGCGTTATTAACAAAGGTAGGGATTTATGCAATTTTTCGCATATTTACGCTCGTGTTTTATCATGAGCCACAAATTACTCATTTGTTAATCGGTATTATGGCAGCAATTACGATGGTGTTAGGTGCAATTGGAGCAGTCGCCCATTGGGATATTAAAAAGATTCTTGCTTATAATGTCATAATCGGTGTAGGGTTTATTATTTCCGGTTTGGCCGCCTTCACGTCAAGTGGAATTATGGGATCAATTTATTATCTTATGCATGATATCGTTATCAAAGCTCTTATATTCCTGTTAGGTGGAACAATCATTGCTCTAACTGGAACGAGTAAACTCAAGGAATTCAGTGGACTTATTCGCAACTACCCATATTTAGGATGGATGTTTTTCATTGCGGCGTTATCACTTTCTGGCATTCCACCTTTAAGTGGCTTTCTAGGCAAAGTCTATATTACGAAGGGAACCTTTGAAGCTGGTTACTTTTGGTTAGGGGCTATTGGGTTGTTTACAAGTTTAATGGTGCTGTATTCCATTATGAAAATCTTTATGAATAGCTTTTGGGGTGAAACAAGCCTTAGTGATGAGATGGAAAATAGAACAACGAAGGGATTGTTGTTCCCGATTGGATTTCTTACTGTTGCTACCATTGCTCTTGGGTTAGGGGCAGAGGGGATCCACGCATACGTTGAACTTGCAACTGAGGGTTTGTTGAATCCAATTCTTTATATTGAAGCGGTATTTGGAAGTGATTTCATACCATAAAGACATGTTCAGGTAATTATTATTGAAAGGGGTGGTTCAATTGCCCGGTCAGGTACTTCTCAATCTCTTTATTGCTTTTTTATGGATGTTTCTTCAGGATGAATTTAGCATAATGACTTTCACTGGCGGTTATTTAGTTGGTGTAGTTATCCTATTCGGATTACGACGTTTTTTTCCAAAATCATTTTATCTATTTAAATTTCTTGCTGTTATGAAATTATTTCTTTTATTCATTCAGGAGTTGATTTCATCTAGTATTCTTGTTGTTCGCCAAGTGTTGCGACCTAGGATTAATGTTACTCCTGGTATCATAACTGTGGAGACCGTGCTCGAAGGTGACAGGGAGGTTACTCTACTCGCATTGCTCCTTACCTTAACTCCAGGTTCTGTCGTCGTTGAAGTTTCTCCAAATGGCAAAGTGTTTTATATTCATGCTATGGATATACCTGTCTCAAGTGATAGTGTGATGAAATCGAAAGAAAAGTTTGAAAAGGCAATTATGGAGGTGACCCGTTAATGTTTGAAATCATAATGATGGGCTGTTTGTTTTTTTTAACACTCTCAATTATTGCAGCACTTTATCGCGTTATTAAGGGCCCGTCCATGCCTGACCGAGTCATGGCGTTAGATGCAATCGGTATAAATCTGATTGCAGGAGTTGCGATCCTTTCTATTCTGCTTAAAACCTATGCATATTTAGAAATCATACTATTGATAGGTTGCCTCTCATTTGTCGGAACAATTGCTTTTGCAAGATATATTGAAAGAGGTGTGGTCATTGAGCGTGAGCGTGATTAGTGAAAGTATTGCTGCTGTTTTTATCCTTTTAGGAACAGGTTTCAGCTTTCTCAGTGCGATCGGATTAATTCGTTTACCTGATGTGTATACCCGGTCACATGCTGCATCAAAGAGTGCCAGTCTTGGGGTTCTCTGTACATTGTTCGGAACCTTTCTCTATTTCTGGATAAGTGATGGTGTTATTAGCATTAGGCTGATACTTGGCATTTTCTTTGTGTTCCTTACAATTCCAGTAGGAGGGCATTTATTAAGTCGTGCTGCTTATCGATCGAATGTCGAGCTTGCAAAGGAAAGTGTTCAGGATGACTTGAAGAAGGTTTTAAAAGGTGACTAAGTATATACGATAGTCCTTAACATATTTTAGGCGTACTTTGGTTTGATTGAGGAAACAGAAGGATTCTTTCGTTTGTTTCGATTACAATCATACTAAAGGTACGCTTTTTGTTTAGAGTGTATTTTTAATAGAAGTAACATAAAATGAAAACGCTACCTTTTTATGTGGTCTTACGCATAATAAATAAGTATAGTATTAATAAAAATACATGATCTTATAATCGCGACATGAGGGCAATTAAATATAAATAGTGGGGAGAGGCAAAGAGCCGGGGAGAGATGTACGCACTAAATGAAGGGGATGATTTATGATGGAGAAAAAATATGTATTGGCATTAGATCAAGGGACGACTAGTTCTAGAGCGATACTATTTAATAAAAATGGTGAGATTGTCGATGTGGCACAAAAAGAATTCAGACAGATTTTCCCTAAGCCAGGCTGGGTTGAGCATAGTGCACAGGAGATTTGGAGTTCAATTTTGGCTGTTATTGCAGAAGTACTCACGAAAACAGATGTATCTCCAAAAGAAATTGCAGGTGTTGGGATTACGAACCAACGGGAAACGGCTGTCGTATGGGACAGAGAAACAGGTCGACCGGTCTACAATGCAATCGTTTGGCAATCAAGACAAACTGCAGACATATGTGAGGAGTTAAAAGAAAAGGGCCACAGTGATCTATTCCGAAAGAAAACAGGCTTATTAATAGATGCTTATTTTTCAGGAACAAAGGTAAAGTGGATACTTGATCATGTCGATGGCGCAAGAGAAAAGGCGAATAACGGGAAACTATTATTTGGAACAATTGATACGTGGTTAATTTGGAAACTATCTGGTGGAAAAAGGCATGTCACAGATTATACAAATGCTTCACGAACACTAATGTACAATATCTATGATTTAACGTGGGATGATGAGCTGTTACAAATTTTAGATATTCCGAGGTCGATGTTGCCAGAAGTACGATCTTCTTCTGAGGTATATGCTGAAACTGCTGATTATCACTTCTTTGGTGAAGCAGTCCCGATTGCAGGTGTAGCTGGTGATCAGCATGCAGCATTATTCGGTCAAGCATGCTTTGAAAAAGGTATGGCCAAAAATACATATGGTACAGGTTGTTTTATGTTAATGAATACAGGCGGAAAAGCGGTTCCTTCTGAAAATGGATTGTTAACGACGATTGCATGGGGAATAGATGGGAAAGTAGAGTATGCTTTAGAAGGAAGTATTTTTGTGGCGGGATCAGCGGTTCAATGGTTACGTGACGGGTTACGAATGATTGATGATGCATTTGCAAGTGAAGGATATGCCACAAAGGTTACGTCTTCTGACGGCGTCTATGTCGTACCAGCATTTGTTGGTTTAGGTACGCCGTATTGGGACAGTGATGCGCGGGGGGCTATTTTTGGCTTAACGCGTGGAACAACGAAAGAACATTTTATTCGAGCAACTCTTGAATCCCTTGCTTACCAAACAAAAGATGTACTAAGTGCAATGGAAGCAGATTCTGGAATAAAGCTAACGAAGTTACGTGTTGACGGTGGTGCAGTTAAAAATAATTTCTTAATGAAATTCCAAAGCGATATGTTACATGTAGTTGTTGAACGTCCTGTTGTAAATGAGACAACTGCTTTAGGAGCGGCATATTTAGCAGGTCTTGCTGTTGGGTTCTGGAAGGATCGTGAAGAAATTGCTAAACAGTGGAGAATTGACAAGTCCTTTGAACCGACGATGAATGAGCAGCAAAGACATGCACTCTATGAAGGTTGGAAAAAGGCTGTCGAAGCTACGATGGGGTTTAAACCAAATAAAGTATAGTGGTGAACGACCCCTCCTTACTTCTTCGAAGTTGAAGAAGGGGTTTCCTGCTTCACTGATCGTAGCCTAGTAGGATGCCTACTAGGTCTTACATGATCTCCACAGGCGTAAGTTCGGACACGACCTTGCCCTACAAAAATTAGCCGGTGGCTAGTTCTTTGGTGGCTTGAAGATATTAGGTTGTGACAGAGCATTCTTCCTGTCACAACCTAATATCTTCAGTTTTCAAAGAGCATGTTTGATTTTATTGTACCAGGATTTAGTAGAAAGAAAAGACTTTAGGCTTCGCCTAACCGACATTCATCCCCTCCCTACACATTCCTTGAGGAAGGGGACTTCTGTCAGGATTCGTTAAAAATTCTATTTCGAAATATATTTTAATTATTCCAAGAAGGGGGAGAGAAAGGTTTTCCATGTTTGGGGTTGAGTAGGGTTTAATGAATGAAGATGCAAAGCTGCAAGTTAATTTGATTTATTTATTGACATGGAACTGAATCTGTTATATCATAAAGTTCTTGTCGAATTGATAGGGTGATGTTCTGAAACACATTTGAAATGTTTTTTAAAAAAGTGTTGACGGAACGTTGTGGAAGTGATATATTTATAAAGTCGCTTCTGAGAGACGGCGATACAATGATCTTTGAAAACTAAACAAAACCAAGCGTGCCAACGTTAATTTTGATTAACAAAAACGTACTATATAGTACAAAACTTATGAGCAAGTCAAACTACTTTATTGGAGAGTTTGATCCTGGCTCAGGACGAACGCTGGCGGCGTGCCTAATACATGCAAGTCGAGCGAATTGA
>NZ_JAIQUM010000079.1 GCF_020075705.1 Metabacillus rhizolycopersici | reverse complement strand
AACAACAAGCACAACAAAACCAGCAGCAAAAGGAGCAACAACAAGCACAACAAAACCAGCAGCAAAAGGAGCAACAACAAGCACAACAAAACCAGCAGCAAAAGGAGCAACAGCAAGCACAACAAAAGCAGCAACAACAAGCACAACAAAACCAACAACAAGCGCAACAAAAAGAAAAACAAAAAGATTCAACAGCAGTCAATTTACCAGGTGGTTATTCTCAAAATGATATCCAATTAATGGCTAATGCGGTATATGGAGAAGCGAGGGGCGAACCATATATCGGACAAGTAGCAGTAGCATCGGTAATATTAAATCGTGTTAAGAACCCGATATTTCCCAATACAATTGCAGGTGTTATTTTTGAACCACGTGCGTTTACGGCCGTAGCAGATGGGCAGATTTGGCTTACACCAAATGAACAAGCAAAAAAGGCAGTAATCGATGCGATTAATGGATTTGATCCGAGTGAACAAGCACTTTATTATTTTAACCCAGATACAGCTACAAGTGCTTGGATTTGGGGCAGACCACAAATTAAACGGATCGGAAAACATATTTTTTGTGAATAGAAAGGGTGATAAGAGATGATACGTGGAGTCTTAATTGGTGCTTTATCGGTTGCAGTTATCGGTTCAGGGTATTGGGGATATAAAGAACACCAAGAAAAAAATGCGGTTCTACTCCAAGCAGAGAATAGTTATCAACGTGCCTTTCATGATTTAACTTATCGAGTGGACCAATTACACGATCGAATTGGAGCGACACTTGCAATGAATTCAAAAAAATCTTTATCCCCAGCGCTGGTAGATGTTTGGAGAATAACATCGGAAGCACAGTCTGATGTTGGGCAATTGCCTTTAGCTTTAATGCCGTTTAATAAAACAGAAGAATTTTTAGCAGGGATAAGCGAATTTAGTTATCGGACTGCAGTACGCGATTTAGAAAAAGAACCACTCTCAAATGCTGAATATAAAACGCTTGAATCAATGTATGCTAAGTCTGCTGATATTCAAAATGAACTTCGAAATGTTCAGCATTTAGCAATTGAAAACAATTTGCGGTGGATGGATGTGGAGTTAGCATTAGCTTCTGGACAAAAGCAAGGGGACAACACAATAATAGATGGATTTGAAACAGTGGAAGAGAATGTTGGTGGATATTCAGAAGCTGATTTTGGTACCAGTTCTACAGCTATGAAAACAAATATGAAAAAAGGTTTTGAAAAGCTAGAAGGCAAAGATATAAGCGAGGAAGAAGTAAAAGAGATTGCTAAAAAATATGTAGAGAACGATGTTACAGACATCAAAGTAACAGAAAATGGAGAAGGCTCATTGTTTGGATTTTATAGTGTCTCCTTGCACGATAAAAAGAATAATGCAGATTTTAATATGGATTTCACTAAAAAAGGTGGACATCCAATTTATTTAGTACAAAATCGAGACATAAAAGAGCAGAAAATCAGTCTAAATGATGCATCGAATAATGCAAGAGATTTTTTAAAAAAGCATGGATTTAATGATCTTGATCTTTATGAAAGTGCTCAATTTGACAATGTTGGGGTCTTTTCTTTTGTTTCAATTGTGGATAATGTGCGAATTTATCCTGATGCTCTTAGAATGAAGGTTGCATTAGATGATGGTCAAGTAATAGGTTTTTCTGCGCGTGACTATTTACTCGCACATAAACATAGAGAAATACCAAAGCCTAAAATTTCGAAAGAAGAAGCGGCAAAAATGTTAAATCCAAGCTTGGAAGTACAAGATGACAGACTAGCGATTATAACAAATGATCTCGGGGAAGAAGTTCTTTGTTATGAATTTCTAGGTACAATAAATAAAGATACGTATCGCATCTTTATTGAAGCAGAAAATGGTACAGAAGAAAAAATTGAAAAATTGAAAAATCCAGAGCCGATATTCCAAGAAGTGTAAAATGAAAATTTAGAGAAGAGAAAGAGAGGATATACCCAAGGTTAGTTTTGGGTGATAACCTCTCTTTCTTTTATCCCGCATGTGGGAAGAATTGCCTGAAAAAGAGCTAAGGAAGTCTCGCCTTAACGAAGTTGAACGTATTTGATCCTGACCATAAAGGCTTTGGCAGATAGAAGATTCACATTACTTAATCATTTAGCATAATCTAGTTTTTGAACTCTTGCACATCGGAATAGTCCATGATTTAATAAGAAAGAGAGTCATTAGAAAGAGTGATTTTGTGCTAAAAATTGGTGATGTCATAAATATAGAAACGATTGATGAAAAAGCGGAAATATTAAAATGTAAGCTTGTTGAACTAAAAGATAATCAATTATATATTGATTATCCAATTAATATAAGTACAGGGCGTACTGCATTTTTAATGGTTGGTACAGAGCTTGTTGCCTCTTTTGTAAATAATGATCAAATCGCCTATCGTTTTCAAACAGAAATAACGGACCGTGTGAAGGAAAATATTCCGATGCTTTCATTAACATACCCAGGTGACGATCAGTTGGTTCGAATTCAAAGAAGAAAATATGTTAGGATAGATACTACGTTGGATGTTGCGATTCACCCAATGAATGGTGAATTTCAGCCACTAACCGCTGTCACAACAGACATTAGTGCAGGTGGTGCAGCGATTCTAATCCCAAAATCTACAAAATTGAAGCAAGATCAAGAAGTCATTGTTTGGATTTCTCTACCCTTTCAAAATGAAACAATTAAATACATAAAGACGATTGCAAAGATTGTTCGTTTTACTCCTGCTGAAAATGACTTATTCTTAAAAGCACCATTACAGTTCTTAAATATCGATACTGAAACACGTCAAACATTAATTAGATTTTGTTTTCAACAACAAATTCTAATGCGTAGAAAAGGGCTAAATATTGAATAATTTTCGGTGTTTATATACATACTATTAAATATTGCTCGAGCTGTCTGTTCAATTACTGACAACTACAATGTTCATGAATAAGTGGTTGACATACACTCAGTTTATAGTTGGTTGTATCTTAGTGATACTAGAAACTTATGCTTTTTTTAAAACCGGAGTTGAAATGATGAAACGGTTCGAACGAATTTTAATTAAGCTAATTGTCATTCAATTTGTAGCCTTAGTATGCGCCCAGTTATTAATTCAGCAATCTGCTATTCAACCATATCTTTCTCGTGTAGTACAATATGAAGGTGTAAATAAAATAACCATTACAGAATGGCTTGAAACATTTAGTCAAAAAAGATGACGCAGGTACAGATAATGACCTGCTTCATTTATGCGTCGTAGGAAATAAAAAAATCGAATTGAAACATGGTAAACCACCTGTGGAATTTCTGAAGTAAGAGTAGAGGGTAAAATGCGTTCAACGTTGCAGTCTTAATACAACAACTATTAGACTATTAAACTATTTGGAGGACATATGAAAAAGAAACTTTCAATTGCAATCGATGGTCCAGCAGCTGCTGGAAAAAGCACGGTTGCTAAAATTATTGCTGAACATTATTCCTATATTTATATAGATACTGGTGCAATGTACCGTGCACTAACATATAAAGCATTACAAGAAGACATTGATCTTCATGATGAAGAGAAAGTAGCGAATGTCTTATCGAGACTAAATATTGAACTACATCCTACTGTAGATGGGCAAATCGTAATGGTAAATGATGAGAATGTAACAGAAATTATTCGATCAAATGAAGTAACAAATAATGTTTCTATCGTTGCAATGCATTCACAAGTAAGAGAGGAAATGTTAAAGCGTCAACGTCAATTTGCAACTGAAGGTGGCGTTGTAATGGATGGCCGGGATATTGGAACTCATGTTTTACCGGATGCAGAAGTGAAGATTTTTTTGAAAGCATCTGTTGAGGAGCGAGCAAATAGACGACATCAAGAAAATCAAAAAAAGGGCTATTCATCAGATTTTGAACAGTTAAAACAAGAAATTGCGAATCGTGATAAGCTCGATTCTGAAAGAGAAATTGCCCCATTGAAGAAAGCGGAAGACGCAATCGAGATTGACACTACAGCTTTGTCTATACTTGATGTCGTAAAAAAAATTGAAGATTATATAGTGGAAAGGCTTTGATAGTGTGTCTTTATATCCATTTGCAAGATCAATTGTAGCAGGTATTTTAAAACCAACGTATAGAATTAAAGTCGAAGGACTAGAGAATTTTCCTAAAGAGGGCGGGGTACTGCTCTGTACAAATCATATTAGTAATTTTGACCCACCAGTAGTTGGTGTTACTGCACCAAGAAAAGTGTTTTTTATGGCGAAAGCTGAACTTTTTAAAGTTCCTATTCTAAAAAATCTACTCGATAATTTCGGTACATTCCCTGTTAATCGGGGTGGAAGTGACCGTGAAGCACTACGTACAGGTCTAAAAATATTAAAAGAAGGAAACGTTTTAGGCTTTTTTCCAGAAGGAACTAGGAGTAAAAATGGCGAATTAGGTAAAGGGCAAGCGGGAGCTGGGTTCTTTGCTCTTCGCTCAACTGCAGCTGTCGTGCCATGTGCAATTATTGGCCCATATAAACCTTTCAAACCTCTACAGGTTGTTTATGGAAAGCCAATTCCAATGGATGAATACCGAGAAAAAAAAGTATCTACTGAAGAAATGTCTAATATTATTATGGGAGAAATAGAAAAGCTCCTAAAAAAATAAATTGAATATTAGTACTTATTACTTGACAAAAAGTAGCATTTATTAGAAGTTTAATAAAAGAGTTATTTTTTATTTTATTATTTAAGATTAGAAATAACCTTTACTAGAATGCAATCTTACATATATTAAATCAAAAGTCGCGCAGGTTTTGACCAAGGAGGTAATTGAGATGGTAGAAGAATTAAATAGCGTACATGTGGTAACACCTGAAGTTGGTGATATTGTGAAAGGTATTGTGACGAAGGTGGAAGAAAAACAAGTTATTGTCGAAATAGAAAACTGTAAGCATACTGGTATTATCCCAATTAGCGAGCTTTCCAGCCTTCATGTAGAAAAAGCTTCTGATGTGACAAATGAAAATGATGAACTAGAATTAAAAGTATTGAAGGTCGAAGAGGAAGCATTAGTCCTTTCAAAGAGAGCTGTTGATGCTGAGAAGGCTTGGGATTCTTTAGAGCAGAAATTCGAATCAAAAGAAATCTTTGAAGCAGAAGTGAAAGATGTAGTAAAAGGTGGGCTTGTCGTCGATTTAGGAGTAAGGGGTTTTATTCCTGCATCATTAGTTGAAGCGCATTTTGTGGAAGATTTCTCAGAGTATATGGGAAAAATGCTTTCTTTAATCGTCGTTGAGTTAGATCGTGAGAAAAACAGAGTGATTCTTTCACATCGAGCTGTCATTGAAAAGGAAAAGTCTGAAAAGAAATCGACATTACTAGATTCGATTACAGTTGGATCAACGATTGAAGGAACTGTACAACGTCTCACTGATTTTGGTGCATTTGTTGATATCGGAGGCATTGATGGGTTAGTTCATATTTCTCAACTTTCACATACACATATCGATAAACCATCAGATGTTGTTGAAGAAGGGCAATCAGTAACTGTTAAAGTATTAGCTGTTGATCGCGATAATGAAAGGATTTCGTTATCTATTAAAGAAACTCTTCCAGGACCTTGGGCTAACATAACAGATAAAGTGAAGGCTGGGGATGTTCTTGATGGACAAGTGAAACGACTGGTATCATTCGGTGCGTTTGTAGAGATTTTACCTGGTGTTGAAGGTCTTGTTCACATTTCCCAAATTTCAAATAAACATATTGGCACGCCACATGATGTATTGGATCAAAATCAATCTGTTAAAGTTAAAGTTTTGGATGTCAATGAATCAGATCAACGTATTTCGTTAAGTATTCGTGAATTAGAAGAATCTCCAAAAGCAACGGACGAGGATTTCCGAAATTATCAAGCTCAAGAAGAGTCTTCATCTGGCTTCCAATTAGGAGAAATGATTGGCGACCAATTAAAAAAACTAAAATAATTGTGATCTAAATAAGCATTAAGAGCATCGGCAGTAGACTGGTACTTCTTAAAAATATTTATTAAAGTAAAAATGGCTAGTTGGTTTTTCAATCAACTAGCCATTTTTATTTTCTTCGTCGTTTAGGAAAATATAAAATTCTTGTGCTGTGGATAAGCGCACTGCATTCAGCTCCAGCGCTCAGTGAACTTCACCCTCTTTATACGCTAAGTCAACATCGAATCGCATTCGCTCTTCGTGTTTCCTTTATCTCATACACTAAAAAGCGGAGCCACAGCTAGATTCGGAGTGTTTCAGTTCATACGTTGCTGAACGGACGCTTGCGCTTTTGTTCTGAATCTAAGGTAAGTCAAGCTGACTAATAGTGGTGTAGATAAAAATCCTCTCTAATGAAATTCATGCTTTATTTATTTCGTGCTTTAGCAGATTCTGGACCTTCTAATGTAGTAGCACCAGGGTAATTAAGTGATTGATCTCGATCAGATTCAACTCTTTTGCTTTTTTTTAGTTTTTTTTCTTGGCGATCTTTTCCCACTTTGTAAAACCTCCTATCATATAATTTTAGTTTTTGTCTCCAATCTGTTATTAATCATGTTATTTTTTGCTAATTTTCCGATTAAATGTAATTGGAAAAAGACATAATGGGAATAGTAGGAGGGGTGGAGCGTGGAAGGGATCTTTTATTACTGGATGATGTGGATTGCATGGATAATAACTACTTTTTTTATGAAAAAGCAGAAAATACGTATAAAGCTAACAATTTTTTTATTGGTAAATATATGTATTAGTGAACTTTATTGGGTAATCGGACATTTCCATGTAAGGATTTCACTATTGTTGTTTTTAGGGTTAGGATACTATCTTTCAGTAAAGAAAAACAATAACAAATCACTTTCCTATTATTTAATAATCCTTACATTAACATTTGCCTATGCTAGTATCTTACTTTTTCACATCTATGACCCCGTTTGGTTTCTATTTGATTATCGGCTGATTGTAAGTATTACTGTTAGTGTACTTGCCATTTATTTAGGTAAACATATTGTACAAAAATACGCGATGTATATATTGGCGGTTTGCCAAGGAGAACTAATCTATTGGTTTATACTCGGAAAGTTTCATAGCGGATTAATAATTGGGACTGCTGCCTTTCTAGATATGGTCGTCATCGGCTGTGTCATCATTTATCTTTGGACAACATTTCAGCAATTCATTGTTTCACTCGAACAAACACTCGAAAAACCAGCAAAGGAGAAGCAGGGCTAATATGAATGAATATACATTGCCAGTAATTTTTGGTGTAATCGTGGGCGTGCTTACAAGGCTTCACATGCTTAGAACGGATTACAGACAATATCCAACCTATTTACATGGGAAAATAATACATATTGCACTTGGTGTCATTGCAGCAGGATTAGGCACCGTTGCAGTGCCATCGATTATGGAGGAAGATTTTACTGCGATAACCTTTCTGACATTGGCAGCTTCCCAATTTCGTGATGTTCGAAACATGGAAAGGAATACATTAACCGTTTTGGATGATTTTGAACTGGTTAAGCGGGGAAGTACATATATAGAAGGGATTGCAATTGCGTTTGAAAGTAGGAATTACTTGGTTATTTTCACCTCCCTTTTAACAACGTTTGCTTATTTGGTTTTTAATCTATATGCTGCAATCATTGTCGCGATTTTTTGTTTCGTCATTTCGAGAAAACTGATGGCGGGTGGGAAATTGAAAGATATCGTAACGATTGAACATGTTGAACCCCATTTTGAAGGAGCAGGCCTATATGTAGATACAATTTATATTATGAATATCGGGTTACCGAGTAATCAAGAGGCTATTTTAAAATATGGTATGGGGTTTATTTTAACACCTAAAAATTTTAATTCAATCGCAACAATTGCTAATTTAGGTCAAAGACAAGCGGTTCTACACGATTTATCAACAGCACTCGGTGTCGTTCGAGATTCTGGAGCACCTGCTTTAGTACCATTAGTAAAAAGGGATTTGGATAATGGTCGTCTGGGAATCTTTGTTCTTCCTCAAGACCGTGATGTTGAAAAAGCGATTCAAGTAATTGGTGAAGTTCCAACACTTGAAAATGCAATCAGAATGCCATCTGAAGCGAAGGTGAACCGCTAGGAGGAATAATATGAGTGCTCTTGAAAAATATATTCTTGCAATCATTACGACAGATGAAACAAAACCAGCTGGGGGTACAGCAATATTTATTTGCAAAACAGAGGAAGAAATGGATTTATACGCGAAGAATCTTGAAGCTATTTTAGATGGGATTGCTCATAAAATTGGTGATGATTTGTACGTTATCGTGAAACACTAAGTTGAGTATTTGTGAGATGTCTGCTACTATATAAAAGTTAAGCCCTTCTTACATAAATGGAAGGGTTTCTTTTATCCCGCATTAAACGGTCAGTAAATCCTCGCGATCACTAATCTAAAATAAATCAAAGAAGTAGGGGAAACTAACCGTAGATGCAATGATAAGACTCAGCCTCCATCAGGGGAGAAGAAATTAAACCCTACTGTTGGAAGTAGCACTTAATCCCACATTTTAATACATAGTATGATATGAAAATCACAGATCATGTTAGAGGGCATTTTAAATAGAAAATTAGTAATTTTTCATAAATTGTTGAATGTACAACTTCTCATTTTTATAGATTGAGAAAAGACTTCTTCTCTTAAGATTTTGGTCACTACATGGTGAACAATGTGGAAACGAAAATTTCGAATTGGAAAATAGGAAGGGTGTAATTTATGGCAAAACCAGTAGTCGCAATTGTTGGGCGACCTAATGTAGGTAAATCAACAATTTTTAACCGAATTGTAGGAGAACGTGTTTCAATTGTAGAGGATATTCCTGGAATTACAAGAGATCGTATTTATAGCTCAGGGGATTGGTTGAATTATCAATTTAATATGATTGATACTGGTGGGATCGATATCGGCGATGAGCCTTTTTTAGCACAAATTCGCCATCAGGCTGAAATTGCGATTGAAGAAGCAGATGTCATCATATTTTTAACAAATGTTCGAGAGGGAGTTACAGCTGCTGATGAAGAAGTTGCTAAAATCCTCTATCGTTCAAATAAACCAGTGGTTCTAGCTGTTAATAAGGTAGATAATCCTGAAATGCGTACAAATATTTACGACTTTTATTCCTTAGGCTTCGGGGAACCTTTTCCGATTTCAGGATCCCATGGATTGGGACTTGGAGATTTATTAGATGAAGTTGCAAAACATTTTAAAAACCTAGGTTCAGATGATTATGATGAGTCAATAATTAAATTTTCTTTAATCGGAAGACCGAATGTTGGTAAGTCATCACTGGTCAATGCAATTTTAGGAGAAGAACGTGTTATTGTAAGTGATATCGCAGGTACGACTCGTGATGCAATCGATACACTATATAAATATGAAGGTCGAGAGTTTGTGATCATCGACACTGCTGGAATGAGGAAAAAAGGGAAAGTTTATGAAACAACTGAAAAATATAGTGTTCTTAGGGCCCTAAAAGCGATTGACCGTTCGGATGTCATATTAGTGGTCATTAATGGTGAAGAGGGAATTATTGAACAGGACAAGCATATTGCAGGGTATGCCCATGATGCAGGTAAGTCTGTTATCATTGTAGTTAATAAATGGGATGTAGTAGATAAAGATGAACGAACAATGAAAAAATTTGAAGAAAACATCCGAGATCACTTTAAATTTTTAGATTATGCACCGATTGTTTTCTTATCTGCTATCACAAAAAAACGTATCCATACGTTAATGCCAAATATTATCCTTGCTAGTGAAAACCACGCAAGAAGAGTGCAAACAAATGTCTTAAATGATGTCATAATGGATGCTGTTGCCATGAATCCAACTCCTACACATAAAGGCAAGCGTCTAAAAATATTCTATACGTCACAGGTAGCAGTGAAGCCACCTACATTTGTTGTTTTTGTGAATGATCCAGAGTTAATGCATTTCTCGTATGAACGTTTCTTAGAAAATCGAATTCGAGCAGCGTTTGAATTTGAGGGAACACCAATTAAAATATTTTCTCGAGAAAGAAAGTAATTTTCTGTAAATTTACTATATGTGAAAAAAGCTAAAACTTTATGATTGGATTTTTACTTTGATTTTTACTTGAAAAGGGTGTGTTATTATGGAACAAATTACAGTGTTAGGAGCCGGAAGTTGGGGAACGGCATTAGCGATTGTACTTGCAGATAATGGGCACAATGTGAAGCTATGGGGCCATCGAGCAGATTTAATAAAAGAAATTAATGAAACGAGAAAAAATGAAAAATACCTTCCTGGTGTTGAATTACCAAATAATGTTGTAGGCTTTTCAAGCTTAGAAGAAAGCGTAGTAGGAGCACATACTATGGTCTTGGCTGTACCAACGAAAGCCATTCGAGATGTATTGCGTGACCTATCAAAGATGATTCAGGAGTCAATTACGATTGTGCATGTTAGTAAAGGGATTGAACCTGATACTTTGCTTCGAATTTCCGAAATAATTGAAGAGGAAATGCCAAGTCATTTACTAAGAGATGTAGTTGTCTTGTCTGGACCTAGCCATGCGGAAGAAGTAAGCAAACGACATATTACAACCGTTACATCATCATCGAAAAATATGGCGGCTGCGGAATACATACAAGACTTATTTAATAATCAACATTTCCGAGTCTATACAAATCCTGATATTATTGGTGTTGAAATTGGAGGAGCTTTGAAAAATATTATTGCCTTGGCTGCAGGTATTACAGATGGCCTCGGTTATGGAGATAATGCAAAAGCTGCACTTATCACTCGAGGACTTGCTGAAATTGCTCGTTTAGGAAGCAAAATGGGTGGGAATCCATTAACATTTTCGGGCCTAACAGGTATTGGTGATTTAATTGTTACGTGTACAAGTGTCCATTCTAGAAATTGGCGGGCAGGTAATCTACTTGGAAAAGGTCAAAAATTAGAAGAAGTGTTGGAGAATATGGGAATGGTTGTAGAAGGTGTACGTACAACTAAAGCTGGAGCCCAGCTTGCCCATAAATATGATGTGAAAATGCCAATTACTGAGGCGTTAAATGATGTATTATTTAATGGAAAGTCACCAAAAGTTGCTGTTGATACTTTAATGGCACGTGGTAAAACACATGAAATGGAAGATTTAGTGAATATCATGGAGAATCGTTAATTCAATAGGTGTCAATTGAATTCCATCAAGCATATAATACCTTGAAATATCCATTTAATTTCCTATAAGGTATAAAACCTGCATTTGATTCGGATAAATTTGAAGTTGCTGAATCCCTGTCTTCCTTGGATAGCCTAATCATTAAACCAATCTTGTAAAGTTTACACGGCATATCTAGGCATTAGAGGATACAAACTCATTTATATCCGCATAAAATGTAACGTAGTTAAATACGAGTTGTTCTTAGCGGTGGGTACTATTTAGTCATTCATATTGCTGGAGTAAAGATCGTCCCCTCTTTACTTCAGTTTTTTTTTCGTCCAGGAAGCTATAAAATTATTGAGAGGTAGAGATGGGCCTCAAATATCAACTTTTCTTCATTGTAAGCGTAATCATTAGTGTAAATAATAGCAACTGTATGAGTTTTCGCTATTGATCAATTTGTCTTGCAAATCGTATGTGATAATGTCTAGCTTGGACAGTCTATATAAAGTATAATATAATCAAATTTGGAAACAATTAGTGTTTATCCTATTTTTATCTGGATGTCAAACACCTACTTCAAGATTCAGAGAGCAAGAAAGAAGAGCGTTGGGAGATTACTGCCGCCCGGAAAGAGTAATTTAATACATACTAAACAAGTTATTTGTTTCATTGTTTTTAAGGAGGAGTCTATATGAATATAGCCCTTATGAAAATGTGGATTTCATTTGCATCGATGGGGTTTATGTTTATTTCAATTTTACTTATTTATTTGGGTCGCTTTAAATTAAAGGGGATCTTAAAAATTATTGTAACAATAGTAGCCTATATTTTTATGATACTAGCAGGAATTATTATTTTGTTTGTTGTTTTTAGTGGACCTGTTAACGACTAAATAAATATTAAAGGAAGTAATTGAGGATGAATTTTATTAAGATTGCGGCTGTTTTCTTCGCCAGTATCCTATTAACTGGTTGCCTCTATCCTGAAGGGAAATTGCAAAAAAATACAATACCTTATGATGACCAACTTGCCGTTGTTCAAAATTCAGTGGATCGTTTTCAGGAAGAATCGGGTGGCCTGCTTCCAATCAAGACAAGGGATATGATAACACCGATTTATCAAAAATATCCTGTAGAATTTACAGCTTTGTCACCGAAATATATGGCTGAACCACCGGGAATGGCATTCGAAAGTGGAGGCATCTATTTATTTGTTCTTGTAGATGTAGAGGAAAACCCTACAGTTAAATTAATTGATTTACGAATTGCTGATGAAATACATGAACTTAATATTAAGCTAGATGTTTATCGACAAGCGAATGGGTACCCTCCTTTTAAGGATCTTGTTACAAATGGTATTTATACATTAGATTATGACAAGTTAGGATATGATGAACCACCTACAGTCGAAAGTCCATTTTCAGGTGAGCATTTACCGCTGGTGATCGATAAAAATCTTGAAGTCTTTGTAGATTACCGAATTGATTTGAATACTGCTCTACAGGAAAAAGAGCACTCATATAAGTCTGGTGATGATATTCGAGATTTATTAGTTACCGATTCACATTTTGTTCCAGCCTTTTCTTTGCCATATACAATTGATGACAAGGGTGAACCTGTATTTGTCGTTGAGTAAGTACAGTGAATGTTTTTTGTTTATCCCACATTAACTGGTGGTAATAGGATTACCTTTAAAGCTCTCAGAGAATTCAGGTTTCCTTGTTTAATAAAAATCTTTATAAATATGTCATGAACCCTTCTTTAGAGAATAAACTCTAAACGAAGGGTTTTCTTTTTCGCTTTTAAAGTACTATTAAACAATAATCGCGATATTGGAAAAAAATTCAGCAATGAAGTCATAAATAAATAGGACAACGTCATACATTTATAGTGTCCTATATGAAGACGAATATGCATTATCCCAATATTGTATGATCGGGAGGGGATCACTTGGAAAAAGTAGATATTTTCAAGGATATCGCTGAACGAACTGGTGGCGATATATACTTAGGAGTAGTTGGTGCAGTTAGAACAGGTAAATCTACTTTTATTAAGAAGTTTATGGAATTAGTTGTACTACCTAATATTGACAATGAATCTGATAAAGCGAGAGCTCAAGATGAATTACCACAAAGTGCAGCTGGTAAGACGATTATGACAACTGAGCCGAAATTTGTCCCGAATCAAGCAGTGTCCATTCATGTAGATGAAGGACTTGAAGTCAATATTAGATTAGTAGACTGTGTAGGTTACACTGTGCCCGGCGCTAAAGGCTACGAGGATGAAAATGGTCCTCGGATGATCAATACTCCATGGTATGAAGAGCCAATACCATTTCATGAAGCGGCAGAGATTGGAACACGTAAGGTTATACAAGAACATTCAACACTTGGTTGTGTGATAACGACAGATGGATCAATTGGAGATATTCCACGTAAGGATTACTTAGAAGCGGAAGCGAGAGTCATTGACGAATTAAAAGAAGTAGGAAAACCGTTTATTATGATTATTAATACGGTACATCCTCATCATCCTGAAACAGAATCTCTTCGTCAACAACTAAATGAAACGTATGATATTCCTGTTCTTGCTATGAGTGTTGAAAGCATGAGGGAATCAGATGTTTTGAACGTCTTAAGGGAATCTTTATATGAGTTCCCTGTACTAGAAGTAAATGTAAATCTTCCTAGCTGGGTTATGGTATTAAAAGAAAACCATTGGCTACGTGAAAGTTATCAAGAGGCTGTCAAAGATACAGTAAAAGATATTAAAAGGCTCAGAGATGTTGATCGTGTAGTCGGTCAATTTAGTGAGTATGACTTTATTAACAAAGCAAGCTTGGCTGGAATCGAGATGGGGCAAGGGATTGCAGAGATCGATTTATATGCTCCTGATGATTTATATGATCAAATCTTGAAAGAGGTTGTAGGAGTAGAAATTCGAGGAAGAGATCATTTGCTCCAGTTAATGCAAGATTTTGCTTTTGCTAAGGCAGAATATGATCAAGTTGCAGATGGGTTAAGGATGGTCAAACAAACTGGATACGGAATTGCTGCACCCGCGTTAGCTGATATGAGTCTCGACGAGCCAGAAATTATCCGCCAAGGATCAAGATTTGGTGTACGCCTAAAGGCAGTAGCTCCTTCTATCCATATGATTAAAG
Organism: Metabacillus rhizolycopersici; assembly: GCF_020075705.1. The sequence continues at coordinate 5,891 of NZ_JAIQUM010000079.1, read as the reverse complement.
TTGATGTAGAATCTGAATTTGCTCCTATCATAGGAACGGAAAAGCAATCCGAAGAGTTAGTACGTTACTTAATGCAAGACTTTGAGGATAACCCGTTATCGATTTGGAATTCAGATATCTTTGGTCGAAGTTTAAGCTCAATCGTACGTGAAGGCATTCAAGCGAAGCTATCGTTAATGCCTGAAAATGCTCGTTACAAACTAAAGGAAACATTGGAGAGAATTATTAATGAAGGCTCCGGTGGATTAATTGCGATTATTTTATAACACATTGGCCTCTCTTAAGAGGTCTTTTTATCGTTTACCAGGAAAAAATATTTTAATCAGTAAGATGTATCATGCTTCAATAAAATTATTATTCTGAAAAAGTTTATTTCGCATATTGATAAAAAGTAGTAAATAATTGCTAATTTATGTTATATTTTAAGATAATAATCACCCCAATTTTAGCAAATATGTTTAAAATTTGTAAAAATATGAAACGCTCGTTCTGTATAACGCATTAAAACCTTGATATTATTGGTTTTTTATCAGGATAAAACTTGATTCACCAGATGGATTGTGTTAATCTTTTTAAAGAAATTATTTTCTCTATTGGTCGATTCTTCCTAATAAACGGATATGCATGATGATGAATCATTGAATTATGAAAATAAATCATATAAGATAACGGTGTTGCTAGTTATTTAATGTTCTACCATGTATAGAAATTTATAAAATTGTGAAGAAATGAAGACTAATAAGAGTTCCATCCTTTTTAGGGGAGGTGAAATGCATGAATAAAACTGAATTGATCAATGCAGTAGCAGAAGCTAGTGAATTATCTAAAAAAGACGCAACTAAAGCAGTTGATTCTGTTTTCGATACAATTTTAGATGCTCTAAAAGATGGTGATAAAGTACAACTTATCGGTTTTGGTAACTTCGAAGTTCGTGAGCGTGCGGCTCGTAAAGGACGTAACCCACAAACTGGTGAGGAAATCGAAATTGCTGCAAGCAAGGTGCCTGCTTTTAAACCAGGTAAAGCACTTAAAGACGCAGTAGCAGGTAAATAAGTATTAGTTTATCAAGTTGTATTGACTATTACATACAATCGATCTTCACAAAAGCCCCTTTCTAAGGGGCTTTTCATTTATGTTTAGTAGATGTAGAAATTCAGTGTTGCTGATTATTTCGATTGTATTTATACTTATTGTCGGACTTTTTAAACGAAAATATATATTTTGCTTTTATTCAATAATATATGCTAGAATCTGAATCAAACGTTAACGGATGGGAGGATGGAAATGGGCCAGGTAAATTTTGAGAAAATTGAACAAGCGGTGGGATTAATCCTTGAAGCAATTGGTGAGGATCCTTCACGTGAAGGACTACGAGATACGCCGAAACGAGTTGCAAAAATGTACGAGGAAGTTTTCAGTGGTTTAAAAGAAGATCCTTCAGAATATTTTAAAACAATCTTCGGTGAGGATCATGAAGAGTTAGTCCTCGTAAAGGATATCCCATTTTATTCTATGTGTGAACACCATTTAGTCCCTTTTTACGGAAAAGCACATGTTGCTTATATCCCTAAAGACGGAAAAGTGACTGGTTTAAGTAAACTTGCTCGTGCAGTAGAAGTAGTTGCAAGAAGACCTCAATTACAAGAGAGAATCACATCTACAATTGCTGATAGTATCAATACGTCACTAGACCCACATGGTGTCATGGTTATAGTTGAAGCAGAACATATGTGTATGACAATGAGAGGGATTAAAAAGCCAGGCTCTCAAACGGTTACATCTGCAGTGAGAGGAATTTTTAGAACAGACACTGCAGCAAGAGCGGAAGTACTGTCTTTGATTAAAGGATAAGTATAAAAAAGAAACAAGATAAGGAAATCATACATAAAGAGAGGCGTTATCATCTAGTAAATGATATGATAGTGCTAGTATCCTTTTTTACAATAAGGGAGAAAATCTGTAAACAGGCAGGTGCCAAGATGAATCCAAAAAATGATCATGTAGTCATTAAAGCAATGGAAGATGGGGTGAACGTAATCGGACTAACAAGAGGGTCTGATACAAGATTTCATCACTCTGAAAAATTAGACAAGGGTGAAGTAATGATTGCGCAATTTACTGAACATACTTCCGCTATTAAAATTAGAGGCAAAGCACAAATTCAAACGAGCGTTGGAGAATTAGAAAGTGATTCACGAAAATAAGCAGGGATTCCTGCTTTTATTTGTGTTTTATAAGGTATAATTGCCAATGTAGATTACATAAAACAAATGAGAGTCATTGTGTTATAATGGATTGAACTGTAATTTTAGAAATGAATAAGTGATTATGGATATTTATCCTATTCTTAACGAGTAGTCTCACTTTACAAAATCTACCGATGTATATTGCATCATTATAGAGAAGTACTAATTTCTAAAGTGAGAAATAGTGGATAATAATAGAGGCGAACACTTTATAGTGTTATTTTCCATTTTTTACGGAAACGAATTTCCTTCCACTAGCAATTAATTTTATCAATGAATACATCGATTCAGCTAGTGTAAATAACAATAGAGAGAGAATGTTAATTTGGGGACAAGGGTGATATATTTGCAGGACATCTATGTGAAAGTAGCGAAAATTAAGATTGCGTTAGAGAAGAGGCTGGCTCATCCTTTTTTGGGAAAGTATTTACCTTCACCAAGAATAGATGAGGATAAACTTTTGCTTTTTTATGCAATTTTTGATGAGATAGATCTTTCAGATGAATTAAGGAAAAGTTATATTATGACAGCTATGCTTGTACAAATTGCCCTTGATACTCACGACAATGTAACAACACAACATGAAATTGATTCGACGGAATTTGTCCAGCGACAATTAACAGTGTTAGCTGGAGATTATTTTAGTAGTCTATACTATTTTATGTTAGCAGAAGTAAATGATATCAATATGATTCGTACATTAGCAACTGCCATAAAAGAGATCAATGAACAGAAAATTATGCTCTATCAAGTAGAAAATGCGGATAGGCAGTCAGTGATGAACAGCCTCGTAATTATTGAAACAGCATTAATTCAGCAGGTAACGGAATATTTTAACCTTGATTGTTGGAATTCGCTCGCTACTAGCTTTTTACTATATAAAAGACTATCTCATGAAAAATTACACGATGAGAACGAACAGAAAAATTATGATATACCTAAATATAATAGCCCATTCTCGATTAACGATTTAAATATGGAATGTCAAAAATACTTTGAGGAAACTACTGCACTTTTAGAGTCGGCTGTTATGAAAAATCCTGCCATAAAAAATCTGCTCTTTAAACGTTTGAAATCCATCCGTTTTCATGAAACGTTACATAGCAAAAAGTCAGTGGAAGAAGGTTTGTGAAATGGATCAATCTAAAGAAGAAAAAGTCCATGGCGTATTTGAAAAAATTTATAAAAATTACGATCAAATGAATTCGGTCATCAGCTTTCAACGGCACAAGGCATGGAGAAAAGAAACGATGAAGAGGATGGCTGTACAACCAGGTCAAAAAGCATTAGATGTTTGTTGTGGGACGGCTGATTGGAGTATTGCGCTAGCCAATGAAGTTGGTTCGAACGGGCAGGTTAAGGGACTAGATTTTAGTCAAAATATGTTGCAAATAGGCCATCAAAAGGTAGAGCAGTTAGGTCTTAAGAATCTAGAATTAATTCATGGAAATGCAATGAGTCTACCTTTTGAAGATCATACATTTGATTTTGTGACAATTGGCTTTGGTTTAAGAAATGTTCCAGACTACATGCAAGTATTAAGAGAAATGAATCGTGTTTTGAAGCCAGGTGGCAAGGCGATTTGTTTGGAAACCTCACAACCAACTGCACCAATTTTTAAGCAAGCTTATTATTTCTATTTTCGATATATCATGCCTTTGTTTGGTAAAATGTTTGCTAAGAGTTATGAAGAATACTCATGGTTACAAGAATCTGCACGTGATTTCCCTGGAATGAAGGAACTTGCTGTTATGTTTAAAGATGCGGGCTTTGAGCAAATTGAGGTTAAACCTTTTACTGGAGGAGTTGCTGCAATGCACCTTGGAGTAAAACCAAACGAGGAAATTAACATGATTAATTTAGATTACTCTTGAGATGCTTGATTTTTATGCGTCTAAATAAGATTTATATTCCAAATGTGAAATATTGATGGAAATTTGTTAAACAATAAGGTGTATTAAGGTGAATAGTATGAAATTTAAAGCATCGTATTCTTTTTTGAATACAGACCTTTCAATAATTGAAAAAGAACTAGAAAAAACTGCAATTTCCGAGCAACCACTGTTACAAGAAGCAAATTTAGACCTTCTTAAAGCAGGTGGAAAACGAATTAGACCTGTTTTTGTTTTACTTTCTTCTATGTTCGGTAACTATGATATCAATCGAATCAAATATGTAGCAGTTGCACTAGAGGCAATTCATATGGCAACGCTTGTACATGATGATGTTGTAGATGATGCAGAGTTGCGTAGGGGACAGCCTACAGTTAAATCTAAGTGGGATAATCGGATAGCGATGTATACTGGTGACTACTTATTAGCACGTTCTCTAGAGGTCATGGCAAATATTGATGATCCTTTGGCTCACAAAATATTATCAAAAACAATGGTTGAGGTTTGTTTAGGTGAAATAGAGCAAATTAAGGATAAATATCGATTTGATCAATCTTTGCGAACATATTTGAAACGAATAAAAAGAAAAACAGCACTATTAATTGCCGCAAGTTGTCAATTAGGTGCGATTTCATCAGGTGCTCCTGAAGAAATTCATAGAAAACTGTATTGGTTTGGTTATTATGTTGGCATGTCCTTTCAAATTACAGATGACATTCTTGATTTTACGTCAACTGAACAAGAACTTGGTAAACCAGTTGGAAGTGATCTACTTCAAGGAAACATCACATTACCAGTTTTATTTGCCTTGGAAAATCCATCATATAAAGCCGAAATTGAAAAAATATCAAATGAAACGACTCCAATTGAAATTCAACCAATCTTACAAGCAATTCTAGATTCAGATGTCATAGAAAAATCTGCTAAGGTTAGTGATCACTACCTTCAAAAAGCATTTGATATATTAGCGACGTTACCAAAAAACCGAGCAAAAGTGACGTTATATGGAATTGCAAAATATATTGGAAAACGGAAATTTTAATTAGCACCTAATTTTCTCCATCCCCTATTTGCAAAACGCTGTTTATACATGGTATTATTTTCTTGGGGATATGAAAGACTATACATAAATTTCAGATGGGATGGGGAAAATAAAATGGAAAAAACATTCTTAATGATCAAACCCGATGGCGTACAACGTCAACTTATCGGGGAAATTGTTAATAGATTTGAAAGAAAAGGCTTACAGTTAGTAGGGGCAAAACTTATGTCGATTCCTACTAATCTTGCAGAACAACATTATGGGGAACATAAAGGCAAACCTTTTTATGACGAATTAGTAAGCTTTATAACATCAGGACCAGTGTTTGCAATGGTTTGGCAAGGTGAAAACGTGGTAGAACTTACTCGTAAGATGATGGGGAAAACAAATCCTAAAGATGCAGAACCAGGAACGATTCGTGGTGACTACAGCACGCAAGTTAGTCAGAATATCATTCATGGATCTGATTCCCTTGAAAGTGCAGAACGAGAAATTGCTTTATTTTTTAATCAAAATGAACTTATTAAAAGTGAAAATTTAATTAATAGTTGAATTTAAAAAGCTAGCATTATGCTAGCTTTTTTTCAGGCTGTTGAGAAAGTTTTTTCTCAACAGCCTTTTTTGAGTTTAAGTGAGTTCTTGCCTGTCAAAACTGCTAAAAAGGAAAAATAAGGAGAGATGCAGTATGATGGGAACCTTAAAGAATCATCG
>NZ_JAIQUM010000078.1 GCF_020075705.1 Metabacillus rhizolycopersici | reverse complement strand
AAATTCAGATAACGGGCACGTAAACCCATTAAAGTTGACCGCTCAGGCTCCAAAATTCAGATAACGGGCACGTAAACCCATTAAAGTTGACCGCTCAGGCTCCAAAATTCAGATAACGGGCACGTAACTCCAATAAAGTTGACCGCTTTTACTCTCTTCCCTTGATTCGGGCTTCTACCCCATCAAAAAACAACAATCATTTAGAAAACAGCCTATACTAAAATACGAAGTTTCAATAAAATTTATCGGTATCGTATACAAAAAGGTTCTCTATACGACACCGATTTAGTCATTACTTTACTGGTATATTTTTAGATGAAATAATCGACGCGATCATGTCTATTATTCGGTCCCCTACTTCAGAAGTAGAAGCCGTTCCATTCATATCCGGCGTCAGCACTTCGTTTTCTAACAGAAGCTGCTCGATCGCCTCAAGAACAACTTTTCCATGTTCTTCATATCCGAAAAAGTCGAGCATCTGGCTTGCCGACCAAATTGACGCGAGTGGGTTACCAATTCCTTTACCTGCAATATCAGGTGCCGATCCGTGAATCGGCTCAAACATCGACGGATAGTCTCTTTCGGGATTAATATTCGCACCAGCTGCGAGGCCAATTCCACCAGCAATCGCTGCGCCCAAGTCCGTTAAAATATCGCCGAACAAGTTCGATGTCACAACGACTTCAAAGCGTTTTGGATCTTTAATCATCAGCATTGCAGCTGCGTCAACGAGATAAGAAGCCGTTTCAACTTCAGGGTATTCTGCACTTACTTCTTCAAATACCTGATCCCAGAAAACCATTGAGTAATTGAGAGCGTTTCCTTTTGATATGCTCGTCAGCGATCTTCCTTCTTTTTTCGCCGTTTCAAACGCGTAACGGATGATTCGTTCTGTGCCTTTACGGGAAAATACACCGTTTTGTAAAACGACTTCGTGTTCCTGCCCTTTAAACAACCAGTCACCTGCGCCCGAATATTCTCCTTCGCTATTTTCGCGGATGAACAGCATGTCAATGTCCTCGCGTTTTACATCCACAAGTGGCAAGTGAGCTCCTTTTAACAGCGTCACAGGTCGAATATTCACGTACTGATCAAAGCTTTTACGGATTTTCAGCAACAAATCCCACAGAGAGACATGGTCAGGAACGCCAGGAAACCCGACTGCACCCAAATAAATTGCGTCAAATTCTTTCAGTTGCTCAATTCCATCATCATCCATCATTTTTCCATTTTCAGAGTAAAACTCACATCCCCATGGAAAATATGTGAAGTCAAATTTGAAGTCCGAATCCAGCTCAGCCACTTTATTTAATACTTTAATACCTTCATTAATGACTTCAGGACCAATACCATCTCCTGCAATGACCGCTATTTTAAATAGTTTCATAATAATCTCCTCTTTTTATTAGTTTTGGTTCCAAACGACTAATTTCAGTTCGGTCATTTCTTCGATCGCGTATTTAATTCCTTCGCGGCCTGTCCCACTTTCTTTCACACCGCCGTATGGCATTTGGTCGACACGGAAGGTTGGTACGTCATTAATCATGACACCTCCAACGTGTAATTCTCTTGATGCATACAAAGCGTTTTTCACATTGTTTGTGTAAATCCCAGCCTGTAACCCGAAACGGGAATCGTTTACTTGCTCGATCGCTTCTTCAACAGATCTCACTTTGTTCACAACGACAATCGGTGCAAATGCTTCCTGACAGGATAGTTTTAACGAATGATCCGCATCTGTAATAATTGTTGGCTCAAGAATACCACCTTGCAATTTACCGCCTGCTGTGATTGTTGCATCACTGTCTTTCGTTTCTTCAATCCAACCCAAGACACGCTCAGCTTCCCCTTTAGAGATTAAAGCAGAAATATACGTGTCTGGATCAAGTGGATCACCTATTTTCAAGCCCTTCGCAGCTTCAGTGAACTTTGCAACAAATTCTCCATACACATCTTCATGTGCGTACACACGTTGCAGGGAAATACAGACTTGCCCTTGATTTGAGAAAGCACCCATGATGCAGCGATCAATTATTTCATCGATGTTAATGTCTTTGTCAATAATTAAGGCTGAATTTGACCCGAGTTCAAGTGTTGTCTTTTTCAAACCTGCTTTATTACGAATGCCAATACCGACACTCGGGCTACCTGTGAATGTGACCATTCTTACACGGTCGTCTTCCACAATTGCGTCTCCAACGATGCCACCTGGACCTGTTACTACATTCAATACCCCTGCTGGAAGACCAGCTTCTTCAAAAAGTTCCGCAATAAAGAGAGCAGACAATGGTGTTTGCGAGGCTGGCTTCAATACAATTGTATTACCCGCCGCAATTGCCGGGCCGACTTTATGGGCGACAAGATTCATAGGGAAGTTAAATGGTGTGATTGCTCCAATGACCCCAATTGGCTCTCTTACTGTGTATCCGATTCGCCCGACACCGCCAGTAGCTGCATCAAAAGGAATCGTTTCGCCGTGAATTCTTTTTGCTTCTTCAGCCGAAAACTTATACGTTTCAATTGTTCTCGCTACTTCCCCCTTCGCAAACGCAATCGGCTTCGCTGATTCACGAGAAATAATTTCTGCGGCTTCATCCGCTCTCAGTTTTAATAGCACGACAACTTTTTCCAAAATTTCCGCCCGTTGATAGGCTGGCATTTTTGCCATTACGCCACGCGCGTGGTAGGCAGCATCAACTGCCTGTAATGTTAGCGCTTTATCTGCCATCGCAATTTGGGTGATTTCTTCCCCAGAATAAGGAGAGTATAGTGGTGCATAATTATCTGTTTCTACTTTTTCACCATTGATCATTAAGTCCTGCTTTGTCAATTTTAGTTCATTCAAAAATTTACTCATTGAGGGCCTCCAATACCATTTCATGAAATTGTACAATTGCTTTTTCTGAAGACGAATATCTTCCTTTATTAAATGCACGGGAGCGGAAACCGATTTGTTCTAACTCGACAAGTTCCACATCTTCCTGACGCACTTGTTCAGCAAAAGTAACTAAGTCTTTTTCTTCCTGAGTCAAATTGTCATCACGGAAATAATACGTATAAACAGCTAAAGTTGTTTCATGGTCAATCGGCACCATTTGTATCGTCGCCATATTGCCAGGACCCGGATAAATTGTCAGCATTAAATTTGGCCATAACCAGAAGAATGATCCACCTTGCATTTCCGCTTGATTTAAATCGACTGACCCATAATTTTTATCCGGTTTAACGATTGAACCTTGAAGAGAATAGTTTTCACATGTAATGATTTGATAATCATCCATGTCAAGTGCTGCAACGAAGCTTGGATGTGCTACATGACAGTGGTCACACTCTAAATAATTATCAATAAATGCTTTCCAGTTCGCTTTAATCACCCGTGTTTTTTGGTTTGTTCTTTTTAATTCACTTAAAAATGGATATTTACTCAAGCGGTCAAAGAAATCTCCATAAGATTCGCTAAGTGGCTTTGCATGATCATCCAAGTTTACAAAGATTAAAGATTCCAAGATTTCCATGCGGACTGAGCGTAAACAGGCATCTTGTACACAGGCTGCATCTTCCCCTCTAAAGTTCGGCGCTTTATTTAGTTTCCCATCCAATTTGAATGTCCAGCCATGGTAGCTACATTGCAAAATTTTCTTTTTACCAGACTCATTTTTTTCAAGCTTTGTCGCACGATGCGGACAAACGTTATAAAAAGCGCGGATAACTTCATCTTGGCCGCGAGTCACGATAATCGGTTCATTAGCTACTTCAGTCGTGAAGAAAGCACCTACTTTTTCCAACTGGCTGACATGTCCCACAAGTTGCCAAGATTTAGAGAATACAAGATCCATTTCTTTTTCTAGTACTTGCGGGTCTGTGTATTTGTCATAAGGCAATGTTCTTTCAAATGTTCGATTAGATGCATTTTCTACTTTGTTATAAGCCATAATTCATTCTCCTCATCATACAATGTTATTAGCAATTTTCCGAAAAGTCAAAACAGTTAATAAAGCGCTTCATACTACGGGTTTATCAACCTATTACATTATCCGGCTTGAACGGACTTACAATTAAAAGCTTCAGTAGCCACTTTTATCGAATCTGTTGGACAACCTTCTAAGGCATCTTCCAAATCTTCTATAAGTTCGTCAGTCACTGCAGTCATGCCTTTGTTGTCATCAATGATTGCATAAGCAAATCCTTCGTCAGTATAATCAAAAATCTCTGGCGCTGTTGCTCCACATGCCCCGCAGGCGATGCATGTAGCCTGATCAACGATCGTGTATTTAGCCATGTGGATTCCCCTCCTTTATTTAATTTAAACTGCTGAGCCTCTTTTTTCTTTTTCTCCCATAATACTTGTGCTGTGTAGAGGCTGAACATTTGCACTCGGATCGATATATACTTTGGCATTACTTACAGCTGTCGGAGCTTCACCAAAACCACTCGCAATCAGCTTCACTTTTCCTTCGTACGTACAAATATCCCCCGCTGCGTAGATGCCTTCAATATTCGTTTCCATTCTAGAATTGACTACGATGGAATTACTTTCGATTTCAAGGCCCCAGTCTTTAATTGGTCCAAGCATAGAAACAAAACCGTAATTGACAAGGACATCATCAACTTCAATTTCAAGCAGTTCCCCGCTCTTTGTTTCCGTCACAATCACTTTATCTATTTTTTGATCACCGACTAATTGAGTAGGCATATATGGTGTTAAGACTTCCACTTTTGACCGTTTCAATTGTTCAACGCTATGCTCATGAGCGCGGAATTTTTCTCTCCGGTGGATGAGTGTCACTTTTTCCGCTATTGGTTCAAGCATAAGCGCCCAGTCAACTGCTGAATCGCCGCCACCAAATACGACCACTTTCTTTCCGGTAAATTGATTTAAATCTTTTACGAAATAATGAAGGTTAACGTTTTCAAACTTTTCTTCCCCATCCATTTTCAGTTTACGTGGTTGGAATGCTCCATTTCCGGCTGTGATAATAACAGCCTTTGCGTAATGAGTTTCTTTGTTCGTTGTAATCGCGAACACCCCGTCCCTTATGCGAACGATGCTCTCTACAGATTGTTTAAGGCAAATTGTCGTTTCAAACTGATTCATTTGCTCCAATAGTTGATCAACAAGCTCTTGTGCTCGCACTTTCGGGAAACCAGCAATATCGTAAATATATTTTTCTGGATACAAGGCAGACAATTGTCCACCGAGCTGAGGAAGACTTTCTATTATTTTTACCGAAGCCTGTCGCATTCCCCCATAAAAAGCGGTAAACAACCCAACCGGACCTCCCCCGATAATCGTAATATCAAAAACCTTGTATTGTTCTTCCATTTTAGGCCTCCATCACCTTCATAATTTCTAGCATTCAACCAATCTTTTCTAATCGTGAAACAATTGATAGCTTCCTTGCTTTACAGCCTTACAATTAATATACTTGCAATTCCCATGCCAACAACTAAAGCGCAAGCGCCTTGATCAGCCTTTTTTCAGTAAGACGATTATAATTAGAAAGTATTCTTTACCTTCCATACCGTCGTGGCTGAGTATCAGGAAGGAGTCGCGCTAGTACTGAATACCGAAGCACTTATCCAACTGATGAAAATGTCATCGTTCCCTAAATATTTCTAATCATAATTAAAATACACAGAATATTATAACTTTTAAATTGAAAACGCTGTCAAACTGAGTTATAATTGACTCAATTTGATAGAAGATTACTCAAAATTAACTCATTACTTATTTGAAAGAGAGGATCATTCTATGAAAAGTCCTGATGATACTTACAATGTTGAGATGACATTACAAACCCTTTTAAAAATTCTTGATCATTCCTCAGATGAAATTTTTGTCCTCGACGGTGAACAGCGCATTCTTTACGTTAATCGAGTATGTGAGCGTCATTACGGACTGAAGCCAACTGAGGTTATCGGCAAGTACAACCTCGAATTATTCGAAAAAGGTTACTGGAATCCATCTATTGTTCCAGAAGTATATCGTAGCAAAAGGCCTTGCTACATGAAGCAGAAGACATATATTGGTGCTGAGCTGCTGACCTCAGCGATTCCAATTTTAAATGACGAAGGGAAAATTGAACTCGTTGTTATCACATCGACTGAAACACAGACATATAAAATGGTTAAAGCGAATACTAAAAGCGACGAGTTAAAATCCACTCAAATGGATAAAACAGGCCGACCTATAACTAATAGCGGCAAAATCAAAAAAATCCTAAATTTTTGCGAAAAAGTAGCACCTACTGATTCCACGGTACTCATCCAAGGAGAGTCTGGAACAGGTAAAGGTGTGTTCTCTCACTTTATCCACCGAATAAGTAAGCGAAGCAACCGTCCATTTCTTACAATTAACTGTGCAGCCATTCCTGAAGATCTGCTTGAATCGGAATTATTCGGTTATTCAAAAGGCGCATTTACTGGAGCGAATAATACCGGAAAGCCTGGCTTAATCGAGGCAGCGGAGGGCGGCACTGTTTTTCTTGATGAAATTGGGGAAATGCCGCTCACTTTGCAGGCGAAGCTTTTACAAGTAATCCAAGACAAACAGTTCATTCCCATTGGCAGTAATGAAACAAAAAAAGTTGACATCCGCATCATCGCAGCTACAAATCAGAATTTACTTAATATGGTCAATGAAAAAAGATTCAGAGAAGATTTATTTTACAGGTTGAATGTAATTGATATCCACCTTCCACCGCTACGGGAACGCAAAGAAGATATCATTCCACTCACGTATAATTTTTTATATAAATTCAATAACAAATACTCTGAAAACAAAGTCATCTCAGAGGAATGCTTAAACATATTAATCCATTATTCATGGCCTGGTAATGTGCGCCAGCTCGAAAATTTGATTGAAAGATTAGTTGTAATTAGCGATTCTGTCATCCAGGTAGCCGACTTACCAGATATGATCACTGCCAATGTAGAACAAGTTGCCCAACTTGCGCTTCCCTCTTCACTAGATAAAGCGGTTGATGAAACGAAGAGATTCTTAATCAGAAGATCCTACCAAACATATAAATCATCAAGGAAAGTCTCGATTGACCTCGGCATTAGTCAAACGAAAGCCTCTAAACTAATCCGGGAGTACTGTGAGGATCTAATAACGAAAGCGGAAGCGCCTTGATCAGCCCCGACAGGCATAAGGACGCGCATATGACCCCGAGGGGCTAGGCGCTGGAGCTGGATGCCGAGCGCTTATCCACAGTACAAGAATTTTATTGGTCCATTAACGATAAAAATTAATAGATTTACGAAAAATTGATTTAGTGCATTAACCCTTACATACCTTTAATGACAATAGTCCGTGTATTTTGTACATAAAAGGATTTCCCTTGCTCGTTGTATACTTAGCCTATATAATTAAGAAATTTTTTAATGTTAGGGGAATTTAAAGTAAGTAAAGACAATCTAGAGCTAGCAACCTTTGCAGGTGGATGTTTTTGGTTTATGGTTCAGTTACCTGGAATTGAAAGTGTAATATCTGGGTATACAGCTGGCCATAAGGACAACCCAACATATGAGGAAGTTTGTGCAGGTGGAACTGGACATGTTGAAGTAGTTCAAATTACGTTCCAACCAGACATCTTTCCATATGAAAAACTATTAGAATTATTTTAGCAGCAAATTTTGATCCTACTAATAGTGGCGGACAATTTCATGATCGTGGAGAATCATATAAAACAGCTATCTTTTATCATTCAGAAAATCAGAAAATACTAGCAGAAAAACCCAAACATGAGCTAGAAGCAAGTGGAAGATTTTCAAAACCAATCGTTACATCAATTTTAGAGGCAAAACCATTTTATCCAGCAGAGGATTATCATCAAGATTACTACAAAAAGGATCCTGAATACTATAAGCAAGACCGAGCAGGTAGAGATAACTTTATCAAACAGCATTGGGATGAAAAAATCTAAGAGATTCATAACGGATAATGCGTCCAATTGAGGAATCACTAGTATAGTCTGTAAAATAGATATCGATTCTAGAATATATAATCGTTTGAATGATTATATATTCTAGAATTTTTAAATTGGTTACCGTTTTAAAAATGGTGTTGTGTGGTTAGAACCTCTTAACACTATTCATTCTCACAATCGTCAGCTAATCTCGAAGTCGATACACTCTCGTCTCAAACGGTTTTAATGTTAACGCACTTTTCAAATCATATCCCTCATGATCATAATTGGCTAGCAATAATTCCGCAGGTCGAGTCAAAATATCTAAGTCATCATCCCACATTGCCATCTTATCTGATAAATTAGACATCACAACAACCTTGTCATTGTTTAACATGCGTGTATAGGCATAAATTTGCGGATGATCAGCAAGTATAAGATCATAAGTTCCGTAAGTGAAAACTTCGTTGTTCTTCTTTAGCCGAATCATTTTTTTGTAAAAATTAAGTACGGACCCTTCATCCTGTTGTTGCTTTTCTACATTTATTACTTTAAAATTTTCATTCACACCAAGCCATGGCGTTCCCGTTGTAAATCCCGCATTTGGCGCTTGTGACCATTGCATAGGCGTTCTAGAGTTATCACGACTTGAAGCCCAAATCACATCCATGATTTCGTCATGTGGTACGCCTTCTTCGGATTTGTAATGATATTCGTTTTTCGTCCGTACATCGTTGTATGCCTCGATTGAATCGAACGTAACATTCGTCATCCCTATTTCTTGCCCTTGATATATAAACGGAGTTCCTTGCATAAGAAAATACATCGCGGCTAATGCTGTTGCACTTTCAAACCAATAGCGCTGATCATCTCCCCATGACGACACAACGCGTACTTGATCATGGTTTTCGATAAATAATGCATTCCAGCCTTTATTTTCAAGGCTTTTTTGCCACTTCGTAAGCACTCTTTTCAATTCCACAATATCTAATTCTTTCTTTCCTTCTGCATCCCAAAGTGCAAGATGTTCGAATTGAAACACCATATTGAATTTCCCATTTTTTTCACTAACCCAACGCTCTACATCCTTTGTATCATCCGCTTTTACACCATTTGCTTCACCGACTGTCATAATATCGTATTTTGAAAAGGTCTCCTCTTTTAGCTCTTCTAGATATTTATGAATGCCTTCAACATTCATATGTTTTTCAAATGAAGAAACATATTTCTGCCCCTTAACATTTGGCATATCCTTCAAACCATCCTCTTTTTTTATATGACTTATGGCATCGACACGGAATCCATCAATTCCTTTATCTAACCACCAATTAATCATGTCATATAAGGATTTACGAACTTCTCGGTTTTCCCAGTTTAAATCAGGTTGTTTTGTCGAAAAAAGATGCAAATAATATTGCTCGGTTTTTTTATCAAATTGCCAAGCAGACCCACTAAAGATGCTTTCCCAATTATTCGGTTCTTCTCCATCTTTGCCGTCACGCCAGATATACCAATCACGTTTCGGATTCGTTTTAGAGGAACGTGATTCAATAAACCAAGCGTGCTCATCACTAGTATGATTAATAACCAAGTCAATGATTAACCTCATCCCACGGTAATGCACTTCCTCTAATAGCTGATCAAAATCAGCCATCGTTCCAAAGTCATCCATAATATCCTGATAATCACTAATATCATAACCATTATCATCATTTGGTGATTTATACATCGGACAAATCCAAATCACATCAATCCCTAAGCCCTTTAGATAATCCAGTTTTGAAATCATTCCTTGCAGATCACCAATGCCATCACCATTTGAATCCATAAAACTTCGTGGATATACCTGGTATACCACAGCTTCCTTCCACCAAACTTTTTTCATGTTTTATACCTCTCTTATTAAAATTAAGTATTTTCAGTAAGGCATGAATAGAGAAAAACGTTTTATGTCTATCACAACTATCTACATTGTTTGCATCAATAACTAAGTTTATTTCAAGAAAGTACTTAGTTATTCCTCTATATCTTGTGTTAGTTTAAGATAAAATTCGAAAATGAATCTTAATCACATTTAGTTAAGTAAATGACGAAGAGCTTGGAATTCATGTTTCCAAGCTCTTCATCACCTCAAATTGTTTTTATTTACATGACATTTTTCTCTTTGTACTTCAATGTCGAGGCCCTTTATAATCTAAAAAGAAAATCTATCATTTATCCGATTTCTTATCTACACCATCTGCATCGTTTTTAAAAAGAAAATAAGTGAGCACACCTGATATGAGTGCACCTAATAAAGCAATTGGTATGCGATATTGAAGCGGTACCTCAGAATGGTCCTTTTCTAGTATCCACAATGCGAGAATTCCAACAACTAGCATAGTCGGAATGACAATTTTCATACGATTCATCATGCCACATCCTTCATTTCTCATTTTTCTCCATTCCATTCGAACGAGCAGAATTGTCTCTTCTTCTATTTTACCATCTTGCCTATTATAAAGTGGCCTTTTTAGGCAATATAAAAAACCCGAATCTCGAACACTTTTACAGCGTTCAAGATTCGGGTTACATTCAAAAATGATTTCTTTTAGTGCATATTTGTCATGACCCAATAAGAGCCGTAAACAATAACAAGCGCCATAAATCCTGCAGAACCCATCTTAAGAACCTGCCAGCCGCCTTCTCCTTCTTTAATATGCATGAACATAATTAATTGGATTGCTGCTTGTAAAAAGGCAAGAATAAAGATCAGGATAACGATCGTTTGTAACGCTAAATCAGTGTATAACGCTAATCCAGCTGCTAAAAATGTTAACGCGATTGAAAAGATTAAGCCAACGATATGTCCCCATGGGAAGTGATGATTCTTATTTGTGTTATTTGCCATTTATCACACCATCCCTAATAGGTAAACACCAGTGTAAACGAAGATCCAGACAAAATCTAAAAAGTGCCAATATAAGCTGACAATGAACACTTTTTTCGCTGTTTCTGGCGTTAACCCTCTTTTAATAACTTGAAGAATAATTAAAATCATCCAACCGATACCTAGAGATACGTGAAGTCCATGTGTTCCAGTTAAGAAATAGAAACTAGACCAGTATCCATTTGTACCAAGTGTTGCACCTTCATGTACAAGATGGATGAACTCGGCAATTTCCAAGTAAAGGAATGTTAAGCCAAGCAATAATGTAATGACCAACCAGATGTTCATAGCTTTTACATTGCGTTTTCTCATTTCATGAATAGCTAAACCACATGTGAAACTACTTACTAATAAGACAATTGTCATGACTAATGTGTTGCCTAATTCAAAAAGCTCTTTAGGCATAGGAGCCCCATGTCCAGCGTGACTCATGTGCTCCATGCCACCCATGTTACCTGCGTGACCATTTAATACAAAGAACGTTGCAAATATTGTTGAAAACAGAATGATTTCTGCACCTAAGAAAACCCAGAATCCGAAAATGTTCAATCTTCCAATAGTAGATTGATATTCCAAGGGCGTGTCTGGACTTAGATTTGTTGTGTCATGTGCCATAACTCACGCCTCCTTTTGTTCCGTTTTAATGATTTCTTCTACGCTGACATAGTAACCTTCATCCTCTTTATGTGAGCGAAGTGAACGATATGCCAAACATCCTAGTACACAGATTCCGCCAATAATTGCTAACCACCAGATTTTAAATACTAATGCAAATCCCGCAACGAAGAAGAAGAAAGAAATAACAAACGGTGTTCCTGCATTACTAGGCATATGAATTGGTTTGTATACTGGCTTTTCTTCCTTACCGTTTTTGCGTTCTTCTTTCATTAGCCAGAATGCATCAAGACCTTTTACTTCAGGAGTGACTGCAAAGTTGTAGAATGGAGCAATTGAAGTTGTTGTTGCCCATTCAAGTGTACGACCACATCCCCATGCATCTCCTGTTGTTTCTCTTTTAGCATAACGGAAGCTGTAGTAAACGTTATAAACTAGGATCATAAAGGCAATACCCATACCTACTCCACCGATCGTAGAAATAACATTTAATCCAGTCCATCCAGTTTCTGGACCATACGTGTAAATACGTCTTGGCATTCCATCGAAACCTAGTAAGAACTGTGGTAAGAAACAAACATTAAATCCAATATTGAAGAACCAGAACGTCCATTTTCCTAAACGCTCATTTAATTTATGACCAAACATTTTTGGATACCAGTAAACAAGTCCTGCAAAACAAGCATAAACAGTACCACAAATCAATGTATAGTGGAAGTGAGCAACAAGGAAGTAACTGTTATGATATTGGAAATCTGCTGCTGCCATTCCAAGCATAACCCCTGTAACCCCACCAATTAGGAATGTAGGAATAAATCCAACAGACCAAAGCATTGGGACCGTAAATTCAATACGACCTTTATGCAGTGTTAGTAACCAGTTAAAGATTTTTATACCTGTTGGTATCGCAATTGCCATTGTCGTAATTGAGAATACAGAGTTCACTGCTGCACTTCCACCCATTGTGAAGAAGTGGTGAACCCACACTAAGAAACTTAATAAAGAAATTGTTACAATCGAAATGACCATTGATTTATAACCAAATAATTGTTTTTTTGCAAACGTTGAGAAGATTTCAGAGAAAATACCAAACGCCGGCAAGATAACAATATATACTTCAGGATGTCCCCAAATCCAGAACAAGTTCGCCCATAGCATTGGCATTCCACCGTCTGCTAATGTAAAGAAATGTGTTCCGAATAAACGGTCAAATGTCATTAACGCTAATGTGATCGTTAATACAGGGAAAGCAAAAACGATAATAAAAGCTGTAATTAATGATGTCCAAGTAAACATCGGCATACGCATTAATGTCATACCTGGTGCACGCATTTTAATAATTGTTACGATAAAGTTAATCCCTGTTAAAAGGGTACCAATCCCTGAAATCTGTAGACCGAGTAAATAATAATTTATCCCTGGTCCAGGACTTCCTTCGACTGCTAATGGCGCATAGTTCGTCCAACCTGCATCTGGTGATCCACCAAATACAAAGGAGATATTAAATAAAATCGCTCCAAAGAAAAATGCCCAGAAGCTTAATGAATTTAAATATGGAAATGCTACGTCCCTTGCTCCTATTTGCAGCGGAACAGCAATGTTCATTAATCCCATGATAAACGGCATAGCCATGAAAATAATCATGATCGTACCGTGTGTTGTAAAGATTTCATTATAATGTTGAGATGTTAAAAACTCATTATTTGGCACTGTTAGCTGTGCTCTCATTAATAATGCATCCACACCACCACGGAATAGCATGACGATGGCTGCAAGTATATACATAATTCCGATTTTTTTATGGTCGACTGATGTTAACCACTCTGTCCAAAGCCATTTCCATTTTTTGAAATACGTAAGAATAAACACAATTCCAATTACAGATAACAAAATAGAAATGTTTGCTCCAAGAAGCATTGGATCATTTAAAATTAAATTATCTTTAATAAAATCAAACATTCAATGTTCCTCCCTTCTTAGTGGTCTTGATGTGAATGTTGATGCGAATCTGACTCTTCATCTGTTTGTACTTCCTGTTCTTGAGCATTTTCACTTTCCTCATCCTTACCATGGCTGCCATGAGGTTTTATTTCAACTCCGTATTTTTCGCGAACGTTCATTGCATATACTCCCGAGTCAACTCCATGGTCTACAAATTCTAAGTGAGTATTTGAAAATGTCATTTCCCCAACATTGTCAGGCAACAATAATTTTTCATATGCCTCTTCTGTTAATTCTTCAGCATTTTCTTGTGTTTCTTTTACCCATGCTTGATACTCTTCTTCATTCAACGCCACAAAATTAAACTTTTGATGTGACATTCCCTGACCCGTAAAGTTAGAGTTCATACCGTCATATACTCCAGTTTCATCAGCCTGTAAATATAAATCATTTACCATTCCTGGCATTCCATATACTTGTCCGCCAATCTGTGGAACCCAGAATGAACTCATTGAATCAGCTGATGTAATTTTGAAAAGAATCGGGTGATCTTCTGGAACATTTACATAATTGACCGTTTCGATTCCTTCCTCTGGATAACTGAAAATCCACTTCCAGTCAGCAGATGTCGCATGGATCACGATCGGCTCTTTATGTGCCGTTTCAGCTGGTGGTTTTGTCAGATCATATAATGCCTGCACTGTTGGAATTGATAAAGCAATAATGATAATAACTGGAATGATTGTCCAAATAATTTCCAGCTTCGTACTACCATGAATACTTGGATCGTAATCTTTTTCATTGAAATTTTTACGATCACGATACTTTACAATAACAAAGGTAAATAATACGTAAACAGCTATCATGATAAATAGCATAAAGTAAATTGAATACATAATAAGATCTTTTAGTGTAGCAGCATTCGGTCCTTTTGGATCAAATATTGCGTATTCACTACAGCCACTTAGTACAAATAAAAATAGTACTGAAGTAACAAAAATTAAATAAGGTTTAGCCTTTTTGAACACCTTTGTCACTCTCCTTTCTAAACAACGCATTTATGAATTATAGATTTCTTAAGGTAAAACAAATTACATTCACCTACACATACTATCAAAATATAAAAAAAACAAAATACTAAAAATGACATTTTTCACTAACTTTCAAAAATTTGTCTAACATTCTTCACACTTTGGTAACAATTTTGGCAAAGAATTATCAATATTGATATAATTACCAAGCTTTTTGGTTTTTTTATTTTGATATACTATTTTTATCTTCTCTTGATTTCTCAATATTTGTCCCTGGACTTCTTCATTCCAGCGGTACTATATTACTTTCTAGTTAACTTAATTGTCGTAGAGTAACAGACCGCGATATAATACCCACAGATGGAAGTCGTGCCTAATAGGCATCTTACCTCTGTGTTACTTATTCGTTATCTACCTACTTAAATACACTAAAAAAGTTGCTTAACGATTTATGTAAAGATATATTTAGGACTACAAACTACATCTAATCGTCATCTCTTGTGACACTACCGTAAAAGTAAGTTTTTCTAAAAATGTTTTGAAATTGCAATAGCTTTTTGACAATAATGTGTATTTTGTTTCAATTTGATGGCATTCCTTTTGCTTTCCATCATAATAGAGTAAGTAAAAGAGAGGTAGATAAAATATCTTTAACGTCAAGGAGAGGTCTTGTTTTGAAAAAATATATGAAATTATTAGCCGTTTTAGCCGTTATTTCAATGGCCTTTGTCGTACTTGGAGGGGCATTGGTAACGAAAACTGGGTCGGCGGATGGATGTGGAAGATCATGGCCTCTTTGCGAGGGGGAACTTGTTCAGCTTTCAGATGTTACACCAGAAAAGCTAATAGAATTCTCCCATAGAGCTACAACAATGATAGGTTCAATCTTTGTTATTGCACTGGCCATTATGTCTTCTATTTATATTAAGAAAAGAGAAACAAAACCGCTGGCCATTATTTCTGTGCTGTTTCTCATTATTCAGGCTTTAATGGGGGCAGCTGCTGTTATGTGGGGCCAAAACCCATATATTATGGCGCTACACTTTGGAATTTCAATGATTTCATTTGCATCAGTTTTATTACTAGCATTATTAGTTTTTGAATTTGATAATAAATTTGATGCACGGGAATTGGTTATTAAGAAGAAAATGAAGGTAAATATCTACTGGTTATCAGCTTATACTTATTTTGTCATTTATTCAGGTGCACTTGTCAGACATGAAGGAGCAGGTCTTGCCCTTCCAGTAGTACCTTTTAACGATGGAAGTTTGATTACGCCACAATCGATCCAACAAATCGTCCAATACGGACATCGTACACTAGCGTTAATCCTATTTATTTGGATTTGTTCGACTGCTTATTTCGCATATAAGCATTACTGGAATTATCGAGTAATTAAGTATAGTATGATTAGCTTAGTTGTCTTATTACTCCTGCAAATTACAAGTGGCATACTGAGTGTATTTTCCGGCTTGAGCTTGGCTTTTGCTCTTATGCATTCTATCTTCATTACGTTGATTTTCGGCGTACTAAGTTATTTAATGATTTTAAGCTCGCGCAGTAAAGGTGACACTAATTACTAAGAAAAGCGAAAGCGCCTTGATCAGCCTTGAGCAAATAAGACGATCAGGAATAGAAGGTGTTTTTTACCTTCAATTCCTGATTGGCTTAGACCCAAGAGGGGCTAGGACGCTTGCGCTAGACACCAAAACAAAGTACAAAACATATAAATTCTGATAGTATATAAAAACAGATATGTTACACTTGTTATTCCTGCAGTTAATTAGCAGGAATAACTTATTTTCTCAATAGAAATGAAAGAGGAGAATGGTTGTGAAAAACACCGAAATGATGTTAAAGGATTCAATTTCAATGAAAGAAAATTATTCCTGGAAAGTAATAAAATTAATTATAAAAACCGGCATTATCAAATCAAACAGTTTGGGGATGTTAGCAGGCCTTTGCCTAGCCCTATATGTTTA
Source organism: Metabacillus rhizolycopersici (assembly GCF_020075705.1). Next base: position 4,651 of record NZ_JAIQUM010000078.1, on the reverse strand, counting down.
CGATATCGGATTTGTCGAAAAACTACCGATCATTCTTATATCCCTAATCGGGACAGCTTTTGTCGTCGGTGGGTCAGGGGCAATCAATAACTATTACGATCGAGATATTGATTCCATCATGAAAAGAACCCAAAGTCGACCTACCGTTGATGGAACAATTAATCCTAAATTTGCTTTATGGCTAGGCATCGTACTTGTCGCTATTGGATTAGGGCTACTATTATCTGTTTCATTAATGGCAGCTTTTATGGGCTTTTTAGGTTTTGCCTTTTATGTATTTGCTTATACAATGTTTACAAAACGCTCGACTATATACAATACTGAAGTAGGAAGCATCTCAGGCGCCATGCCACCAATTATTGGATGGGCTACGATTTCTTCAGATATCTTCCACCCTGTTGCAATTGGGCTATTCGTTTTCTTGTTTTTATGGCAGCCACCTCACTTCTATGCAATTGCTATTAGACGCTTAGACGAGTACAAGGCAGCTAAAGTACCAATGCTTCCTGTCGTAAAAGGAATTTTCCGTACAAAAGTGCAAACGTTAGTGTATCTAGTCATTTTACTATTTGCTTCTTTTCTCTTTTTCCCTTTCAGTAAAACGATTGCCTTTAGTATGTTCGGACTAAGCTTATTGTGGATGTTACTTGGTATTATTGGTTTCAAAAAGTTTGATGATTTAAAATGGGCTAATTTGATGTTTGCCTCTTCTCTATTTCACTTAACAATTTTATTTGCGTTAATGATTATTATTTCGTTTACGTAACAACTTTTTATCATCAAAGTGAATTCAAATTTTCAGCTATCTCGATTATTTAAAAGACATAAAAAAAGGAAGGCATCCTGATATCCAGGTGTGCCTTCTTTTTTATGTCTCATAAATGATTGATCCAGTTTGCGAATAATCATAGTCCCCTAAAGAATTTATTTCTGACTGAAACGGATGAGAAGATAATATTTCCTTTACAGTACTGATGAGTTTTTCATTTTCAGGTGTTTTAAGTATAATGAGATCGTATCGTTCTGTTATGAGTGGAATAAAATCTATCCCAACTATTTTAGCCGCTTTTTCAATTCCTACACCTACGTCTGCTCCCCCAGTCGAAACACTCGAGGCTACACTTAAGTGACTAGTTTCTTCCTGTTCATAGCCCCTTATGTTCTTAGGCTGTAGATGATTCATTCTCAGCTGCTCATCAAGCAGGATTCGTGCCCCCGATCCTTTCTCTCGATTGATCATTTTTACATGTTCTTGATTCAAATCAGTCCAAGTTTGGATGTTAAGTGGATTTCCCTTTTGAACATAAAAACCCGCTTTCCTTGAAAGAAGATTAAGTAAGAGATACGAATGACCCACCAGAATTTTTTTTATATACGGAAGATTATACTCGCCTGTATCCCCGTCAAACAAATGCAAGCTAACGATATCACATTCTCCGTTATACATCGAAATGAGGCTATTTAAACTTCCTGTATAAGATCGTAATGTTTTATAAGTAGAATATTTCTCAATATATTTTCCAAGTATATCTAATACTATATCTTGTCCACTAATGACAAGATTGGGGGAATTCTTCGTTTGGGGCCTGTGAAGTTCAGCAATCGGGACCTGTGAAGTCGTTGTTTTATGATTTTTTATATACTTGTCCAAGTCTTTTGCGTCCATTCTCATCTGCCTTCCAACACGGAATACAGGTAATTCCCCTTTTTTTACAAGATCATATATCGTTAATTTCGATACCTTTAGAAGTTGTGCCACTTCTTCAATTGTATAGGAAAGCTCCTTTGACATTTTCGCATCCCTCCATCCTTCATTTTAGCGTAGTTTAACGGGCAACAAAACCCCTGCTGCTGGAAGTTTTTCTGCTCTCACTTTCTTTGAATAAGGAGCTTCATTACAAAAATAATTATTTTGTATTCCCTTTTTAAATATAACTAATTATAATTAGTTATATTTAATTATAATTAGTTAGAAAGGAAGAAGGACGATGAAAAAATGTAATCTCTTATTTTGCTCGATTATACTATCATTCCTTATCTTAGCTGGCTGTTCGACAAATGAACAAAGTAATGAGCCAGAAGAACAAAAACAAGAAGAAACAAATCAGGAGGTAGAATTAACGATTTCAGCCGCCGCAAGCTTACAAGATGCCTTAAATGACATAACAGCAACATTTGAGGAAGAACATCCTAATGTGAAAATCAACTATAATTTTGGCGCTTCAGGATCACTTCAACAACAAATTTCTCAAGGAGCACCTGTTGATCTCTTCTTCTCAGCTGCTGAGGACAAATTCGATTTATTAGTAGAAGAAGGTTTAATTGAAGAGGATCAAGGCATAGATCTTGTCGAAAATGAAATTGTGTTGGTCGTTCCAAAAGATTCAACTCAAGAAATCAGCACATTCGAGGATCTCACAAAAGCTGAGAAAATTTCCATTGGTACACCTGAAACTGTCCCAGCTGGAAAATATGCACAGGAAACATTAGAAAACCTACAGGTCTGGAGTGCTGTTGAAGGAAAAATGGTTTATGCTAAGGATGTTCGCCAAGTGCTTACATATGTTGAAACAGGCAATGTTGACGCAGGTATTGTTTATAAAACGGATGCGCTAATTTCTCCAAAGGTTGAGGTTATCGCAACAGCCGATGAATCGACTCATGCACCTATTATTTGTCCAGTGGGAGTTATTAAGAATAGCTCCCATAAAGACGAAGCCGAACTCTTCTATGAGTATCTTCAAAATGATACGTCTTTGGATACTTTAGAAAAATACGGATTTAAAGGTATTTAAATACAATGCCACAAGACTTTTGGTCACCAGTCAGACTATCGATTGAGATAGCATTTGTATCGAGCATACTCGTTTTCGTTCTTGGTTTAGTATTGGGAAAATTTATGGCACATACGAAATTCAAAGGGAAAGCCATCGTTGAAACGTTTTTCCTTTTGCCTCTAGTATTACCTCCTTCTGTTGTAGGCTTTTTGTTGATTGTCATTTTTGGAAGGAATAGTCTAGTTGGACAAGCGATCGAATCGATATTTAAGCAACCTATTATGTTTACATGGTGGGCAGCTGTGATTGCTGCAATTGTTGTAGCCTTTCCACTGATGTATCAATCTGCTAAGACGGGATTTGAAAGCATTGATCATGATATTGAGGATGCAGCGCGTGTTGATGGAGCAAATGCATTCAAATTATTTATTTTTATTTCCATTCCCCTCGCGATTAAATCAATTATTTCCGGTGGAATTTTGAGTTTTGCCAGAGCCTTAGGTGAATTTGGAGCGACATTGATGTTTGCTGGGAACATCCCTGGAAAAACACAAACAACATCAACAGCTATCTATATCGCCATTGACTCAGGCAATATGCAAATGGCTTGGTTATGGGTAGCATGTATGATTGGGATTTCATTTTTGATGTTAATCTCCGTACACCTATTGAACTACCGTACCTAATTTTTGAGGAAGGGGATTCCTAAAAGGACATACTAAGTAACTTAGTAGACCATTGCCCGTTCAACTAGGCAATGGGTTTTCTACTTTCTTTCTTCGACAAACCTTTTTCCACCAAGTCTGGAAGAGCCCTTGGAGGAAAAAGATCACTCATGGAGTAATGCTTGCTTGGAATAGAAAGTTCTATCTGATACAAACAATGGGTATGTACGTCAGATAGGCATCTTGAAACCCACTTCCATTGCGCCCAATGATGTAGACCTGCTATCTTCTCCGGTAGTAGGGAATGCAACACTGGTGGAAGTTTTTCTTTGAATCCCATGGCTCTTCTCGCAATGACATAAGAAGCTGCTTGGTGAATACTAATACCAAGTCGCTTCATGTATTTGATTTTACCGATTTGACTTGTGTAAGCCGGATTTACTTCGAATACAGCCACACCCATTTTGTCCGCACGGTTTTTGATTGCTGAAATAAGCTTACGATAAGCAAACATGGACATTTTCTTATTCGCCTTTTTGTTCCCATATGCATTCAATACTTTCGATTTCGTTGTGTTTAACTTTTCAATCACAATCGGTTTATTGAGTTTATCAGCTAAATCTACTAATCGTATCGCTTCTGCTTCAATTATTTTTGTTGCTTGACCCGATGATTTCCCCTCTAAATCGAACTCAAATACACCCGATTTAATCAGTTGACCCTTCACATTCATGTTGGACCATGCGATGTGGTCCACATTCAAATCCACACCAACTACACCATCAGATTTACTGTGGTTTATGTTTTCCTCTTCAGGAATATCCAAGATGCATTTGAAAATGTAGTAATCACCGTGATCCTCAACAGACCAAGCCACTGCATTTCCATGTTTCTTTTTCAAATAAGCTGGCATGTTTGCTTGTGTTTGAATCGCTTTTTCAATGTTTTCTTGCCCATAAGGAAAGGAAATATCCGGTATGTCAACTGCCACACCGTTTAGAGTGGTTGAATGGAGATTTTTTGTTTTTAATATATACGTAAAGACAAAATTTCCATATTTGGCGTCCTTACGACCACTAATGGTCATTTTACTGTAACGAGATTGTTCCCAATCCTCTACCCACAGTTTATGGTTATTTCGATAATGATGTAAGGTGTGCTGTCCTTTGAACAGTTTTTTGCCACCAAAAACCACACTTTTTGTATTAT
>NZ_JAIQUM010000077.1 GCF_020075705.1 Metabacillus rhizolycopersici | reverse complement strand
AGTTTTGATATTCTCCATTTCCTAATAAAGAGTGTTTTGCAAGTAAACTAGTTATTACTGCATCCATAATCCCCTCAGGAATTTCCTGACCAGCAGCATCTAAGATCGCATTTGTGGTCATTAAATGTCCAACGTTTCGAATAAACATAAGTGAACGACCGCGCAATGAGATTTTTTCGCCATTTGGACCAGTGTAAATGCGATCTGGATTCATTTTTCGAATAAACGCTTTATTATTTTTCGTGAAAGAAGCAGTTAAATCTCCTCTCATAAGACCTAACCAGTTACGATATACAAGTACCTTATCATCAGCATCTACTGCTGCAACTGAATCCTCACAATCCATGATCGTTGAAAGTGCTGATTCGATTAGAATGTCTTTAACGCCTGCTTGGTCTGTTTTGCCAATCAGGTGGCTTCTATCGATTTGAATTTCAAAATGCAGGCGATTATTTTTTAATACTATTGCCGATGGCTTATCTGTTTCTCCCTGATAACCAACCAGCTTTGATTCATCTTGAAGACTTGTCGTTTCTCCATTACTAAATGAAACGACTAATCTCCCTTCAATTAATGCATACTTTTCAGCGTCTTTATGGGAGTAATCTTTTAAAGGTGCAGCTTGGTCAAGAAAATCCCTTCCAAATGAAATAACTTTCTCACCACGAACTTGGTTGTAACTGCCATCCTTGTGTGCTCCTCCTTCCTCACTAATTGCATCTGTTCCATAAAGTGCATCGTAGAGGCTTCCCCACCTAGCATTTGCAGCGTTAAGTGCATACCTAGCATTATCTACAGGAACGACTAATTGCGGTCCTGCATGTACAGCAATTTCATCATCTACTCCTTCAGTCGTAACTTGAAAATCTTCGACTTCCGGCTCTAAATATCCAATTTCTTGTAAAAATGTTTTATACTCAACAAAGTTAAAATCTTTATTTTCTCTATGCCAACTATTGATTTTATTTTGAATTTCATCACGACGGGCTAATAATTCTTTGTTTTTTGGAACCAATTCAAGTATCAGCTTTTCAAAATCAGCCCAAAATTGTCCCTGATCTACATTACTTTCCGGTAGTCCTTCTGCATTGATAAAGTTATATAGTACAGATGCCACTTGAAGATTACCTACTTTAACATAGTCTGACATCATATATTCCTCCTAAGTTACCAATTTAATTCATATAAAACTTTTAAATATATAGATAAAAATCTATCTTTTTATCTATATTCATCCTCTGTGGTGCAGGGGTGTTTTTTCGCTACATGGGTGACTAAAGATTGAATAAACCTATTAAGAGCCTTCTAGTAAGCCATCGATGAATTGGAAAGATGTCTATAAGTACCATATCAATCGGTTGGGAACCTTAAATGTTGTTACGCAAATACCTTTTTCTTTATATAAATTTAGAAGAATCATTTAGGCAAGTTGAAAGGACCATTTTTTGGATTAAGAAAAAAGTGGCCCTTTCATTCTTTAGCAATTTTAAATTATTTATTTAATTATTCAATCTCTTTACTTAAACAATGATCACATTTAGTCAAATAAGATTCATGTTGCTCTTCAATTTTGTAACCACAGTCAACACAAGTTTTTGGTGGTAATTTCTTATAAAACGTTGTGTTATCAATAATTCCTTTTACTTTTATTGTTCCATTATTCATAAGAAATCCTCCTCCAGCTATTTCAATTTTATGATAAAAAATCCAGTCAATGTTAACGTGTAAACTGCGCTGATTCTGTTGAATCTTTCATCGCAGTTGTAGAGGATGTTCCACCTGAAATAACTTGTGCTACTTCGTCAAAATATCCAGTTCCAACTTCGCGTTGATGTCTTGTTGCAGTATATCCATCTTTTTCAGATGCAAATTCTGCTTGCTGTAACTCAGAATAAGCACCCATACCACGGTCTTTGTAACCAAGAGCAAGCTCAAACATGCTATGGTTAAGAGCATGGAAACCAGCTAGTGTTACGAACTGGAATTTATAACCCATTTTCCCAAGTTCTCTTTGGAAGTTTTCAATTGTTTCGTCATCCAACTTTGCCTTCCAGTTGAAAGATGGTGAGCAGTTGTAAGCTAGCATTTTACCCGGGAACTGTGCGTGAATAGCTTCTGCAAAACGTTTTGCTTCATCTAAACTCGGTTCAGATGTTTCACACCAAATTAAGTCACAATATGGAGCATATGCAAGTCCGCGAGCAATTGCTTGATCTAGACCAGCTTTTGTACGATAAAATCCTTCCGGAGTTCTTTCAGCTGTAATGAACTCTGAATCATAAGGATCAATGTCACTTGTAATAAGATCCGCTGCATTTGCATCTGTTCTAGCAATTAACACAGTTGGAACACCTAAAATATCAGCTGCAAGACGAGCAGAAATTAAATTGTTTACTGCATTTTGTGTTGGAATCAACACTTTTCCACCAAGATGCCCACATTTTTTTTCAGAAGCAAGCTGATCTTCAAAGTGAACACCTGCAGCCCCAGCTTCAATCATTGCTTTCATGAGTTCAAAAACATTTAACTGACCACCAAAACCAGCTTCTGCGTCAGCAACGATTGGCGCGAACCAATCAATATCGCCTTCACCTTCCATATGTTGAATTTGATCTGCACGTTGAAGCGCCTGGTTGATACGTTTTACTACTGAAGGAACACTGTTAGCAGGATATAAGCTTTGGTCTGGGTACATTTGACCAGCTAGATTGGCATCTGCAGCAACTTGCCAGCCACTTAAATAAATCGCTTTCAATCCTGCTTTTACTTGTTGAACGGCTTGGTTTCCCGTTAAAGCACCTAATGCGTTAATATAATCTTCCTCGTTCAAAAGTTTCCAGAGACGATCTGCTCCCCTCCTAGCAAGTGTATGCTCAATTTGAAGAGATCCACGAAGCTTGACAACTTCTTCTGCAGAATAAGAACGTTCTACCCCTTTCCACCGAGTATCTAGTGACCAGTTTTCTTCCAATGCTTTGATTTGTTCATTTTGATTCATTTCTCTCCACGCCCTTCATATTAATAAGTTTTTAATAAGTAGTTAGAGTCAGTATCCAACATTCCAATGATTTCCCTAAATATTAGGAAAGCCCTTTCAGAATACCAACTCCTAAAGAGGGAAAAGTACTGCATTTACCAACTTCATTCCTCCTTATTTTCGCTCTATTGTTATATAACAAAATATTTTAATTAAATCTATTATATAACACATAGAAGTAAAAATAAATAATTTTTATAATTTTTAAAATATTAATAAAATAAAAGGAATAAAGTGTTGTACAACAGAAGAACCTCTAGGTTTGGTTGGTCTTTAATAAGATTTAAATGAAAATATTCTTTTCTTGGACCTGTTAAAATTACACTAGTGAGGTTCACAGGCAGCCATGTTTATAAGTCAGAGATAGCTTTTGCAACATGATCATTTTCTGACCTAATTGTTGTTTGAAGGAAGTTTATAGGAATCGGAAATAATCCGCCCCCTTAGTTATCAAGTAAATATATTTTTGAATCATCCGTGAAACAAGATTATTCTGGTGATCCCAGTGACGAAACACAAGTTCATGGTTTGTTTCGATTATGCATTTTAACTCACCGACTCATTTTTCCCCAGATTTACCATGTTTCCAACTTGCTTATCTGGTTTACAGAATAGAAGAAAAGTTATTCCAAACACTACCATTAATGTCCCGATAAATAAAATAGAATAATCAAATCCAAGCACGACATTATTACCCGTTGATTGCACCAAGGCTCCTGAAACAATTGGACCTATTATCCCTGCCAATTGGGCAAAGCCTGTCCCGATACCTAATATTAAACCTCCCCTTTCAGGAAGCAAGTTCGTCGCAATCGCCGGCCATAATACGAACATGACATACGCCAGTGCTTTCCCAACGCACATGACGAATAGAACATATATAGGGTCATGTATAATGGTAATGGAATAGAAAAGCAGACCTGCCAGAGTAACAGCCCCTCCGCCCACAAATACACGCGATTTGCGTATGCTTTGATTTTTCTTATAAAGACTATCTGAATACCAGGCAAACAACAAAGTAAGAATCGCAGAAGAAATCCCGATAATGGATGCATAATTACCCATTTCCTTTGGCGTCAATTGGATTGCTTGAACAAAATAAGCAGCCAAAAACGCCTGCATCCATCCCAAGAACCAATATGACGCGAAAACAGCAAGACAAACTAAAAGAAAATTACGAGACAGTAATACAGGATAAATCTTTGACCAACTGATTTTTGGTGCAGACTTAGTTCCCCCCGATATCAAGGTCTCTTGCTTAGGATTTTCCTTTCCAATCCATAACCAGAGGACGAACCAGACAATACCAATCAGGCCTAAACCTCCATAAGTATGTCTCCAACCCACTTCACTAATAGTGGAAACGAGTACTGGCGCCATAACTAAACCACCTATTGTACCACCGGAATTCATGAGAGCGATGGCGATACCTCGACGTTCAGGCGGAAACCACTTGGTAATAAGGTTGGCGGCTGTGGCAAAATAAGGCCCCTCGAAAATCCCCAACAGCACCCTCATCAAAATGAGTCCGGTTAGCCCTGTAACTAGATACGATCCAGATTGTATGATTGTCCAGGATATTACCATGATCGCCATTATCTTTTTGGCTCCGAGTCGGTCGGATAATGAAGCTCCCAACACACCCGCAATCGCAAAAAACCAGAAAAAACTACTTCCAACCAATCCCCATTGAGTGAAGTTAAGATTAAACTCTTCCATAATCGGGATAGCTGCATATCCTGCTACTGACTTGTCTGCAAAGTTGAGCACTGTACCAAAAAACGCAAATGCAAGTATCACCCAGCGCATAAACTACTCACTCCTCCGAAACCGGTTTTTATTTAACGCGATAAAGATAATGCTTCTTGCTTTCCAACGAATAATGCATCAAGAGCTGTTATACCTTTTCCTTCTTCATGCACCATTACTGGGTTTATATCCAATTCTTGCAGCCAATCTTTTTGATCCAAGCACAACTCTGAAACCCTTACGAGTGTTTCCGCCAATGCATGGACATCATAAGGGCCTTTACCGCGGACACCTTTTAAAATGTCATATCCTTTTATGGACTGTATCATCTCCTTTGCATCTTCTATGGTTAATGGAGCTGGCCTGATCACCGAATCTTTAAATACCTCAACAAAAATGCCTCCTAAGCCTAACAGTACACATGGGCCGAATAACGGGTCTTGAATCGAACCAACCATTACTTCGACACCCTCCCCAATCATCTCCTCAACAAGAATTCCGTCAACTTGAATCTTCAGGTCGTATTTTAAAGCGTTTAACATGATTTCTTCAAAAGAACTTCTCACTTCCGCGTCTGAGTTTACATTGATTTTCACGACGCCAACCTCGCTTTTGTGGGCGATTTGCTGTGACAGTACTTTTAAAACGACAGGATAGCCTATTGTATTAGCTGCTTCGATAGCCTCCTCAACGTTTCTAGCTATGTTTCCTGCCGGTGTAGAAATTCCATATGTTCGCAAATAACTTTTGCCCGTATACTCATTAATCGTTCCTTCGAAAGCTTCTAATTCCGTACAATTTGTCAATCTTTCTGCAAAAATATTATTTTTTTCAGACAGCAGTTCTTTACGTTGGTTATAATGCAACAGATTTTTTAGGGCTCGAATTGTACGGCTTGGCGTAGGAAGCCAACAAATACCTCCAGCAGATAACATTTCTTTCGTCTTTTCTGAAGCGCCTGCCCAACAAACAACAAACGTTTTATTCGTTTCATTAGCTATTTTCGATAATTTAGGAATAATTACAGGAGCGACAGGATCCCCGATTTGCATGTAAATCACAAGTGCCTCTACCCCCTCATCTTCCAATAATACCCTGATACTACCAGAAAGTTTATCGAGATCTTGAATGATTTGCGCTGTCACATCAATTGGATTTTTGACAGATGCAAATGCAGGTAACATTTCTTCAAGCTGTGTGATTGTCTCTGGCATCAACTTTGTTAACTCCACATTGTTTTGTTCACATTTATCCGCCATTACGATTCCGGCTCCACCCGAAATGGTAACGATAGCTGCCCCACCTCTTTTAGGACTCGTTTTTGCCTTATGAAACAGATTGATCGTATCGATCAGTTCTTCTTCATCATCAACTTGGACAACATTCCTTTGTTGAAAATAACTGGAGTAAATCGATGAATCCCCAGCTAGAGAAGAGGTGTGGGAAATTGCTGCATTGGCTCCTAATTGGGACGTTCCTACCTTCATCAAGATAAGCGGCTTATCATGATGTTGGCACAGGCGAATGGCATTATCCATTTTCTCCATATCCCTTGCCCCTTCAATGTAACCGCCAATGACTTTGATCTCTTCCTGCTCGGCAAAATAGTGAACATAATCAAAAAAATCGACACCAGCCTCATTCCCGGAAGAAACAAAATATTGATAACCTACTTCCATTTCTTCTAGCATTTTGTAGGTAAGGGTTCCAAAAGCTCCACTTTGTGTTATAAATGCTATGGGATCCATACGGCTGGCTTCTATTTGTTGAAACGAAGCAACTGCTTTGTCTTTTAAATTGAAAAAACCTAAGGAGTTAGGCCCACATACTGGAATACCCGTTCGTTCAACAAATTCAGTCAGACGCTGTTGAAGTTCCCGCCCATTTTCTCCAATTTCCGCAAAACCCGAACTAAAAACAACCGCACTTTTCACTGATCTTTTCGCCAATCTCTCCAGGGCAGGCAAGACATCGGTTGCTCTAATTGAAAGAATGGCCATATCAATATCTCTTGGCAAACTTTCAATATCCTGAAAGCAGGGAAAACCTTCTATTTCGTTGTATTTCGCATTAACAGGGTAAATGGATCCTTGATATCCTAACTTACGTAAAAGATATAACGGTCTTGCGCTAATTTTCCCTTCTCCGCCTGATGCACCGATAATCGTAATAGACTTAGGAGAAAACATAGGTTCTAAATTAAGTTTATTTTTCACGGATACTCACCTCTTTAAAATAATCATTGCTCTTTGAATTTAATTTTCCGTATTAGTTCTAGTCTTAATTAGGAAATAGGAATGTTCAATGTTCCGATTCAACAAATGGATGAACATTTTATCTAGCCGACGAAGCATAATCCTCGTCTATACCCTCGTGCGTAAAATATAAATAGATATATAGATTAAGTGAACTACGTCTGTACAGGCAGTTGAAAATGGTTGCTTTATAACTCCATAAACTTCTGAAAACAACAATCAGTATGCTTAATAGGTTCGAGCTATTTCCCTCTCCATTTGAAAGACGGTTCTCTATTCTGTCATAAATCACCGTATATTCGCAGGATAATCTTCTGTGAAGGATAATAAATACCTATACAATAATATGGCCCCCCTCCTGACAGCATTTTTTCCATTATCTCATTCCCACAAGTCACTTCAGACCATCACAATATACTCATCATCTCCCTTCATATTTATCTTCTGGATAAGAAATATAAAAGCAATATTCCTTACATATATGGTATTTGCAAAAATAGTGCCAAGATTCAGATTAATTAAAATACAATAATAATAAGGATTTATTCATTATGCTTTAATTTGCAAGATTCATAGTTAAATTATCTTGTTCGCTTTTCCATGTTCTAGTTAAATCATTTTTGAAACGTAAAATTTATTTTTGAATTAAAAATCAATTTAAGGACTTCTTTCAATTTCTTTAGGAGTTTCCACCACATTCTTTCCGTCATCCTAACCAGTTGATACCTGATTTGGATCCGTTAATACGTTGCCCCCAAAGTTTTAACCAGAAAATTTATTGTTTTAAAAAAGTACAAACCGAAAAAAAGAAGCAGAACATTAATGTGAGCTTCTGTTAAACTGATTAATAGAACAAATATAATTTAACACGCGTATTGATTACACAAAATTAGACAAACTTCCTCCCTTATATAAAAACTTCATATTATAGAGTTGACCCTTTTGTATTTAAAAGGTATGATTCTAGAAAGTATTCTAAATATTCATATAAATATACACTAGGTAAATTCTACATCGAATGAACTTCTATCACCTAAAATTGAAAACGCATTCATTTTCTGTAAAGAAGGAGTGGCAAGCATTGGATATATTTCCGGATTGGCTGGAGTCTATTCCATTTCCTATGATAATAACAAATCAACAAAAGGTAATTAAAAACTATAATTCTCTCTTTTCCAGGCACTTTGACAAAGTTGTGATTGGGAAAAATATAAAAGAATTATTTCATCAATGGGAAACATTTGAGAAACAGCTTATTTTAGCGAGACTAGAGAATCAATCTTATTTATTGCAATATAACTATATCGAGTGTGACACTGAAACATTGGTACTATACATTGTCTCAGACGGCACCTCCATTCAACATTTACAAGGTATGATAAACGAGTTAGAGCATGAGAATAGAGAATTAGACGCAATTTTTGAGAACTCTTCCGATGGCATTTACATTACAGACAGTGATGGATTGACGCTAAAAATAAATGCCGCTGTAGAGAGAGCCATTGGTCATCCAAAGGAAACTTTTATAGGAAAGAATATCAAGCAATTACTTCAAGATGGGGTTGTTGATGAAGCGATGACCTTTAAGGTGCTTGAACAGGGAAAAACAATCCATTCAATACCAACTAACCACTTCAACACATACTTAAAAACCGCTGTACCCATTTATAGTGAGGACGGAGAAATCAAGAAAGTGGTCACCTATCTTCGGGATCTCTCAGAATTAAATCATCTTTATCAAGAGTTAAAAAAGGCATTGGAAATAAGTGAACAGTATAAAGCAGAGTTAGAAAAGTTAAAAAACAAAACATCGTGGAATCCAAATGTTGTCGTAGAAAGTAAACAAATGTTAGATATTTATGAGATGGGAGATCGGATTGCTAATTATGATGCTACTGTACTAATACTTGGGGAAACAGGTGTAGGGAAAGATATACTGGCCCAGCATATTTACCATGCTAGTCAAAGACAGCTAAAGGGGGAATTCATAAAAATTAATTGTGGATCTATTCCTAATGATCTCTTGGAATCAGAGTTATTCGGTTTTGAAGCGGGCTCTTTTACAGGTGCGAGTCGGTCAGGAAAACCCGGACTGTTTGAATTAGCCGATAAAGGGGTTTTGTTTTTAGATGAAGTGGGAGAACTACCTTTAGCTTTACAGGTAAAACTGCTCCGTGCTTTGCAGGATAAACAGATTCAGCGGATTGGCGGAACAAAACCCAAAAGTATAGATGTAAGGCTTATAGCAGCAACCAATCGAAATCTAAAAGAAATGGTTGAAAAGGGTGAATTTAGAGAAGATTTGTATTATCGCTTAAATGTGCTTCCAATCTCAATCCCTCCTTTGCGGGAAAGAAGAGAGGATATATTACCTCTTGTTCAATCAATTCTTCAGAAAGTAACTAATACTTATGGAATTTCCAAAGAATTCGACCAGAATATTAAAAATTTTTTCTACAACTATAATTGGCCGGGGAATGTGAGAGAGCTATCTAACCTTGTGGAACGACTAGTCATTACGGTGCCTTCTAATTTTATCACTACAGTTGATCTTCCGGAAGAATATCAGGACAAGGTACCAGTTGCTATTAACGAGATGACACTGAAGGAAGCAGCCGAGAATGCTGAACGTGAGATATTATCCGTTGCAGTCCAAAAATTTAAAAATACATATGAATTGGCAGAAGGATTGGGGTCGAGCCAGGCAACGATCGTAAGAAAACTTAAAAAATATAATTTGACAATAATACCTACCTGATATGAATTGTTGGAGAACGAAAAGAAATAAGTATTGCCGACACATCTTATAGATACAGATGTGTCGGCAATACTTTTTCTTTTTGACCTAGATTATCGGATTGATTATGAATAATCTTCCATAAATAAACGACAAAAAGAGGCATCCCTGGAACAAAATACAATGTTCCCAAAGTTTATTTCCGAATCTGACAAGACCATAAAAAACACGAAATGAGTTCTGATGCAAAGGTTGCATTTATTTAAAAATAGTACGATAGTATTGAAATAGCTTATCTATGTTCCACTGGAACATAGTGCCTTAACTGTGGTCCAATATACTCCGCTCTTGGACGAATTAAGCGGTTATTAGAATACTGTTCAAGAATATGAGCTGTCCAACCCGATGTTCTGCTTACAGCAAAGATGGGAGTAAAAAGGTTCCTATTGATTCCTAAACTATGGTAAGTCGTTGCTGAGTAGAAATCTACGTTAGGAAGCAAGCCCTTTTCCAATGTAATGATTTCATCGATTTTCACAGAAATATCGAAAAATTTACTTTGTCCTGTAAGTGTTGTCAAATTTTCCGCCATGTTCTTTAAGTATTTAGCACGTGGATCTCCTGATTTATAGACGCGGTGACCGAAACCCATGATTTTTTTCTTATCAACTAAAGCTTTGCAAATATAAGGCTCTGTATTTTCAACCTCACCAATTTCCTCTAACATTTCCATTACCGATTCATTAGCTCCTCCGTGCAAAGGTCCGCTTAATGTACCTATTGCCGACACAATTCCTGAATAGATGTTAGCTAGCGTTCCTACCGTTACTCGGGAAGCAAATGTTGATGCATTTAATTCGTGATCTGCATGAAGAACAAGAGCCGTATCTAATGATTTACTAGCGATCTCCTCTGGTTCTTCACCATTTAACATATATAAGAAATTTTGAGAAAAACTAAACTCAGGTTTTGGAGATAAAATATTTTTGTTTTCTTTTACTCGTTGGATAGCTGCTACTACTGTCGAAATTTTCGCTTGTATATTCAAAGCCTTGCGGTGATTCGCTTCAAGAGACATATCGTATGCTTGTGAATCGTACATCTCGAGTGCTGATATAACCGTTCTAAGTATAACCATTGGATGGGCATCCTTCGGGAAGGATTTAAGGAGAGAAATGATTTCTTCTGGCAATACACCTTGTACAGCGAGCTCCTTCTTAAGTTCAGTAAGTTGTTGAGCTGTTGGCAAATCATCGTTCCACAACAAGTACATGACCTCTTCAA
The DNA here is from genome assembly GCF_020075705.1 of Metabacillus rhizolycopersici. Next base: position 10,721 of record NZ_JAIQUM010000077.1, on the reverse strand, counting down.
AGCTTGCATGCTCAGCTAATTCATTAATGTTGATTCCTCTATATGTTAATACTCCGTTCATAATAGAACTTATTCCGGATTGTGTAGCCACAACCCCCTCTAATCCAGTTGTTAACATGTTCTCTCTCCTCTTTTCTTTTACAGTTCTAAAAACCTTACTAATAAATATCACCATTCTTAGTTTTAAGATTTAGAGCTATAATTTTACTTTAAGCACTACAGAAATGATTTTATTTTCACCCTACAACATGTTGCTATTTTTCATTTTTTATAAGAGAGTTTTTGATAAATCGTGATGATTTGGTCTAATTTCTGACTAAAACAAATGGTCTTAGGGCTATTTAAACCAGTTGCTTTAGCAATCTGGATTAATTCTTCTTTCAGTTGGTTGATCCTGTATTCTAATTCATATATATCTATAATTATCATACAAATTCTCCTAACTACCCATTATCTTTAATTGTTTATTGTAATAAAGCCTTTCTTGGGTCAGGCGGCAGAGCGGTGATGGCTTTTATTTATATTGGTGTCCGAGGGAAAAACGAGTCCGAGACAAATGAGTGGGGAAGAAACAGCAGCGCTGATTACCGCTGTGGAGCTTCACGGTACGCTTCAGAATCAAATGTTAAAAATCTTCTCCCGATGAAGTATCGGAAGAAGATTACACTCATAAGTAAAACAATCTGTCGTATAGGCCGAGTCCTCCCGACCCCATTAAGAGAACCGTACTTTAGCTACCTCTATCCATTTAATCCTAATTTTTTTGCAATTATGACCTTCATGATTTCGTTAGTTCCGCCAAAAATCGGGGCAACGGCAATATCCCGGTAACGGCGGGCAATTTTATATTCTTCCATAAAACCATAACCGCCATGAAGTTGCAGGCATTCAGCCGCATTTTTTCTCGCCATATCGGTGATCCAATATTTAGCCATAGATACCTCTGTAATCACATCTTGTCCCTGCATGTATTTGACAACGAGATCATCAATAAAGGTACGGCCAATTTGAACTTGCGTGGCAATCTCCGCAAGCTTAAATTGAGTATTCTGGAATTCGCTGATCTTCTTTCCGAATGCTTCACGCTCTTTTACATAATCTACAGTTAAACTGAGCATATCCTCAGCAGCTACTTGAGCACCAAGAGCAACCAGAAGTCTTTCCTGCTGAAGCTTGCTCATCAAATAAGTGAATCCCATTCCTTCTTCGCCAAGAAGATTAGAAGCCGGTACTCGCACATCTTCAAAAATTAATTCCGCAGTATCCTGAGCGTCCAGCCCTATTTTGTCCAACTTTCGTCCACGGGAAAATCCAGGCGTACCATCTTCTATAAGGAAAAGGCTGACCCCTTTATGCGGGGGATTAGCATTCGGATCGGTTTTGCAGGCTACCACCACCAAGTCCGATTGAATCCCATTAGAAATAAAGGTTTTTTGACCGTTAATGATATAACTGTCCCCATCCTTGACAGCGGTAGTGCGAAGACCTGCAAGATTTGAACCGGTTCCAGGCTCGCTCATGGCAACAGCTGTGAGGATGTCTCCACTGATGCAGCCAGGCAAATATTTTTGCTTCTGCTCTTCAGTACCGTACGAGGCAATATAAGGAGTTACAATCGAGCTATGCAGGTGTCCTCCTCCTAATCCATATCCAACTCGTATTGACTCTTCAGCAAGGATGATAGCAAAGCCGAAATCGAGCCCAAGTCCGCCGTAACGTTCATCTACCCACGAGCAAAGAAAACCCTGGTCACCCATCTTCTTCCAAAACGAACGTGGCACGAGTCGATCTTTCTCCCATTGATCGAAATAAGGAACAGCTTCTTTTTCAAGAAATTTGCGTAACGAATCCTGAAACATCAAGTGCTCTTGAGTAAAAAAAGGACGTGATTTTTTCTGAGAATCTGAAATAGTATTTGCTAACATTTTTGTTTCCCTCCAAATTTATCATTTATAGTTTGATTTCATAGTGTATCTAAATTAGTTCTTCCGTGTGCTCCCTGAGCTTCATAGGAAGGGTGACTGTCCCCTTCACCATGCAGATTTAACTAGTTACCAATGCCTTTCTAATTTCTTCCGTCAACATAGGGACAACCTCAAATAAATCGCCGACAATCCCGTAATCAGCTACTTGAAAAATAGGTGCCTCCGGATCTTTATTAATTGCGACAATAATTTTCGAATTAGACATACCAGCCAAGTGCTGGATGGCACCTGAAATGCCGCATGCGATATAGAGATCAGGAGTGACGACTTTTCCTGTTTGACCAATTTGCAAAGAATAATCACAATATTCAGCGTCGCAAGCCCCCCGTGAGGCACCAACTGCTCCTCCCAGGACCTCCGCTAATTCTCTAAGTGGATTAAACCCCTCCATACTCTTTACTCCCCTGCCGCCGGAAACAATGATTTTAGCTTCACTGAGATCTACCTCACCTGAAGTTTTTCTCACGATTTCCTTAACAATCGTTCGCAAATCTTTTATTTGCGGGTGGAAGTAAATTAACTCGGTCTGAACATGTTTCTCTACCGTCTCAAAGTTATTTGGACGAAGAGTAGCAAATTGCTTTCCTTCACGGAATGTTTTCTTCTCAAATACTTTGCCCGCATATATCGGACGAGTAAACACAATCTTGCCATCCTTTGTTTCTACTCCAGTACAATCGGATATTAAACCGATCCCCAAACGTGCGGCAACCCGCGGTGTTAAATCTTTCCCGATAGCTGTATGACCCATAAGAATGATATCTGCCTGTACTTCTTCAATCAAGCCAGTCAATGCTTGGGCATAAGCATCTGTTGTATAAGTAGATAAAGCCTGGTTGTCTGTCACATACAGCCGATCGGCTCCGAATTTGCTGATGTCTTCTAGAAAAACGTCTGCTCCTGAGCCAAAAAGGACTGCACTTACTTCCCCATCTCCCCCTAAAGATTGAGCTAACGTTAATGCTTCAATGGATACATTTCTTAATTTTCCGTCTTTTACCTCAGCAACTACAAGTACTTTACTCATCTTCTCAATCCTCTCCTTTAAAGAACTTTTGCATTTGTGCGAAGCAGTTGAACTAATTCGCTAACCTGATTAGCCATTTCTCCTGTTAGAGTTCTCCCTGCTTGCTTCTTAGACGGCAAATATTGATCAAGTACTTCTGTCTTAGCACATAGGTCCGTTTTTGAAATATCCAGTTCATTCACATCAAGATGTTCAATCGGCTTTTTCTTTGCCTTCATAATCCCTGGAAGAGAGGGATAACGTGGTTCATTCAACCCTTGTTGGGCAGTCGCCAAGAAAGGAAGCTCAACTTCGATCGTCTCCAAATCCCCTTCTACATCTCTTTCTACAGTTGCTTTCCTTCCATCAATAGATAATTTAGTAATCGTCGCAACATGAGGAATCCCTAGAATTTCCGCTACTCGGATGGCAATTTGGCCTGCCCCTGAATCTACTGCCGTATTACCGCCAAGAATGAGATCAAAGGCCTGGTTCTTGACAGTAGCAGCAATGATATTCGAAATAACATATTCATCTGCTTCTGAACCATCATGTTCAATCTGCACAGCCTTATCTACTCCCATTGCCAGAGCAGTTCGAATCGCAGTTTCCGTCCGAGACGGGCCAACAGTAAGTAACGTTACTTCTGCCCCTAATTCTTCTTTTAATTTCACAGCTTCTTCCACAGCGTACTCATCATACGGATTGATGATGAATTCAACCCCTTGTTCGCTGACATTGCCATTTTCAAGAGTTATTTTCTCTTCGGTATCAAACGTCTGTTTTAATAACACTAGGATTTTCATAATCTTACCTCTTTTCCTATTAAAATGTTTTCACATATAGTAATTGCAATTTTCATGCCAAAATCAAATGGTACAAACTACTTGATATACAGGCATTTAAGATGACATCATTATTCAAAATTGATTTATTATTCAAGAGACACTGTTATCATGGTGATTCACATTTGAATCTAATAATTCATTGTTGTAACTTCAACTCTCTCCCTAAATTCAACTAACGATTTTAATTCAGCTATTATCCTAGATTAGCGGCTATAATTCTCAAATGGCGTTTTTAACAGACTAAGGATTTTTCTACGATTTCGGTAATGTCCATGGTTTTGACTCGTTCCTCGGCCTCTTTTGCCTTGGTTCCATCACTCATCATCGTCAGACAATATGGACAATTACTTCCAATCGTTGTTGGATTCAAACGAAGAGCCTGTTCCGTTCGTTCAATGTTAACCCGTTTTCCTTCGGTTTCCTCCATCCACATATTCCCGCCTCCGGCTCCGCAACACATTGCGTCTGCTTTATTTCGTTCCATTTCCAGTACTTGAACGCCGGGGATAGATTTTAAAATTTGCCGTGGTATATCGTAAATGTCGTTGTATCGGCCGATATAACAAGAATCATGATACGCAATGGCTTCTTGTACTTCCTTCGTTGGCTTAATGCTGCCTTCCTGAATTAGCTTGAAAATGAGTTCCGTATGATGATACACTTCGGCTTCTAAACCAAATTCAGGATATTCATGTTTAAATGTATTGTACGTATGTGGACAAATGGTTACGATTTTCTTTACACCATAAGCCTGGAAATTGGCTATATTCTCTTGGCATAGCTGTTGGAATAAAAATTCATTCCCCATCCGGCGAGCAGTATCACCTGAGCTACGTTCCTCGTTTCCTAAAATCGCAAACTTCACACCAGCCACATTCATGATTTTGGCAAACGATTGAGCAATTTTCTGGCTCCGATTGTCAAAGGATCCCATGGAACCTACAAAAAACAAATACTCAAAATCTTCTATTTCATCAACGGTAGGCACCACAATGTCTTCTCTTCCTTCGCGCCATTTAATGCGTTCCTTCCTGTTCATGCCCCATGGATTGCTTTGTCGTTCTATATTTTGGAAATAGCGAGTTGCTTCGTGCGGCATGTTACCTTCCGTTAACACTAAGTATCGACGCAGATCTATAATCTTATCTACATGTTCATTAGCAACAGGACATTGATCCTCACAGTTGCGGCATGTCGTACAGGCCCAGATCTCCTCTTCGGTGATTACATCACCAATCAAATTAGGCATTTCAACTGTTGCTGCTGTTTCCTGAGCTGACGATTCAGCCGTTAATGTAGGGGATAATGCAGAAGACCCAAAAACATAACTGGGCATCCATGGGTTACGTGAAGTAACAGCAGCCCCTTTTTCTGTCAAATGATCCCTCATTTTAATAATAAGATCCATCGGAGATAACGTCTTCCCGGTTCCTGAAGCGGGACACATATTCGTGCACCTTCCACATTCTGCACATGCGTACAGATCGATCAGCTGCAGCTGGGTAAAATCCTCTATTTTCCCGACGCCGTATTCTTCGATTTCTTCATCCTCAAAATCAATTTTCCTCAACTTTCCAACAGGTCCTACCTTCTTGAAAAAGACGTTAAACATAGCGAATAGCTCATGTGCTTGTTTTGACTGCGGTACAAACACCATGAATGAAAAGACGGTTACCATATGCACCCACCAAAATATATAGAACAAAATGGTTCCTGCCGTTGTTCCAATGCCCGAAAACAATAACGCTATAGCACCAGAAAATGGAGCATAGGCCAGATTCGGTTCATGATCTAACATAATCGCTTCGAATCCTAATGTAAGCAGGATTGATGAGGTTAGAGTAGATAAGGCAATATAGACAAAAGCAGCTTTGCCGTCACGCTTCCATTGCAATCGCTTTAACTTTTCACCATATCGACGGTAAAATCCATATACAACAGCCATCAGCATTAAGAATGTTGCCCACTCCTGCAGAAGACTGAAATATTTATGTCCCTCACCAAAAGGAAATTCATAACCTTTAATAAATCCTTTTATAATGAGCTCAATAAGTCCTACCTGAATGATAAAAAAGGTATAAAACAAAATTAAATGCATGAACCCGCTTTTCTTGTCTTTAAACAATTTTCTCTGACCAAATACGTTGATCAGAACTTCTGTGATGCGCTGTTGGGTATCTTTTCTTAAATCAGATTTCTTTCCTAACTTGATGAAGGTGACACGGCTATAGACAAGATTTGCAAACGTATAAATCCCATAGCCCGTTACTGCCAAAAAGGCAATAAAATTAAGGAATGCCAGCATATATGTTCATCCTTTCCTTTCAATATTTTTTCAATACTAACAGCAAATCTAACGCCCAATAAATATGTCAAATGGAACAAAAGATGTTACCGAATAAAAAATATTCAATTCATTACAATTAATAAGGGGCGTTTTCCTCATATATGTTTCATCGTGCTTAGAGGAAGCTTACTCTAATCTGTATATATTATCTTTACTTTCAGTGAGCATATCTTTACATTTCAATCCGAAGTTTCTATTGAAATTTGAATCGTCTCTACCAACAACAGATTACATCGGATAGAAAAATGCAGCCGTTCTCACAAAGACTTGGCTGCATTTTTCCGTCTATATTTAGTAGAACTTCAGCGTTGCCTTACCTGCCGTTAAAGCCTTACCTGGTTCGCACTCTACGTAAATTTCTAAATCCAATGTACGCTCTTCCTCATTCTTGTTGGTAACCTTGGCCCGACAGTTCAGGACGTCTCCAGGAAATACCATACCTGCAAACCGAACCATCAACCTGCTGACAAAACCGTTTGTCCCAGCCAATTGGCCGCATAACTGACCTAGAAATCCCATACTAAGCATTCCGTGTGCAATTATTCCAGGTAAACCAACATGTTTAGCTGTTTCAACATCAGTATGAATCAAATTGAAATCTCCAGATGCTCCGGCGTATTTCACTAATTGTACTTTTTCAATAGCGGGCTTGACGAGAGGCTCCAACTCTTGCCCGATTTCTGCCCGAGTCCAGTCAATTCCATTCATTTAATTCCCTCCATTTAACGAACAATCAGTGTGTTTATTCCGCGATACACCAAGTTTCCTTCCAAATCTTCACCACGTGTTTCCTGTATAAGAAACGTCATCTTGCCAAGCTTACCTTCCCTTTCATAAACATCAGTAACAGAACTGGCACAGCACAAGATATCCCCTGCAACAATCGGCCTTTCATAAAGATATTCCTGCCCTCCGTGCAAAACTCTGCTTGGCTCAAATTTGACCTTCGGATTGAACACTCGGATCGTAGTTGGAAACGTAGGAGGAGCAACGATACTTCGATATCCGCATTCTTTAGCAAACGCCTCATCCCTGTATAGAGGATTATCATCGCCAATAGCTTGAGCAAAACTGCGAATGGCCCCTTTTTCAATCTCGAATATTTGCGATTCACTTGTACTTCCGATAATGCTAGGGTCTATCAGCAACCTTTTTCCTCCTTCCTTTTCAATTAATAGTAAATGCTGCTTTTATAACAAACCTAGCGAGCGCCTCCGTTGACATAAATAATTTGTCCATTCACGTAACTGGCGTCTTCACTGGCTAGAAAAGCGATTACATTGGCAATATCCTGGGGATTTCCAACTCTTCTAAGCGGATTCCTCTCTGCAACTAATTTTTGCTGTTCCTCGAAATCCAAGCCAACTCGATCTGATGTTGCTTTTGTCATTTCCGTTACGACATATCCGGGAGCAACAGAATTTACATTAATATTAAAAGGACCCAGTTCCAACGCCAGGCTTCGGGTAAATCCTTGCAATCCTGCCTTAGCTGTTGAATAGTTGGCTTGTCCACGGTTTCCCAAGGCTGATGTACTGCTAATGTTGATGATTTTTCCATAGCGTTCTTTTACCATAAATTTTTGCACTGCTTTGGCACATAAAAAGCTACCCTTTAGATGCACATTCATAACCATGTCCCAATCTTCTACAGACATTTTGAAAAGAAGATTATCACGGGTCACTCCAGCGTTATTCACTAGAATATCTATCTTTCCAAATTCATTAGCTACCTTTTCAACAGCAGCATCTACTTGCTCGATGTCAGAAACGTTACAACCTATTGCAATCGCTTCTCCACCTATGGATTGAATAGCTTGAACCGTTTCATAACAAACCTCTTCATGCAGATCAAATACTGCGACCTTTGCACCGTCTTGCGCTAATCGTTTGGCTGTTTCTGCGCCAATACCTCGGCCTGCTCCAGTGACAATAGCAACCTTATCTTGTAAACAACTCATTAGACAATCTCCCCCGTGAAATTTTTAGGTATCTCAAACAACAAGTAATGCTTTCTTACTGCATCTTCCATTACCTTTCAAGCATTAGGGCAATTCCTTGACCACCACCGATACAAGCCGATACAAGTCCGCGTTTAACTCCTCGGCGCTTCATTTCATATGCTAGTTTCATAATCAGCATGCCTCCGGTTGCGGCAATTGGATGCCCATGGGCAATTGCTCCTCCATTGACATTGACCTTTTCCAAGTCCAGGTGAAGTTCACGATCACAAGCTAGTACTTGACTGGCAAAAGCTTCATTAATTTCAATCAAATCCACATCCTCTAAAGAACATCCAGTTTTCGCCAATAACTTTTTAATAGCTGGGACAGGCCCTATCCCCATAATATTCGGATCCACACCGGAGAGTGCCCAATCGGCTACCTTCGCAAGCGGTTCCAACCCTCTTTTTTCTGCCTCCTTTTCTGACATCAAAAGCAATGCTGAAGCTCCATCAACGATACCGGATGCGTTTCCCGCAGTCACTGATCCATCCTTCTTAAATGACGGACGAAGCTTAGCTAACCCTTCCAAAGTCGTTTCCGGTCTAGGGTGTTCGTCTTCAGAGAATAAAGTAGTTTCTCCTTTTTTCCCTGTAAGAGATACAGGAACGATTTGTTCCTTATAAAACCCTTGTTCCACTGCTCGTTTCATGTTTAGCTGGCTTCTCAAGGAAAAGGCATCCTGTTCCTCCCGGCTGATGTTATAGCGCTCAGCAAGATTTTCGGCAGTAATCCCCATCGGAGGATCTCCGAGATGTTCCGGGGATAACGGTTTCCTTGATAGAAACTTAGGTGGAACCCGGTCAAAAGTTTGACTTGAGGGTTCCATTAGATAAGGGGCTCTAGTCAAGCTTTCCGTTCCCCCAGCTATCAGAATTCGCCCACTTCCGGCATTGATAGCGTCAGCAGCTAACGCCACAGTATTAATTCCTGACCCACATTGCCTGTCAATCGTAACCCCTGGTACCGATACGGGCAGTCCTCCTTGCAGTAAAGACAATCGAGAAATATTCCCTCCGCCTGCATTACAATTTCCGAATATGACATCATCCACTTCTTCACCAGCGACTTGTGCCCTTTGAAGCACCTCTTTGATGACAAGTCCCCCGTAAATGGATGGATGGAGATCTTTTAAAGCTCCTCTTAATCTGGCAAATGGAGTTCTTGCCACAGAAACGATAACCGCTTTACTCATCTTTTAAACCCCTCCTCATCTTTTTTTACTCAACCAAAACTTAAAGATTACTATTGCCGCCAGGTTATTTCGGTAATTACCACCAAATTAAATCAAATCATTTAAAGACAGTTCCGCCAATCACAGTTTTATGGATCATCTTTTGTTGACCAATCCAAAAATCCCTCAAATATACGGTGAGAATTCATTTTGTTATGATATGTAACACCGCCTGACTTTTACTAAGAACGATGTAATTTTCACACTCCTTCACTCGATTTCTTTCACTGTCCCATTCTTACAAGTCACCATTGATCTTATAACCCCATCACCCCGACCTAATTTATCTTATTGACAAAAAATAATAAAAGTAATGTTTGTTACACCTATATTACTTGCAAGAATAGTGCCAAGATTCAATTTTATTAAAATGCAGAAATAAAAGGATTTTTTCACCCAGTTTTATTTCAATAGATTCATAATTAAATTGTTCATTTCCGATTTGTTTAATTTAATTGAATTTATTTTTGAAGCGTATAATTCATTTTTGCATTTAATTTTGAATAGTAAAAACACCTTTCTTCTTTATTGAACATGCTTGAAAATATAAATTCAATTCGAGAAATATTGACTTACGATTTTAATTCCATGTTTTGTTGCCATGCTGGTTATGTCGAGAATGGAAAAGAAATGTTAAAGCGAAAACTAGATTACCTTAAGGACATCAGTGAGAAAGTAAAAATTTTGCATAAAGAAGGTTTTACAATTGAAGATATTAGAGAAGAATTGTTTCCAACACGATATGGCATCATAGATGTATTTAAAGGAGAGTGGGATTCTTTACACATAGTCTCTTCCATTTTGAAATGCAAAGAAGGAAACTGTTCTTCTATTAAACCAGCTAATAGTTTGTCAATATTTTTCAATAAAAACGGTTCTGGTGCAAAAGCTTCAAAATATCTGCAAGTATTCTCTCAAACTTGGACATACTGATACTATTACTCTAAAAAAGGACGTGATCAGTATGGAAAAGCAAAATCTATTCAAGTGGAAACATTATCGGTTCTGGTGCAAAAATCACTCGTTAGAAACATAGAGTGTGAGTTTCCTTTAAATTGCTAACTTATGAAGCTAATCCAAACAATTTATGGATGAATTCTTTTTGATTTTGGGCAGACTTCACTCCCTGATGAACCTGCTTCTTTTTCATCATATGCATGGCTTCTATGCCGCTCAGTATGTAAGTAGCTGTACGAAATGATTTCAATCCTAACATCGAACGGACTCGCTTTTTTATAAAACGATGATCCTGTTCTACGATATTATTGAGATATTTCACTTGTCTCATTTGGATGCCTT
>NZ_JAIQUM010000076.1 GCF_020075705.1 Metabacillus rhizolycopersici | reverse complement strand
TGCTAAAAAAGAACGGTCGTAAATGTCATCGGTATAAGAAGCTGACCGTCTTTGATATTCTAGGGGTTGTGTATGAAACGACGGTGAAGCATAGACAAGCTGCCTAGCGAAAAAATCGCGTTTTAATAGGCTTCTTTGGCATGCCTACTTTTCCATCACTCGCTAGTTTTGAAACAAGGATCATTTCGTATCTAGTAATTTACTTTGTTAGCTTGATGGGCATGTGGTGGTACCCCCATATGAGAAGATTAGCTGGGTATTTTAATTATTCACGTCGAATCATTTATAGAACTATTCTGTTCTGTTACTTCAATAAGAAAAGTGCGTCTTCATTTATTGAAGTAACGCGCCTTTTTGCTGAAGATCATCGCTAAGCATTATTGAAGAAAAGCATCTGTTTATGAAGAAATTATACTTCCTCTTGATATAAGTTTAATCCTAACGGTTTATGGTTTAATGGTATTTTAAACTCATCAAGAGTTTCTATTTCATTAAAGAAATCATCTATTTCACCATCAGTGTCAAAATACCATTCTGATGCTTCCAATTTCTTCAACTCTTTTATAGGTTCAAAAACGAATTCACAATGAAGTTGTTGAATGTGCCCATCTTCTTCATCAGTGAATTGTCTGACAAAATCGTAATAGAATAGCTTTTCTCCAGTAAAGTTATATATCCCACACTGAAATAAAATGGCTCTTTCTTCTTCATCATTAACGTCTTCTTTTGCAAATGATTTAAACTTCCCCCAAATGTTTATTACATCATTTGTGTTTTCACCAATTCTTTTTTTCAGGTGATCTTCAGCAGTAGCTATTGTAATCATTAAGTCATCTCCCAATGGAAAAGTTATTTAACAATTTGTATACTTTTAAGAGCCCTATTCATTTATCCTTCCCTTTTGCTTAATAACATTTATTTCAAAATCCCATCATTTTCACATTAAGTTATTCCAGATAATGGACCTTTCATGCACAAAAAGCGCAGATCCATACTCTGGAAATGCGCCCGATTCTGGAATACAGAAATTCAATTGTGTTCACACAGCAAAAAAAGCAGACTGCAATCTACAACTAATATGTATTTTGTTAGTTTTAAAATGTGATATTATTTATATTTTAAAAATGGTCCCTTAAAAGGCCAATTTCTTGAGTATTTTTGCTTATTCTTCGGTTGTACAATGGCTTCTGGTATTTCTGTGATAATTGAATGAAGATCCTGATAATCTTTATTTATATTTTCAATATAAAACAAACCACTTTCAGTTTGTTTAGCTTTATTGACAAAATCCGGCCATAAATCGATATAAGGCTCTCCTAAAATTGCAGCATTTCCTAACTTCTTAGGTAGGCCTCTCCACCACCAAGCAGATACGGGACTCCATCCCCTTCTAATCTCACCGTAGAAGGAATTTAGCAGCTCGGAAGTCTTCAGCCAAAATCTCTTTATTTCTAACGGCCATCCCGGTTGGCTCAATACCTCTTCCAAAAAGTTGATCGAGACATAACATGATCTAAATCCTTCACGTGTAGGGCCTACCTTATCTGGAATACCAAAGTGTACATCTGTAAAAGGTTTACTTGGATACCAAACTACTCCTTCATGTAAATTTTTAAACATAAACTCAATAAAATGGCCTTTCCCCTTATCAGATAGTTTAAATTGTGGCGGCTCATAAAGTCCGTATCTCCTAGGCAGAACTTCAGGCATAGTAGATTCAATTAAATCTAAAAATGCTTCAAATCCAGCTTTTTTAAACTTCTGATTATCAATGAACCACCATGTCATTTGAAGAAAGCTTGGGTCCTCTTTTACCAAAACATTTTCTAGTCTTTTCACACCAGATGGGGATGAAACGGTACCCTCCTGTTCATCAATTATTACTCCATGGGAAGATTGAGCAAGAATTTTAGATATCTTCTTTAGTATCTGAAAAGACCGTTTAGGTGCCCCTATAGGTTCTAAAATAATATTTGTAAAATAGCTGATCCCTGGTAGTTCACCTAACACTTCTTCTGGAATATCTTCTTCCATTACTTCATGAGGATTACTTATCATAATTTGCCAATTTGAACCTTCATAGATGATTCCGTCATTCTGCCACTTAATATTCTCCTGGTTAAAAACTTCATTCTTAAATGAAGTTTTATTTACAGACCATATACTAATATCATAGCTCATTTTTTCATTCCTTTTTTGAATAAGTAGGTAAAAAAAGATACCATGCGTGTTGATTATCCAAAATTATACAGACTTATCCCTTGAATGTTTTTGTAGTTTTTTAAAACAACAGCCATTTCAGAACGCCAGTCAATCGGTAAGTTGTCTTTTAGTAGTTTTCTTTGAAAAGAGATAAACGACATTTTTCGAATACTCGTCCTTCAGATGTCTTTGTATAGAGCCATTTCAATAGGACATAAGCGATTAAAGCGGCAAAAAGCTGATTAAAAAGTAAGCGTCAAATATTCCCCACCTACTACTTGTAAATAGCTCATGAGATAATCTCCTTACATCATACATGTGGAGGTTTTTTTATGAAAAAACGCCTTATAAAGAAAGAATGGGAAGCTCACATCCAAGATTCTAAAGAAAGTGGATTATCAAAAGCTGCTTGGTGTCAAAAACAGAACCTGCCGGTTCATCGGCTATATTATTGGCTCAAGAAATTATCACCTCAAGCTGATAGTCCAACTGAAAGTAAACGTACAAAATGAGTATCTGTGAATATCCTTCCAATAGAAGAAAAAATACATACCACCATCCGCATTCATTTTAAAGAAGCTACAATTGAAATAGATGCACCTTTTACTCCACAAGTGCTTTTACAAGTGATGCAGACGGTAAAACAGCTATGATACTAGAAACAGCCATTGAAAGGGTATGTATCGCACAAGGAGCTACAGACTTACGTAAATCTATTGATGGACTGGCAGCCATTGTGAAGGAAGAGTTTGATTTAGATCCCTTTTCTTCTTGTTTATTTGTCTTTTGCAATCGCTCACGCGATAAACTAAAGATTCTCGTGTGGGAACATAATGGTTTTTGGTTGCATTATCGCAGATTGGAAAAAGGAAAGTTTGACTGGCCAACTCAACATCAAAATGTGCCACTTACCATATCAAGAAGGCAACTGAGATGGCTTCTTGATGGACTTTCATTTGAACAAAAACAAGGGCATCAAGCCGTATATGCGAGAACAATCCTGTGAAAAATTTATATATTTAGAAGGGATTTGATTCATTTTGTCGAATGGATTCATCTATGAAAACAACATCTTCTCATCAAAATCAACCTACAATTGAATCTCTTCAAGCTCAAGTAGAAGAACTCACGACAAAAGTGAGATGGTACGAAGAACAATTTCGTCTTAGTCAACAAAAACGGTTCGGTACGTCTAGCGAAAAAACAACGGAAAATCAACTCGCTCTAGAACTGTTTAATGAGGCTGAGAAAGAAAGTGACACCGAAGTACCCGAACCAGTTGTTGAAACCATCACCTATCGTCGTAAAAAGAAACGCGGTCATAGGGATGAGTCCGTCCAAAACCTTCCTATCGAAACGATTGAATATCGTTTGGCTGACGAGGAACAGGTTTGTTCGTGCTGTGGTGGTGCTTTACATGAGATGAGTGTAGAAGTCCGTAAGGAACTGACGATTGTTCCTGCAGAAGTAAAGGTGACAGAACATAAGAGATACGTATATGCTTGCCGCAAGTGTGAACTAGATGAGGTTTCCACACCGATTGTGACTGCGAATATGCCAGCTCCCGCCTTTCCCAAAAGGATCGCTTCCCCGTCCATTATGGCGTATATCATGACTCAAAAATATGTAGAAGGATTGCCTCTTTATCGTCAGGAAAAGCATTTTGAACGAATGGGAATCTACTTATCACGTCAAACGATGGGGAATTGGTTATTATACGGGGCTGATCAATGGTTAGTGATATTGTATAAAAGGATGCATGAGCATCTACTTGCTCGAACCATCCTTCATGCGGATGAAACAACCTTCCAAGTCTTACGTGAACCTGGTCGTGCCGCAACTACCAAGTCCTATCTGTGGTTATATCGCACAGGGCGAGATGATATCCCCATTGTTCTCTATGACTATCAACCAACAAGAGCAGGCGAACACCCGAAACGTTTTTTAACGGGTTATCAAGGTTATTTACAAGTGGATGGATAAAGTGGTTACAATCAAGTACCGGATGTCACCCTTGTGGGATGTTGGGCACATGCCAGACGTAAGTTTGATGAAGCCTTAAAGGCTTTACCTGATTCACAGAAGGGAAAAAAGGTGAAGGCGAGCGAAGGGTTACATTACTCTATTCTATCGAAAGAAAGCTAAAACATGTCGATCCTACAGAACGATATGAGCAGCGACTGGAAAAAAGCAGGCCCATTCTGGACCTTTTTTCAGCATGGCTTTATGAACAAAAAGATCTTGTTCTACCAAAAAGCGCGCTAGGAAAAGCCATCACTTATTGTTTGAATCAATGGAATCATCTTGAAGCTTTTTTATTGGACGGACATTTAGAAATCGACAACAACAGAAGTGAACGTTCCATTAAGCCGTTTGTGATTGGGAGAAAAAATTGGATGTTTTCTAAAACACCGCGAGGTGCTAGAGGGAGTGCCATCATGTATAGTGTGGTTGAAACGGCAAAAGAGAACGATTTGAGTCTCTATCATTATCTTCGCTATTTGTTTGAAACGCTGCCAAATATGGATCTAACGAATAAAAAAGAAATAGATAAAGTCTTGCCGTGGTCATCTAGTTTACCCTCGGCATGCAGAGTACCGATAAAAAGTGAAGCAAACAAAACATAGTCCCGAAATACACCACCCATGTAGTATTTGGGGGCTACTTGACGTTTACCGTCCTTCAATAAATAATGGTCAGAAGATTATTAAGACGCAATACTTGTTCGTTTTCTCTTCACTATTCCTACATGACCGCCTCCATTCCAAAATAAAAGAGTCAACAAAAGGTGACTCTACTGTTAGTCTCATATTTTATTTATTCCTGTGACTTTCTGGACAATAAAACAAAAAGAAGGTTTCTTTAGAATTGAAGTAATTTCACTTTTTGAAGCTTGACGCCCCATAATCCATAATAGTTAATTTCACGTTGTATTCGATTGGAACTTCACTAAATGTTTGGTCCCAATCTTTTTTGACTTTTTCCCATACTTTAGGATGTTCAATTCTCAATCGATTTCCAAAGCCGGCAACGTCGACTTGGTAATCCTTTTGCATTTTTTCTATTACATTATTTACCGATTGTTTTACTTCTTCTTCAGCAGCTTTTTCAGCACTTTTTAAAAATTTTTTTTCAGAAGTTTCCCCCGAAACCACCCAATTTTCAGAAAGACGCCCTTCTGATTCGATTTTTACATCAAAAGAGATGTTGTTCCCCTTAATACGAGGTGTGATTTTGCTTTTCATAGACTTTACCTCGTAAATGATTGGCTGATTTGTCTCTTTATCAAAGTTTTTCACCAAACCGCCTTTTCCCTTTCCAGTTATCCACGTTAAGCCATCCAATTCCTCTTCATTCAAAAAACCAAGCAGCTTTTTTGTCTTTCCTGTAATCACGGCAGCTCCTGAAAATTTAACTTCTCCGTTCGTCGAAATTACATTTTGCAAAAGAAAACTAGATCCTGATTGCATCTTGCCCTCTAATTTAGCGAGTGACATAGGGGGCAAAATCCTTGTTGTTCGATCTTCATTATCTGAAATTCCAATCAAACGAAACGCTGGAATTTCTCCTGATTCCTTTGATTCCATCGTCTCGTTTGCTCGCCCACTGCTAATGAACACAAGACAGCTTGGTCTAACCTCATTATCACGGAGAAATTGATCAAGTAATTGTTCCAAACTATACTTACGTACAAGATCCTCACTAATAACGATCACTTTAAGATGTGGACTGAACATGGGGAGAGAACTTCTCAATGAAAATTCGCGACTCATTTGATGGATGGAATCACCGGTTTCAGTAATATTCAAGTAAGGTTTTTGTTGCGATCCCCCTCCCTTACTCTCCGAACCTGTTCCTTGTGGGTTAACGAATTGATAAGTCATGGTTATTTTTTCTGTTTGGTTATATCCCCCTCCTTGTTCCTTTAACTCTTTCTCAATTTTTGATTCTTTTCCTTCATCTAATGCCAAACCTACACTTAAAGCTTTTTCTTCAATTTCATTACTGCTCCAGCACCCTGTAAGAAACAGGAGTAATAGAAAAGAGAGCATACCCTTGAGGGACCGTACATTGTTATGGCTTTGCTTCATGCTTTCCCACCTTCCATCTTGAAACAATGAGAAGTAGTAGCAACGGTAGTAAACCAAATAAATACAACGCGACATTGCCAACTATATCACCGAATTTAAATTGGTCATTGATATTTTTCGGCACCATAGAGATGATGTAAATAACTGGAAGTAATCCGTACATAAATGGATGAATGTTCTTTTGGAAGAGTTGAGCCAGCCCTAAAGCAGCTGCATAGTAGGCTATTATGAAACTGGAAAATATTTGCATAATCCATATCGCGAGCAACAAAGACTCAAACCGTTCAAAGAACAAACCGGTGATTTCAAAACTTCGCATGAGATCAAGGGTCGGCCATGTTCTTGTAACTACTCCGTCGACGGAAAACGCTCCGATGACCATAATGACCGTTATTACATAAAAGATCAAGGGTATGGCCGTTCCGACTAGAACGGCTTTTACTGCTTTATGAGGCTGTTTCATAAATGCTGGAAGGAGCAACATGATTTCAAAACCTGTATACGAGAGAGCAGTTGTCTTTACCCCTTTTAGCACTGGTATAACTCCCAATCCTAATACCGGACGTAGATTATCTATCTCAAATATTCCGAAGCTCATAAAGGAAACCAGCAAAAAAATGATGACCGTAATAGGGAATATAATTTCACACATGCGAGCGATGGAGTTTATACCACCCATGATCAGATAGAGACCCACCCACATAAACGGCATGATGACAGCCCAGGTGGGGGTGCCTTCCAGCAAAAAAAAACTTGTTACTTCTGCCAGCGATCTGACTTGAAACCCAGCAGTTATTAAAAAATAACATACAATAAGTAGACTAAGTAGCCCGCCTACCCATTTCCCTACTATTTCTTGGCTGTATTGATAAAAGGTTTTTTGGGGAAACTGTTGACTTAATTTGACTATGATCACCCCTGCTAGTATCGCGATCAGCCCGCCTAATATAACGGTTAGCCAGACATCTGGTGTTTTCACCTTCTCCACTGATGCTCTGGGCAGGGTGAGAATCCCTGTTGCAAGTATAAAATTGGTGACGACAACAGCTGCTTGCGGAGTGGTTATTCGGTCTTTCGGACTGAGAATCATCTAGGGTTCACTTCCTTTCTAAGTAGGCTATCCTTTACGAATTTGATCTTTCGTATGCATCATCTTCGGACGACGTTTCATCATCTGAAGTGGCATGCGAACCATAAAATCTTTCCAGTCACTTAATCGATAAGGCACAGCAGGACTGGCATAAGGTACGCCAAAACTCTTCAGTTTCACCAAATGACTGCAAAGAAAGAGGAAAAACAGAATGACTCCGTACAATCCAAACAATGCAGCACTAAACATGGCTACAAAGCGAAGAATACGCAATGGCATCCCTGCACTATAACTCGGAATGGCAAAGGAAGAAATGGCGGTTATTGCCACTACAATAACCATAATATTACTAACAATCCCTGCTTGTACGGCTGCTTCACCGATGATCAGTCCGCCAACAATCCCCATCGCTGGGCCAATGGGTTTAGGTAAGCGTAGCCCAGCTTCCCGTAAAATTTCGATGGCTATTTCCATAACCAGTGCTTCTATTAGTGAGGGAAACGGAACACCTTCCCTAGTTCCTGTGATTGAAATCGCTAACTCGCTTGGGATCAATCCCTGATGAAACGAAATAAAAGAAATATACAATGAAGGTGCAAACAACGTAACATTTGCTGCTCCAAAACGCAGTAGACGGAAGAGAGTGCCGGGAATCCATCGTTCATAATAATCTTCCGGCGATTGCAATAGCATACTGAACGTAACCGGAGCGATCAAAGCGAAAGGCGTTCCATCTAACATGATTGCTACTCGTCCTTCCATCAATGCGCTGATTACACGGTCGGGACGCTCTGTATTTTGTACTTGAGGAAAGGGACTGAGGTAATTATCTTCGATCAGTTGCTCTACATAGCCTGATTCCGGTAGATGATCAATATCAATTTTCTGAATTCTTTTCTTTACCTCTTCTACTAATTCCGGGTCAGCAATCTCTTTCATATAGGCGATGACCAATTCTTTTTTTGCACGTTTTCCTACTTGGAATTTTGTTAATGATAAGTTCACGTTTTCACCATGTCTCCGCAAAAGGGCGGTATTATCGGTTAAAATTTCAGTGAAACCAACTCGTGGACCTCTGACCAATGCTTCTGATACCGGCTCTTCAATATTCCGTTTGTTTGCTTTGGTTGTACCAAGTAGGAACACATCTGATAATCCATCAATCAAAAGGGCTGTTGAACCTGTCAATACTTTTGGTATCAACTCTTTTATATGATGGGCTTCTTTTACTTCACTAATGGAAAGAATTTGATTTTTAATAAATTCTTTTGAAATAGTTCCTTTCACATAAGATGGTTCCTGTTTAAATTCGTCGATAAAATCAACCATCAATGATTTCATAATATGTTTGTCGATGAGATCTTTATCGGACAGTCCATCCACAAAAATGATGGCCGCCCGAATAACTGTACGCCCGATATTAAACTCCCGAAATTGCACATCCGAATTATGACTGATTTCTTTCCTGATAAGTTCCAAATCCAAGGTGAAATCGCCAGTAAAATGACCTGTTGGATTTTCATATGGCTTATATTCTTCCTTTTTTTCACTTTCAATTGCATGTTTTTTTGTTTTTCTGATCTTTGATCTCCACATTCTCATCACTCTTCCTCTGAAGTACTGATCCAACTAAAAAATCTCGAGATAGAATATGGGATGAAAAACGCAATAAAAGCTTGCATAAAAACATTCCCGTCTGGAAGATAGGAAACAATCGTTTTCCACATATTTATCACCTAATGTCCATGCCTACAGCTAACACAAGGAGCAGCTTCTGTAAAATGTTGTTATTTTTTTCGAAAAAATTCATCCTTTCTCGAATAGCATTATTACCTTATATAAGGAAATTTAAACCAATCGGAATCTACCTGAAACAGATATCCTGCCCTTGTATTTAAATAGCAGCTCTTGTGCTTTTTTTAAATAGGATTCGTTTCGTATACCCCTGATTATTATAGGAAACCTAGAATAAAAGTTTAATTCACAAGTAATTGATGAGAATTTAAAAAAGAGCCAACCGAACTTTATCGATTAGCTCTTTGACTAACTATGCAATTACTTTCGAATCTTTAACATCATTTTTAATAGGCAAGTTATCATCTAACTCTTAATTTTTCTTCGCATGCAAAGGGTTAACAACGACGAACATTATTTCATGATCTTTAAGGAAATGGGCCAAATTAAGCCAATAATGACCCGTTGGCTCTATCCCTACGATCGTTTTATCCATGTCGTGTTGATTTTCAACTTTGAAAGTTAATCTATGAAGAAATGGTAAATTCTTGTCTGAAGCCAAGAATCAAGTCGCTTGCTGCGCTTTGCTCCTAACGATTAAAAGATCGGCTTGTTTAGGGCATCGAACCCACCAACAAGCCGACTATATCAACGCTTTGCTTATGATCTAGTAAGCTCTTGGATCTTTTTGATTCTTGACAAATCAAAAAGATCCAAGAGCTTTTAATCCCCTCTACCGTTTGTGAGTTTAATAGCTTCGGGCATCAAGCCCTTCGCTATTAGGCGTTCACATTAAAAACGACATTTTCAGTTGTGCCAATCGGCGATGTCTTCTGGTGAAACGTTCATTAAATTGGTGACAACACGTATCACATTGCCGTAATTATCCTTGAAAAATACCACCCGATGACGTTTCTTAGAACGTGATTGCTTGGTACCCTGTTGACAAGTGATGTCACGCGTGACGGGTGATCCAGCTTTCTCAATTTTAGAAATGTACTTAAGGTAAAATCTGAGTCATTCCATTCTTCTCTGTAACCAATAATGCCGTGTCCCTTGATTAAGGAATCTACTTCTATTACAACATTTCTTAAAAAATCATCATATGGGTACTCTGTTTTTATTACTATTTGTGAGATATCTTTATTATATAAGTCCTCAATGTTTGATAAAAACACGCTATAAATAATAATTGTACTGCAAAAGAAAAACTCACATTTTGAAAAAAATTGATCAAAATGTGAGTTTTGTGAATTTTCATAAAAAAGTTTGATTGTTTAGAAATACAAATACTGAAAATGACTACCGTTTCAATGTTATCAACTGCAAATATGAACTATTCACTTGTTTGTATAAGTTCCCTTGATTTAGCATCATATATTTTATAGCCTACTTCAAACTCATGATCCTTTGTGACAGTGACCTCGCAATAGTAAGGAACTGCCCTTCCATAGGAATCTAAGTCAGGAATATCTGTAAAATAAAATACATCGTCCGTATCCGGCAGTTTAAATGATGCCTCATTGGATCGCCCAGCTGAATCGATCTCGATGATGCAACTCCCTTTTACAATATCATACTCTTTAAATATCATATATTTTAAGCTAGGGAGAGTTATAAATAGCAATAATCCACCCATTATTAATCCCAAAAAAGCTTTACATGTATTACGAAAAGTAAATTTTTTTTCGATATACATCAAAACAAACCAAAAAATCCCGATAAAAAATACCACTGCACCTATTATCAGTAAGGCATAATACATTTGCAACCTCATCCCCGTAATGATTGAATAATGATAAGTATTTTCATTTATATAGTTTTCAATTCAGCTATTAAAATGCTTTCCTTCTCCTCTTATCTACATAAAATATTTTATCAAACTTTATTATATATTATCGACCTTTGTTTATCTTTTTTATAAACCTACACAAAGACTGTTAAAGCATGAATATGACTTTTAGCCCGCTGCCTCTATAATCCTTTGCACAGGATACATCGGTTTATGCTGGGGAATAAAAGTAATAATGTTGATTTTGCAAAGATAGAATAACCTGTTATGAAGGTTGATTTCTAAGACCAAAAGGCATTAAGCTGGTTAGCTCAATGCCTGTACATTATAATCTCGGGTCTACAGGATCCATTTCCATTGCCAATGTCGCAAGTACACATTCATGAACCCTTTCTATGGA
Organism: Metabacillus rhizolycopersici; assembly: GCF_020075705.1. The sequence continues at coordinate 11,536 of NZ_JAIQUM010000076.1, read as the reverse complement.
TTCCCCGTTTACAAATCTTTTAATTCCTTCTACACCTAATGCAAACTCTCTTAATGCCAGTTTTTGTTTTTTACCTGTATTTCGATTCTTTAATCTTACAAGGTTCTCAGGTAATAAATAATCCATTCCATAAATAATATTAAGATATTTACGACCTCTGACCTTGATCGCAGGTTGGATAAGTTTTCCTTTATTTCTTGAGATAAAGAACTCAGGCTTAATAACAATACCTTCATGGCCCTCGCTCGTCATATCCTCCCACCATTTAATAACTTCTTCTTCACTTGCTTTGTCATTAATTATTTTATATTCTGTTTCAACAAATAAGCTTGAATGCTTAGAAAGCTCTCGGCTCATCTCCATGTGCCAAATATGTGATTGATCAAAGAATGTCTCATTACTATGGGCTAATATGTGAAATGGTGCAATTTGAATTTGGTTAGCATCCCCTATATCCCAACAGTATTTTTGAAAGACTTCTTTAAATGTCATTGCGTTTTCTAATTTTTGTTGATATTCTTCAAGCCATCCCTTTAAGACGTTATTTTCTCCAACAGCTGCTTCAATTTTTTCTTTTAATTTAGTTCGATCTAAAATTGCATTTTCTGAGACATGAGCATACTGATTACTGATAAGCTCCTTCGCTTTCAAATTCCATGGCATAATCTCAGCATCTAGCAGTAAATATTCTGTATCGTATTTTTCAAAGTAACCATAATCATGCAAATCTTTATTGATTTTCAGTACCAATTTTTCCTCTGTGGAAACATCAAAGAAACGCCTGCCTCTTCTTGTATAGATAACTCCTAAAGTATCTATTCCTACATACTTCTTAGCAGCTGCTTTATTCTTAAATAAAAACAAAATCGCCCTACTACCCATATGCTTTTTTTCAGCAAACATGGTTTGAATCCCTTGACTTCTATAATAGTCTATTGCCTCTTTTGGATGCTCAAGATAGTTATCTAAAGAAGAGGCATTTGGCGTCGGGCTCATTGTTGGTGGAATATATATTAATTGTTCAATAGGTATAGTAAAGTGTGAAATTGTATCGATAGTTGGCTTTACGATATCCTGATGGATTTGTACTTCACCTAACTCTTCTGTTAAAACTGAATATCCATTAATAAACTTACCGATATTAGGTGGGGCTAATCGCTTTTCTTCCCATTCTTTTAATGGATTATCTGTAGACTCTGAATAGTCTTTCAGTGCCTTAATAGAAACAAATTCTTTTTCTGGAAATCGAAATGCGGTTAACTTTCCGCCAAATACAACACCTTGGTCAATGTTAATTGTATTGTTTATTAATAGTGGTTGAGATTTCGGGTCATGCCCCCAAACAACTAGTGTATTTGTTTTATGATTAATGAACCAATCTTTTCTTATTGGTTTCCCTGTATGGTCGAATCCGTCTGTATCACCATAACGGCAAAAATCACTAATATCATGTGATTGTTTTCCTATAAATTCATCCTTAATTCCAGCGTGAGTACAAATTAAGGTTTGCACACCATTCTTTGTAAACACATAATGTGAAGGAGCTTGTAAGAGAAATTCTTTTAAAGCACATTTTATTTCTTCAGTTCGTTTCATTCCAAACTCTTCTTCATACTGCTTGAAATCTTCCGCGACTTTTTCATCTCCATGATTTAAAGTAACATTTCTTCCATCTAACCATCTTGCTATTTTCCAACCATGATTACTATCAATCATATAGGCAAGGTCATTTTGTACATGGCGTAAGAAAAATAGCATCGTTTTAAGCGACTGAGGTCCTCGACTCATAATGTCACCAATAGAAATGAACTTTCTACCATTTGGATGAATATAAAGTCCTTCTTGATTTTTTTGATAACCTAATTTCTCTAAAACAAGTATCATTTCATCGTAGCAGCCATGGATATCTCCTATAATATCAATTCCATGTTTTATGTCTATTTCTATCGGATTACTACGTCTAACTAATTCTATATTATTTGTTTCATTTAGTAAGTAAGTTGATGTGTATCCTTCTTTTTTTATAAAACGTTTTTCTCTTTTAAATACTTGATACTGCTGTTTTATTCGTCGTTTACCTCTTGAATAATCTCTTTGTTCATCTCTTTCTATCAGTGTATCTAAAGGGATATCTAACACTATAGCTACTATTGGAACATGGTTTTTTCTAGCTAATGATCTATATCTTTTTCTGTCGTCAGGATGAAGATGTGTAGCATCCACGAAGGTTAATTTATTTAATCTACACCTTGCTTCAATTACTGAATCCATCATTGAAAATGCTTCTTTTGAAATGTTTTGGTATTCGTCAAACAGACAGTCTGCTTCATCTTTTGGTCTTTCTCGCCAATCAATAAACTCAATGTTACTTACTAAAACTCGAAATTCATCAGAGCTTACTACCTCTGATGATAATATCTCTTTATTATCAATCATGCTTTTTAATAAAGTTGATTTACCACTGTTAGATGGTCCAACAAGCAAAACAATCCCTGCATATGGTAATACTATTTTCATTGTTAAACCTCCTTTCTCACAAACATACACATTTGAGTTGGGCAACCATATAGTTCATGTTCTTCTCCAATACCATCAAATATAAGTTTATACGGATAATTATCAACTCTATTTGAACACCAATTATAGAATTCCTCTCTTGTCCACTCAAATCGATGGTCATTGTGACGGAAATGTTCTTCCATGTCGTACACACTGTTGTATTCTCTATTTGGAGTAGTAATGATTAACACCTTTGGTTGATATTCATTCAGAATTGTATCCATTACTTTTGGTAATCGAAACTCATCAATATGCTCAATGACTTCACATAGAATCATAATATTCTTTCCCTTTAATCTTTCATCATAATAAAAGAGTGAGCCCCACACTGTTGTTGGTGTAACAAATCCAACTTTATATTCAGCTTTATCAAACCTTTCTAAAGCTCGTATAGTAGCAGACTCTGACGGTTCTACTGCTAAAATTTCTTTTACTCCATTTACAAAACCTAAACGTAATGATAATTTCCCTTCACCTGAACCAAAGTCAACAATGCTCTCCCTTGGCTCTATTTTGTTTACTGTTTCAATGATTTTTTCGTATCGCAGATCATTTAAACGAACTTTAACAGCATTGCCTTCCTCAATTTCCTGTTTGTTTTCGTTGCTAGTCATATTATTTTTACTGTTCTCCACAATACTATAAATTTCTTTAAAACGAAGAGCTTGACGCAATATAAATTCTTTTTGAGGATGATCTTCTAACCAGCCTTGTCCATACCTTTCCAATTTTTCAATTTCTTTTTCATCAATATAGTAATGTTTATAGTTATCCAAAACAGGAATTAAAATAAAAAGTTGTCTAAGTCCATTTTGTAATGTGCAAAGTCCCTTTAAGGAAATATATCTTGCTGTGCTTTTTTGCTTAATATCAAAAGAGTAATCTGTTTCTCCGCAAGAAATTTCAATTTCGTATCCTAATGGCTCAAAAAGATCCATAATCTGTTGGTCAGAGAGATTTGAGACAACAGGACCAAAACTAAAATGAAAAGAAAATGGCTGACCGACCCACTCTAAAAATTCTTCTTTTGGTTGTCCATTCAACGCAGTCCCTAGTGCGGATTTTATAAATGAGCAGAATATACTACTAACTGCAAATTCCCTATCATTTATATAATGGGTAATGTCGTATATATTAGAAGTATTTTTCAAAAGTTCTATAGGATCTGGTGAAACAAATATTGTTACTTCTAACTCTGTCTCACTAAACTTACTATAAAAAAGTCTTACCAAATGACCTTTGTGGTTTCTTTCGTAAATGTTATTAGGATTTTTGGCTAACAGATAAGAAATAGCCTTTACGTTATCACCAGTAGCTTCAATAGTTAACTGCATAAAAACACTTCTTTCCTAGATTGAATTAGAAAATAAATTCCTTAAATTGTTAAAATAAATATATCATATAAAAACCTTATAGACCCATTATCACAATAATATTAAATGCTTCGAATACCGAAAAATTTATCAACCTGCATATTGAAGTTAACTCCCTTGATAACACATTTCTATGTATTGCCAGTTTAGACCTGTACATTCGGAAATTCGTCAGTTTACCCTTCTGTTATTATAGGGTGTATAACATTCTCACCATGTTCATTCAACTCAAGCACATGATTTACACCACCCCGGTAGGCTTTCGTCAGATTAAACTGTTACGGTAAATTCTCACACCTTTTCACCGAGCTTATAACAAATATCATTCTTACTAAATCAAGTGCTATTCGACGCAGGGGGAGCCTTTCAGAGAGCTACCTCCTCATTTGACTCCTCGACATAACCCTTCCAGTTTTAGAAATCTAAAACTGCCTGACCTTTACCGAAATTGTGTGACCACATTTCATTTGAGCCAGGAACATTTCGCACTAATTAAAGCGCCCTTAATTCACTAAGCATTAGTTTCCTACTCAGCCGAAAATAATAAATCAAATGCTACCAAAAAGGATACGACTAGATAATAGGATAATACTGCTCATATCGTGGATGACAATAATATGGTGGTCTAGGTCCTATTAAGGGCATTTGCCAAGTATTTGGATTAGAATCGTACAACATTTCTACCTTTTCATCAGAATGATCTACTAACAATAACCTTATTTCTGGATTATAGTCATACAAGTTATTACCTCCCTAGAGCTTTCACTTTTTCTTTCACTTTATTCAACTTTTTAAAGTATTGAGCCTGTACCATCAATAGTTTAGACATCTAGACAATTGACTATGGCCATGCACTTTATTAGCCTATGTGACATAAAGTAACCGGAAAATGGTTATTTTGAGGAGGACAACTATGTCACAAGATCATCAAAAATATCAAAAAAACACAGATGGACAAGGTTATCCGATGTATCCCAATTATGGAAAAATAACGAGATACGAAGATGTTCCAATCACTGTTCCAGAACAACGTCAGCTTCGCCAGCCAGGTGTAGAAAAATTGATGGTTCCAAGGCCAATCATTGAAAATCCGAATTATAGAGGAAGCGGAAAGCTTTTAGGAAAAGTCGCACTCATCACAGGTGGTGACAGCGGAATGGGTGCAGCAGCAGCCATTGCTTTTGCTAAAGAAGGTGCAAATGTTGCTATTGCATATTTAGATGAACACGAGGATGCGAATAGAACAAAGATGAGAATTGAGGAACTAGGACAAAACTGTTTATTATTACCGGGTGACTTAAGAGAAAAAAAGCAATGTATCAACATAGTAGAAGAAACTATTCAAAAATTTGGGCAACTCGATGTTCTATGTAACCACGTCGGTATTCAATTTCAGCAATTGAGCCTACTTGATATTACGGATGAACAGTTCGATGACACCTTTAAAGTAAACATCTACTCTCATTTTTACACCACCCGAGCAGCGCTTCCTTACTTAAAAGCAGGCAGCTCCATCATTAATACATCTTCTGTTGTGACATATGATGGGAATAAACAATTGATAGATTACACAGCGACTAAAGGGGCTAACATTGGTTTCACCCGTGCATTGGCAAATAGTTTAATAGATAAAGGTATCCGGGTAAACGCCATTGCTCCTGGACGGATTTGGACTCCACTTATCCCGTCAAGTTTCTCTGCGGATGAAGTTACACTAGCGGATAATCCAATGCAGCGTCAAGGTCAGCCATTTGAAGTTGCTCCTACCTTTGTTTATCTCGCCTCCAATGATTCACGTTTTGTGACCGGGCAAACACTTCATGTGAACGGCGGGCAATGGATGTCATCCTAATACAAGTAAAAATCTAAAATGAAAAAATAAAATCGATTATCTGAACTGACCCATTTAAATGAGACTTAGAAAAAACACCTCCAAAATCGTTTAGATAACTAATACGACTCATGAGGTGTTTTTTCCTTGTCTCATTTTATTGGGTCACTCTAAAACCACTGTGCTTCTATTCATGTTAAGGCTATAAAATGTAAGAATAGGACGATTTTTTTGATTCAGATCTTTCTAACTACACTACGAATGATTAGACTGTCTCTTGCTTCAAAATATTCTTTATAAAGTTTGTCTACAAATTCTGCTGCACTAGTAACCTCTTTAATAGCACCAATGCCTTGACCGCTTCCCCAAATATCCTTCCATGGCTTGACGACCTCTTCTCCAAAATTCATCTTGGATGGATCACTTTCAGGAAGATTGTCAGGATCCAATCCTGCTGCTCGAATTGATGGTTTCAGATAATTTCCATGTACACCAGTGAAAAGACTGCTATAAACAATATCATCAGACGTACAATCAACGATTGCTTGCTTATACTCTTCAGAGGCACAGGCTTCATGCGTTGCAATGAACGGTGAGCCAATATATGCAAAATCAGCCCCCATCGCTTGGGCAGCCAGGATTGCACCTCCCGTAGCAATCGATCCGGACAAAACAAGCGAACCGTCGAACCACTGTCGGATTTCTTGAATGAAAGCAAAAGGGCTCTTCACACCAGCATGACCGCCAGCTCCTGCCGCAACTGCAATTAAGCCATCTGCACCTTTGTCGATTGCCTTGTGCGCGAAAGTGTTATTGATTACGTCGTGCAGAACAATTCCTCCGTAGCTATGTGCTATGTCAAATATCTCCTCACGGGCACCTAAGGACGAAATAATAATGGGAACTTTGTACTTCACACACAATTCCATGTCGTGTTCTAACCGTTCATTTGACTTGTGGACAATTTGATTAATAGCAAATGGTGCAGCTGGACGATCTGGATTTTTTGCGTTATAAGCTGTGAGCTCCTCTGTGATTTCTGCCAACCATTCATCAAGTAAGGATGCGGGTCTAGCATTCAGTGCTGGCATTGATCCAACGATCCCTGCCTTACATTGCTCTATCACTAGCTTAGGATTACTAATAATAAATAACGGTGATCCGATTACAGGGATACGCAAATTCTGAAGTATTGACGGAATTCTTGACATTTATTGTTCCTCCATTCAATTTGTAAATTTATAGGCATGTAATTTGTGCCTCGTTTTATTTGTAAAGAACATGTACTCAGAATTTTAGTTAATGCAGTCTGCAAAAGTATAAAATCACTTATTTTATTATGTTAAATTCTAAACATTTTTTGAAAACCTTTACAACACAAAAGATAGAAAGAAATATCAGTCTATTTAACTAATAATTTATAATGTTTTGTGTCCGAAAATTGGATTAGATTAAATTTCCAGAAAAAGTTTAATCAAAATGAAAGAAATTCTGCTATAATGGTAACTTTAATTTAGAGAATACTTCGAAACAATAAAGTTGTTTAATTTGAAATCTAAAAATAACATACTATATTTCTGTAAATAATAAATCAGAATTTACAGGCACCTTTACTAATTCTAGCTTAAATGGATAAATGCCCATAAGATGAATTTCGTGTGTAACAATTTGATCTATATACGATTTTTAAATTTCAGATCTTTATATGAAAAAGGCATGAACATATTTATATCTTTCAATGGAAATCCTCCTTAATTTTAGTACTCAAAGATCCACTTATGTTATTTTTGAAATAAATCCTAATTAAATAGAAACGCAATTTTCAAATTTATAATAGAGCGGATTTTAGGTTTATTATAACTTAATCCGTTTACTCTCATCATTTCCTTTTAAGATCATACATGTGCTTGTGGAATGAGCAACAAGACTTCTTTTTTTATCATATACATGACATTCAACTAAGCCAATTGAACCCCCTTTTTTTATAATTTTACTTTCAGCCCGAAGTTTACCTTCCCAAATAGGTTTAAGAAAATTTAACTTAATTTCTACTGTGGTAAATAGTTCATCGTCAGCCAGCGTACTGAAGAAAGCATAACCCATAGATAAATCAGATAAATCACATAGTACGCCTCCATGAAGTGTTCCCATTGGATTATGTAACTTTTCTGAGGCTTCCATTTCCAATACAGCCATTCCTTTTTCCAACTCTATTATTTCTATCCCTAGTAATTGGGCTATTGGTGGTCCAGGCACCTCTCCAGTCATCATCTTTTTTAATTCTTCTAAACGTTTCAACAACATCAACCTCCAAATTATTATATTTTTGAATAGTAATCCAACCACTCAGTTAAAAATAAAATGATATATCATTTTGAATATTCACTCTAATTTATTTTAAAAAATACTTCAAAATATAATCGATACAACATTAGATATTTTGAAGTATTTTTTTCTCTGTTTTTGCACTAAAACTTGATGAACATATTATGAATAGACTTTTGAATGACAATTTAATTGGAATAGATGGATCTCCCACCGTCGATAAGTAAATTCTGTTCTGTGATATAGCTAGCTCCCTCTGAAACAAAAAACACAACCGGAGCTATCAAGTCATGTAGTTCTCCAAATCTCCCCAGTGGAGTTTTATTTAAAATATTTCTTGAAACTTCTTCATTTTCAAATATTCTTTTAGTTAAATCAGTCTTAACGAAGGCTGGACTAACTATATTCACTGTAATGCCTTTTTTTGCCCATCCACTTGCCATTTGTTTTGTTAAATGGACTACCCCTGCCTTACTTGGACCGTATGCTGTCATATTCGTAGTTGTAAGTACCGATGCTACTGATGCCATATTTGACTATACGACCATACCCTCTTTCAATCATATGCTTGCCTACTGCTTGTGCGACAAAAAAGACAGACTTTAGGTTAAGATCAAATACCTTATCCCATTCTTCTTCTGTCACATTGATTGCTGTATGATTAAGAGTAGTGCCGGCATTATTCACTAAAATATCAATATGTCCAAATTCACTGATAGCTTGATTTATCATATCGTCAATTGAATCTTTATTGGTTACGTCACTTGTCAACGCAAGAGTACGACGGCCAGTTATCTCGGAAATTACTTAAGCGCCTTGTTCAATTTCATTTTTTGATTGTGCCACCAGAATTACATCTGCACCAGCCATCGCCAGCCCTTCAGCTAGTGCTCTTCCAATGCCACGACTCGCCCCACAGTCACCAATGCTACTTTTTCGTCTAAACGAAAAACTTACATTATCCATGATATCTCCTCCTCGTATATTCATAAGTCAATTTAATTGATGATCCTTTTCGGCAGGATTACTTTGATAATATTATTTGTATAATTTTCCTTTTTGTTTATTCAGTATTTCTATAAATATCGAAATATGAAACATAATGATCTCCCTACTTCATTCCTGAAGTAAGGTGGGAGCGTATTGCTCAAGGACTTGACGCTGTAAACGATAGTAACGGAAGGTTCCTTCTTTACGAACAGAAAGCAATCTACAATCTAATAAAGGTTTTAAATGATGCGTCAATATGGTTAATGTTTTATCCTTGTCTTTATTTTTTTGCAATGTGGGACGCTTATAGAGATGGTCCTGAAGAAAAATCGCCTTTTATATTTATGCCGTTCGTATTTTCTGCATATTTTGTTACAGTTGGAGTGATCTCCTCCTCGACGTTCAAAATAAAAAATGTATTGTTGGGGCCAATATGGTTACCCTTACTTTACGTGACAATTGGTATACTATTTGGACTGGTTCTAAGGAAGATAATCCTCTGTAAGATAAAGAACACAAGCGACAATAATTAAACACTGAATAATTTTTGTTCTCACACTAATAATAACTATAGTGTTATCTTCTAACACTAAAATTCAATGTGGAGGGATATATCTTGAATAATCTTATTAGCTTGTTCTCAGCCTTAATAACTTTAGTCATTAAAGCTACATTCTTAATTAGAAAAACGAACCATAGGTTAACATCTTTGTTAAGAATGTCATCTTTAGCATAAGCAATAAGTATTCTATAGGTTATCGTCTATTTCCACATTGTTGCAAAAGGTGAGCACCTTATATGTGTTCACCTTTAGTCCTCCAAGACTCGCTACGAGCGAATGGCTAGTTCTTACTCGACGGGAATCTCCCACCCGCTATATGATACGACCTAGGATCGGCCGCACAAGCGCCCGATTGCTTAACACCCTAATATAAAAGATTAATACTTAACCACAATTTCTTATGATGCTAACGCTCCTGTTACTTCAACATAAGGTTTAAAAAAGGTACAACTGTGAGTTGCACCTTCATCCTATTTATAGCTTTATTTTTAGATATTTACGTTTACCAACTTGTACAATTAAATTATTCGTTATAGTGATTTGTAATTCAGTATCTTCCACCTTGTTTCCATTTATCTTAACGCCCCTATTCTCAATCATTCTACGAGCTTCACCCTTGGAATTAAAAAGTTTTAAATCTATAAGTAAGTCTATTATTGTTATTTCGGTTTTTCCTTTCCAGTTAATCACTGGAATCACATCGGGCATAAGTCCTTTTTGGAAGATGGAGATAAAATGCTGTTCTGCTTTTTCTGCTGCTTCTGTTCCATGGTACATTCTTACAATGGTCTTACCAAGTAGCATTTTCGCATCTCTTGGATGCAGTACAGCTGTTTTGATTTGATCTTTAATCGTTTCAATTTGTTCAGGCGTAAAATCTGTTACTAATTCGAAGTATTTATTCATTAGTTCATCTGGAATAGACATCGCTTTTCCGTACATTTCTTGTGGACTTTCATCAATACCAATGTAGTTTTTCTTTGATTTAGACATCTTATCTACACCATCAAGTCCTTCTAATAAAGGCATCAGGATAGCAACTTGTTTTTCTTTAGCAAATTTCTCTTGAAAATGGCGTCCCATTAAAATGTTGAAATGCTGATCTGTTCCACCAAGTTCAATGTCACTTTCTAATACAACAGAATCATATCCTTGCATTAAAGGATAGAAAAATTCATGTAGAGATATAGGTTTCCTAAAGGCTATGCGTTCCTCGAAATCATCCCTTTCTAAAAGTCTTGCTACCGTTATTTTTCCAGCTAAGTTAATCACATCCTCAAAACTTAATTGAGATAACCACTCAGAGTTATAATGGAGTTCCACTTTATCCATATCTATAACCTTTGCAAATTGTTCGAAGTATGTTTTGGCATTGTGCTTGACTTCTTCATCCGTTAATTGTTTTCTAGCAACTGATTTTCCTGTCGGGTCTCCAATTTTTCCCGTAAAGTCACCTATTAACAGTTGGATCGTGTGACCATTTTCTTGAAACTGTCTAAGCTTATTCAGTACGACAGTATGACCAAGATGAACATCTGGTGCTGATGGATCTAATCCTAGTTTAATTTTTAATGGCTGATTTTTAAGAACTGATTTTGCTACCTTTGCTGCTAATTCTTCTGTAGGAATGATTTCTTGTGTGCCTTGGCTGTAAATAGCCATTTGTCTCTTTACTTCTGCTAATTGTTCCTCATTTAATTGTTCTATTAATAACCGACTCATGTTAATTCCTCCTAAAATAAATATAAAAAAACCACATCCCAAAAAAGGAGGCCACTGAAAAAGTGATTACTTTGAGAAAGTAATGTGCATTTTATCAATATATATATAACGAAAAGAAGTTAGTCACCTATATATAGTAGGTGATTAGCTTCTTTTTCTCATTACATGGACTTT
>NZ_JAIQUM010000075.1 GCF_020075705.1 Metabacillus rhizolycopersici | reverse complement strand
CAGTATGTAAGTAGCTGTCCGAAAAGATTTCAACCCTAACATAGAACGAACACGTTTCTTGATAAAACGATGATCCTGTTCTACGATATTATTTAAATACTTCTTTTGTCTGAGTTGCATACCTGATGGTATGTTTTTTTCTTTTCTCAATTCTTCAACTGCTGTAGGCTAAGCTGGATTTTTATCCACTGTTATGACACGAGGCTTTGAAACATGAAAAGACCGCAAAGCTTTCTTGAAGAAGCGCTTTGCAGCCTTTTTGTTTCTTGTTTTACTGAGATAAAAATCAATTGTACTTCCTTCGGAATCGACTGCACGATATAGATACATCCATTGACCTTTTACTTTGATATATGTTTCATCGGCTCTCCAGGAGTCATTTATTGACTTAAGATGACGTCGTACTCTCTCATCTAATTCTGGTCCATATTGATGAACCCAACTCATAATCGTTGTGTGGGCCATCGATAAGCCACGTTCTTCCATCATCTCCACTAAATTACGAAAGCTCAAGTTGTACCGCAGGTACCATCTCACTGTTAACAAAATAATGTCAGGCTGATAATGTTTCCACTTGAATAAATCCTGCTTTTCGATACTGATCACGCACCTTTTTTAGAGTGATAGTATCAGTATGTCCAAGATTTAGAAATTAATTGCAATTGTGTTGAAGTTTTTGCACCAGAACCAACTTACCCATACTAAATGAGTAAAGAGTTATTTGGAGTAATATGATTTTTTCTACTGTCAATTAAAGCAATACAGTGAGCCAATCGCTCTACCCCTGGTTTAATTTGACTCTCGTTCACTTGAGAGATGCTTAATCGAACGAGATTTTCCTTTTTATATTCTGGTAAAAACATTCTAGAGGCATCATCAACATAAATATGCTGCTCGTTTAGCATATGAACTACCTGTTTTGCTGTCACATTCTCGGGCAAACTGATGGATAGATAGAATCCTGAAGTCGGTTTAGAAAAATGAGTATTAGCCGGTAGCAATAATTCACATGCTTCTTGAAGGATTTGCATTTTAGTACGGTATACCTCTTTTATTTTTTTGAGATGGCTATTAAACATACCACTTTTTAAATAGATTTCTAGCGCACCTTGAGAAAGTGCTGAACTATTAAAATCCGAACTAAATTTATATCGTAAAAAATTGTTAATCATTAATGTAGGAAGAACGATAGTAGCAATCCTTAACCCTGGAAGAAAAACTTTCGAAAAGCTTTTAATATAAATCACTCTCCCAGAAGGATCAAAAGAAAATAAAGGATCTGATTTAGCATTTGGGTCAAGGTCTCCTAAAAAATCATCTTCCACTATATATACATCGTATTTTTCAGCTAACTCAACGATTTTTTTCTTTTCGCTATTCGAGTAACAATGTCCAAGTGGATTGTGGAATCTCGGGATAATATAGAAAAATTTTATATCATTATTTCGAAAAATGTATTCCAGACGATCAAGATTAATCCCTTCCATCGATAACTCAATTCCAAAAGTATTAGCTTGGTGCAGATTGGTGGACTCAATAAATCCGAAATAAGTAGGCTGTTCAATTAGAATATTGTTTTTTCCATTTGGAAATGGCATAGAAACTAATAAATTAAGGGCTTGCTGCGAGCCAGAAACAACGACTACTCTTTCTGGTTGAGTGAACACCTGTAGATTCTGCAAATATTTCACTAACTGTACACGTAATGAGTAAAGCCCTTGTTGATCAGAGTATGTAAAAAGCTCTTCTTTATATTGTTCAATTGCTTGATTCATACAATGTTGAAATTCAACATAAGGCATAACGTTTTTATCTGGACCAGCAGACAAGAAATCAATCACGTCATTTTCATTCGTCGCATTTTGAAATTCATTCACAACAAAGTAACCACTTTTAGGAACAGAATAAATTAAATGCTCTTTTTCTAGTTCTTCGTATGCTTTAATGACCGTATTTTTGCTACATGAAAAATACTCAGATAACTGACGAACAGAAGGGAGTTTACTACCTGCAATGAGCGATCCATCTGCTAGCTGAAGCTTAATTTCTTCCATTATCTTAATATATTTTGAGCTCATATATTGATTCTCCTTTATCTGTACCATGACAGATGGGTAAAAAAATGGTTTATTTTCATTGTATGTACCTATTATTATTTTAATAATATCATAACTGTCTTTTAAGAAAAGTAGAAAATGGTACAGATGTGATACAAAATAAAAAGATAGGGGTAGGATAAGATGCAGAGAGAAACCAGAGAGAAATTTGGATTATTGTTGGGATTAGTAGGTGTCATTTGTTTTAGCTTAACGCTCCCTTCTACAAGTATTGCAGTAGAGTATTTTGGGACTACGGTCGTCGGTTTAGGAAGAACAGTTGTTGCTGCTATTTTAGTAGCTGTAATATTGATTGTTCAAAAAGAAAAACTACCTTCTCCTCGCCAATTCAAAAGTCTACTTATTGTTGCTATTGGTGCAGTTTTAGGATTTCCTCTCCTCACTTCTTGGGCAATGGAATCCTTGCCTGTTTCTCATGGAGCTGTGGAATTAGCCCTGTTACCATTAGCAACAGCCGGATTTGCTATGTTTAGAGCAGGTGAAATCCCTTCTCTCAAATTCTGGATTTCAAGTATAATCGGCTCTTTAGCTGTTATTATGTATGCACTCCATCTTGGATTCGGTCAATTACAATTTGCCGATTTAGCTTTACTAGCAGCAGTGATTATACTTGGACTTAGTTACGCAGAGGGTGGAATATTAGCGAAAGAATTAGGTAGCTGGCAAGTAATTGCTTGGGCAATTATGATCGGTGCTCCATTTTTCATTATTCCAGTTGGGCTAAACCTTACAACTGAAATGCTCCATGCCCCTTTACAAGCTTGGGTTAGTTTTATTTATCTCGCAGTGGTTAGTCAATTTCTAGCATATGTTGCTTGGTATAGTGGAATGGCTATGGGTGGAATAGCAAGAGTTAGTCAGATTCAATACTTACAACCATTTTTGATGATTCTATTTGCAACAGTATTTCTAGATGAATCTATCACATTGTTCACTCTTGTAATAGCAGTGATTGTTGTCTTTTCTGTTATATTAGGCAAAAATGCTCCTGTATCAAAAAAAGGAGCTGTATCAGAGAAAAACTAACTGCATATTCAATTGAGCTAACTAAATAATTAAATATGAAAAGGAATGAATCGTATGGAATATAGCTTATGGAATGACCGAATTGTATTAGATGAAGAATTTGTCGTTGATAAAGAGGATCGTGGTTAAAAAACGTTTATCTTATAGAGAAATTATAAGTTTAGTGATAAGAAAAGATTCTGAGAGGAGAAAAAAACATGTATATTCCTGCACATTTTAAAATTAAAGATGAAACACTTGCCTTCGACATTATGAAGGAGCATAGTTTCGCGACTCTTTTTTCTCAACATAATGGAATGCCTTTTGCGACTCATTTACCGTTAATTTTGAACAAGGAGAATTCATACTTATATGGACATTTTGCTCGTCCTAATCCTCAGTGGAAAGATATCAAAAATCAAACCGTCTTAGCTATTTTTCATGGTCCGCATTGTTATATCTCCCCATCTTGGTATGAGACGAATAAAGCAGTGCCAACATGGAATTATGTGACCGTTCATGTCTACGGAGAAGTCGAACTATTAGAGGATGAATATGAGTTAATGAGCTCCTTACATGATATGGTATTGAAGTACGAAGCTCCTGACAGTTCATACAGTTTGCGAGATGTAGATGCTGAGTTTCTCGCTGGTATGAACAAAGGAGTTCAAGGATTCAAAATAAAAATC
The DNA here is from genome assembly GCF_020075705.1 of Metabacillus rhizolycopersici. The sequence continues at coordinate 19,693 of NZ_JAIQUM010000075.1, read as the reverse complement.
AACAAAATAGAAGGGAAAGCAAAGTTAAGTCAAAACCATCCATCGCAGAGACAAGAGTTAATTGTTAATCAACTGGAACAGATTTCAAATACAGATGAGCAACAGATTTCATTATTAATGAAGGCAAACCCCAAAAAATAACGTTGAAAGTTACTGCACTAACGGGTGCTTCGTTTAACAAGCCAAACTAAAAAGGTCGGTTCCTATACGCGTAAGGAATTCGACTTTTTTTAGGTTAAAATCTGCTTAGCGTATAATATCCCCGTTTTGCGGCAGGACCCCTTAATGGAGAAAATCTATTTCATTTAAAAAATAAAATTAATACTCATGAACATTTATTTATTTGTACAGAATGTAGAAAAACGACTGAACTTAACCTGTGTCCAATGGAAATAGAAGTAATGGACGCCTCCCTTAATGATTACGTAATATATGATCATAAGTTTGAAGTTTACGGGCTTTGTCCATCTTGTCTTTAAGACCTTCAATTTATATGTTTTGCAATCCCTACGGAGAACTTTTAAAAAAATAAAAAGCTAGCATTAAGCTAGCTACATCCACAAACTGCATATAAAACCCATATAAATAGGTTATTTTACTAATCATCAAATAAGGACTTTCCATTACTCTTCTCTGTTTAAAGCAACTTAGTCATGACCTAATAAAAAAACTGGTTAGATATTTTCCAACCAGTTTTTTATCTCTATTGAATTATTACTTTTATCTTAATAAAGTCATAGGATCTACGTAATTTGTGAGAGAACCACCACGGGATACACTAAAATGTAAGTGCGGTCCTGTTGAATAGCCATCGCTTCCGACTGCAGCGATTTGTTGACCCTTTTCGACCCTTTCTCCAGGGGAAACATAAACTTGGTTCGAATACATATGACCATAAATCGTGATTAAATCACCATGATCAATCACAATCCAGTTTCCGTAGCCATTAGCAGCTCCAGCATATAACACGTACCCAGAGTCAGAGGCATAAATCGGTGTTCCGACTGGTGCTGCAAAATCGACACCATTATGATGTTTTCTGGTTCCGTGAACTGGATGCACTCTCCATCCATAAGTAGAAGAAATCCTGAATGATCCTGGCGCCATAGGACTAGATAATCTTCCTGATCCTGTTATAACTTTTTCACCATTTTGTACACTTTTTTGTCTTTCTTGTTCCAATCGTTTCATTTCTGATTGGACTTGTCCTTCAAGTGCAGCCAAAGCAGCTTCTTCATCCTGAAGTTTATCGAGTTCACCGCTTAGTTGTTCATGTTCTTCTTCTATTCTTTTCATAAAATTAGTTTTTTCGTCAATTTGACTATTTAGCTGTTTTTTAAGTTGTTCAAGATCTGTCAAACCGTTCTCAAGAGACGAAAGCTGATTGTTGAACTCTTTTTCTTTCTCTTCTTTTAAAAGCTTATCCTCTTGATGAGCTTTTAAAAGATCTTTATCGGCTTCGACAATCGTTGTTACAGCGTTTATTCGACTGATTAAATCAGAAAAACTTTGTACACCAAGAAGAACATCGAGATAGCTAATTGTGCCTCCACTTTGTTGGATTGAACGAACTCGGTCTTTAAGTATTTCATTACGTTTCTCAATTCGTTCAGTGACAACTTCAATTTCTTTTTTCAATGCTTCAATGTCTTCTTTTGTTTTCGCAATCTCTGCTTCTTTACCACGAATTTTTTCACTTGTAACAGCAACAGCTGAGTCTAGACGTTCAATTTCTTGTACGACTTTCTTTTGTTCACTCTCTAGACTATTGATTTCTCCTTTTGCACCATTAATTTCAGACTGTATCGAAGACCGTTGCTCTTGAATGGTCTCCTTTTTATTTTTTAATTCCGATGACGTGTTGGCAAAAGCTGATGTTGGTAATAAGCTGCTTGCACAAATAACAGCTGTAACTCCTATAGTAAAAACATTCCGTACAGACAACTTCGTCTCTCCATTCCAAATTTTAATAGATTAATAGTTTCTATATTCACAAAAATTTCCTCATGAATTAATATTTCATTTTACACATAGCTCAAGTCATTATAACACCGAATTCCGTCAAAATATGACAAGAAAATATTACATTTTTATTTCGTCAAAATGACAACTTATTTTACGTTGGAAAATGATTTATCATTATTAATTTTTGGGTTCTGGTGCAAAAACTTCAAGATAATTGCAAGTAATCTCTAAATCTTGGACATACTGATACTATTACCCTAAAAAAGGGGCATGATCAGTATGGAAAACCAAAATTTGTTCAAATAGAAACATTATTAACCTGATATTATTTTATTAACGGCGAGATGGTATCTACGGTACACACTTAGTTTTCGTGATTTGGTGGAAATGATGGAGGAACGAGGTTTATCTATCGCCCACACAACCATTACGCGTTGGGTTCATCAATATGGACCTGAATTAGACGAAAGAGTACGACGTCTCCTTAAGACAACAAATGACTCCTGGAGAGTCGATGAAACGTATGTGAAAGTAAAAGGTCAATGGATGTATTTATATCGTGCAGTCGATTCAAAAGGGAATACCATTGATTTTTATCTAAGTGAATCAAGAGATAAACAAGCAGCCAAGCGCTTTTTCAAGAAAGCCTTGGCTGCTTCTCATATTTGTAAACCTCGTGTCATAACAGTTGACAAAAATCCAGCCTATCCTGTAGCGATTCAAGAGTTAAAAGAAGAGAAAAGTATGCCTGAAGGCATACAACTAAGGCAAGTTAGATATCTCAATAATATAGTGGAACAAGATCACCGTTTCGTTAAGAAACGTGTGCGTTCTATGTTGGGATTCAAGTCGTATGAAACAGCCACTTCTATATTGAGTGGCGTTGAAGCCATGCATATGATGAAAAAAGGACAACTTCACCAACGGGTGCAGTCTGTCCAAAATGAAGTCAAATTCATACATAAGTTGTTTGAAATTGCATCATAATCTGTCATTGAACAGGCCATGTAGGTTCTATGTCTCCATCAAATAGTTTTTGCACCAGAACCCAATATACCATGTTATTTCTTGGTTCTTTTTTATTATGAAGACAGCTGCCAGCGGAAGGGATCTTTCAATTTGCTCCATTCATCATTAAATTCATCGACAGTAAGCAAGCATGCATCCAATTCCTTTGTAATTAATTCTACATTTAAATCGATACCAATGAATACTAGTTTCGTATTGCGATCACCAAATTCTTTATCCCATTCATCATGAAGCTTAGGATTTTGTTTTAATATTTCTTTCTGTTGCTTCTCTGGGAGTGACGCTACCCAATAGGATATGGGTTCGATTCTTACAGATGGACCAGCCTGCGATAAAAGCAAGGCAATATTATTTCTGCTTGCACACCAGGCAATCCCTTTAGCCCGGACAATTTGCATGGGCATAGCTCCGCACCAATGGTTGAAACGCTCAGAATGAAACGGCAGTTTTCTTGAATAGACAAAGGAAGAGATCCCGTATTCTTCTGTTTCCGGAGTGTGATCAGCCGGACCTACGTTCATCTCTTTTAGCCAGCCTGCCGATTCACTTGCTTTATCGAAGTCAAATAAGTTTGTATTTAATATTTCCTTCGGATCTACTATACTGTTAACAGTCCGTATAATCTTCGCAATAGGCTGCAGTGTCCTAATAACATTTTCCAGCTTTTCTAGATTTTCAGCTGCTACTAAATCACATTTATTTAAGACTACTACATCACAAAATTCAATTTGGTCGATTAATAAATCGGCAATATTGCGGATGTCGTTTTCTCCGACGGCTTCCTTACGACCAAGCAATGATTCGCCTGATTCAAAATCGTGCCAAAAACGGTTCGCATCGACTACGGTCACCATCGTGTCCAATCTACAAAATCTTGTTAAGTCAATCCCCGATTCTTCATCAATATAAGAGAATGTTTGAGCAACAGGCACAGGCTCACTAATGCCGGACGATTCGATTAAGATGTAATCAATATCTCCCTGTTTTGCCAACCTTTCTACTTCTACCAGCAAATCTTCTCGTAAAGTGCAACAAATGCAGCCATTCGACATTTCAACCAATTTCTCTTCTGTTCGGGAAAAACCGCCTTGCTTTTGAACTAGTTCACTATCAATATTTACTTCGCTCATATCATTGACTATAACAGCAACCTTAAGACCTTCACGATTATTTAAAATATGATTTAGCAAAGTTGTTTTACCTGCACCCAAATAACCGCTTAATACTGTCACTGGAATCTTTTTCATTTCAACCAACCTTTCATATATAAAGATTACTGGGTGTAATTCCGATCTCCTGTTTCCGTACATGCTAATGTAATTTTGACTCTCATCATTTTTCCTCCTATAGTGTCTTAAACCTTTTTTACTCAAAAAAACAATTCGAAATAATTACGATTTGTGTTATATAAAAACTTTCTACATTTCTCATTAAGATCGCGTAAAAATTTGGCGGTGTTTATTACACACCAACTATTATAAAACGTAATGATTACTATTTGCAAGTAATTTTATAAACGCACCTTTCTCAGAGTCCAGCAAAGATACTTATTTAGCGTAATGGAAGTGTTATTTAGTAAGAAATTTATCTTATCTACTTACTCTTTCTAGACAGGAATTCTATAGTTATATGTTACGACCAAGGATCATTAGCTCTGCCTGGCACTCAATCCTTGTTCAAAGAGTACATAATTTTATTTACATAGACATATTCTAAAATATTAAACGAAATAATTACGATTTGTGTTTCTCTCATTAAAAGTTAACCTCTTAAATCTTTTATCATACTCTATCAAATTTGAATATATATTTATATGAAAAAATAACACTAATGCTAATCTATAGGAGGTAAAAAATGAATCGTATTATTCGAGCGAATATCATTGATATTACTGGTATATTAATACTGACTTTGGCTCTTTCACTGGTTTCATTCAGCTCTAACTTTAAGGTTTCTTTTGATTTCCCCCCATCTTTGCTAAATCTAAACACTATTTTTTTAAGTATTTTAATAGAAGCTCTGCCTTTTGTCTTAATAGGTGTGATTATTGCGGGAGTTATTCAAATCTTTGTAACCGAAGAACATATTAAAAGGTTAATCCCTAAAAATAAAACAATGGCTGTTCTTATGAGTTGTGTGGTAGGGGCTTTATTTCCTGCTTGTGAATGCGGAATTGTTCCCATTGTTCGGAGACTTGTTTCAAAAGGCGTTCCTATACACGCTGCCATGGGCTTTATGTTGACAGGCCCACTTATCAACCCTATTGTTATCGCCTCAACATATATGGCATTTGGCAATGATTTTAAAATGGCTGGTTTGAGAATGAGTTTAGGTTTTGTCGTCGCAACCATGGTGGCTTTTGCTGTTAGCTGGCTATTTAAAGGCAATCAATTTAAATCTTCCATTCAAATAGTTCACTCTCACGATAAAGTAAAAAATGAAGCTTTTTCAAACCGAATTTGGTCTATGTTAACTCATACAATTGATGAATTTTTTGATATGGCTAAATTTTTAATTATGGGAGCTTTTTTAGCTGCTTTTGTACAAACCTATTTGCCTGCAAAAACACTGCTAGAAGCTGGAAATGGACCCATCTCTTCCTTACTAGTTATGATGGGCTTAGCTTATGTTTTATCACTTTGCTCTGAAGCTGATGCGTTTATCGGGGCTTCCTTCAGTAGTATTTTCCCAACCACATCCATACTAGGTTTCTTAATTTTTGGACCAATGATTGATTTAAAGAACACAATAATGATGCTTAGCGTCTTCCGTTTTAAGTTCGTTATGTCGGTCTTGGCTTTCGTGGCTTCTTTTGTTTTTATTACGTTAATACTATTGCAAGTCTTTCTATAGGGAGGGATAATACGTGAAATTTCATTTTCAGCAGGCAGTTAGATCATTAATATTGCTCACTTTTACGATATTCATATTTAAGCTTCATTTTACAGGTGAAATGACAAAATTTATTAATCCTAAATATTTAGGTTTAAGCCAGTCTGCTTCTGTTATTTTTTTAATTTTATTTTTTGTCCAGACGACAAGAATATGGACAGTAAAAGAAAGTATTCATAGTCATTCTCACTGTGAGCATAATCATCAGAATCATACTTGCGAACATCATCATGATCATGGGGACACTCCTTTTACTATTAAGAAACTAATTTCATATTCAATTATCATTTTTCCTTTGTTAACTGGATTCCTACTCCCTGCTAAGATTCTAGATGCCTCTATTGCTGATAAAAAAGGCGGCATGACAATTCTAACTAACCAAAAACAATCAAATAATGGAGGAAGTTCTGAAAACGACAATCTTGTCGAAAATGAAAATCAATATGAAGAAAATCATGTAATAGATGAAAATATCAACCCTAATATTATGGAACAAAATTCTATTTCTGAGGAAGAATATGATCAATTAACACAAAGATTATCGGCAAGCTCTAACATTGTTATGAACGACGCAATGTTTTCCACATACTATGATGAAATTAAAGTGGATATACAAAAATTTAAAGGTAAACAAATAGTATTAAAAGGATTTGTTTATAAAGAGAATGGATTCAATAAGAATCAATTAGTAATTTCAAGATTTTTAATTACCCACTGTGTAGCAGATGCAAGCATTATTGGATTTCTTTCAGAATTTCCCGAAGCCTCTACTGTCAAAGAAGATACATGGATTGAAGCGAATGGCGTATTGGATATTGCGACATATAACGGAACTGAGCTTCCGATAATTAAAATTACCGATTGGAAACAAATCGGTGAACCAAAAGAGCCTTATCTCTATCCTCTAAGCATTAAAATCATGTAAAATAAATATTAAAGAAGCTGAAAATTAATCTTTATTCAGCTTCTTTTTATGAGATATATGTTAATTTGCATTACAATCTTTTAAATTACTGCTCTAACTCAACTTTATTAAGATCTCCAACTGAAAACAAGTTCACGTTTATTATCCTATAGATTAAGCTTTATTGCATAATTCATTCCAGAATCCGTTTTGTTGCTATAAATAACTAAGAAACACATAAAAAGGAAACCAATCTCCTTATTGAGATTGGGATTTAAATACCTAACTATCATTTAATATCTGTAGAATGTTTAATTAATAGCTTGTTGCAGTCCCCGGATGTTTTCTTTCATTAAATCAAAGTAATCTTCATCATTTTCTATATTTTCATCAGAAATTGCTTCAAGAGTGTTTAGGTTCAACGTTTTTGCTCCTGTTTCATTCTTTACAATTTCAGAAACTTTATTCGTTAGATTTGGTTCGAAGAAAATATATTTTAGATTATTTTCTTTTACAAGTTCTATAAGGGGTCCTACCAACAAATTGAAAACATACGCTAAGCAAATTTCGACATGAAGAAAGCCGATGTTTCCTTAACGTAGGAAATATCGGCTTTCTTTCATTGAAAAAGAAGCCGGAGTAAATTCTAAACTTGCTTCTTTCTCTATATTAAGGTTTTTCTTACTTATTTGATTTTAATTTTCTATCTTCAATTTTTTTGTAGATCTTCTCTATGAGGGTTTTATCCTTTAAAATATGGTTTTTATTTTCATTCATTAATTGTTTCAATGTTTTCTTTTTCACTTGTTTTCCCCATCTCGTTAAATAACCTATATTCTCTTTCTAGATCACTAAGACAAAGCTCATATAGCTGAACATTCTCTTTTTTATATACACCTATGCTTAAAAGCTGATCGATTAAAAACTCTTTTCTGATTTGTATCGCTTCACGTAACATTGTGCTCATAAAAGGAATTCCCTCCTTTTTAATTGATAATTATTATCAACTAAAGCATACAGCCTTTCAAGGAAGATTTCAATATATAAATCGTAACAATTACTATTTATAAGGCGAATGATACTTTTGAACGACTCCTCATTAGGTTTATCCGACAAATATCTTTCGTCGGTCATAGGCAAAGAAGAGCATTGCCACACTTAAAATAGCACAAATCATATATGTAGTTGAATATGAGTAAAAATCAGCGACTGGTCCCATAATAATACCACCTAAAGAAACTCCTAAATCTGCCATCGCAATAAATAAACCTAATAACACATTGCGTTTCATCTGAGGCAAGACAAAGCTTAAATACGTTGTTAGTGTTGGATAGAGGAGCGCCTGAGCTATTCCCATAAAGGTAGCACCAAGATAGAAAAAGATAGCCCCGCCATTTATAGCAAAGCTTACACATTGCGCTCCCATAGCTAAAAGGAGCATAGTCCCCATAATAAACGATGAATGCCATTTTCCATCGGAAGGGATTTTTTTTCTTAAGGAAAAACGAGAAAAGACAACGGTTACTGCCATAATCATTAGAAAAATTCCAGCGTTTCCGTTTTTCACCTGTTCAGCATAAAGAGGTATGAAGACAGTAATTGCTCCAAATACAATAGAACCAACTAACATAAGAACACTGCATTTAAATAAATGTTGATTTTTCACTAACTGTCCAAATGAATTAAACATATTTACACCCTGCTCAGCATTTTTTGTAAAAGACTGGGTTTCGGCTTTATCCATTTTGGTACTATAGCCAAACACCCCAGTAAAAATGGCGATTATTGTCATCGCGATTGCAAAGTATTCCATTCCTCCTTGCCAAATACCTAATGCCAATAAAGGACCAACAATTCCTGGTATATAAGAAAATAAAGAATAAAGTGAAATTCCCTGAGAACGATCTTTCTCTGGCAGTGCATCAATGATTCCTATCTGTAATGCCATTGAAAAGAAAGCTGTTGATACCCCTTGTAACATACGAGCAACTAGATAGCCACCTAGCCCAGTTACCGTATATAAGATTAAAGCAAAACCATTGATAATAAGAATAATACGCAACACTTTTATCGGCCCATGCATTTGAATAATATGACCTGCCCATGGTCTAAAAAACATGGTTGTAAATAAATATGCCCCCATAATCAAACCTATTGTTGTATTAGTGGCTCCTAGTGCTCCCCCTTGTAAAGGGATAATAACATTTAGTATAGAATTGGCACTAAAATAAAGGAGCACCAACAGATACAATCGTAAAAAAGGCCAAGACATAGCTCCACTCACTATTTTCCCTCCTCCAACTCTGTAACAAATTCTGTTACTTTATACAGTTAACCTGATTAAAACGTTATCAACGACTGTAATAGTTTTCTTGCATAAACAGACTTAACGTCCTTCAAGTTTTCAATTTCCACTATTTCTTCAATTTGACCATCCTTAAAAATAATGACTCGGTCACAAATATAGGCAGTTGCCTGTATATCATGCGTGATAAAAATGTAACTCATGTTGTAGATTCTTTTTAAATCCTTAAGTAATTCAAGAATTTGTGTTTGAACAGATACATCTAAAGAACTGATTGCCTCATCAAATAAAATACATTTTGGTTCTGCTGAGATAGCTCTTGCAATACACACTCTCTGAACCTCTCCCCCTGATAACTCATGAGGATATTTGTTTCGATAAGACGAAGGTAATCCAACTTGATTTAATAGATTTACAATCTTGTCTTTATTCTCTTTTCTACTCTTGTTCCGAATTTTCAATGGCTCCATGATTGCATCTTCAACAGTAAAGAATGGATTAATGGAAGATTTATAGTCTTGAAAAACAGCGCTAATATTACCTAACCTTACTTTTCTATCTTCTACATTCTTTCCATCAAATAAAACTATTCCACAATCAGGCTTTTCAATCCCTAATAACAAACGTCCTAATGTCGATTTTCCACTCCCACTTTCTCCGATAATACCAAGACATTCTCCATTCTTACATTCAAAACTAACATTCTTTAAAACGTTCTGTCTCTCTGAAGAAAACAATCCACCTTTTTTATAGGATTTCCCAACACTATCAACCTTCAGCAACTAGCAGCCCCTCCCCCATTACTTTCTTGAAATTATCACTCAGCGCCAGTCTAGTGGATACTAAATATTTTGTGTACTCGTGTTGCGCCTCTGAGAAAATGGCCTCGGTTTTCCCTCGTTCTATAATTTCTCCATCCTTCATAACCATGACATCATCCGCAATTTTTCTTACAACACCTAAATCATGGGAAATAAAGATCATTGAACACCCCATTCTTTCTCGCAACTTAATAAATTGTTCAACTACTTCAAATTGTGAAATGGTATCAAGTGCTGTTGTCGGTTCATCAGCAATAATAATATCCGGCTCTAGGACAATAGCTAGCGCAATCATAATTCGTTGCAGCATTCCACCCGATAACTGATGTGGATATTTGTTCATAATTTCTGTCGGGTTTTTCAACATGACACTTTCCATCGCACCTGTCATTTTTACTTCCATTTCGTTTTTACTCCAATTGAAGTGTTCAGCAAGTGTTTCCCTTAAATGTACACCGACTACACAAGAGGGATCGAAAGCACTCATCCCATTTTGTAAAATCATGCAAAGGTTTCTACCCCTTTTCTTTCTCATCTCTTTTTCAGATAGAAGGTTTATGTTCTCTCCTTTTAATAGGATGTTCCCTGTTTGGTGAAGAGAGGATCTATTTAATCTCATTATCGCCCTACAAGTGACAGACTTACCGCTTCCACTTTCTCCTACAATTGCAAGGCAACTTCCGGACTTTAAGTGGAATGAACTATCTTGAATAATTTCTTTTCCAGAATTAACATCCCATACTTTTAAGTTTTTAACTTCTAATATATTCATCATCTAATTAGCCACCTCTTTTTCCTGAATCTTTATTTTAGAAAGTGGTAAATTTTCTATATGCTTGTTTTTAGAGTTTACTAATTTAGGGTCTAGAGCAACTTGAAGTGAATCAGATAAAAAATTAAACGCTGATACCACAATAACAATGGCTAAACCGGGAGCTAACATTAATTCCGGTCTCGTAAACATAACTTCCCTCGCTTCATTTAACATCATCCCCCATTCAGCATTTGGGGCTTGAATTCCTAAACCCAAAAATGAAAACCCTGAAATTTGCAAAATCATCGCTCCAATAGCACCACTTGAAATCACTGTGATATCAGAAAAGGTAACTGGAACAATATGCTTACAAATTATTTTTATATCACTAATACCTGATGCTTTGGAGAACTTCACATAGTCTAATTCAGCATACTGCATTACAGAGGTTCTGATGACTCGAGCGAACCATGCCCATTTAATCAAAGCAAATGCAATTAGGATGTTTTCAAGACCCACGCCCAATATTCCAATAACCGCCAGTGCCATAACGTATCCTGGAAAAGAAAGCATCGTGTCACATATTCTCATAATTATCGCATCGACTTTTCCTCTGAAATATCCAGCTAGAAAACCTAAGATTGCACCAATTAAAACAGATATACACAGAACAACTAAAACCCATAATACACTTGGTCGAATTCCATATATGATTCTGGATAAAATACATCTCCCTAGATGATCATTACCTAATAGATATGCCCATGAAGGTGAAGCATAGAGAAGACTCATATTGACTTCATTAGGGTCATGTGGAGCAAATAATGGTGCGAAAATACCAACAATAATTGTGGCAACAATGATCGTTAAAGATAGCATAGCTAACTTATCTTTACTTAAGTTTTTCAATATTCTCATTTAAAGATCATTCCTTAACTTAGGATTCATCGCAACATTTATAATGTCGGAGATTGTATTAAACAAAACAAAGGCTGCTGCTAATATAAGAACGTATGCCTGTATAATAGGAAAGTCTCTGCTTAGAATTGCTTTAACACTCAGAGTCCCTAACCCTGGCCAAGCAAAAACGTTTTCTATAACTACTGTACTTCCCAATATGATAGGTATAGACATACCAAATATCGAAATAGCAACCTGTAATGAATTTCTTAGTATATGCATAGTGATTTTGATTTCTGATAACCCAGATGCCCTTCCATATAAAACATAATCCTCATTTAAATTGTTTAACATGGAAGTTCTAACATTTCTAAAATAAATACCAGCATAATTGATAGTGATGACAATAACCGGTAAGATATAACTTTTATACGATTCCATCCCGCTTGTTGGTAACAAATCTAATTTAACCGAGACATACCAGATCATAATAGACGCCAGCCAGTATGACGGCATTGCTGTTAGGAAAAACGAAACTCCTCTTACCGATTTATCAATCATTTTTCCTTCCTTCAACGCACAAATTACACCTAATAGTATAGACATAAAGATAATAGCAACAGATGAAACTAACGTTAACTTGAACGTATTCAAAAATGCCGGACCTATTAATGACCAAACTGGTTTCCCATTAATATATGAATCTCCAAAATCCAACTGTAAGGAGGCAATAAGCCAATCAAAATATCGTAAGATAAATGGCTTATCCATCCCAAACTCTTCTTTTGTTTGTTCTAATAATTCTTCTGTTATCTGTGGAACACCTTGAGCTTGTAATACCACTTCGGCTGGATCTAAAGGAGAAAGGTTGATTAAAACAAAGGTCAAAAACGAAATGGTTAGAAGTAAAGGGACGGATATTAGTATCCTTCTAATGATGTAACTTCCCATAGAAGATCTCCTTTCTATTAAAATACCAATATTTAAACGTTTATACTTTCTCATAAATAAAAAGGGGAAAATTCCCCTTTTTATTTTTATTTAAAGTTCATCAACTCAAATGGCAGCTCAAATTGAGTTTGTTTAAAAGATATTCCGTTTAAATTTTTGGGCGCTACTACAGTAACACTTCCATTTGAAATAGGAATAAACACTGCTTCATCATGAACAATCGTCAAAATATCAGCGTACAATGATTTTCTGGTTTGCTCATCTGTTGACACCATAACTTGTTCAATTTTCTTATAAAGTTCATCTGCTTTATCAATGCCGCTTGTCGTATGCTTATATGAAGCTTCAGATGTAAAAGCAGCGATTGTACTTTGTGGATCATAAGCTAGACCCCAGGTTTGATTGAATAATAAATCATAGTCACCTGTGGATCTTCTATTAGCAATTGAAGTTGATTCTTCACCAATAATTTCTAATTCAATACCAATTTCTTTTAGTGAAGCTTGAATAAATTCAGCCTGAGTTTTTTGGGAAGAAGAATTGCTATCATAATAGAGTTTCATGGCTAACTTCTTGCCATCTTTTGTTCTAACATTATCACCATTTGCTAATACCCAACCAGCTTCTTCTAGAATCCCCCTCGCTTTTTCTATATCATAACCTCGCTTCTTTAAATCAACATCTGCGTAATTCACGTTCGGAGAAAATAGTGTGTGGGCTATTGTTTCAGTACCATTTAAAATATCTTTTGTAATTGTTTCCCTATCAATCGAGTACCAAATGGCTTCACGAACAGCCGTTTCACTAACAGGATTATCAGTTTTACTACTATTTGCTACGATCATTTTCGTATTCATTGGTTCACTTCTAACAAGTTGGTAATCACCTGAATCAACTAATTGATTCATTGCTTCAATATCAAGACTATCTGCACCTCGATCATCCGTAAAAGCAAAGTTTACTTCTCCTTTTTTTAATGCTAAAAACGTCGTTTCTCCTGTTGGAAGAACTTTAGATGTAATTTTCTCTATTTTAGGTGTGCCACCCCAGTAATCTTTATTTGCTTGAAACGTTGCATACTTATCCGTTTTATGTTCAGTTAGAGTATATGGTCCCGTACCGTTAAAACCATTTACACCATCTTTTGTTCCGCCATTAATGAAATCTTTAGGAGATATGAATACGTATGGCCTTGTCATAGATAATTCAACCAAAGTTGGATAATAGGTTTCTGAAAGAACTAATTCAACTGTATACTCATCTACTACATTTACACTTTCTATTTTTGTAGATAACTTAATCCAAGCATGCTTTTCTGCATTATTCTGTACAGCTTCAATATTATTCTTCACTGCCTCTGCGTTAAACGGCTCTCCATCATGGAATTTCACATTTTTTCTTAAGTGAAACGTGTACACTTTTCCATCCCCTGAAACTTCCCAGGATTCAGCAAGTAAAGGCTTAATTCCGTCTTTCGTATTTTCAACTAATGATTCATATACCATCCCTTGAGCAGGCATTGAACCTGTGTAAAGATGGGGATTCATATCATTAATGTCCTTGGCTGATGCATAAACTATTTCTGCTTTCTGCTTACTATCATTATCTTCCTTTTTCTGATTATCAGAGTTTGCCGAATTTGAAGAGCAAGCAACTAGAATAGATAAAACCAAAAAAACTAGTGCCACTAACTTAAATCTTTTACTAAACATGGTAATCCTCTCCCTTTAAGTCCTCCTTAATATGCATACAACTCGTTTTTGTTGGATCTGATCTACACTCCAACATATATTAAACACCCTCCTATAAATCGTAATTATTCCTATTTGAATAGTATATTACTCTATTATCTTATTACAAGTACTATTCCAACGTCTTTGCTGCTATGGTTTTTCCTATTTCACCGCATATCATATTCAAATCTTCTTCAAAACATTGAACGACAAATGCACGAGACAAGAATTCGCCTCTACGAGATTGAGCAACTTTCTCAATTTTACTCTCATATGTTTTAATAAATTTATCTATTGTTGGACAATTCAACTCTAAATATTTTGCAATACCCTGTATGATTTTGATACGATAATAGTCTTCCTTAGGCATTCTTGGGATATCCAAATACCCTTCTTTGTTGACAAACATTTTTCTAATCGGAACAGCAGAAAAATCAAAATATCTTCCATCCTTATCTGGTTCTGAAAAAGGATCGATCAACAAAGATGTATAACGTATATACAGTAAATATTCTTGATGAATAGTTTCTAAATGATTGAAATTTTCTATATCCTGACGCGATAAACTTTCTAATCTCACTGGGTAATTATCATCTGTCATAAATTGAAGTAAATTTATACTTTTTATATTTATTTTTTTTAAAATATTCATAATTTCTTTCCATTGGGACAACAAATCACGAATTAAATATTGCGTAATGGGCCCCTCAGGATAAATTTTATATACATATTTCTTCGTTTCTATATCCCAAAATATTGCACTTAATGAGAAATCATTCATAAACAACGGTGGGTGTACATATAAAGAAATATTTCTAGTCTCCGCCTCAATTGGAGATTTCATAATTTCTAGAGTGATTCCTAGTTGCTCATATACCTTACATAGTTTATCAATATTTTTAGATGGAAAGTGCGTCGATCCTATATAAATTTTTTTCTTGACTGCTGTTGTTAATACATGATTAGATGGGCTATCGTGCATCCATCGTGTATCACCATAATATGTAGAAAAACTAATAATTTCCGCATTTAAATTAAGTTTGTTCATAAAATTACTTATTAAGCTGTTTGAACCAAAAGTCGGAGAAATTAAAACAATACACTTTACTTGTTTTAAAAGCTTATCACTGATCTGTTTTATTACTTCAATATAGGCATCCGTTGTTACAGAAAATATGATGGTATCCCATTCACCCTTAATTGTTTCATACCCATTAAAAACTTGATCAACGAAGTATTCACCTTCCATACTTCGATGCTTTTCATTTTGAACGCTTACACGTATTAGATGATCACTTTGCTTAAGCGCCTCAAAAAACGTTTCCGAACGAACAGACTCTCTGCCAGCAATCCCCACGTAGCAATTTAAATGCTTTTTTATACTTACAGCAAGCTGGATTGATGTAGGACCTGTACCTAAAATTAAGACTCGTTTAAAATCGCTCATAAAATCCTTCCTTTCTCACTAACAAGTAAGCTATGCTTTTTTATACAATGCAATATCAAACACATGATCTGGGCGTAATATATTTTCAACCATCCTCCACTTTTCCCCATCCACCTCTCTTATAGGATAATTAAATAAGGATTTCAGCTGATTACCATATCTCATAGCTACAACTACATTTTCATTTGTCAATGTATATAATTGATCCAGTATGTCATATTTATCTTCTACAGTTGAACTGAAAATGATATGGGTTAATTCGTTCGCATACTCAAGATTTTCCACTGCTATTTTTTTAAATCGAATATTTAAGTCTCCACCCAATTTCTCTACAACGTTTCGTCCAAGTTTAATAGCCTCATCATCAATATCTATGCCAACAACCTCTGCTCCCGTTCGCTTAGCAATTAATAAAGGTGTCATCGGAAATGAGCCTGACCCCACTAATAATACCTTTGACTCTGAAGTAATTTGAAACTGGCCAAATTCCTTTTCAATACATGATTCTATATTCTTAAAATAATCGGTCCTCTCAGTAGTTCCGTTTAGCAGCTTCAATGCACGATATTTCTCCATAATAGCCACACAAAGTGCTGATTTTTTTCTTAACTCCTCGACTAGTTGATTAAAGTCACTAGATTCTTGTTGTTCTAGTTGTTCCCAAGCTTCTTTATTCCTCTCGTTTATTATGAATTTCGAATAATCATCTATTAATACCTCAAACTCCGAACTGTGATTGATAGTATGGTCATATTTTGCTGCTAAATCTATAAATCTTACTAAAAATTGATTTAAATTTTCTTGAAAAGTATTGGTCTTTAATACATTCATTTATTCCACTCCAATAATATGTAATAGTTAAACATCTATAAAAGCCTTACCTTGTGCCACTATTCCAACAGACCCTTCAATCTTAAGACTTTCCAACTCTTCGTCATAACAGCTAGCAATTACATTAATAATCCCACCAGGCTGCCTTATTTTCGCAACAATCTCTCCTTTATTCTTCCATGCAAGATACGCTCCTAAGGAGGCTGTACCTGAACCACACCCCCTTTCCCATATCAAACTATCTAGATGTGGGACATAAATGAGGGGAGCCAATTCATCAGATTTCGTTTTATACAATAAAATGCCGATCAAGTTAGTACCTAAAGTTACTCCTAGCAACTTTGCTAATGATTCTGCTTTTTCTCTTATTGACTTATCAAATCTCTCCACTTCTATCACAATATGTATGAACCCCTGGTATCTCACTATGATTATATTTAAATCACTGCCATCATACTTTATTATTCTCTGTTCTATCTTTTTAGGGGTAGGCATAGTTACTTGGCAGTAATATTCATCTATATTTCTTTTCACTTGACCCATTATTAATTGATCCGTACCTGATACTTCTAATAAGACTTCCGTCATTTCATTTTGCTTTAGTCCTTTTTCAAACGCAATAAAAGCTGCCAATGCCATACAAGCATTTCCACAAAACTCACCTCCAGCCATCTGTAGATGTGCAGCAGCTTTATTATTTATAGGTTTTTCTATAAAGCCTACTTGTTCAGCATGCACGCTGTCATATGACATAATTTTTGAAGCAACGTGCTTATATTCCTCAACTGGATAATTAGTTTTAACAAGAATTGTCATATTTTGTGTTGGATTAAATTTAATAAAATCTATTTCCTGTTTCATCACAACTATCCTTTACCTTTATTTTTTATTTTTCTTCACATAAACAAAACGTAACTATTACGATTTATTTGTTATTAAATGAATTATAGCATGTTAATGTTGGATACTGTCAATATTTTCTGTTTTTTATATTGGTGAAATCTAATGTCGTATAAGATATCCGATATTTAGTTATCTATTCACTACCTTAGAGCTAAAAATTAACCTACTAGATGTAGCGAAGTCAGGGAATTAAGTACCAAGTATTTATCCCAAATGAAAATTGTAAAAATCTCACGAGTTTTGGAACATAGATGGCAGATGTACAACCTAAAAAATATACATTGTAAAAAGAAAGAATAAAGTCATTGAAATTTACTATTAGAATGTAAAGGAGGCACTACTTAAATTGCGGCACCTCCTTTTAAACTTCTTTAAAAGTATTCAAGTTCAACTTTAATTCTGAAATTAGAATAGATAATAAAGTTTTTTATAACAAAATAAAACCTTTTAAAAATGTTCATTATTTCAACATTTTAATGGGACGCCATTTTCAAGAGAAATTTGGTAAAGAAAAACAAGTTGCTATCCTGATGCCTTTATTAGAAGGACTTGATGGTGTAGATAAGATGTCTAAATCAAAGAAAAACTACATTGGTATTGATGAAAGTCCATAAGAAATGTACAGAAAAGCGATGTCCATTCCAGATGAATTAATGAATAAATACTTCGAACTAGTAACAGATTTTACTTCTGAACAAATTCAAACTATTAAAGATCAAATCAAAACAGCTGTACTGCATCCAAGAGATGCGAAAATGCTACTTGGTAAGACCATTGTAAGAATGTACCATGGAACAGAAGCAGCAGAAAAAGCAGAACAGTATTTTATCTCCATCTTCCAAAAAGGGCTTATGCCCGATGAGATTCCAGTAATTAACTGGAAAGGAAAAGCAGAAATAACAATAATAGACTTACTTCTAGATTTAAACCTTTTGTTGAAGTAACAGGAGCGTTAGCATCATAAGAAATTGTGGTTAAGTATTAATCTTTTATATTAGGATATTCAGCACTCGGGCGCTTTTCTAGAGTAACGATAAAAGTCCAATTTCTCAATTTTAGTACTGAAAAATTGGGCTTTTTAAATATGCGGTCCTGATGCTATCCATTTATTAAAAGATAGCTTTTTTATATTTACTTATAGTGCAAAATAACTCCAAAAGTGACAGATTACGGACTAGAATGTTATAGTTTTTTATCAGTCTATAAAAGTGTACTTTTTCGAACGGGGGATGATATCTTTTTTGAAAAACTCTAATCGAACAATTTCGTACCTGCATTTCCTATGCTTTAAACTACTAGTTTCTTCGCTTGTTACGTTAGTTATATTTAATTGGTTTGCTCTATTATTTACATTTGCTTCATTACATCCGGACACAACTATCAAAATCATCATAATGTAGGTAATCGTTATTTTGTTATGTTCGGATCTCGTCAACAGGAGAGGTCTAGTTTAATTATCAATTAAACATAAAGAGCTTGGATACTCCAAGCTCTTTTGTTTGTGCTGTAAACTCATATAACGATATTGTTGGATTTTTTAACTTCAATCCTGTCATTTTTAGCCAGTATATTATTTTATGAAATAAAGTATACATTTACTAACAAGTGTACTTTTTAGTAGAGTATCTTCAACAACGGACGCGATTGCTGAACAATGAGCAGTCGCTTTTTTACTAGGCGGAACCGAATAGTTCTATAAATGATTGGATGTAAATAATTAAGAAACCCAGCCAATCTTCTCATGAAGGTAGCTGGGTTTTTAAAGTTGGATGTGCAAGATAACACTTAAATAAGCGCAAATTATCGGTCAAAGTGACATGCTGATGCTCTTAGAGAAAAAGAAGTGGAATTCGTAAGCATACAAGATAAGATTGATACAAGTACAGCTGCAGGAAAGGCTATGTTTGGAATGCTGTCCGTATAGCTGAGTTTGAACGGGATATTTATCCGTGAACGAACAATGGCTGGCCTAAAGGCAGATAGAACTCGGGGACGTAAAGGTGGAAGACCTAAGGCTAATCAACAAAAGTTGAATCAGCTATTGCGATGTATCATTCTAAACGGATGACAGTGAAGGAAATTCAGGAAGCGACAGGGGTTTCAACTGCAACATTATATCGATCTCTAAAAGAAGAGCAAACCAAGTAAAGGTTTGCTCTTAAATATGATATTGTTAATTAAGCCTTGTTATAATTATTTTACTAATTGATTTTTTTAATAATTAGTTACTGCTCATTTTCATTGTTTTGTTCTTCAGT
>NZ_JAIQUM010000074.1 GCF_020075705.1 Metabacillus rhizolycopersici | reverse complement strand
AATTTTGATACATATTCTTTATACTCTCGAGTATGGTGCTTCCCCATTTGAACACGTCCTTTAATTAAATTATCTATATTATATCTTTATTCTCATTTCGACGTGTCCACTTTTAAGACTAACTCTACTAAAACTATAAAATGATTCAAATATGTTGTTTTATATATTCCTAAATATTGGAGGGATTAATTTTGACTACCGTAATGAACTTAAAAGAAAATTATTATTTTCCTTTTCAACCTGAAATCAAAATTAACACCAATGCTTACATAGAATTAAAACCTGTATACAGCTCAATCAGTAAAGATATTGCATTATTTTACCAATTTAAAACAAACAAGGAATTACCAATCTCTCTTTCCCTAATTCCCGATGGCTGTTTTGATATTTTGTTTTGTTGTAACTCAAGAAACCCATCTGCTTTTCTCTGGACAAGTCCGCTCCAACGACGTCAGCAACAAAATTTCGAAAATGACTGTGAGTATTTTGGCGTTAGATTTTTCCCTGAACAAGCAGTAATAAAGTTGAATTATTCAATGAGGAAGCTTTTAGATAAACAAATTCCATTATTTAATGTGATGTCCGCAGATTCATCTATTGAAGAAGTAATAGCAGCTGGTAAATCATTTGGAGAAAGGATTAAACGTTTTGAAAAGTTTTTAAATAGGGCTAATTTTACTATTAGTGATGATCAAAAGATTGTTAATTATGCTATTCAAAAAATTTATTCATCTAATGGCACATCAAATATAAACCACTTAGCAAATCAACTTGGATACTCTGAACAATATATTCGCAGAAAGTTCGAGGAATATATTGGATTTTCCCCAAAACAATTTTGTCAAATTGTTAAATTTCAAAATTCTTTAAATAGATTTCTCGAAACTGGTAGTGAAATAGGTAGCTCTGACTTATTAGATATCGTTCACGAGAATGGATATTATGATCAAGCACATTTTATTAGAGGTTTTAAAAAAATGATGAATTTAACACCTAAACAATATAAAAAAACATTAGTCAGAATCTAAGGTTCCAAAAGTTAATTATTTTATAATAGGAGAGGGATTCTAATGGCCGGGGTTATCCATAAATCAATGACGCTTTTAGCTTTATTAAAACCAAAAGACGGAAAAGAAGAATGGAGCACTACAGAAATCAGCAGGGAACTGACTATTCCAATCCAAACTGTCCATCGATTACTTAATTGTTTGTGTGAAGTTGGTTTCGCTGTTCAGAATAGGGAAACTCGGAAATTTCGTCTTGGATTTAAAATCATGGAGTTAGGGTTATCCGTAAGAGAAAATAGGGCTGTGCGAAGTGCTTCTTTGCCCTTTTTAATTAAACTATCAAATGAAACGAAGGAAAGTGTTTACTTATCAATTGCAGAAGGGTCTGAAGGTGTAATTATTGATTGTGTTAATTCATTAAATCCAATCTATAATTGTAATACAGATGTAGAGGGGAAACGTCTGCCTCTATCTGTCGATGCGGCTAACAAAGTTATTTTAGCTAATGTAAATCTTAGTTTAAGAGACAAGATTATTACAGAACTAATAAATCAAAACGTAGTAAAAGACAGAAATAACTTGGAAACAGAATTAAGAACGATAAAGAATTATAGATTTGCACTCTCTTATGGAGAGAAAATTGTTAGAATGACCAGCATTGCAGCTCCTATCTTTTCATAGGAAGATACAGTAGTAGCAGTTAGTATGTCCATCGACACTGAGTATCGCAGAGAAGATTTAAATAGATTTATTGATACTATCACAAATTACTCTAAGGCTATATCTGAAGAATTAGGATGGATTGTTAGGGTATAAATTTTTTAAGAATGTTTCAAAGTACTAACAGTGTTTCAGTTACTGTCTGTATATTCTTGGTTATAAAAATAACAGAATAAGGTGATCGACATGAGTCGTTTTGATGAAAAAACGTTTAACTGCGAAAAAGAATTAACATTAAATGTAATTGGTGGCAAGTGGAAAATGTTGATTATGTGGCACTTAGGAAAAAAAGGAACCCTCCGTTTCGGTCAATTAAAATCCCTAATTCCTGAAATAACACAGAGAATGCTTGTCAACCAATTACGGGAATTAGAAGAAGATTTAATCGTTCACCGCAAGATATATCCTGTTGTACCACCCAAGGTTGAATATTCTCTAACAGTACAAGGAAAGACATTAATGCCTATTCTTGAATCGATGTATGAGTGGGGTAAAAATTATCGTGAAAAATATTTAGAGCACACAAAGTTTATCGAGGACGCTAACTAATGTTTCTTAAATGAAAAAAACTCAAATGAGCGCCTCCTAAAAAACACCTTTATCCTTATGTCATTTTTTAAAATGATAACTACCATTAAATGGAATAGTTAGAAAAAAGCAACTTATTAAATCATATATAACACTTCCGATTTTACTTTTTGTATAAATACGCCTAAACATTGTTTTTTTGAATAAATAGATTGAAAGCTACTGTACTTGTCCGACAGTTCATGTGGAAGGTTATGGTGAAGTAATCACAGGAGATATTGACAGTAATTTAACGAAAACAAAAATTTCGTAGTTATCCCTTCAGAATTCCAGGCCAAAGATGGGAGAAAAAAGAAGTTCATATTAATTTAAACAAAGCCCTTAGTCTTTACCAACTGACTAAGGGCTATAAAAATCCAGAAATCTTTTTGCAATAAGAGCACAGCGTTGCATTTTCATTAAAAATCGAATCGACATTAAAGCTATTTGTTACATTTTGATATTATTTTTATCTCTTATATAACTATAGACATTTTGTCATATTCTTCGGTCTTACCATTTTTTTGTTCACCTATCTCTTGTTTGATAAAATACAACGTAATATTACTTTCATTAAAATGCATAATACTATTATCTAATTGAACTTCAATCGCACCTGTATTATGATTCCGTACATCAATTGTACCAGAGGAACTTGAATAGTCTGATGCCACTTTCACTTTATATGAACCTTTTTTAGGTAAGTAATAACTATGATCAATTTCAATTGTTACTATTGATTCATTACAATTTAATTGATCACTACGAACAACCTTCCCTTTAATTGAATAATAATCATCTAAATATAGAGGGATATGATGAACCTCACCTAGTTTTAACTTTTCCCTAATAATTGTTGAGCTAATTTTCTCATGATTATGTTCAAGTTTACTTATTGTTGTGATTTGAAATCTCCCATTACTATCTGACACCATTTCCTGCATATTACCTAATCCTTTAAAACCATATGTAAAATCAAAACCTGCAACAACATGTTGACATTTTAACCCTACTATATATTGCTCTACAAATTGTTGATGGGAAAATTTCGAAAAATCCGCATTAAAATTTACAATAAATAATTTTTCAACTCCCAAACTTTTAAACATTTCCTTTTTTACAGACAAAGGTGATAGATAATGATCTATTTTTTTTGTTTTACTAATGATGTTACTAGGATGAGGAAAAAATGTCATAACGGTAAATTTAATTTTCTCCTTTTCGGCAATTTCTTTTGCAGTTTCAATAATTTTTCTATGTCCTTTGTGTACACCATCAAAAAAGCCAAGTGCCATGACACACGGTTCACTATTAAGTGAAACTGTAAGATCAAGAGGTTGGTTTAAATTTACAACTTCCATTTTTTCATCACCCCAATTTTTTAGATTAGCTAATGTTTTTATATTGACCTTCAAAGAATGATAGAGGATTTCCATCATTTAATGAAATATCTGTAACTTCTCCAATATATAGTGTATGGTCACCTTCAACATGTGAATTATGAACATTGCATGTCAGATTAACAAGTGCACCATCAATTACTGGTAACTCATTCATCCATTTAAAGTCAACATCACGCTTTTCTTTTATTTGACCAGCGAAAATCATTGACATCTCTTGTTGATCTTCTGATAAAATACTGACAGCAAATTTCCCTGATTCTTTAATGTACTCATTCATTTTCGCCTTTTCCCCAATAGAGATTAACACTAGTTTAGGAGAAAGTGAAACTGACATAAATGCATTGGCTGTCATACCATGTGCTTCATTGTTTACTGAAGTTGTAATAATGGTAACACCTGTCGCGAATTTTCCCATTGCGTTTCGAAACTTACGATCATCCATTTTTCACTACACTCCTTTAGTTACGATTGATAATGACTAATTTCATTTCTGTCATTTCTTCAATTGCATATTTAATCCCTTCTTTACCTGTACCGCTTTCCTTCACGCCACCATAAGGCATATGATCGACACGGAAGGTTGGGATGTCATTAATGATAACTCCACCTACTTCTAATTCATCCGCTGCATCTAAAGCTTGTGCAATATCATTTGTGTAGATTCCCGCTTGCAAGCCATACTTAGAATTGTTTACGTGACCAATTGCCTCTTGCACTGACTTTACTTTGTTTACAATAACGATTGGAGCAAATACTTCCTGGCAAGAAACTTGCATGTTTGGATGGACATTCAAAATGACCGTAGGATATAGAGCATTATCTTCTGCGTATCCTCCGGTTGCAATAATCGCTCCACCGTCTTTCGCTTCTTTAATCCATGATAGTGTTCTTTCCACATCGTTCTCTGAAATTAAAGCAGAGACATTCGTATCTTCATCGAGTGGATTCCCTACCTTTAATTTCTTCGTTTCATCAACTAGCTTTTTTACAAATTCATCATACTCATCCTCATGGATATAAATACGCTGTAAAGAGATACATACCTGTCCTTGATTACTAAAGGCTCCTTGAACACATCTCGCTACGACCTTTTCCTGATCAATCCCCTTATCAATGATGACAGCCGCATTAGAGCCTAGTTCTAACGTTACGCGTTTTAAGCCAGCGCGATTTCTAATTCCAATCCCAACAGCAGGACTACCGGTAAATGTAATCATATTGACACGGTCATCCATGACAATTCCATCACCAATTATTTTCCCACTGCCTGTCACAACGTTTAAAGCTCCATCTGGAAGCCCTGCTTCTTGCAAGAGATCTGCAATGAAGAAGGAAGATAGCGGTGTTTGCATGGCAGGCTTTAATACGATTGTATTTCCTGCAGCAATTGCAGGACCAATCTTATGTGCAACAAGATTCATAGGAAAGTTAAAAGGTGTGATTGCACCGATAACCCCAAGCGGCTCTCTCACTGTGTAAGCTAATCGATTCTCTCCTCCTGGTGCCGCATCTAAAGAAATCGTTTCGCCACCAATACGTGTTGCTTCCGCAGCAGCAAATTTATATGTTTGAATTGTACGCCTTACTTCTTCTCTTGCTGCTGTTAAAGGCTTTGCAGCTTCGGTGGCAATAATTGTTGCTGCTTCTTCAAATCGATTTCCTAACAAAACAACTAATTTCTCAAGTATTGCTGAACGCTGATGAATTGGCATTTTTGCCATCTTTTTTCGAGAAGCATGTGCTGCTGAAATAGCCTCATTCAAGTCTTCCTTTGTAGCTATCGCAATTTCAGCAATCGGTTCTAACGTGTAAGGAGATTTTAAAAGGGAATAATTCTCTGTTTCAAGCCATTTTCCATTAACAAATATTTTTTTTTCATAATTCGTACCATTCTTTATCACTGACAAGCACCTCCGATCCAACTATCGTCGCTCTAATTCTATATTTCCATTATTCAATTAATTATGTTATTCTTAGAATAATAGTAAAAGAAACGACAGATTTACTGAGTTTGGCCGCACAGTCAAATGCCGTTCTTTCACCAATTCTAAATTAAAAGTTTCTATTGTCTATTCGTTTATTAGATAACAAACACTGGTTTAGCTTGCTTTAATTTTCCAGGCTCTGTTGTGATTTGTTCTCCAGTTTCAATATCTAAAACAGTTGATGCTTCATTAAACCAGCAGTCTGGTGCTTCTGCTCCCCAGAACGTTTGGCGACGTTTATCATTTAAATCCCAACGAACTGGTTTGAAATCTGGATCACTTGTTAAATAGTCTCCATTGTATAATTCGATACGGTGTCCATCCGGATCTCTTAAATATAAGAAGAACGCATTGGATAAACCGTGGCGTGCAGGTCCACGTTCAATATTGTCTGCATAACCAAGAGCTGCAAGTACATCACATCCTTGAATTAGAGCCATTGGATCGCTTAACCAGTAAGCTACGTGGTGAACACGTGGTCCTTTCCCATTCATAAACGCTACATCATGTACACTTGGTTTCCGATGAATCCACGCTGCCCAAAGCTTTCCATCCTCATCATCCGTGTACTCTGAACACGCAAACCCTAAGTCATTAATGTAGAAATCATACGCCTTTTGTACATCTGGTACCATATTGTTGAAGTGATCGATACGCTGTGCCTTCGCTCCTTGATATAAATCGTATCGTTGTAGCATTCTTTCTGCTGTATCCATTTTGGCAAAAAACTCAACCGGTAAGCCTGAAATGTCTTGAACTCGTAATGCACGTCCAACTGCATGCTGACTACCTTCTTCAAGCCATTTTGTTTTTAATCCCTTTTGTTCAAATAATGCAGCTAATCGATCTAAATCCTCTTCAGAGCGTACTTTGTAGCTTGTTACCTCAATATTCGGAGTGTCTGCTTTTTTCAAGACAAGACTATGGTGAACATGCTCTTCAAGACCTCTTAAGTAAATAGCAGAATCATCAGACTCTGTTTCAATTAAGCCAAGCCCTTTTACATAAAACTCACGAGATTTTTCTAAATCAGTTACATGTAGGATTGCTCTTGCCGTACGGATAATATCAAAATTTACGCTCATTTTAAAATCCCCCTTATACGTTTAGAAAATTAGTATTTGTATTTTTTACTGCATTTCCTAAGAAGTCCTTCACTCTAGCCTTCAACACATCTTTCGCTTCATAGTTATCAAAATATGTCATACCCATTCTGATTGGGTCTCCGAAGAAATAGTACTCATAATGCATTTGTCTGCTTCCAAACGCACTCATTGTAATATCCCAAGCTAAACGGAATAGTTGTACACGCTCATAACCTTCTAAATTTTTACCTTGTAATCCACGATGAGCGATTGCTCCAATATCTGGATTACTAAAATCAGCTTGTGTTGGAATTCCCATTAATCCAGATGCACCTAACACACGTAAGATTTCAACAAGACGCGGATAGATTCTTGGGTACCAGTTACGAGCAGCATCTAATGCTTCAAAATCTGGTGTCATTGTTCCCCATTTGTCTAGCTTTGCGTTGTGTTCAGCACGGTAAAGATGCGATTTCATCGCTTCAAGCGCTAGCATAATTTCTGTTCCTTTGTCTTTCACGTGTTGGAACCCATCAATTCCAATGGCATCCATTACTGATAAAGCAACACCTAGTACAAATTCAGTTTTTACGATATTTTTAGAAATAACTTGGTGTGACATATGAACAACAGCATTTGTTTCACGGAACGTACGATTACAAATAGATGAGTTTCCACAAACAAATACTCGTTCCCAAGGTACGAAAACGTTTTCAAACGAAACGATTGCATCTCCCTCTTCAAATCTAGATCCAAGTGGATGATCATAAGCATTTTTTCCATAATCAAATGACTCACGGCTAATATATTTCAGACCTGGAGTATTGTTTGGAATCGCAAATGCTAATGAATATGGATCATCTTCTTCACCCGCTTTTTTAACAGTTGAAGGGAAAACAAGTATTTCATCCGTGATCCCACCTTGAGTCGCTAACAAACGGATTCCATCAACAATGATTCCTTCGTCCGTTTTTTCCACGAGATGAAGAGATACGTTTGCATCCTTTTGTTCACTCTGTGCTTTTGCACGGTTCACTTGAGGGTGAATAAGCGTATGTGTTAAACTGATATCATTTTCTCTAGCAAATTCGTAATATTTACGTGCATTTTCAGCAAACATTGGATCTGCTTCAGCAAATAATTCATTAGAAACACCCATCGCCATAACTTCTGCATTTAGGTAGTCAGGTGAACGTCCCATCATACCTCCTGAAGTAAGTGCCCACTCCTGAATCGCTTCACGTCTTGCCATCACATCGTCAATTGTTTTAGGTTGTAACCATGTAGTCCCTACTTTTTCACCAGTTGTTGGCGATGTATATAGCATTTTTTCAGGTTTTTCAAACTGAAGGTCATAAAGGTTTGCCATCGATTGAATGACGCCCTTTAAACCTGGATGTTCTGTAACGTCCTTTACTCTTTCCCCGTGAATATAAATATTGTTATTTGCCTTTTTTAAACGCTCAATATACTCTTTGCCTGTTTTTGCTCCCATGAATTTGCCCCCCTAAATGTTGATGGTTTATTTTTTCTTTCCGAATTGTGGAATGTGATGGTCACCAATTGCGACATGAATGACTGTCGGTTCTGTATAGAATTCAAAGATTGCGTAATGTCCGCCCTCTCGACCAATTCCGCTTGCTTTCGTACCTCCGAATGGAATACGAAGATCACGTGTGTTTTGTGAATTGATCCAGATCATCCCTGCTTCTACTGCTTGTGCTACACGATGTCCGCGTTTAATATCATTTGTCCAAACGAACCCTGCAAGACCGTATTTGATGTCATTTGCTACTGCAATAACCTCTTCTTCTGTTTCAAATTCGATTACCGCCATGACAGGTCCAAAAATTTCGTCCTGACAAACTTTCATATCGTTAGTTGCATTTAATAATAATGTTGGTGGAACATAGTTACCTGCCTTAAATTCCTCAGGCACAACACCCTGAACAACTTCACAGCCTTCTTGTTTTGCAATCTCAATATACTCTCTTACTTTGTTAAAATGTCCTGTTTCAATTAATGGACCAAGCTCTGTGGAAGGATCCATTGGATCACCAATTTTTATATTTAGGACTCTTTCTTTTAATGCTTCAACAAACTTTTCTTTAATATTTTTGTGTAAGAACACTCTTGAGTTTGATGTACAACGTTCACCGTTGAATGAGAAGATCCCCCATACTGCGGCATCTAACGCGCGGTCAAGATCTGCATCCTCAAAAACGATTAATGGTGATTTCCCACCGAGTTCCATCGATGTTTTCTTTAAAGTATCTGCGGCATTTTTAATAATTGTTGTTCCTGTAACTGTCTCACCAGTGAACGAAATGGCTTCAACATCAGGGTGTTTAACAAGTGCATCGCCTGCTGTTTCACCAAAGCCATGAACAACATTAAATACACCTTTTGGTAAATCAGCTTTATCAATAATTTCAGCTAGTTTATTCGCTGTTAATGGTGATAGCTCAGCTGGTTTTAAAACGACTGTATTTCCAGTTGCAAGTGCCGGAGCTACTTTCCAAGTTTCTAACATGAATGGGGCATTCCATGGTGTAATTAAACCGACAACACCTAATGGTTTATAAATCGTATAGTTAATAAACTCATTATCTACTTGATAAGCATCCCCATGAAGTCTAGACTCTACCATTTTTGCATAGAAACGGAAGTTTGAAGCGGCACGTGCAGCCATATTTCTTGTTTGACCAATCGGTAGACCAGTATCAATTGCCTCTAATCTCGCAATTTCTTCATTTTCTTCGTCAATAAGATCAGCGATACGATTGATATACTTCATACGTTCGGCAATTTTCATTGTTCCCCACGTATTGTCAGACGCGTCTTTCGCTGCAGCAACTGCTAGATTAATATCTTCTTTATGTCCCTCAGCAATGTTATTAATAATTTCATTCGTAAAAGGACTTTTATTTCCAAATGTCGTACCAGATTGTGACTGAACAAATTCACCATTAATATATAACTTCACATCTTCTACTTTTAAGCTTGTCTGTACACTACTTTTTTCAGTAACTTTGTTTACCAAAGTTTTCACCCCTTTTAACATATTTCCGATAAAAGTTTCCTTCTTCGGTGATGGGTAATTGACTACAGTATAGAAGCAATCAGAGAAGCATTGATTGCTTCTATATTCATAGTCTTAAATTAATAGATCTCTTCATTTATTTTGATAGAACATTCTCAGGTAGATCTACGTGTTGTTTAAGTACACTTCTTACTTCATCTTGCAATTCTTGTGTTGGTAAATCCATCGGTAATCGTAAAACTGGCTTGATTTTACCCATCATTCCTAATGCAGCCTTAATTGGTGCTGGATTTGTATCTTTAAATAGGACATCGTTTAATTCCATGATTTCATAGTGAAGATCTTGTGATTTTTGTATTTCACCTTTAGCCCATAAGTTATAAATTTCTGCCACTTTATCAGGAATGATATTTGCTGTTGCACTAATATGTCCTGCTCCACCAATTGCAAGCATTGGATAGCAAAGCAATTCAATTCCTGAGTATACGTTGAAATCTCTTCCGCATTTTAACAACACACGGTTAATATGTTCAAAGTCTTTATTTGATTCTTTTACACCGATAATGTTCGGACATGCATTTTTTAATTTCACCATTGTGTCAATCTCTAAATTAACTGCTGTTCTTCCTGGAATGTTATAAAGAATGACTGGAATATCAACTGAATCTGCAATTGCCTTAAAGTGTTTAAATAACGCATGCTGTGATGGTTTATTGTAATAAGGAACAATAACAAGTACTGCATCTGCACCTATTTCTTGTGCCTTTTTCGTTAAGTAAAGAGCTTCTTTATGATTTGTCGATCCTGTTCCTGGAATAAATGGAACTCTACCATCGATTACTTTTGCTGCTGTTTCCATTACCTGAACTCTTTCCTCAATTGTTAACGAGCTAGGTTCTCCGGAAGTTCCAGTTACTGAAATACCATGACTTCCACTTTCAATATGCCAATTGACTAATTTTTCAAATGTTTCGAAGTCAATTGATCCATCTTCATTAAATGGAGTAATGACTGGTGATATTGATCCTCTTAATCTTTGTTTTGCTTCATCATATCTAGACATACTATAAATCTCTCCTTTAAATTAGTGGATATTTTGCGAAAACTCTTTCTGTAAACCCTTTCATACGTAGTGTAACACGCTGTGAACCATATGGAAAATATTGAAAATGTTCGTTTTGTATATGAAAAACATATAGAACAAGTGATCTATCTAACTTGATTCGTCTAGGCCACATAAGCCCATCATGAATGGCCTGACCTTAGATAGAATAGGCTTTAGCGCTAGATCTTATGGTCACGATGTTTACATAAAAATAGGTACGTCCCATTACAAGCACACATAATGAACATACAATGATCAAACAAGAAAAGGTTTGCCATCAGAGATAATCATTCCTAGTGGCAAACCTTCCTTTATCATTTAATCTTCATTCTTAAAATACTTCATAATCTAGCTCAATAACTATCAGTTAAATACAATGTTTCCAGCGCTTTTCTCTGAATTTATCCAAGTATCTGATGTCCATCCTGTCAGGTCGTAATCACTTAAAGCTTGATCAACGAATGCTTTATATTTTGCTGATTGACCAGCTGTATCTGCCATTTTAAGGGTGTCTAAACGTATGCCCTCTTGATTCCCTGCATAGTTAATTTCATACAATTCACCACGTCCCCCGAACTCTGTTCCAATCGCATCCCAAACTAATTTTAATAATTTAACACGTTTCTCAGCAGTTATCCCATCAGAACCTTTATAGTATTTATCTAAATATTGACGAATTTCAGGATTTAAAAAGTCTTGTGCACTTGAAGGCAATTGAATAAGTCCTCCAGCAACAACTTGAGCAAAAATTTCTTTAATTTTAGGCCAAACCATCGGTGCAAATGTACGATATGCAGTCGCATATGTGCTATTAGGTAATACATATCCATTAGGCGCTTCTTCTGGATCAAGTGCCATTGCAGTTGAAATTGACCAAAACATATTTCTCCAAGCAATGACTTCCCCAATGCTTGCCTGTACCCCTCTAAATTGATTTGAGCCAGCAGCTTCAGTTGCTTTCATCAACAAACCTACCATAAAATCAAGTTTTACAGCGAAACGCGTACATCCTTGGAATGTATAACGATTCAGCCAACCAGTTTTAGGTCTGAAACCATTCGTAATTTCTATATTTCTGTAAGCTAAAATATCTTCCCACGGAATGAATACATTGTCTAATACAATTACGGCATCATTTTCATCAAAACGACTTGATAGTGGATAATCAAAAGGTGTTCCTAATTTTGTTGCGATTTCTTCATAAGATTGGCGGCTAATCATTTTTAAACCTGGTGCATTCATTGGAACAAAGAAGATTAACGCATGGCTATCATCTCCTGGAAGAACAGGTGCAAAGTTCGCTACGAAATTATAATTTGTTAATGCTGCAGATGTTCCTACCATTTTGGCACCGCTTACAATAATCCCATTATCTCTTTCCTCAACAGCACGAACAAATACTTCTTTATTTTTTTCCAGTGGTTGGCCACGATCTAATTGCGGATTAACAATCGTATGATTACAGAAAGGAACATCTTTTTGTGCTTTTTTATACCATCTTCTAGCATTGTCTTCAAAGCCCTCATAAAAATCTGCATATGGTCCAAGAGAACCTGTAAAAGCTGCTTTATAATCAGGTGTACGTCCCATAAATCCATAGCTTAGTCTTGACCACTCTGCCATGGCATCCCTTGCTTCCAATAATTCCTGTGCACTTTTTGAAGCTTTGAAAAATTTATGTGTTTTAAATCCAAATTCAGATTCCGTCGTAAGGATCGGTGCCGTTTTTGGATCATGCAAAGCATCATACATCCGTGCAATTGATCTTGCCGAATTTCGATAAGCCGGATGTGTTGTAACATCCTCCACCTTTTCCCCATTCAAATAAACAACACGACCATCCCTCAAGCTTTCCAAATACTCTTTACCAGTTAACATAAAATCAACCTCCATTGTCATTTGATTATTTTGATTAACTAAATAATAACAATGGATTCTATGACAATACCTGTCTAATATTCTACATTTAAAAGACAACTTCTGTTGGTTCTAGTTAAGCTATCTATCTTTTTCTTAATCTATTTTTATCTCTCCTTCTACGATTAGAACCTGTAATGTAATAAATAGTTGATAGCCAACAGTCGGATGACGAATTTCTTTTCCTAGTAAAGTTTCGATTTTCTTTATTCTGTAACGCAATCCACTCATAGACAGCATAAGTTCATCCATCGTCTTCTCGAGATTACAGGAATTCGCCAAAAATACATATAGAGTTTTAATGAGCTCTGCATGATCCTGCTTCTTTTCATATAGTGGTCCTAATAAATGTTTCGCCTTTTGTTTGACCGGTTCCTTATTTTGAGCGTGAATCAACATACCAACAACGCCAAGCTCTTCAAAACAAATGATTCTATTCGAAGAAGTAGACATCCGCAATGCTGTAATAGACTCTTCGTAATATTCTTTTGCTCGATCGATATCTTCAGCTAAAGTGCTAATTCCCATTTTGAACGAGCAATCTAAAAAACGTTTCGCTAACGAATTCATAAATCGTTTATTTACATTTACAATATTTTCGTTTTCTGAATCAATTTGCATCAGGATAATAATGTGTCCATTACGTTGTCCAATTAGGACATTTGAACAACCTTTAAAATAGGTGAACACGAACTCCATAATCTGTTCGTGATCATGCAACTCATTTTCCAATGTTTCATTGAAGCGACTATATTTTAGCGAAATAAGATAATAAGGCCGATCTAGAGGAATATTCACATAACGGCCACGCTTTACTATTTCTCCTTTCGAGGAAAAACTCCCGTTAATGATTTGTTCAAGAAAATGGCCCTTCACCCGCTCCAATGCTTCAAAGGAATTTTTCTCATTTAGCATATAAAGGGAACAAACCGTTGCTACTCTTTCCAAAATCATTTGATCCACTTCTGTATGTTCCTTAGATTCTTTGTCATAGATAAACGAACAATAGCCAACAATCCTTTTTCCAAGTACAATTGATGTTACAAGTCGCTGATAATGTGGATAAGTGAAATGATGTGTTTGATGAGCATATCCACTTAAATCCTCCCCATTCTGCCGATCATTTTTATGATCTGACACTACTTCTTCCGCTCTACTAGAAGGTAGACCCGCAAATGAAACTGGAGCGAACTCCACATCTTCAACAACAATTGGACGTTTCGTTGTTTCAAAAACAATATTCACAATTGATTGCAAATCGTTACCGCTTATTAATTCTTCTGTTAATCTTTTATGAATCGAGAGTGTGGTCGAAAGATTATTACGTTCTTCAAGCAATTTCTCATATGTTTGTTCTAATTCTTTTACAATTGTTTTATTTTCATAGTATTGTAATTCATTATCTACCTGCCCACCCCATTCGTGGAGGGATTTACCAATATATTGACAGGTTTCATTTCCAGAAGCTTTACACGCTATTTCTTTAAAAATAACAGTATGCTGACAAATACCAGAATAATAACCGCTCGCATAACCAATCAGTGTATAACAAACTGGTAATGGTGACGTTCCAAATTGATGAACATGTTCTTCTGCTTCATAGGAACTATACCAGTTTCCTTCAACATGAACAGATTTTACTGAACCATTCGAATCATAATCTACTTGAAGATGTGAAGTTTTCACTTTCGTATACCCTTGCATCATATGTAAAACTGGACCTTGTCGTAAAATATCTTTAATAGAGGGGAGGTCTTTTTGAAGCATCTTCTTTGCATCATTCATTCCTAAATTCCATCCATAACGAATTAGAAATCCTTTCATCCGATCCATTCCAATATTTTCAATCAAGTCTTTACGGAGTGTTCCAAAAACAGATGATGAAGTCAAAATCATCCTTTCGTTTTCAAGATAAAGCGCCCCGTCTTCTTTTATCATTTGTTGATGAAATTGCATCTTCTCCACCTTCTTATCTAAATTTTTTCTGCAGGTCATCCTTTTAAATCCATGATAAAATACAAAGTACCATTACTTTCAGCATAATGTGGATGATCCCTACTTAACTATCCTTCCAATCGACTTTTTATGAAGTTTTATATGTAAACCCTTTCATATAAGTGTAACATGTGGTAAATTATATGAAAATATTGGATATTCCTGTTTAGTTATGTAGAAAGGGATTGAACTAGGACAAAACACATTAAAATCTATACCTTTTCAAATGACAAACCACCACTCATTTTATCAGCAGCAAGAAATTCAAGGAGGACAAAAATGGATATTAAACAACTTCACTATTTTTGTACAATTGTTCAAGAAGGCCAAATAACTCGTGCAGCAAAAAAACTTCATATGGCACAACCTCCTCTCAGTCAGCAACTTAAACTATTAGAACAAGAACTTGGCGTTAAATTATTTGATCGAAATGGGAGAACACTAGATTTAACTGAATCAGGAAAAGTTCTTTATAAAAGAGCCAAAAGAATCCTATCACAAGTAAGTGAAACAATGGTGGAAGTGAAAGAAACAGATGAAGGGATTAAAGGCGTACTTTCCATTGGCGCAAGTAAATCATGCTTTGCTTACTTACCAGATCGTATCCGAAAATTCCGAGAAAAGTATCCGCAAGTAACGTTCCAATTAAGAGAAGGAGATACCTCTTACATTGGCGAATTGTTAAAAAACAGAGAAATTGAATTAGCGATAACTCGGCTACCATTAGAAATGAGCGACATTTCAATGATTCGCTTCCCAATAGAACCCTATGTATTGGTTATTCCAGATACTTGGCAGGATCAAATAAAAAACAAATTTTCCATCAAAATGATTGATATTAAGGACTTCCCATTATTACTCTTACACCGTATAAATGGAAAAGGACAATTTGAGCTTGTCGTCAATGAATGTCGAAATCACGGCTTTGAACCGAACGTAGTTCTTGAGTGTCCAGATGTTTCTATGTTGCTACAACTCGTTTCTGCAGGTGTCGGAGCAACGATCGTACCAAAGTCGACCCTTTTATCACATCAATCTAATAACACTCTTACGATTGAACTAGAAGACGCTTCTATTATGTCTGAATCCGCGATTATTTGGCTGAAAGATCGTTATTTATCCAAAAGTGCTCATCGATTAATTGAATCTTTTCCAAAGGTTACTGGTTGATTCCACACTAACTTTATCTATCTATCATCCTATTACAATTTTAATGAAGCAAGACTTATCCGATTTTTACGGACAGTTATCCCGCCTACCTTCTTTGTTGCTCGTGAATTTCGAGGTAGGTGTTTTACTGTCCGTTAAGAATTGGATCAATTCTGCATTTGAAATCATATATGAAATCATATATATTTTTCTCATAGAAGGTAGGGATTAATCGATGAGGAAAAAAACGAATAAACGACAAATTGCTTATGATGTCATACGCTCAAGAATCGTAGACGGAGTTTATGTTCCAGGACAAAGAATTATAATTGATCAAATTGCCAAAGAAGTTGGCTCCAGCCATATTCCCGTTCGCGAGGCTATTCACCAGTTAGAATCTGAGCAATTCATTGAATACAAACCAAACGTTGGAGCAATCATCCGAGGTATCAACGATGATTTATATAAAGAAACACTTCATGTTTTGGCACTCCTTGAAGGCTATGCAACAGCCTTAAGTTGTAACTATATGACACATGATGGAATCGAAAAGCTCAAAGAATATAATCAGGAGATGAAAGAATCTCTTACTAGTTTCGATCTAGAAAAAATTGGACAACTCAATAGGCAGTTTCATAATTACATTTATTCATTCTGTCCTAATAAACTCCTGTTGAGCAATATCCAACAGTTGCTGGAACGATTAGATACCGTAAGAAAATCTGAGTTTACATTTTATCCAAAACGAACGCCAAAATCTATTCAAGAGCATGACCAGCTAATTGAATTATTATCTGAAGGGAAGGATTTACAAAAAATTGAAGCTACAGCAAGACAGCATAAGTTAAACACCCTACAAGCATTTATTGATCAGGAATAGTACTAAAGCGCTGGAGCTGGATATCGTGTGCTTAACTAGAGTACAAGAATTTTATAAATTCCTAAGCAACAAGAAAAGAGGTTATCTTAAAGGATATGATCCTGATGAGATAGCCTCTTTCCTTTGCTTCTATCCTGTTAATCACACTTTGCACACGCAATTAGTGCTGAACTACACCTTTTACATCACTTCCTGTATTCGACTTGATGAGAATTTCCGAAAAGTTATCCTCTTCGACCGATTTCTTACTTGCACCGATTTTCGTTCCAATATAACAAGCTAAGAAACCTAATGGAATCGAAATAATACCTGGTGAAGCAAGCGGGAAAATTGGTTCTCCAGTAAATAAAGCGACCCCTGGTACAGGATTCCACAGATTTGGGCTTAACGCAACCAATACTAGTGTCCCGATTAAGCCAACTAACATACCGAATATTGCTCCTGTTTTATTGAATTTTTTCCAGTAGATTGTAAATAAAATAACTGGTAAATTCGAACTTGCAGCAAGTGTAAATGCAAGTGAGGCTAAAAATGCAACATTAAATTGTTGAAGGGATAATGATAGGGTAATTGAAATAATTGTGATGATAATTGATGATATACGAACCATATTCATTTGCTGTTTCTCCGTCGCTTTTCCATCTTTTAAAATTTCGTTATAGATATCATGTGAAAAAGCAGTTGCTCCAGTTACTACGATACCAGCAACAACAGCTAGGATTGTTGCAAAAGAAACAGCTGAAATAAAGGCAAACATAAGATCTCCGCCTACTAACTGCGCTAACAAAGGCGCGGCCATATTTCCCGCTGCATTAGCCTCGATAATATTCGGAACTCCAACTAACTTTGCAGCTCCAAAGCCTAGAAAAATAACCATGACATGAAATCCACCCATGATCCACATAACCCAAACGACAGATTTTCTAGCTACTTGAGCGTTTGGTACCGTAAGAAAGCGGACTAAAACGTGAGGTAGCCCAGCTGTTCCTAATAAAAGGCCAAGTGTTAAGGAAGCCGCATCCCAACCACTAGTATATTTTACACCAGGATTTAAGAAATCTGCTCCAATCGGTGTAGCCGACTTCATTTCTGAGAAAATTCCTATAAAATCAAAATTCAATTGCCACATCACCATGATAAACAGAATAAATGTACCACCAACTAAGAGGATTGCTTTAATGATTTGCACCCAGCTTGTTGCTGTCATACCACCAAATAGAACAAACGCTAACATTCCGATTCCCACGATGATAACCGAAACATTAAACGGAATACCTAATAATAATTTAAACAAAGCACCTGCCGCCACAAGTTGTCCAAGCATATAAAAGATTGAAATGACGATTGTATTAATTGCGGTTACACCACGGACTTGCTTATATTTATAGCGAGAAGTTATCATATCACCTAAAGTATATTTACCAAGATTACGTAATGGTTCTGCAACTAAAAATAAGATAACTAGGAAAGATACAAGCGCAGGATACATTAGGAAAAATCCGTCATACCCTGTTAACGCAAAAGCCCCGATCAATCCAAGAAATGTAGAAGCAGACATAAAATCACCAGCTAATGCTAAACCATTTTGCCTAGCTGTCAAACCACCTCCAGCTGTATAAAACGAACCAGCTGTTTTTGTTTTTTTAGAAGCAAAATACGTAATCAGCAGTGTCCCGACTGTTATAACGGCAAATAGAATTATGACATTTAACCCCATATCTTACAGACCTTCTTTCTCTAAAATTTCTTTAGCCTTGCCGTCAAAATAAGCAGCTTTTTTCACATAAAAACTACACACCCATAGTGACACAGGGATAAAAGATAAACCATAAATCCAAGCCCATGTAATATCTCCAATTACTTGATGATTTAATATGTCTGTATAAAATGTAAGAAACGGTAACAGTAGTGAGTAAGACAAATAAAAAACTGAATACGGCAGAATAAACCTTTTCTTTTCTGAGACTAGTTGTTTAAATTCCTCAGTTTTAGCTATTCTGTCATAATTAACATGTTGATCCTTCTCTTCATAAATAACATTCTCACTCGATTGATTCATCTTTATCAGCACCCCTTTTTCATAGCAACTAAAAGATCTACTTAATCATTTTCTGATCAAAGATTGTTTCTTTCAAATACATTGGATAATAATAATTTAAACGATTATTTTTACATTGCTTATCCGACTTGATCGAACTCCTCCCCATATTTAGAATTTTCAAGATCAGAAAACTCCCTCTTGAAAACCCTTTCAAAAAATACTCTATCATGCTTTAAGTTTGATAGAAAAATATAAATTACGTATGGTTTGAATACAAAAAAAGTATAATACCACTCAAAGTTGATGTAAAAAACGTTTACCAGGTTTATTTAAACTCAACTCCGAATTAATTTTTTAAATAGTTTGAAAATTATATAATAATCATATATGATTTTATATATGATTTACTTTTTCCTGTACCCTTTCAATCTATTTTCTTATTATCGTCAATAAACATTTCCAAAGGAGTGAAGATCATGAGTAAAGCAATCGTGAGGTTTAACGGATATCAAAACACGGAAGAAATAAAAGTTGAACCATCAAGCAACTCAATGTATTTAAATGATAATCAATTTACTACAGCACAAATCCCCCTAGGGGCTCCAATAACTGGAACAGTATATGGTACTTTATTAAACTATAAGGGTGATCTTGCTGCTTTAGGTGATGCCGTTAATGAAGCACCCTATAAACAATCGCCTAAAGCTCCTATTTTATATATAAAACCTATTAATACAATTACTGGTTTTCATACGCCAATCCCATTACCACTAGATGTTTCCGAGCTTCAAATCGGTGCAGCCCTAGGCGTTGTAATCGGGAAAAACGCGACAAATGTAGCTGAGGAAGAAGCCTTAGACTATGTGTCAGGGTACACAATCGTAAACGATGTCAGTATTCCACACGAAAGTGTCTATCGACCAGCAATTAGCCAAAAGGCAAGAGATGGTTTTTGTCCTGTAGGTCCTTGGATCATTGAACGTGATGTAATCGCTGATCCGAATCAACTTACAATTCAAGTATTTATAAACGGAGAGTTAAAGCAACAAAACACAACGGCTAATTTAATTCGTCCAGTAGCACGACTTATATCTGACATTACATCATTTATGACTTTATACGAGGGCGACACAGTACTAGTCGGCGTACCGGAAAATCCGCCATTCGCAAAGGAAGGCGATCTTGTAAGAATTGAAATAGAAGGAATTGGCGCATTAGAGAACATCGTCAAAGCAGAAGTAAATTGCCCTTTAAAGGAGGATTTAAAATGAAGCATGCACGTGTAGCATTTAAAGGAGCGATCCATCATGCAGTAGAAACAGATGGTCATCTTAAGTTAGATAATGGTCAAATTGTTAGTGAAGAAGAAGTAGTATGGTTACCACCTATTGAACCAAGAACTGTTTTTGCCTTAGGTCTAAACTATGCAGATCATGCAGCAGAGCTTGCATTTAAAGCACCTACCGAACCGTTAGTATTCTTAAAAGGACCAAACACTTTTATTGGGCATCAGGCAGAAACATATCGTCCTGCAGATGTCACATACATGCATTATGAATGTGAGCTAGGCGTTGTGATTGGCCGTTCTGGACGTAACATAAAACAGGAAGATGCTTACGATTATGTTTCAGGATATACTGTCGCAAATGACTATGCTATTCGTGACTATTTAGAAAATTACTATCGCCCAAATTTAAGGGTGAAAAATCGAGATACATGTACACCAATCGGTCCTTGGTTTGTGGATGCAAAGGATATTCAAGATCCAATGAATCTAAAATTGCGTACATATGTAAATGGTACGATTACGCAAGAAGGAACGACAAAGGATATGGTTTTTAGTATTCCAATGTTAATAGAGTATTTAAGTAGTTTCATGACACTAAATAAAAATGATATTATTCTTACCGGTACACCAAAGGGCTCTGTCGATACGAAAGTTGGCGATGTCGTTATTACAGAAGTTGAAGGCGTAGGGCGACTTGTTAACACAATTGTCGGGGATTAAGAAAAGCGCAAGCGCCTTGTTCAGCCCCGACAAGCATAAGACGCTCAGGAATAGAAGGTGTTCTTTGCCTTCAATTCCTGAGTGGCTTATGACCTCGAGGGGCTAG
Source organism: Metabacillus rhizolycopersici (assembly GCF_020075705.1). Next base: position 3,310 of record NZ_JAIQUM010000074.1, on the reverse strand, counting down.
GCACTGGAGCTGGACACGAAAACTAAGTCAAAAAATTTATACTTTCTTATCCTTTAAAAAAGGTATAGATAAATCCCCCATTATTTAATAGGCGTTTTACTGCCGTTTCAATCTATTCTGGCCGATTAATAATGATATTGGAGAGGAATTAGATGCCACATTTTGTTGTTGAATATACAAATAACATTAAGGACGAAGCAAATATACCCCTTCTTCTAGAAAAGGTAAACAAGATCTTGATTGCTAAATCCCCTATCTTTCCTACTGGTGGAATTCGATCACGTGCAATTGAGCTTAATGATTATTATATTGCTGATGGTGAAGAAGATGATGCATTTGTTCATGCAACATTAAAGATTGGTGCCGGTCGACCTGATGACATAAAAAAGGCTACATGTGATGAAGTATTTGCTACAATCAAGGACCATTTTTCCAGTTTATACAATAAGCGCTATCTGGCACTCTCAATGGAGCTTTTTGAATTTAGTGAGGCTGGCACATATAAACAGAACAATATTCATTCACGATTTAAAAAATAGTTTCGTCATGAGATGCTTCTAATTCAATAAGAAAACGCTACTCCGCTTATCAACTTACAAGCCCACAAATTATTCTCTTCATTAATTTGTGGGCTATTCATTTCCTTTTTTCTAACCATTTCAATACCAGTTCAGCACTAATCTACTTTTCCATCTTAGCTAGATAAGCATATTAATTTCTCGGATCTACATAATCAGGATAATCCGTTATGATTGCATCTACTTTTATATCTAATAGAAAATCGGCAGCCTCTTGACTTCGTACTGTCCAAGACCCTATTTTCATGCCAAGTGAATGAACTTGATTAACTAATTCTTCTGTTACAATTCCATAATTTGGATTGAAATAATCGGCATAACTTGAAAACTCTTGTAATGCTTGTTCTGTTGTGTGTGCTCTTGAAGAAGTTAACACACCAATCGGAACCTTCGGAACGAGATCATTCATTTTTTTCATTGATTCATGGTTAAATGATTGAATGATTATTTTTTCATTTTGTGGTTTATCAAGATGACGTTCTCGTAATTTTTCAGCTACACTTTCTTCAATGCCAGGATAAAGCTCTGGAGCCTTTAATTCTACTAAAATACCAATTTTACCATGATATCGTTCAAGAACTTCATCAAATGTCGGAATTTGTTCACCTGCAAATTGTTCACCTTTCCAACTCCCTGCATCAAGACTTCTAAGCTGATCAAATGTTAATTCACCAACTTTTCCAGTACCATCCGTTGTACGGTTTACTGTCGTATCATGGATAATGACTAATTTGCCATCTTTGCTTCGTTGGACATCAATTTCAATGTAATCTGCTTTCATTTCTACCGCTTTATCAAAAGCAGAAATCGTATTTTCAGGTGCATATGCTGAAGCACCCCGGTGGGCAACATTATCAACCTTTCTTAAATCCCCTGTCGTAAATTCTGCTGCAAAAGTTTGACTTAAAGGACTCAATAATAAGGTTAACGCAACACCCGCACCTACCAATAATTTTTTCTTCATTTTCTCCATCTCCTTCGTTAAATATGAATACAACCATCATTTTAGAAAAGAAATGTTTACTCTGTATGTAGATTTAATTACAAAAAAATAATGTTTATGTGAAAATAATTAGTTCTTTCAACTTAATTTTATTTACAACTCTACTATCTATATTCACTAAAAATCGATACAAGTCTATTTCCCAAAGGGGTTAAGAGAATAGACAGACAAGTCTAAGAAAATCCAAATCGAATACTTTGCCTAAAAACAGTGATGATGATCCATGTATTTTTTAAAATGTAAGTCTAGTTACCCTTACTATTCATTCTGACGTTTTGCATCAACTCCGCCGAATGATTTAGATGTTTAGTATTGATGTTGTCATATATGACTAATACTCTAATACGACTTACGGTAGAGATTTCCTATTGAGGATAAAATGGAGAAACTTTAGCTAAAGCTGGTACGTCTGGTCACATATGGTACAGTTTGTAACATGTCTATAACATAACTGTAACAACGTCATACAACTGTTAGCTCCTTGTCCTATAAAAACTCGTTTTTCATGTTAAGATAAGACTCATTGATTAGCAACAACTTAGCTAAACGAGGAGGAAATAAAATGAAAAAAAGCATTTTATCAATCATTACAGTTGCTGCTCTATCTGTAGGGATTGCTGGGAACGCATCAGCTGAAGAAATTACAGTAGAAACTGGAGACACACTTTGGGATATTGCTGAACAAAAAGAGGTGTCAGTGGAAGAATTACAAGAATGGAACGACTTAACAGATGATCTTATACACCCTGAAGATAAATTAACGATTCAAGAATACTACGAAATACTGAAAGGCGATTCACTTTGGGACATTGCCCAAGCTCACAACCTTTCTATTCATGACTTAAAAGAGTGGAATAACATTAACTCTCATATTATTCAACCAGGTGACATGCTAATCATTGATCATAAGGATAAAGGCAAAGAAACTTCATCTTCAATCGCAACAGTGAAAAAACAAGAGAATACTACAGAAGTAGAGGAAGCTTCATCAAAACCGGCTGAAGTACCTGCTAAAAAAGAGGGAACGGCTAAAACAACAGAACCAGCTGAAACATCTACTGAAAAAGAGGTAACAGTTAAAACAACAGAACCGGCTGAAACATCTACCGAAAAAGAGGTAACAGTTAAAACAACAGAACCGACTGAAAAATCTACTGAAAAAGTGTTAACAGTAGAAGCAACAGCTTATACAGCAAACTGTGAAGGCTGTTCTGGAACAACGAAAACAGGTATCGATTTACATGCAAATCCAGATAAAAAGGTAATTGCTGTAGATCCAGACGTAATCCCACTTGGTTCTACCGTTCATGTAGAAGGTTATGGTGAAGCCATTGCGGGCGATATTGGTGGCGGCATTAACGGCAACGAAATCGACGTATTTATCCCTTCAGAATCACATGCAAAAAAATGGGGTAGAAAAGAAGTTCAAGTTAAAATTTTAGATTAATTAAGAAAAGCGCAAGCGCCTTGATCAGCCTCAGGCAAATAAGACGTTCTTGAATAGAAGGTGTTTTTGACCTTAAATTCAAGAGTGGCTAGGCGCCTTTCGCTAGACAATTCTCGAAGTCAAAACTTATAAATTCTTATAAATAAAACCCTTAGTTCTGAGGTGACCCCTAAAAGTTAGAGTTTTATATTAAGCAGCTAATTGGCTGGTATGAATCCGGTATTGAACGGGACTCATGCCTGCCAATTTTTTCTTTATACGCTTGATATTATAATACTCTAT